>NZ_QLAD01000008.1:180285-277685 GCF_024355235.1 Pseudomonas sp. S12(2018)
AGGAAGCCCGGTTGCAAGCGGCAAGCTTCAAGCAGCAAGAAAAAGCAGACCCCATGCGATTTGCCTTCTCTTGCGGCTTGCAGCTTGAAGCTTGCAGCTGTTCTGGCCCCTTTCGTGCAAGACCATCACCACAGGCCGGCACCCGCCGGTGACTAAAAAAAGAACAGGTGAATTCCCATGCCAAGCGATCATTCCGGCAACGCGCCGGCTTCCGTCGATTTCGAAAAGGTCGGTTCCGAGTATTTCCAGCAACGTGAACTGAAAAAAGGTGCCGCAGGCTGGGTCCTGCTGGTGGGTCTGGGCGTCGCCTACGTGATCTCCGGCGACTACGCCGGGTGGAACTTCGGCCTGGCCCAGGGTGGCTGGGGCGGCATGTTCCTGGCCACGCTGCTGATGGCCACGATGTACCTGTGCATGTGCTTTTCGCTGGCCGAACTGTCCTCGATGATCCCCACCGCCGGCGGTGGCTACGGCTTCGCCCGCAGCGCCTTCGGGCCCTGGGGCGGGTTTCTGACCGGCACCGCGATCCTCATCGAATACGCCATCGCCCCCGCCGCCATCGCAGTGTTCATCGGCGCGTACTGCGAATCGCTGTTCGGCATCGGCGGCTGGGTGATCTACCTGGCGTTCTACATCATCTTCATCGGCATCCACATTTTCGGCGTGGGCGAAGCGCTCAAGCTGATGTTCATCATCACCGCCGTGGCCGCGATTGCCCTGGCGGTGTTCCTGATCGCGATGGTGCCGCACTTCGATTCGAACAACCTGTTCGACATCGCCAAGACCGACGCAGCCGGCGCCAGCAGCTTCCTGCCGTTCGGCTACGTCGGCGTGTGGGCGGCAATCCCCTACGCCATCTGGTTCTTCCTGGCGGTCGAAGGCGTGCCGCTGGCCGCCGAAGAAACCAAGAACCCCAAGCGCGACCTGCCCCGCGGCCTGATCGGTGCGATGCTGGTGCTGCTCAGCTTCGCGCTGCTGATCCTGGTGATCGGCCCGGGCGGCGCCGGCGCCGAAGCGCTGAAAAGCTCGGGCAACCCACTGGTGGAGGCGCTGGCCAAGGCCTACGGCGGCTCGACCTGGATGGGCGGCTTCGTCAACCTGGTGGGCCTGGCTGGCCTGATCGCCAGCTTCTTCTCGATCATCTACGCCTATTCACGGCAGATCTTCGCCCTGTCGCGCGCCGGCTACCTGCCGCGCAAGCTGTCGCAGACCAACCGTAGCAAGGCCCCGGTACTGGCGCTGATCATCCCCGGCATCATCGGCTTTGCGCTGTCGCTGACCGGCCAGGGCGACCTGCTGATTCTGGTGGCGGTATTCGGCGCTACGCTGTCCTATGTACTGATGATGGCCGCGCACATCACCCTGCGCATAAAACGCCCCAAAATGGAGCGTCCGTACCGGACCCCGGGCGGCATCTTCACCTCGGGCGTGGCGCTGGTGCTGGCCTGCCTGGCGGTGGTCGCAGGTTTCCTGGTCGACCCGCGGGTGGTGATTGGCGCTGCGATCATCTATGGCGTGCTGATTGCGTACTTTGCCTTCTATAGCCGACACCACCTGGTGGCCGGCACGCCGGAGGAAGAGTTTGCCGCGATCCAGAAGGCCGAAGAGGCCTTGCACTGACCGCCCCGCGCCGCAGGCCTGGCCTGCGGCGCCATGGAGATTGCGTATGAGCAGTTTTGTACACACGGTGGGCACCCAGACCTACCGCTTCGACAGCCTCAAGGACGTCATGGCCAAGGCCAGCCCGGCCCGCTCCGGCGACTTTCTCGCCGGGGTGGCGGCCGGCAACGACGCCGAACGGGTGGCCGCGCAGATGGCGCTGGCCGATATCCCGCTCAGTCACTTCCTCAGCGAGGCGCTGATCCCTTACGAAGACGACGAAGTCACCCGCCTGATCATCGACACCCACGACAAACAGGCCTTTGCCGCCGTCAGCCACCTGACCGTGGGCGGGCTGCGCGACTGGCTGCTGAGCGAGCAGGCCGACGAAGACAGCCTGCGCGCCCTGGCCCCGGGGCTGACCCCGGAAATGGCCGCTGCGGTCTCGAAGATCATGCGCGTGCAGGACCTGGTGCTGGTGGCGCAGAAAATCCGCGTGGTCACGCGCTTTCGCGGCACCCTGGGCCTGCGCGGGCGCCTGTCCACCCGCCTGCAGCCCAACCACCCCACGGATGAGCCGGCCGGCATCGCCGCGAGCATTCTCGACGGCCTGCTGTACGGCAACGGCGACGCCATGATCGGCATCAACCCGGCCACCGACAGTATCGCCTCGATCTGTGCCCTGCTGGAGATGCTCGACGCGATCATCCAGCGCTACGACATCCCCACCCAGGCCTGTGTGCTGACCCACGTCACCACCTCGATCGAGGCCGTCAACCGCGGCGTACCGCTGGACCTGGTGTTCCAGTCCATTGCCGGCACCGAGGCGGCCAACGCCAGTTTCGGCATCAACCTCAACCTGTTGCAGGAAGGCTACGACGCCGGCCTGAGCCTGAACCGCGGTACCCTCGGGCAGAACCTGATGTACTTCGAGACCGGCCAGGGCAGCGCGCTGTCGGCCAACGCGCACCATGGCGTCGACCAGCAGACCTGCGAAACCCGGGCCTATGCCGTGGCACGGCATTTCAAGCCGTTTCTGGTCAACACCGTGGTCGGCTTCATCGGCCCGGAGTACCTGTACAACGGCAAGCAGATCATCCGCGCCGGCCTGGAAGACCACTTCTGCGGCAAGCTGCTGGGCGTGCCGATGGGCTGCGATATCTGCTACACCAACCATGCCGAGGCCGACCAGGACGACATGGACACGCTGCTGACGCTGCTGGGGGTGGCCGGGATCAACTTCATCATGGGCATCCCCGGCTCCGACGACATCATGCTCAACTACCAGACCACCTCGTTCCACGACGCGCTGTACGCACGCCAGACCCTGGGCCTGAAACCGGCCCCGGAGTTCGAGGCGTGGCTGGCGCGCATGGGCATCTTCACCCAGGCCGATGGCCGGGTGCGGTTTGGCGACAACCTGCCACCGGCCTTCCGCCAGGCGCTGGCGCAACTGGGATAAGCGAGCCATGGACAAGCAACCCACGCAGCACGACAACAGCGACAACCCCTGGCTCGACCTGCGCCGCCTGACCCCGGCGCGCATCGCCCTGGGGCGCACCGGTACCAGCCTGCCGACCCGCGCACAGCTGGACTTCCAGTGCGCCCACGCCCAGGCCCGCGATGCCGTGCACCTGGCATTCGACCATGCGGGCCTGCGCGAACAGCTTAGCCAACGCGGGCGCGACAGCATCCTCTTGCACAGCGCCGCCAGCGACCGCCACAGCTACCTGCAACGCCCGGACCTGGGGCGGCGCCTGCATGAGGAATCGGCCCGGCAACTGCGCGAGCATGCCCAGGCCAACCCGGGCGGGGTCGACCTGGCGATCATCGTGGCCGACGGCCTCTCGGCCCTGGCGGTGCACCGGCACACGCTGCCGTTTCTCAACCGTCTGCAGGAGCACATCGATGCCGAGGGATGGTCCACCGCCCCGGTGGTGCTGGTGGAGCAGGGCCGGGTGGCGGTGGCCGATGAAGTCGGCGAATTGCTGGGCGCGAAAATGACTGTGATCCTGATCGGCGAACGTCCGGGCCTGAGCTCCCCCGACAGCCTGGGCCTGTATTTCACCTACAGCCCCAGGGTCGGCCTCACCGACGCCTACCGCAACTGCATTTCCAACGTACGCCTGGAGGGGCTGAGCTACGGCATGGCCGCCCACCGCCTGCTGTACCTGATGCGCGAGGCCTGCCGTCGGCAGCTCTCGGGGGTCAACCTGAAGGATGAAGCCCAGGTCCAGACCCTGGAATCAGACGCCGACACCCCTAAAAATGGAAACTTCTTACTCGGCAATGATTGAGAACTGACCACTTTTTAGCGGATTGCGCTTTTTTCGCGCTTTAGGCAGCATCTGGGGTGACGGCTGCCCGAGGTTCGCCGCCACTCCCCATGGACCCGAGGCCTGCTTATGCGAATTATCAAAGCAACTCTTGAGCATCTGGATCTGCTCGCCCCTCTGTTCGTCAAATACCGCGAGTTCTATGGGCAATTGCCCTATCCGGACTCTTCGCGCTCGTTTCTGGAAAAACGCCTGGAGCGCGACGAGTCGATCATCTACCTGGCGCTGCCGGACGACGATGACAACAAGCTGATGGGTTTCTGCCAGCTGTACCCGAGCTTTTCGTCGCTATCGCTCAAGCGCGTATGGATACTCAACGACATCTATGTGGCCGAAGACTCGCGGCGCATGCTGGTGGCCGACAACCTGATGCGCGAGGCGAAGAAACTGGCCAAGGACACCAACGCCGTGCGCCTGCGTGCCTCGACCAGCAGCGACAACGAGGTGGCAATGAAGACCTACGAGTCGATGGGGTTCAAGGCAGATACCGAGTTCAAGAGCTATATCCTCCCGATCCATTCCGACTGACGGGCATCCTTCGTCAGCAAAGCCGGCTTCCACAGGTCTGCGCACTGGCCATGTAGGCGCCAGCCTTGCTGGCGATGGGCTGCATAGCAGCCCCGCTGCGCTGGGGCCCAGAAATCCGCCGCTACAAACTGCTCCGCCATAATCACGCCATGCCCGTATAATGCGGCCTTTCAATTTGTGTGAAATTTTACCCTTACCCCGGGTAACGGCTACACACTTCGCACTGCCAGTCCTCGCATGCCCGTAGAGCCGGGTCTTGAACAAGGTGCCGTACATGGATTTCAACCCGCTGGACCTCATTCTGCATCTCGATACCTACCTCGATTTGCTGGTCAACAATTACGGTCCGTGGATCTACGCCATCCTGTTCCTGGTGATCTTCTGCGAGACCGGCCTGGTCGTCATGCCGTTCCTGCCGGGCGATTCGCTGCTGTTCATCGCCGGTGCCGTGGCCGCCGGCGGCGGCATGGACCCGGTACTGCTGTGCGGCCTGCTGATGGCGGCAGCCATCCTGGGCGACAGCACCAACTACGTGATCGGGCGAACGGCCGGGGAACGCCTGTTCCGCAACCCCGACTCGAAGATCTTCCGCCGCGACTACCTGCAGCAGACCCACGACTTCTACGAACGCCATGGCGGCAAGACCGTCACCCTGGCGCGCTTCCTGCCGATCCTGCGCACCTTCGCGCCTTTCGTCGCGGGCCTGGCAAAAATGGTCTATCCGCGTTTTCTGATGTTCAGCGTCGCCGGCACCATCCTGTGGGTGTGTGGCCTGGTGACGCTGGGCTACTTCTTCGGCAACGTGCCGTTCATCAAGTCCAACCTGTCGCTGATGATCGTGGCGATCATCCTGCTGTCGCTGGTGCCGATGATCATCGGCCTGGTGCGCAGCCGCATGGGCCGTGGCCAGGCCAAGGCCCAGTAACCCGCGCACATGTGGAGCCTGAGCGCCTGGCGGCGCCGTCGTACCCTGGCCCGCTACCCGATCGAGCCGCAGCAGTGGCAGCGGGTACGCGAGGGCCTGCCGATGCTCGACGGCATCAGCGACGAAGAAGATCACTGGCTGCGTGAAGCCTGCATCCTGTTCCTGCAGCAAAAGCACCTCACCACCCTGCCCGGCGTCGACGCCGATGCCGAGCAGCGCCTGCACCTGGCGGCCCAGGCGCAACTGCCGCTGCTGCACCTGGGCGATCTGAACTGGTACCAGGGCTTCCATGAAATCGTGCTGTACCCCGATGACTTCGTCAGCCCCCAGCGCCACCGTGATGCCAGCGGTGTGGAGCATGAATGGGATGGCGAACACAGTGGCGAGGCCTGGCAGCAGGGCCCGGTGATCCTGGCCTGGCCCGGGGTGCTGGCCAGCGGTGGCTGGGAAGGCTACAACCTGGTGATTCACGAGCTGGCGCACAAGCTCGACATGCTCAACGGCGATGCCAATGGCCTGCCGCCGCTGCATGACAGCATGCGCGTGGCGGACTGGGCGCAGGCCATGCAGCAGGCCTACGACGATCTCAACCGCCAGCTTGACCGCAACCCCGATGCCGAAACGGCCATCGACCCCTATGCAGCGGAAAACCCGGCCGAATTCTTCGCCGTGACCAGCGAATACTTCTTCAGTGCCCCGGACCTGCTGATGCAGGCCTACCCCGCGGTTTACGCGCAACTGAGCGCGTTCTACCGCCAGGATCCGCTGGCCCGCCTGCAACAGCTGCAACGTAGCCATCCGCACTACCAGCACACGACTAATTGACCAGGCCGGGCATCTGGCCGGGCGTGGCAAGCGTTACGGAATGTGCCTATAATCGCGACCAATTTTTGGCCAAACATGGGGGCAATGCCCAATGAGCTACAGCAAGATTCCGGCTGGCAAAGACCTGCCGAACGACATCTACGTCGCCATCGAGATTCCAGCCAACCACGCACCGATCAAGTACGAGATCGACAAGGACAGCGATTGCCTGTTCGTGGACCGCTTCATGGCCACCCCGATGTTCTACCCGGCCAACTACGGCTTCATCCCCAACACCCTGGCTGACGACGGTGATCCGCTGGACGTGCTGGTGGTGACCCCGTACCCGGTAGCCCCAGGTTCGGTGATCCGTGCTCGCCCGGTCGGTATCCTGCACATGACCGACGACGGCGGCGGCGACGCCAAGGTCATCGCAGTACCGCACGACAAGCTGTCGCAGCTGTACGTCGACGTCAAAGAGTACACCGACCTGCCGGCACTGCTGCTGGAGCAGATCAAGCACTTCTTCGAGAACTACAAGGATCTGGAGAAAGGCAAGTGGGTCAAGATCGACGGCTGGGGTGACGCAGAAGCGGCCCGTGCCGAGATCACCAAGTCGGTGGCAGCCTACAAGGGCTAAGCACTGCGCTTGAGGAAAAGCCCCGCGATTGCGGGGCTTTTTTGCATCTGCGGCTCGCTGCTTGAAACAACAGCGTCCGATTATTCCTACAACACTAACAGAACCCCCTGTAATACCCCCGCTTTTGCCCGCGAAACACTTCAACCCAATGTTTATATAAACCCTTCTTTTCCCTCACTAAACTCAATCACCATGAATACATCTGGTGATCGTTTGAAAGCGCTCCTGCGCGAGTGCAACCTGACCGCTTCCGACTTTGCCGCCCAGCGCGGGGTGACGCCGCAGCATGTGAACAACTGGTTCCAGCGCGGCGTGCCTATGGCGCGTCTGGACGAGATTGCCGAGCTGCTGTGCGTACGCCCTCGCTGGCTGCGTACTGGCGAGGGCCCCAAGCACCACAACCCGCTGCCGCGGGTCAGCCGCAACCGTGGCGAGCAGGAGCAGCAGGCCCCGGACCACAGCCTGTTCGCCGCGCATGGCGAGCAGGACGTGCTGCTGCCCTTCTACCATGCGCAGCCCCGGCAGTTTGCCGAAATCCCTGGCCGCCACCTGCGTTTGCCGCGCTGTGCGCTGGACAACCTCGGGGTCGATGCTGCGCAGGCGCTTTGCGTGAGCATGCCCGACTACAACATGAACCCCTTGCTGCAGTACGGCGCAACCTTGGCGATAGACCGCAGCCTGACCCGCGTGATCGAGGGCGAGATGTACGCGCTGCTGCACAACGGGCGCTTGCGGGTGCACACCTTGAGCGAACGGGCCAATGGCGCATTGCGTCTGCACAGCCATGACGGTGACGAATTTCCGAGCGAAACCTACAGCCTGTCGCAAATCCGCAACCAGGGTCTGGAGGTACTGGGGTGGGTGTTCTGGTGGGCTCACCTGCGGGATGATCGCCCGCGCTAAAGCGGTTGCAGCGGTTTTTTTGCTGGGCATTGCGATCCATTCCCAGTATGCTGTGCCGCACTCAAGCCCCGGTTGCAGCCTTGCATCCTGAGGGCGTGGCGCGGCACACACTGCCCCCGCCACCCCCGGCCCCAGCGCCGGATCACGATTTGAAGGCGGTTGCGGCTTACCAAAAGTCAGCCAAGACTGTCCCCGAGAAGCCGGCCACAAGCCGGCTTTTTAATGCCCAGAAAAACCCGTCCCAACCCCTGAAGCCATTCCCAAACCTTGCATGGGGAGACGGGTAAAGGCCGCCTGGACATGGCCACGCCATCGGGACTCTCCGAAAAGCCACGCCCAGGCCTTGCATCAGTATTGGTAGCGCAGCGTCACCGCAAAATTGCGCGGATCACCGTAGTACAGGCCGCCGAAGTTGTTGGAAGTGGGCAAGGACTGGTAGTAGACCTTGTCCAGAACGTTGTTGAGGTTGTACTGCACGCTGAACTGTTGGTTGATCTGATAGTGCGCATGCAGGTTGAGCAAGGTGTAGCCGCCCTGCTTGATGTCGTACCCGGTCACGTCGGCGGCAGTGCGGCTCTGTGCATAGACATCGCCGCCCACACGCCAGTGGTCGAGGACACCGGGCAAGCGGTAGTCGGTCGCCACCTTGAGCAGGCGGCGCGGGATCTTGCGGTAGTAGTCCGAACCCTTGCTGGCGCCCGCCACATATTCGGGATCGCTATAGGTATAGCCAGCGCTGACATTCCAGTTCTCCAACGGCTCGCCGGAAACTTCCAGTTCGAAGCCACGGTTACGCACTTTTGCGCCTGTTTCGTAGCACTTGCTCGTCCCCGTCACACCACAGGTGGGCGACACCGGCAACGCCTCGGGCATGTTCTCCAAGCTGGTCTGGAAGATTGCCAGCGAGGTGTTCAGCCGACCATCGAAGTACTCACCCTTGATGCCGGTTTCGTAATTCTCGCCTTCGATCGGGTCAAGCAAGGTATTGCCGACACCGTAGTAACTCTGTGTCTTGTAGATCTCGGTGTAGCTGGCATACCAGGTGTGGTGCTTGTCCAGGTCCAGCACCAGCCCGGCATAGGGCACCAGCCGGCCATTCTCCCGATACTGGTCATTGGTATAGGGGCTGGCCACCTTGTAGTCCGACCAGCTCACCCGCGTACCGACGATCAGGCTCAGGTCATCGGTCAGGCTGAAGCGCGAGGCACCATACAGGCCGCGCTCCTTGCGGGTGTAGTTGTAGTCTGCGCCGATAGCATTGAGGATCGGGCTGGGCAGGGCACTGTAGTCGAAGTCGGTGATGTCGATCGTCGGGTTGTTGGTGGCGCTCTTGATCACCGCGTCGAACTCGTCCTTGCGCGTGTTGGCCCCGAGCATCAACTGATGCTTGCGCCCGAACAGCTCGAAGGGCCCGGTAGCATAGAGGTCCAGGGCGAACTGGGTGTCTTCGTAATCGGCCTGGGAGACGGTCATGCGATAGTTGTCGCCCGCTACCCGGTTCGGGTACGCGGAGAGAAAGTCGGCGTTCGACCAGATCGCATTCATGGCCAGGGTCAACTTCCACTCGTTGTCGAAGGTGTGCGTGAGGTCGCTGAACAGCGTGTAGTTGTTGCGATCCAGATGGGCCCACTTGCCGTTGAGGTTGGTGGAACGCGAAAGCGGATAGAAGGAGCCGTCACGACGAGTGTTCAAGCCGCCCCAGTCATAGCCGTTCTGGTTGTCTTTCTGGAGAGTGGCGCCCACCGTCAGTACGGTGGAATCCTTCAGATCCGCCTCCCCCACCAGGTACAGCAACTGGTTGTCACGCTCGGAGCCGTCGCGGTAGCTGTTGGCGTTGTTGTAGTAGGCCACTGCACGGCCGCGAACATTGCCCGTAGGGGTCAGTGGCCCGGAAACATCCACCTGGCCACGGTAGTTGTCCCAGGAGCCTGCCCCCAGCTCCGCGCCCAGACGAAAGTCCTGGGTCGGCCGTTTGCGTACCAGGTTGATCGCCGCCGACGGGTTGCCCGTGCCCTGCATCAGGCCGTTGGCGCCGCGTACGACCTCGACGCGGTCATAGATGGCCATGTTCGAGGTGGACATGACGTCCATGGAGTAGTTTTCCGAGATGTTGGTCGGAATGCCGTCATATTGCAGGTCGCTGATCTCGAAGCCGCGCGAGTAATAGGTGGAGCGATCAGTGCCGATCTTGGTGAGGGTGATACCGGTCGCCGTGCGCGCGATGTCGTCCAGGCTCTGGATGTTCTGGTCGTCCATCCTCTTGCGGGTGATCACCGTCACCGACTGCGGTGTTTCCCGCAGGCTCAGGGCGAGCTTGGTTGCCGTGTTGGTCGAACCCGTGGTGTACGAACCGGTGCCCTCGGTCGTGGCGCCCAGGCCCTGCCCGTTGACGGTGGTGGCGCCGAGCACGACCGCGTCCGAGGAACCGTCCTGGACCAGCAGATACCCACCATTGGCCTGGCGCTGAGCGCGCAAGCCGCTGTTGGACAGCAGCAGCGCCAGCCCCTCATCGACCCCATAGGCACCATCAAGGCCCGGGGTGGTCAGCGCATGGATCTGCCGCGGATCGAAGGAAATCGTCACACCCGCCTGTACGCCGAACTGGGTCAGCGCGCTACCCAGCGGGCCTGCGCCGATGTGGTAGGCGATACGGCTCTGGGCGTGAGCCGCAGCAGGCATCAGCACCACCCCCGGCACACTCGCCATCGTCAGGCCGAACATCGCCAGGCGCACTGCGCGGGGCAATGAGATCGAGGGGGAGAAGCAAAGCTGGGGCATGAAATGATCCTTCTGTTGTCTTGGCAGAAATCCGCTGTCATCGCGGCTCCTGTCATTGACGGATGAGAATCATAATCAGCAAGGTGCTCCGCGTATTTTCTGTCAGTGACGGTTCAGACGGCTTCGACACTGACCCAGTAGCGGGTCAGGTAACGCAGCTTCACCGGCAAGGTCCGGGTCAGGTTTTCCAGGACCGCATCTGTATCGTCGATACGAAACGCTCCGGAAATGCTCAGGTCGCGAACCGCCCCGGCGCAGCGCAGCACGCCCGGGCGATAGCGCCCCAACTCGTCGATGAACTCCCCGAGGCGCCACTCGTTGACACTCAGCATGCCCTGCACCCACGCGGTCGAACCCTGGGCCAAGACACCGGCAGGATCGGCGCGATCAGGATCGAACGCCGCCTGCTGACCGGCCTCCAGACGCACTGCCCGCTCCGGGTGACGGCGAGGACGGAGCTCGACCGCCGACTGCAGCACACCCACGCGGGTCCGGTCCGTCATCTGGCGCACGCTGAAGCGCGTCCCGAGCGCGTGGATGCGCCCGTCCTGGGTCTCGACGATAAACGGCCGCTGCCCAGGATCCTTGGCGGTTTGCACGAGGATCTCCCCGCGGTAAAGACGGATAAGCCGAAGTTGCCCGTCGAAGCTCGCATCCAGCGCGGTGTTGGCATTGAGTTCCAGCTGCGATCCGTCGTCCAGCCGCAGCGAGCGACGCTCGCGCGCGCCCGTGCTCTGCTGAGCGAACAGGCCATGGTTCGCCAGCGGTTTGCCGATCATCCAGCTGCTGCCCCCGACCGCCAGCAACACGCCGAGGATCTTCAATACCTCGCGGCGTTGCGCCTGGGCCGCATCCAGCCCTGACCGGGCGGCATGTGCGGGTACCGTTGCCCATTGCCGCTGGAACGCCTCGACCCGCGCCCATGCCTCGGCGTGCAAAGGATCTGCCCCCAACCATTGCTGCCAGGCCCGGGTGCAAGCCTCGTCCACCCCTGCATCGTTGAGCTGCACGTACCAGGTCGCAGCAGCCTCGAGGGTCCGACGATCGAGCGCCGCGCTCATCAGTTGTCCGCCAGCAACAGGCACTCGGTCATGGCTCGCACCAGATGGTTCTTCACCGTGGTGACCGAGACCCCGAGGCGTTCGGCCACCGCCACATAGGTCTGCCCTTCCAGCTGCACCGACAGAAAGATCTCCCGGGTACGCTTGCCCAGCCCGTCCAGCAGGCTGTCGACCGCCACCAGCATCTCGAGAATGGACAAGCGCACCTCAGGTGATACCTCGACCGGTTCAGGCTTCTGCGCCAGGGCCACCAGATACGCCTGCTCGATCGCCCGTCGCCTCGACTTGTCGATCAACAGCGAGCGCGCAATTGCAGTCAGGTAGCCCCGCGGCTCTCGGATCGGCGCGGCGTTGCGTGCCGTCATGACCCGCACGAAGGTGTCCTGGGCCAGATCCGCAGCATCGGCCGAATTGCCCAGGCGCATGCGCAACCAGCCTTTCAGCCAACCGTTGTGTTCGGAATAAAGCTGGTGAAGTGCCAAAGGCTCGAGTGCGGACATAAGGGGGCCATTAAATATGCAAATGGTAATTGATCGCATTATTTAGGGCGAGCGCAGTTCGTGCAAGGGGCAATCCGCCCGCCAGGTGTGCATCTGGCCTGATGATGCCCAGGGCAAACTACGCACCTGCCCCCTCTCCCTGCCCGCGAAAACCCAACCTCCAGCACTTTCCCTGATGACACCCCACCCATTAAGTTGCACTCTGCACCAAACTGATTCAGCCGGAACCGATTTTGATGGAAAGCACACCCCCGACCGTTGCCGCCGAGCGCCTGCTGGAAAGCGCGCGACGGCTGTTCTGCCGTGAAGGCATTCATGCAACGGGCGTTTCGCGCCTGCTCAGCGATGCCAAGGTCGCGCGGCGCACGCTGTACGAGACCTATGGCTCCAAGGAGAACCTGCTGCGTGCCGTGTTCGATCGCGAGGCAGCGATGTGGTTTGGCTGGTTTGACCAGGCACTGCCTCAGCGTACCGACGACCCGGAGCAACGCCTGATCTTTCTGTTCGACCTGCTCGAGGAATGGTTCGCCAGCGGGCGCTTCTTCGGCTGCCTGTTCACCAACGCCGTCGCCGAACACGACAAGTCTTCCAGCTGGGTACGTGACCTGGCCCAGGCGCACTTCGATCGGGTGCATGACCGCATCGAGCAACTGGCCGCGGCCTGCGGGCTGCCGGAACCGGCCTGGGTCGCGCAGCAGATCTCGCTGCTGATCGACGGTGCCATCGCCACCGCGATGGTCTCGCGCAACGCCAGAAGCGCACAGGTTGCACGCTCGATCCTGCTGACCCTGCTGCGCGAAGCGAAAGCCGCCTAGCCCGCCCCCTGCACCGCTGCCGGTGCAGGCCTCGGCGCCTATATGCTAACGAGGCATAAGCTAAGCTTAAAATATTAGTTCTGCTTATATCGCAGATCTCACATACTTCACGCGCCTGCCGAGAACGATCGGTCTACCTGTTTTGGGATGCGTGTGATGAGAGATTTTTTCCAGCGATTGTTCTCCACCAGTGGCGCGCAAGCGACGCCCGCACTCCAGTCCAACCTGAGCCGCCGCTCGTTCATGTGCGCCTGTGGCTGCGGCATGCTGGCGCTGAGCGCCGCCGGCACCGCGCTGCTGGCAGCGGCCAGCAAGGTCGAAGCTGCCACCGGCGGGCCACTGCTGCGTGTGGGGCACATGCCCGCCGGCTGCGTGTCGCACCTGCTGCTGGCAAAGCTGCGCGGTGATTTTGCGGCGGCGGGCCTGCAGGTGGAGCTGACGCAATTCAACAGCCCAAGCGATGCCCTGCAGGCCTTGTTGGCAGGTCGGCTGGAACTGATGCACGGGCCCTGGACCATGACCGCAGCCGCCTACGCCAAGGGCACCCAGGAGCTGCGCATCATCGGTGGCTCGGGGCAAGGCGGCATCGAACTGGTGGCGCGCAACGGCTCGGTGGCCAGCCTGGATGAATTCATCGCCGCCGCAGGCAGCGGCCTGCGCGTCGGCACCCTGCGCCTGGATACCCTGGAACTGGTGGGCTACGGCTCGATGGCGCGCCACGGCAAATCCTACAACGACTATCAGATGACCTTCTTCCCGAGCATGGCCGGGATGGGCGAAGCCATCGCCAACGGCCGCCTCGACGTGTGCACCCTGGCACAGCCCTATGCCCAGAACGTGGTCAGCACCACCGGCGCACGCTACCTGAGCGACTCCAACGCGGTGTGGGGCCCGGAGGCCGCCGACTGCGTGATCACCACGCAGGTGCGCACCAGCCAGGAACAGGGGCCGCTGCTCAAACGCTACCTGGAACTGCTGCAGGCATCGGCCACTGCGATGAAAGCCGACTTCGACAACGCCATCCAGCAATTGCAGCCGATCTACGGGGTATCCAACGAGGTGCTCAAGGTGGCCCTGGCACGCCAGGCGCCCAACCCGGTCATCAGCCCGGTAGGCGTGGCCGGCCTCAAGCGCGGCGCCGGCTACCTGGTCGAACTGGGCTACTTCACCGACAACCCGATCGATGCGGTTCTGGACCTGCGTCATCAACCTGCTGCCCAGGTGACGGGATGAACCAGGCCGTTCTGACCCTGAGCCGGCAGCCCGACGCACGCCGTGCCCCGCGTTATCTGGACGCGCTGCGCGACACGCTGTGGTTCCTGCTGGCGTGGGCATTGCTGATCGGCGCATGGGAGCTGGCGGTGCAGTCTGGCTGGCTGGATGGCCGCGTGCTCCCGCCGCCTAGCGTGACCCTGCCGTATGCGTTTTCCGGCGAAGCGGTGGTGGGTTTCGGGCAGCAGCGCAGCGGCTTGCTGGAGGCCTTGCTGGTGACCCTGCTGCGGGTCAGCGGCGGGTTGCTGGCTGGCAGCCTGGTGGCGCTGCTGCTGGCGGTGATCACCACCGAGGTGAAGCTGCTGCGCCGCCTGATCCTGCCGCTGGTGCAGACCCTGGCGCCGATCTCACCGGTGGCCTGGGTCCCCTTCACCATCGCGGTGATCGGCATCGGCGGACAGGCCGCGGTGTTCGTGGTGTTCCTGGCCGTGCTGGGCACCATGACGCTGTCGCTGGTCGCCGCGCTGGATGCCATCGACCCGCAGTACCTGAACATCGCCCGCAACCTGAGGTGCACGCGCCAACAGATCTGGCTGCGCGTGCGACTGCCGGCAATCGCCCCCAGTGCGATGACCAGCCTGCGCATGGCGTTCTTCGGCGCATGGATGGCGGTGCTGGCCGGGGAGATGGCGGGAATCAATTCCGGGTTGGGCTACATGATCATCATGGCCCAGCAGATGTACAACATGCCGTTGGTGATGGTGGGTGTGATGACCATTGGTGTCGTGGGTTTCGTGGTGGATCGCCTGATGCTGTTGCTCGGACGCCGCCTCACCGGGTGGGCGTCATGAGCCGGGGCGCCACGCTGAGTTTTCGTGGCCTGAGCAAGCAGTTCGAAGGCGGCACACGGGTCGAGGTGGGTGACCTGGATATCAAGGCCGCCAGTTTCACCGTGCTGCTGGGGCGCAGCGGGTGCGGCAAGAGTACCCTGCTCAACATCGCCGCGGGCCTGCAGCAACCCAGCACCGGGCACCTGCTGTACGACGGCCAGGCAGTGAGCGGCAACCAGCCCGACAGTGCGCTGATCTTCCAGCAGAACAACCTGTTCCCCTGGATGAGTGCGGTGGAAAACATTGCCATCGCCCTGCTCAACCGCGGGCTGGACCGTGAAGCGGCCACCCGGCGCGCCGAGCAGTTGCTTGCCGACGTGGGCCTGGCCGAATTCGCCCGGCACCGGCCGGCGGCATTGTCCGGCGGCATGTGCCAGCGCATCGCCCTGGCCAGGGCACTGGCCCTGGAGCCACGCCTGCTGCTGCTCGACGAGCCGTTTTCGGCACTGGACGCACAGACCCGGCGCCTGATGCAGGACCAGTTGCTGCGCGCCTGGAACACCAGCGGCGCCACGGTGCTGATGGTGACCCACGACCTGCAGGAGGCGCTGCTGCTGGCCGACCGTATCGTGCTGATGGCCAGCACGCCCCACGGCCGCATCGCCCAGATCCTGGAAATCGACCTGCCGCGCCCGCGCCAGGTGCGCTCGGCGCAACTGCTTGACCTGCAAGAACGGCTGGACGCGTTTCTGACCCACGAAACCCGGCTGGCCGAGCATTTCTAGTCGACACGGGACCTCCCGATTAACTGATTGGCACACGGTCATTCGACCGCCATGCCGCCCCTTGAAGAGCACAGACCATGAGTGAAACCACCCACCGCGTCACCATCAACGGCCTCCAGGCCAACGCCGGCCGAGCAGTTCGCGAACGCATCCGGGCCGATGGCGAGGGTGACATCGCACGCCCGCTCTACCACACCAGTGTGCAGTGGACCGAGGGCTACCAGACCCTCACCAAGGTCAAGTCCGGTGCCGTGCTGCACGGCGACGAGCCCTGCGCCTATGGCGGTGCCGGCCTGGGCGCCACGCCCCAGGAACTTTTGCTGGCGGGTATCGGCAACTGCCTGGCGGCCACCTACATCGGCGGCCTGTCGGCATCCGGAGTCAAGGTCAACAGCCTGGTGCTGGACGTGAGCGGCCGCGTGGATTTTCGCGCCGCATTTGGCGTGACCAGCGGCAACCCGGGCTTTGAAAGCATCCAGGTGCAGGTGTCGATCGATACCGAAGAATCACCCGAGCGCGTGGACGCATTGCTGGCCAAGCTGCTGCCGACCGCGCCGATCCCCGACACCATCATGCGTCCCGTGCCCCTGACGGTGGAGGTGCAACACACCGGCGGCGCCACCCATGGCTGACAACGCGCACAGGGTGCTGGTGGTGGGGGGCGGGCCGGCGGGGCTGTCCTGCGCCTACGAGCTGGTACGCGCCGGCCTGCGCCCGCTGGTGCTAGAGCGCACGCAGGCCGTGGGCGACGTGTGGCGCAACCACTATGACGGCCTGCGCCTGAACACCGGGCGCTGGTTTTCCGGGTTGCCGGGCGGGCGCTTTCCATGGGCGGCAGGCCGCTGGCCGAGCCGCGATGACCTGGCCCGGGTGCTGGCGTCACTGCCGGCCCGGGGCGGCTTCGAGGTGCTGACCGGGTGCGACGTGGAATCGGTCGGCTACCTTCAGGCGCAATCGATGTGGCAGGTGCGTTGCCGTGATGGCCGCGAGTGGCGCGCACCGGCGCTGGTGGTCGCCACCGGTACCTCGTGCGTACCGTCGATCCCGCAGTGGCCGGGGGCACAGCGCTTTGCCGGGCAGATCGTGCATGCTGCGCACTTCGGCAATGCACGTGCCTACGCCGGCAAGCACGTGGTGGTGGTCGGCAGCGGCAATTCGTCCTGCGAGATAGCCAGCCGCCTGGTACCCCATGCCGCGTCGGTCACGCTGTCGGTGCGGCGCGCGCCGCACTTTCTGCCCAAGAGCCTGTTCGGCGTGCCGCTGGCGGCACTGGGTACGTTGATCCGTCGGCTACCGCCCCGCGCGAGCGACGCGGTGCTGAGCTGGTTGTCGCGGCGCTGGGTCGGCGACCTGTCGGCCTACGGCCTGCCACCACCGGCACAGGGCGTGTCCGGGCTGGGCAGTGTCACGCCGACGCTGTTCATGCCGGTGATCGACGACCTGAAACAGCGCCGCATCAAGGTGGTCGGCCCGCTGCTGGAACTGAACGAGCAAGGCGCCGTGGCCCACACCGGCATCGACCGCACCGAGCGCTGCACGCTGCGCATGGACGTGATCGTTGCGGGCACCGGCTACACCACCGGCCTGGAGGCGCTGATCCAGTACCCCGAGGCGCTCACGGCGGACGGCAAGCCGACCGTGGATGACGACGGCCAGTCGAGCGTTGCGCGGGGCCTGTTCTTCATCGGCTACCGCAACCCCCTGAGCGGGCAGCTGCGCGAAATCGGCCTGCAGGCGCCTGGCGTGGCAAGGGCGGTCAAGGGCTATCTCGACGCCACGCAACTGGCGCCTTGCACCGGCTCGGCGAAGGTTTCCCTGTAGGCGTAAAGCCCCGGGGTGCCACCGGTCATGATGAACAGCACGTTATCGCCGCGGCGATAGCGGCCCTGTCGCAGGTCGGCCAGCAGCCCGGCGAAGGCCTTGCCCGAGTACACCGGGTCCACCAGCACACCTTCGCAGCGCGCGATCAGGCGCACCGCTTCGAGCATGGCCTGGGTCGGCAGCCCGTAGCCTTCGCCCAACTGGCTGCCATCGATGTTGATCGCACTCGCATCGAGGCTTGCAGCATGGCCCAGCAAGGCCAGCGCCTGGCGAGCCAACTGCAGGGTCGTGGCCGCCGCGGCCTGCTGGTCGGCCAGCACCGACCAGGACCTGACGCTCGCCGCACCCCGCCCCAGTACCTCGAACCCCGCCGCAAGCCCAGCATGGGTGCCGGCGCTGCCATTGGGAACCACGACCTCGTCGAATTGCACGCCCATCGCGGTTTCCTGCTGCACGATCTCTTCGGCGCAACGGGCGTAGCCCAGGCTGCCAAGCGGCGTGGAACCGCCGGTGGGAATGACCAGCACCTTGCGACCTGCCGCACGCAACTGCTGCGCGCGCGCCTCGGCCGCTGCCAGTGCATCGGCGCCCCTGTCCAGCACCTGCACCCTGGCCCCGAACAGCTGGTCGAGCAGCACATTGCCATTGAGCTCGTAATCGCGATCGGCCCTGGGCACCGCACGGCTGAGGATCAGTTCGCATTCAAGCCCCAGCCGGGCGCACACGGCGGCCGTCAACCGCGCATGGTTGGACTGGATGCCGCCCACGGTGATCAGGGTGTCGACGCCGTTCTTCAGCGCCTCGCCCAGGTGGAACTCCAGTTTGCGCAGCTTGTTGCCGCCACCGCCGACAAGCATGTGGTCATCGCGCTTGAGGTACAGGCCGACACCCATGGCCGGCAGGCCCAGATGGTGCTCGATACGCTCGGCGCGTTGTATGCCGGTGGCGCCCTGCAGCAGATCGGCGCGCGCGAATGCGCCCAGCGCCTGGCTCAGTACATGTCGCATGGGATGACACCTCGTGCTCTGGTTCAATGCCACGGACTATAGGGATAAACTAAAGCGCAATAAACGCACGCCAGGTTAGCAATTGGCTCACTCAACGTTAGTAATCATCACCTCTCGGATCACTCGATGAGCAAGCTCAGGCAGATGGAAGTATTTGTTGCCGTGGTCGAAGCCGGCAGCTTTGCCGGGGCGGCTGCCGCGCTGGGGATGTCGGCGGTGATGGTGGGGCGGCATGTCCAGAGCCTTGAGAAAACCCTGAACACCCGGCTGGTTCAACGCACCACACGCCGGCAGACCATAACCGGCGAAGGCCGTATCTTCTATGCCGAGGCCAGGACCGCCCTGGAGCAGGTCGCCTACGCCTACAACCGGGTAGAAGCCTCCAGCGACGCACCCAGTGGCCTGCTGCGGGTGACCGCGCCGATGACACTGGGGGTATCGCTGGTCGGCCCGCTGGTGACCGAGTTCATGCAGCGCTACCCGCAGGTTCAGGTCGAGCTGATCCTGAGCAACGAGGTGGTGGACCTCTACGAGAGTGCCTTCGACCTGGGCTTCAGGATCGCCGAGCTGGTTGACGCCAACCTGGTCTCGCAGCCCCTGCCGCCCTATCAGATGGTGATCTGCGCCGCCCCGAAATACCTCGAGAAGGCCGGCGAGCCGACAACACCGGAGGCGCTCCACGCCCACCGAATTCTCACCCACACCTCCTGGAACAACCGCTTTGCCTGGCCACTCAAGCAGGCTGGCAAAGAGGTGTTCTGGCCCGAGCAGGCGGTGCTTCGCAGCAACGATGGCCAGGTACTGCTGCAGGCCGCCATTGCCGGCAGCGGGATCCTGATGCAGCCGGACTTTCTGGTGGCCGCCGCGCTGGCGAACAAGGAGCTGGTGAGCATTCTGGGGGCGTATGTACCGGCCCACAAACCGGTGCAGATGGTGTATCCACGCTCGAAGAAGTCACTGCCCAAGCTCACTGCCTTCGTCGCGTTCATCCAGGCGCGGCTCGGCTTGCCGAGCCAGCCCTGAGCGCGGGCCGGCGGGCCCTCAGGCCTGCGCCGCGTCGCGCACCTGCATCAGCGCGAAGCCCAGCAGGTTCAGGCCGCGCCAGCGGTCCGGCCGGTGGGCGTTCTGGTCATCCTGTGCCAGGCCGATCCCCCACACCCGGTCCACCGGGCTGGCCTCCACGATCACCCGCGTGCCGGTGCCCTGCAGGAAGGCCCCCAGTTCCGCGTTCTGGGAAAACTTGGCCTGGTTGGCCCGCACCACGATCGCGAAGCGCTCCTGTGCCCACCGCGCCTCGTCGAACCCGCGCACCTGGCGTCCGAGTGCCTTGGCCGCATTGGGATCGGTCGCCTCGATGATCCGTGCCCGCGTCTGTTCATCACCAAACAGCGCCGCCTTCTCGGCCATCATGTAGTGCTCGGCCGACTGGTACGACTGCCCGTCCACCTCGAACGGCGCCACGTACCACTGGCTGAAACACGAGGCGGTGACACCCTTGCGGCTCACCTGATGGCCCCAGAAGAATACGAACTCGGGCCTTTCGCCGGCCAGGTAGCGGGACACCAGGTCCTCGAGCATCTGTGAATCGTTCACGCTGATTGCCTCTCCAATAACACCATTGCAACGGTCATCCGGCCGCAGCACCGAACGGTGCCTGCCGGCCAGGACGGTGATACTACCGCGTAATGCAGCACCCGCTCACAGCGCCTCCAGAAATGCCTTCAACGCCTTCAACTCCACCCGGTCCAGCCCCAGCGCCTCGAACTGTGCGGAGGTGACAGGAAACAGCGGATCGCCCTGCTGCCCAGGCTTCGGCACCGGCCGCGGCATGCCCACGTTGTAGAACGCCAGCACCTGATCGAGGCTGCTGGCGAAACCGTTGTGGAACCACGGGCCGGTGCGGCTCACCAGGCGCAGCGAAGGGGTGCGAAAACGCCCCACGTCCGCGGCCAGGCCGGTGACTTCATGGCGACCAAGGTCCTCGCGGCTGCGCCCGTAGAACGTCAGGCCGGCATTGTGAAAACGCTGGTCGCTCATTCCCGGCCCGAAGTGGCAGTTCATGCAGCGCGCCTTGGTGCGAAACAGGTGCAGCCCGTGTAGCTGCTGGTCACTCAGCGCAGCAGTGCGACCGCGCAGGAAGCGCTCGAACGGCGTGCGCTGCGCGACCCGCAACAGATCGCGCTGATAGGTCGCCAGGGCTGCGGCAATCTGCTCGGCACCCAGCGCCTGCCCGGGAAACGCCACGGCAAACAGTGCCGGGTAATCGGCGCTGGCACGCAACCGGGCCACCAGTTCGTCGACGCTGAAGGCCATTTCCGCCGGATCGACGACCGGCATCAGCGCCTGGGTTTCCAGGCTGTCGGCGCGGCCATCCCAGAACAGCTGTGGGGCCAGGCCACTGGTGACCACGCTCGGCGCATTGCGCCGGCCTGGCGCACGCCCATGCCCGAACGACACCCGGCGCCCATCGGCGAACGCCAGGTCCGGCTCGTGGCACGAGGCACAGGCGATCTGCCCCGACCGCGACAGGCGCGGGTCGAAGAACAGCGTGCGCCCCAGCGCTGCCTTCTGTTCGGTGTAGGGGTTGTGCGCAGGCGAGGGTGCACGCTCGGGCAGTGGCCCCAGCTCCTGCCAGGCCACGCCGGCGTCCACCTGCGGCGCCGGCCAGTGTGCCGGCGGGCGGCTGTAGGCCTCGCGCAGGCAGGCCGCATCAGCCGATGCACACAGGGGTGCGTGGTGCTGCGCCCACAGGGCCGGGCTGGCCAGCATGAGTGCGATGCCAATCAGGAACAGGCGCATCTCAGAAGGTGTACCCCACTTCCAGCCAGTACTGGCGACCCACTTCATAGGTCGACACCGAATTGCTGTTGACCGTGGCGTTGGCATTGACCGACTTCTTGTCGAGCACGTTGAACACGTCGACGTTGACGAAGATGGCCTGGTCCCGTGCGGTGGGGATACGCCAGCCCAGACGCGTGTCCCAGGTCAGCGCCGCGTCGAATTTCTGCTCTTCCCACACATCCACCGAGGTGCCCCTGTAATCGACGTTGCGCCCGGTGTCGCCGATGCGCTTGTAGCCGGCCCGGTAGCGCCAGAAGTTGCTCCACTGCAGGTTGGCCTGGGGGATGTCGGTGATGGTGGTCAGGCGCGCCGTCCACGGTCGGTTGTAGTTGGTCGCCGGGCGGTCCTGGTAGTTGATGAAGCTGCCCTGGTACTGGATCACGTCATTCTGGTAGTAGGTGTCGTCGGCCTGCACGTAGCTGGGCGAGGAAGCCTTGCTGTCGGTCCAGTTCAGCGCCAGCTGGCCGCCGGTCTGCGTGCCCAGCAGCGTCCAGCGCTGCATCGGCGTCACGGTCAGGGTGTAGGTGTCGGTCTCGCTCTTGCCGTCGTTGGTGTAGGTGGTGTAGTTGCTGGCCAGGTCAGGGTCGGTGGACGGCTGCCCCAGGGTGCGTCCGGACACCTGTACCACCTGGTCGCGGCCCTTGCGATTGACGTACTTGAGGCCGTACTCGATGCCGGCCCACTGCTGCACCACGCCCAGCATCAGCTCGTCGTCATAGGGGATGTCGAGCTGATTGAACAGCGTCTGGTTGCTGCCGTTGGACTTGGTCACCCAGGGTTTGTCGAGGCTCGCGCGGGTTTCGTTGAAGCGCAGGCGGTTGCGCCCGTCCTGCAACTGCCAGCTGGTGACGCTGCGGCCGTAGTAGCGGTTGGCACCGGCACTGAGCAAGGTGGTGCGGTCACCGAACACGTCGTACTCCAGGGAGAAGCGCGGTGCCCAGGTGGTCTTGTCCATGTAGTCGTCACTGTCCACGCGCACGCCGGGGCGCAGGGTCAGCTTGCCCAGGGTGATCTCGTCCTGCACCCAACTGCCCCAGGTGGTGGTGGTGAAATCGAATTCGCCGGGGGCATAGCGGGTGCGGCTCTTCATGTACTGGCCGGCCCAGCCACTGACGGTCTCGCCCATGTTGCAGGCAACGGAATCGGTCACCCCCGCGCTGTTGGTACAGCTGTTGGTGGCGGCCGGGGCCACGTAGGTACTGCTGTCGGTGAGGCGCTCGTAGCGCACGTACTGGCGGGAGAACTCCAGGCCGGTCTGCGGGCGGTGAATGGCGCCCAGCCAGTCGAAGCTGCGCCAGTCGGCATTGAGCTTGTACTGCCAGGTGCGCTGCTGCTGTTCGATATCGCCCCAGCCCCCCTCCAGGGTGTTGGCGGTGGTCTTGCTGCCTATGCCCCAGTCCTTGGTGGTCGACTTGCGCCAGGTCCAGTAGTCGGCCGAGTCCGAGGTGCGGCTCTGTTCCTGGCGGCTCCAGGCCAGGGTCTGTTCGACACGGGCCAGGTCGCCGTCCCACACGGTGCGCAGGTTCAACTGGGTACCGCCAACCTTGTTGTCATAGCCGGAGTTGGCGACGTTGGCCCGGAAGTAATGGCTCTCCTCGGGCGCGTGGGTCACGCTGGTCTCGACGGTGAGCCGGTCGCTGGCCTGCCACACCGACTTGAGGAAGTAGTTGTCGATGCGCCGCTCCTGCTTCTCCTTGTGATAGCCCATCTCTTCGACGTTGTTGTAGGAGTAGAGGCTCAGCGGAATGGTCGAGCGCTTCTGGCTGAAGTTGCCGATCAGGCCGAAGGTGTCGGTCAGGTGGCCTTGCAAGGTACCGCGCACGATGACCTTGTCGAACTCGGGCTGCTCGTCGGGCGAGCCGGAGTTCTCCATGCGCTGCTCTTCCGTCTCGTCGATGTGGTATTTGGTCCAGGCCGAGCGCGTGGTCTGTACCGAGAACTTGCCGTGCAGGGCCTTGGTCGGGGCGCGGGTCTGGGCGTCGATCACCCCACCGTTGAAGCCGCCGTAGGCGGCCGGCACGTTGCTGTCCAGAACCGTGATGTTCTCCAGCAGGTCGGTGTCCAGCGCCAGGCCCTGGCTGCGCCCCGGCACCCTGTCCAGCAACTGCACGCGGTCTTCGGCCGGGTCGATGTCGTTGTTCATGTTGATGCCGTCGACCAGGAAGGCGTTCTGGTAGAACGCCGCGCCGTTGATGCTGATGTTGGCCGGGGCGATTTCTCCGGGTGTCTTGCTGCTGAGCTGGTTGTCGTCGAACTGAACGTTGGGGTGGCTGCGCAGCAGGCTGGTGATGTCGCCGTTGCCGGCCGGCATTGCCTCGATAAGCTCGCGATCGATATGGGTTTCACCCTGTGGCAGCAGCGCCCGTTCGCGGACCTTGGTGTTTTCCAGCTGGATCTGGTCGGCACGCGGACGCACCACCCGTTGCAGCAGCAGCGCGTCGTCGCCGATATGCACCCATTCCAGGTCGCTGCCCTTGAGCAGGATCGCCAGCGCCTGATCGGCGCTCAGCTCGCCACGCACCGGCGGGGCACTGAGGTTGCCCAGCAACTGGCTTTCGACACTGATCTGCAGGCCGGTCTGCTGCCCCAGCGCCATCAGCGCAGAGCCCAGCGGCTGGCGCGCGATATCGATGCTGTGGCGCGCCGGCTCGTCATCGGCCAGCACCGGCAACGACACTGCCAGCCCCACTGACAGCAACAGCAGGCGCGCACTGCGCCGACGACCCTGCAACGACTCTTGGGTGCGAATGGACATGCTCTGGTGAACTCCCCGTGCGGCGCGAACGATACGCGCCTGTAAATGAGAATCTGTACGATTAACTCAGCGGGGCAATAAACGAACGGCGATGGGGAATTTCCAGAACTTCGTGAATTTATTTTTTCCCAGGCGGCGAAGCGCGCTCACGGATGACCGTGATGTACGGCCCCCATTGCGTCAGCTGCCCGCCCAGCGGGGCGATGGCCAGTTGCAGCGCGCTACCTGGCGACCGCAGGTTCAGCGACGCGGTGATGCGCCGCTGGCCCAGGGCACGGTCCTGCAGCAGCAACACGCCGGGGTAATAGGCACGCAGTTGCTCGATGACTTCGGCCAATGGACGGTCGTTGACCAGCAACTGCCATTGGCGCCATGCCGCAACCTGCTCCAGCTGCACCCGGCTGCGCTGCGCCGGGCCCTGGTTCAGCCCCACGCGCAGGCTGTCGCCCGCACCCAGCGCCGGCACTGCCAGTTCGCCGCGCCTGTCACGCACCTGCACCGAGCCGCTCTGCACTGCTACCGACACCGCGCTGCGGCTCAGGTCCACATCGAACGCCGTGCCGGTGACGGTCACCTTCACGTCTTCGGCCTGCACCGTGAAGGGCCGCGCGGCGTCATGGCTGACCTCGAAGAATGCCTGGCCCTTGAGCAGCGTGACCGCACGCGCACCCGGCTCGAACGCCACGCGGATGGCGCTGTCGCTGCCCAGTTCGATGTGGCTGCCGTCGCTCAGGCGCACCTGCCGGTGCTCGCCCGCCGTGCTGCTGTAGTCGGCCGGCGGTGCACGCCCCACCAGCAACAGCACACAGGCCGCCAGCGCGCTCGCCGCCAGCGCCCGGCGTGGCCAACTGCGCCGGCGGGCTGCCATGCGCGGTGCGGCGGGCACCTGATGCGCCGTTGGTGGCTCCAGCGGGTCGATGCCGGCGCTCAGCATCCAGACCTTTTGCACCTTGCGCCAGGCCGCCGCATGGCGTTCGTCAGCGGCCAGCCAGCGCGCATGGGCCTGGTGCAGCAGCACGTTGTCCGGTTCGGCATTGCATTGCAGCAGCCAGTCCATGGCGGCCTGCCACACCGGGTCGTCCTTCAGCGAGCCGGGCGTTCGGCAAGACGGGGTGGTATCAGTCATCGGCCAGATGCTCCGCACAGTGGGTCAGTGCGTCACGCACCAGTTGGTGCGCCAGACTAGTCGAAATATTCAAGCGGGCGGCAATTTCCTGAAAAGTCATGTGCTGCAAGCGGTGCATGTGAAAGGCCTGCCGCGCCCGCTCCGGCAGCAGCGCCAGGGCGTCCTGCAGCACACGCAACTGATCGCGGTGCAGGGCCTGATGCTCCGGCGACGGTGCGCTCGACGGCAGCTCATCGAGCCGTTCGCCGCCATCGGGCTGGCGGTTTTCCAGGGTCGTGCGGCGCAGCAGGTCGAACGACAGGTTGCGCACGATGCGGTACAGGTACCCCACCGGGTTGCCCAACTGCGCACCGGCGTCGGCCTGCCCGCAGAAACGCAGCCAGGCCTCCTGCACCACGTCCTCGGCCTGCGCACGGCAGCCGACGATGGGTGCCGAATAGTCGACCAGCGCAGCACGGTGGGAAAGGTACAACTGGAGTTTATCGCTGGGGCAGGACACGGCGACGACCATTGAAGGCAGGAGCGGGTTGGGAGGGCCGCTATTCTGCATTCAATTGCGAATGATTATCAACTGAAATATCAGGCCTGCTCCTGCGCCTTAAGGTGAGCTAGCCCGCCACCACCGCGGGTTCATGCACCGTCACCCGGTTGCGCCCGCCGTGCTTGGACAGGTACAGCGCATGGTCGGCCCAGGCAATCAGTTCGGCGTGGCTGCTGGAGGGATGGCTCAGATCGGCTACGCCCAGGCTGATGGTGAAACGGATGTCCTGCCCCTCATGGCTGACGCTCAGGCGTTCGACCGCCTTGCGCAGGCGCTCGGCAAAGATCAGCGCGCCGGCCTTGTCGGTGTCCGTCAGCACCACGCCGAACTCTTCGCCACCGTAACGGCCGGCCACGTCGCTGTCACGGATCTGCTCGCGAACCACCCTGGCCACCTGGCGAATGACGGCATCGCCCGCCGGGTGACCATAGGTGTCGTTGACTCGCTTGAAATGGTCGATGTCGAACATCACCAGGCTGGTGGCATTGCCATAGCGCTGATTGCGCGCATGCGCCAGTTGCAGGCACTCCTCCCAATGCCCGCGGTTGTACAGCCCGGTCAGGCAATCGGTGCTGGACAGCTTCTGCAACTGCGCGTTGGCGGCCTGCAACTGGTGGCGGTTGGTGGCCACATCGGTCACGTCGTAGATCACCAGGCAGATCTGGCGGATCTCGCTGTCGGTGGAGCGCAACGGCAGCAGCGTGGTGTTCTGGTACATGAAATCCACCTGGCCGGTGATCGGCTGGTAGTTCTTGAACCGCACCAGATACGGGCGCTGCTCCCAGATGGTGAAAGCCGGGGTGCCCAGGGTCGCGACGCTGTCCACCTTGTGGCTGAACCATTGCCGGTCGACCTCGGGGAACAGGCTGAAGAAGCACTGGTTGTAGGCATCCCTGGGCTGCACCCCCGAGCGGTTTTCCATGAAGGTGTTCCACACCTGCACCCGATGTTCGCGGTCGAGCACCACCACGCCCACATCGATGCTCTGCACGATGCTCAGCAGCCAGTGAAATTCCTTCAGGTCGATAGGATCGCGCATGGGCTCAGTTCATCAGGTAGGCAAGTTTATGGGTCAAGCGCTCGATGGAGTCTTCGGTGAACAGCAACAGCAGGTCGAAACGGATATCGTGCCCTTCCAGGCTGTAGCTGATCTCGACCGCCAGGGTTTTCTGCCAGCGTTGGCCGTTGACCTGGATAAGCTCGTCGATGGTGCCGTGCTGCCCGAGGATCTGCGGGTGGCCCTGGGAGAACACCACGTCGATCTGCTCGGCAATGCTGCTCAGGCACGCACCGATCAATACGCTGGAGAAGTCCAGCAACAGCTCCATGTCGGAATACTCGATGCTCTGGTGGCGCATCAGCTTGGCCATGTCGGCGATTTCCGAATCGTGGAACATCAGCAGGGCCTCGCCGGCGATGCCGCTGCCGATGAAGCCCTGGCAGATTGCCGTGAGCCGCTGGCTGCTGCCCGCGTCGGCCAGCGCCATGTGCAACTCGCCCACCTCGAAGAGGTTGACGCTGGGCACCGGCAACTGCACGAACACGCCCAGCACCTTGGCGATCAGGGCCGCGGCGCGGCCGATGGCGACGTTGACCGTTTCGCTGAACACCTCGCGAAAGCCGATGACGGCAGTCGCCGCACCGGCCAGCGGTGTCGCCGAGCGCTCACCCAGCAGCCCCAGCTGGGCCAGCAGGCGGCGCAGCTCGTCCTGGTCGAAGGGTTTTTTCAGAAACGCCAGCGCGCCCAGGTCCAGCACCCGGCGCACGGCCTCTTCCTGCACATCGCCCGAGATCACGATGACCTTGGGGCTCAGGCCTTCGTCACGCAGCGCAGCCAGCACCTGGTAGCCATCCATGGTGGGCATGGTCAGGTCCAGCAGCACCACCTGGCCCAGGCCGCGGCGTATGGCGTCCATGGCCTGGCGCCCGTCGCTGGCCTCGGTAACCGTTACCGGCCAGTTGGCGGGCAGCGCGCGCAGCACCTGCTTGCGGGCCACCATGGAGTCATCGCACACCAGCAAGGACATCGTTGACACAGACGGGGCGCTCATCGAGTGAATATCAATATAAAAAGTAATGGCATCATGCCATGATCCGACGCCAGGTTCTACGTACCCGCGGCGTCAGCGGTGCTGAGCGAATCCACTTGCACATTCCCTGCCAGGCCATCGCGCAGCATCTGCACGAATGCCTCCCGCGCCGGATGTCGCCCCGCCCCCTCGTGCCAGTAGAACAGGTTGTCGACCGCCTTCAGGTCGGCGAACTCGTGCCCGATCCACCCTGCGCCCTGGCGGTACTGCTCGTAGATGCCGCGCGGCACCAGTGACACCCCGGTGCCGGCGCTGACGCAGCTGACTATCGCACCGTAGCTGCCGATGCCCACGATGGGCAGCTTGTGCCCCTGGGCCTGCAGCCAGTGCTCCAGTGCCGCCCGATACGGACAGCCTTCAGGCCACATGAACACGGCCTTGCCCACCAGGTCCGCGGCGCTGCGCAGCGGCCCCAGTGACGGTGCGCCGATCAGCAGCAGGTCTTCCTGGTACATCAGGGTGCGGCGCAGGTGCGGGCGCTCGACATCCACCGCCACGATCGCACCATCGAGACGGTGGTTGAGCACATCGTCGAGCATCTGCGACCAGGTGCCGGTGCTCAGCTCCAGCGTCACCTCGGGATAGCGCGCATGGTACTGCGCCAGAAACCGCGGCAGGCGCCCGCTGGCCGAGGACTCGATGGCGCCGATGCGCAAGCGTCCGGATGGTTTGGCGGACGGCGCCAGCGCCTGCCTGGAGGCCTCGGCCAGGGCCAGCATCTGCGTGGCATAGGGCAAGAAGGTTTCCCCCGCCGGACTGATCACCAGCCCGCGCCCGCGGCGATGGAACAACGGCACGCCCAGCTCGGCCTCCAGCGCCTTGATCCGCGCCGTGATGTTGGACGGTACGTAGTGCAGCACCTCGGCCGCACGGGCAATGCTGCCGGTGTCGTGGACGGTCTTGAACATGCGGATCTGCATCAGCTCCATACATCACCCAAAGTGAACGATTGGCTCAGTATAAGTCGATTGTAGTGAGCAGTAGGCGTTCCGATACTGAGCGCACCCGCCCATCGGAAGTCCACCCCATGACCCGCCCCAGCTCACTGAAAATCGCCTGCGCCGTACTCTTCGTGCTGCTGTGCTGGGCCTACTCGCCCACCGGCATCCGCCTGGGCTTGCAGGGCTATGCGCCCACGCACCTGGCGCTGGCGCGCTTTATCGTGGCGTCGCTGTTCATGGCGGTCATCGCGCTGCTGCGCGGCATCACCCTGCCCCGGCTCAGGGACGTGCCCACCCTGCTGTTGCTTGGCCTGTTCGCGGTCAGCCTGCACCATGTGGCCATCAACTACGGCCAGCGTGGGGTCAGCGCCGGGGCGGCCAGTGTGCTGGCGCAGTCCACGCCGCTGTTCAGCCTGCTGATCGCGCACTGGGTGTTCAAGCAGGTGGCCGGGGCCTGGCATTGGGGCTGCCTGCTGCTGGGCATGGCCGGCGCGGTGATCGTGGTGGCCGGCGATCGCGGGCTCGGTCAGTTCGACCCGCACGGGTTGCTGATTCTGGTGGCGGCATTGTCGTGGAGCATCTATTTCGCCCTGCAGAAACACCACGGCCACCGCTACGACGCGCTGACCATCACCTGCTACACCGTATGGTCGGGCACTGCATTGCTGATGGTGTACCTGCCGGGGCTGCTCGACGACCTGGGCCACGCGCCGTCCCAGGCCAACACTGCGGTGCTGGTGCTGGGGGTATTCCCCAGCGCGCTGGCCTACCTGGCCTGGGCCTGGGTACTGCGCCACTGCGAAGTCACCCGGGTGACCCTGGCGCTGTACCTGATACCCGCCTTCGCCATGCTGATCGCCGCAGCGCTGCTGGGCGAGCGGCCCTCGGCTTCGGTGATGCTGGGCGGGCCGTTGGTGCTGATCAGCGTGCTGGCGCTGAACCTGAGGCCGCCTCGGCTGCCGGTTCAGCCGGGTCGCCAAACTTCACATTGAAGTAGTCGAGCAGGGTCTGGCCACGACGCAAGGTACTGCGCACCTCTTCGCTCTGCGCCAGCAGTTCGGCGCTGGGCCTGGCATGCTGTTCAGCCGGCAGCGGCGTCGACCACGCCTTCACCTCAGGAGGTATGCCCGCCTTGGGCCGGTTGTTGACCCAGTGCGAGATGTGGCACGGCAAGGTCCAGCCGCCGAAGGCCTGCACAAACAGAAAGCCAAACCAGTGCTGCCACCACGGGAAGTTGTCGCGATAGCCCTGGCGGGCCATGTGGAAGAACGCCACGGTGCCCTCCTCGAACTCTTCATCGGGCGCTGGCGGCAGGCTCGCCGGGCCCTCTTCCATGTACACCCGGATCGCTTCCCATTCGGCAATCGCCGCGCCCAGGTGGCCGCTGGGCACGTTGATCCACAGCACATTGCCGGTGTCGGCCTGACGCAGGCAGAACATCAGGTTGAAGGCGGGCAGCACGGCGTACTCGGTGACGGTGCGCCCCGCGCTGACGCAGGCGATCACCGACTCCCACGGCACGAAGATCGGCGCCGCGCCCCGAGTGGGCACGAACGCCACCTCGCGGCGCTGGCGGTTGAAGCGTATCGGCGGGTGAATCGTCACCTCGCGCATCACCCGCCAGAACATCCCCGCATACAGCAACGACAGGCAGGCGATGAAGCCCCAGATGAACCCGTTGGCCATGAAGTCGGAGAAGGTGCTCCAGAACGGCTCCACATGGCGGCGTGCCCAGGAGCCGAGCAAGGCAGTGAGCATGAAGCAGGTAACCACGCCCATCACCGAGGCGATGCCGCAGCGCGCCATGAACTCGAAGTTGCCCTGGCCGATGGCAAAGTCCAGGTACACCTCGTTGGATTCGCGGTGCAGGTTGCGGCTGCTGTAGGCCGGCATGCCGGTGGGGATCGGCAGGGGCGAGAGGTAGACGATCTCGGTGCCGGCCACCCGCTCGAAGTCACCGGCGTGGGGCAGGCGTTCGTATTTGCTGTCGGTCATCGAGCTATTCCTCTTCCAGCGTCAATGGCCGCGCCATGTCTTTGATCCAGTGCCACAGGATGTAGAAGATGGGGCTTGCGCAACAGACGCCGATCAACAGCAGCCCGACAGCATTGTTGAGCAGCTGGCGCGGGTTGCACTCCAGGGGGCCGCTGTTGCCCTTGCCCATGCGCACACAGCCATGCTCCGGATAGGCCATGACATAGGCGCCCCAGGCAAACAGCGCGGCCAGCAGGGCGAACAGCAGCATCAGGCCCACCTCGGTATCGCGATTGCCCAGGCGCTCCCAGCGTTGCGCCAGCCGCAGGTTCAGCATGCGTCGACATCCTTGTTCATACAGGCTCCTATGAAAAACGGCGCACAGTATCACGCAAATAGTCGTCGAGCAGTTTTACATCGCCGTGGGGCCTGGGCAGTGCCGGGGCGGCTCCCCCTCGTGCCAGCTCGCTCTCGATGAACTGGTGCAGCAGTACGCGGCGAGGCCCGTAATCGGCTTCGCTGGCGATGCGCTTGACGCGAAGCAGCTCGTCCAGGTCGGCCAGCAGCAGCGGGTCGTGCAGGGTCGCCTCCACCAGTTGGGCGAACGCGGTGGGCGGCATGCCCAGGCCCTGTTCGATCCAGCGCACCGCCAGCAACGGGCGCAATACGTAGAGGTACTTCTTCAGGCGCACCTCTTCGCCCTGCAGGTAGATGCGAAAGTTCTTGGTGGCCATCGACAGGTAGTGGTGAAACGCCGCCTGCGGCGAATGGAACTGCCTGGCCAGGCCGCGCAAGGCTTGCAGCGCCCCCGGCTCGGCGCGGTACACCAGCGGCGAGTCGAGCCATTCGAGCAGGGTCGGGTTGGCATTGCGCAGCAGGCGCAGGGTCTTGCGCAGCTCCCAGCCACTGATGTCGAGTTCGTCGGTGAGCGGGCGCTCGATCACGTCGCGTGGCTCGTCGATGCGCAGGTACCAATCCTGGCGGTGCACGTAGATGAAGCGCACGTCGAAGTCGCTGTCGGTGGAGGCAAAACCCCAGGCGCGGCTGCCGGATTCGCAGGCGTAGAGCACGCGCACGTCATGCTCGCGCTCGATGCGTTGCAGTTCTTCGAGTACCCAGCTGCGCATCGCACTGGGCAAGGGGTGACGGTCTTCCATGTTCATGTTCGAATCCTCGTTGTGCCCCTTCGCCGGCACGGCCGGCGAAGGGGCCGTCAGCCTTTCACACACACCACCTGACGCAACGTGTGCACCACTTCCACCAGCTCGCGCTGCGCCGCCATCACCGCATCGATGTCCTTGTAGGCCATCGGGATCTCGTCGATCACGTCCTTGTCCTTGCGGCACTCCACATGCGCGGTGGCGCGCACCTGGTCCTCAAGGGTGAAGGCCTGTTTGGCCCGGGTACGGCTCATGACCCGCCCGGCACCATGGCTGCAGGAGCAGAACGATTCCTCGTTGCCCAGGCCGCGCACGATGAAACTCTTGGCGCCCATCGAGCCCGGAATGATCCCCAGCTGGCCCTTCTGCGCCGACACCGCGCCCTTGCGCGTCACCAGGATCTCCTGGCCGAAGTGCTGCTCTTTCTGCACGTAGTTGTGGTGGCAGTTGACCCCCTGCAGGTTGGCCTCAAAGGGCTTGCGGATGACCTGGCGCGTGGCCTCGATCACCGCGTGCATCATCAGCGCACGGTTCTGCCGGGCAAAGTCCTGGGCCCACTCCACCGCCTGGACGTAATCGTCGAAATGCCGGCTGCCTTCCTCGAAGTACGCCAGTTCCTTGTCCGGCAGGTTGGCGATGTGCTGGCGCATGTCGGCCTTGGCCAGCTCGATGAACAGGTTGCCGATGGCATTGCCCACGCCCCGCGAGCCGCTGTGCAGCATGAACCACACGCGGTCGGCCTCATCCAGGCACACCTCGATGAAGTGGTTGCCGCCGCCCAAGGTGCCCAGGTGCTGGCGATTGTTGGTCTTCTGCAGTTGCGGGTACTTGTCGGTGATCGCCTTGAAACGCCCGGCCAGGGCCGACCACGCCTGATCGGCGACGGTCGGTACGTGGTTCCACGCGCCCTGATCGCGCCGGCCGAAGGTCTTGCCGTGGGGCACTGCCTTCTCGATGGCGCTGCGCAGCCCTTGCAGGTTGTCGGGCAGGTCGGCCGCCACCAGCGAGGTGCGCGCCGCGATCATGCCGCAGCCGATGTCCACGCCCACCGCCGCCGGGATGATCGCGCCCAGGGTAGGGATCACGCTGCCAATGGTCGAGCCCTTGCCCACGTGCACATCGGGCATCACGGCCAGGTGCTTGAAGATGAACGGCAGGCGCGCGGTGTTCATCAGTTGCTGGCGTGCGTCCTCGTCCACCGGCACGCCCTGTGTCCAGAGCTTGATCGGTTTGCCGTTGGCCACTTCGAGGATGTTCATGTGTTTCATCTCAATTGTCCTTGTAGCCCGCCAGGCCCGAAGGCCTGGCAGGTGTCATGCGGTTTTCAGGCTGACCAGCCCATTCAACACCTGATCCAGCCCGCCGAATACCGAAATCCGGTCGATGCGCTCGGCCACCCGCTCCAGGGTTTCCAGCTCCTTCAGGCGCAGGGCCGTCGGGTTGTCTTCCATGACCTTGGCGGTGTTGAGCAGCGAACGGGTCGCCGAAGTTTCCTCGCGGCGCCGGATCACGTTGGCCTGGGCCGCCTTCTCCGCCTCCACCACTTGCGCCAGCAAGGTCTTCATTTCACCCGGCAGAATGATGTCGCGCACGCCCAGGCCGCTGACCTCGATGCCGCTGCCCACCAGTTTCTCGGCCAGGTACTGGCTGACGGTGTCGTCGATCAGTTGCTTGTTCTCCAGCAGCTCGTCGAGGGTACGCGTGCCCACGGCCGCACGCAGGCCGAACTGCACCTCGCGGTACAGGTGCTCCAGCGGTTTGCTGAGGCTGGCGAAGGCCATCAGCACGTCGCTGTAGCGCCAGTTGGCCGCCAGGTTCAGGCGCAGGCTGACCTTGTCGCGGGTGAGGATCTCCTGGCCGCTGACCTCCAGCGACTGGATGCGCATGTCGACCATGTCGACGCTCACCTGGCGGTTGAAGCGCCAGAAGCCGTACTGACCGGCCGGCAGCAGCTCGACCACTGCGCCATCGACCTTGAGCACGCCCACATGGAAGGCCGGCACCGGCGCCAGCAGCACCGCATCCAGCCCGGCCAGGGTGCGGCCGCGCAGCTTGGGCTGGCCGAGCTGGCCGAGCAGGGTCGGCTCCAGGCGATAGCTGTGGGTCAGGTCGATGCGCTGCAGGGTCTGCGCGCTCTGGCCCTTCCAGTACAGCTGGCGGCTGCCCGGTGGCAGCAGTTCCGCCAGTGCGCCATCCTCGAAACGCAGGCCCACTTCGTGTTCGGCCAGGTCCATGCGCTCGAAGTACTGATCCACCACCGCCGGCTCGCTCTGGCGCAGGTAGCCGGCCAGGCGGTGCTCGAAGCGCGGGGTGTTGAGGCTGAAGGTTTCCACCGTCAGCCGGTTATGCAGGTCAAAGCGCTGATGCACGCCCGGTTCCAGGATCGACACGAAGTCGCCCTCGCAGAACAGCAGGCCGCGTTCGTTCTTTTTCACGATGAAGCGCTTGAGCAGTTTCATTCTGTATTTCCCTTTCAATGAATTCCGTGGTGCCGGTGCTGCCGGTACGCCGAGCGCTGCAGGTGGGGCCCGGGGGGAGGTGCACGCGTCGGGACATCAGAGTCCTTTGCCGACCGAGTCCTTCGGTCCGACGTTGCGCCTTGCCCCGGGCCCGGCCAGCAGGCCGGGCGTACCAGCGGTGGCGGGGGCGTCCTTCGCGACAGTCAGCCATCCTGGCTGCAAGTGCGTTGCCCTCGCCTCACCGGCGGGTGTTACGGGTACAGCTACCGTGGAGGGTATGTAACGAGTTCTAGGCTCGTTGGCGGCCCCATCCGGGGTTGCGCCAGCGACCGGTCGTTGCGGCGGCGGCATGCACGACACCAACACCAGGGGTGGGCTCGTGCACCGGTGGGGTTGTGAACCCCGACCCGTTGGCCTGCTTGGCGATGCGGTCGAAAGCGTTATTGCGAGGGGCGTGCCAGGTTTCGTCAAAGTGCTAGATTTTATTTTCAACTATTTGATTTATAAGTGTTTTATTTTCATCTTCGTTAAATCAACCTGCGCACAGGGCAAATGCTTGAGGGCTTTTATGTATACTTTTATCTCTTCATTTATCCAAAAAGATAAACAGCATGCACAAGCGCAGCGTTGCCATCGGCTTCATCGGTACCACCCTCGACCGCAACGGAAAGGGTGCCGCGCGCTGGAACAAGTGGCGGCCCACCGTCGCGCTGTGCCAGCAGCCTGATCTTTCGATCGACCGCCTGGAGCTGATTCACGGCAAGAGCGAACGTGATCTGGGCCTGGCCGAGCGCCTGCGCGAGGATGTACTCAGCGTGTCGCCCCACACCGAGGTGCGCCTGCACCGCCTGGCACTGCACAACCCGTGGGATTTCGAAGAGATGTACGGCGCGCTGCATGACTTCGCCAGCAGCTACCACTTCGACACCGAGCACGAGGACTACCTGGTGCACATCACCACCGGCACCCACGTTGCGCAGATCTGCTGGTTTCTGCTGACCGAGGCGCGCTACCTGCCGGCGCGGCTGGTGCAGACCTCGCCGGCGCGCGGCAAGGAAGAAGAGCGTGACCCGGCCGGCACCAGCACGCTGATCGACCTCGACCTGTCGCGCTATGACCACATCGCTTCGCGCTTTCAGCGCGAGCAGGCGCACAGCCTGGCGTTTCTCAAGGCCGGCATCGCCACGCGCAACGTGGCGTTCAACCACTCCATCGAGCAGATCGAGCGCGTCGCCCTGCGCTCCACCGCCCCGATGCTGCTGGTGGGGCCGACCGGTGCCGGCAAGTCGTTCCTGGCTCGGCGCATCCATGAACTCAAGCGCACGCGCCACCAGCTGGAGGGCCGCTTCGTCGAAGTGAACTGCGCCACGCTGCGCGGCGACGGCGCCATGTCGAGCCTGTTCGGGCATATCAAGGGCGCCTTCACGGGTGCACAGAACGCCCGCGACGGCCTGCTGCGCGCCGCCGACGGCGGCATGCTGTTTCTCGACGAAATCGGCGAACTGGGCGCCGACGAACAGGCCATGCTGCTCAAGGCCATCGAAGAGAAGCGCTTCTTCCCGATGGGCGCAGACAACGAGGTGCAAAGCGACTTCCAGCTGATCGCCGGCACCCACCGTGACCTGCGCAAGCAGGTGGCCGAAGGGCTGTTTCGCGAAGACCTGTATGCGCGCATCAACCTGTGGACCTTCGAACTGCCGGGGCTGGCCGGGCGGCGCGAAGACATCGAGCCGAACATCGATTTCGAACTGCAGCGCCACGCCCGCGAACAGGGCCGCAACGTGCGCTTCAACCTTGAAGCCAAGCGCCAGTACCTGGCGTTCGCCCATTCACCGCAAGCACGCTGGGCCGGCAACTTTCGCGAACTGTCGGCCTCGATCACGCGCATGGCGACCCTGGCCGACAGCGGACGCATCGACGAGCCCCTGGTCAGCGAAGAGATCACCCGGCTGCAACGGGCCTGGGGGGTTGCGGCGCCCACCGAGCCGTTGCTTGAAGGGCGTGAGCTGGACCTGTTCGACCGCCTGCAACTGGAGGCCGTGCTGCGGGTGTGTCGCGATGCCCGCTCGCTGTCCGACGCAGGGCGCCAGCTGTTTGCGGTGTCGCGCCAGGACAAGGAAAAACCCAACGATGCCGACCGCCTGCGCAAATACCTGGCGCGCTTCGAACTGGACTGGAACCAGCTGCGCAGCTGAGCTGCCATGCTAGAATCCGCGCCCCGGCCGTATTGGCCGGCACACTTTCCCTTCCACCGAAAAAGGACTCTCGGTCTTGTCGTTCATGACATCTCCTCGTCTGCACTTTGCCACCCTCAGCCTGTTCACCGCCCTGAGCCTTACCGCCACCGCCAGCTTCGCCGACGAAGACGAGGCCGTTGCCAAGGGCCGCTGGCAGGGCCTGGCCGGCATGGCCAACCTCTACCTGAACGATGCCGACGCACAGGAATTCATCGATGCCGGCGACAAGGAGAAAAGCGAGCACGACAACATGGCTGGCGCCCTGGCCTATTACCTGACGGCCGCACGCCTGGACCCGAAGAACGCCTATGCGTCCTACCAGGCCGGCGCCGCCCTGGCCTCGATGGAGAAGTTCGATCTGGCTGGCGACCTGCTCGACCAGGCCCGCGAGCGAGGCTTCTGGCAGGCCGTGATCCTGCGTGACGACGACGAGCTGGAGGGCATGAAGGACGCACCGGCCTACAAGAAACTGCTGCAGAGCGCCGAGACCAACTACGCCAAACAGGCCAAGGATGCCGGTGCGGCGGCGTTCAGCATCCCCGAAGGCAAGGCCCCGGCCGGCGGCTGGCCGGTAGTGGTGTGGTTGTCCGGCTACGGCACCGAAGGCAGCAAGGGCATTCGCATGCGTGAAGAGCTGGTGGGCGAACGCGCCGTACTGGTGGGTGTGAACGGCACGCTCAAGCGCGACGAGGGCCAGTTCATGTGGCAGCAACACTCGGTCGAGCCGACCGAGAAAGCCGTGGCGGCCGCGCTCAAGGCCCTGGAAAAGCAGACCCGCATCGACCGCTCGAACGTGGCGCTGATCGGCTTTTCCCAGGGCGCCGAACATGCGGCGCACCTGATCGCCGAATACCCGCAGCATTACAGCGGCGCAGTACTGCTGTCGCCGGGCGGCTTTCGCATTCCATTCGCCGTGCAGAAGGCCAAGGACAAGCGCATCGTGATCGTGCACGGCGCCAAGGAGCATTCGAGCAACCTGGAACTGACCGCAACCACGCAGAAGGCATTCGAAGGCAGCAACCCGGTGCAAAGCCACGAACACCCGGCCGGGCACACCTTCCAGGATGACTGGGAAACGGCGTATCGCGGGTACCTCGATTACGCGCTGGGGCTGACCCCGGCGGGCTGACTACAGCGCGGCTTTCGCCAGCAAGGCTGGCTCCTGCAGGGTTGGGATAAACGGCAGGAGTCAGCCTTGCTGACGAAGAACCCTTCGAGATCTGTCCAAAAGTCCTACAGCAGGCCCCAAAAAACCATTCTATGCTTGCACCTGAGTTCGACGCCCCTGTGGCTCGAAGCTGGGGGGCTGTCATCGATGCACCGGGGCGCCGCAAGCCAATCCCGACACCGATACAGCCCCTCTTTTTTTGCCTCAGCGCAGCCCCAACTGCCCACGCAGGTAGTCATACAGCCCCGACGCACTCTTGCGATAGCCATCGGCCGTCAGGTGCACCAGGTCGCCTCGCGCCAGCCCCTCTGCCTGCCAGCGCGCAATCGAGCACTCCCCGCCCATGTAGGCCTGCCAGTCCCAGAACAGCACGTTGGCCTGGCGTGCCACCTGGCGCTGGATCTGCACCACCTGCGGCAACGACTGCGGGCGCCGCGTCGCGCAGGTGCGCGCGCCACGCTGCTTGATCGAGTCTGAAGGCCCCACCAGCAGGATCACCGCCCGTGGCTGCACCCGCTTGAGCTGGGCCACGGTACGGCGCAACTGGTCACGGTACTTGGCCATGTCCAGGGTGTTGTCGAACGCCTCGTTGGTGCCATAGGCCAGAATGATCAGGTCCGGGCGCAGGGCCTTGAGGTTTTCCTGCCAGCCAGCCTGCCATTTGTCCTGCACCTCCAGCCGCGCACCGTTGATGCCCAGGGCCGAATAGGTCACCCCGGCGTTCTTCTGGCCCTGGATGTACCAGCCACCCAGCACCGTGCCCGGGTGGGCATTCAGGCTCATGTCCACCGGCAGGCTGATGCTGTTGAGCGGCGGGCTGAAGCGCCACTGCCCGTTGCTTGCGGCCAGCATCACGCGGCGCGCCGCGTTCTGCCCGCCACGGGCGGTAAGGCTGCTGTTCTCCCGCGCCTGGTACAGGGCCGAGATACGGTAGCGCTGGGCACTGGGTTCGCGCGCCTCCAGGCGCACGCTCGGGTTCGCCGCCAGCGGTACCGACAGGTAGCCCCCCAGCGGGAACTGGGTGCTTTGCTGGTTGCGCGCCGACACCAGCTCCCACTGGCGCCTGGCCGTCTTGAGGATCAGGTTGTCGTAGCGCGTACCAGGTACCGGTGTCGCCGCCACGAAGCCTATGCCGCCATCGCCGTACTGCGACTGCAGCAGGCGACGCATCTCGCCGCTGAACAGGTCGGCGGCAGTGTGCGAATCTCCGAATTGCACGATATTGACCGGTGTGCGACTGGAGGTGCGCAGCTTGCCGGCCAGCACCGCAAGGTTGCCGTCACGGCTGCCGGTCGCCTTCTGCTGCACGGCGAGGGGGCGCGCGGCCGGCGCGTTGACCGCCGCCACCGGGCTGCAGCCCGGCAGCGCGCAGATAAGCGCCGCCAGCACCAGGATGTTGTGCGCTCGGCGCATGCTCAGTGTCCCGTTACGGTCAGGCCCGGGAAGGCGATCATCGACAGTACCTGCTCGGCGATCAGCTTCTGGCCCGTGGTGGTGAAGTGGATGCCGTCGTCGACACGGGTCTTGACCCGTTTGCCCTGGCTGTTCTGCAGGGTATAGGAGAACTCGTCGGCCTGGTAACCGAGCACGCCGTTGGCCGACACGTAATGCTGCTGGTACAGCTGCGCCTGGCTTTCATACAGCCCGCTGAGATAGGCCATGGCCGTCGACAACCTGGGCTTTTGCATGTTGGGCGGGCCGACCCAGATCACCTGCACTTTGTGCGCGCGGGCCTCGTCCAGGATCCGGTCGATGCGCTTGCGGTACAGCGCCTCCCACTCAGGCGATTTGAAGCGCAGGAACGGCTTGCCCTTGGACTCGGGCATGTCCCACGGGTCGTTCGGGCCCAGGAACACCACCATCAGGCGGATGTTGGGGTGATTCTGCAGCGTGTCGGACACCGTCTGCGGCCAGTTGAAAAAACCGGGGTACGCCAGGCCCGTGCTCTGGCGGCTGAGGTTGACGCTCTTGATCTGGTAGCGCTTGAGCAAGGTGTTGGCCAGGTGCGGCGCCACGCCCTGCATCAGCGAGTCGCCCACCAGGAACACTTCGTCGCCAGCCGCCAGGCTCACGGCCTTGGGCGGCTGCCCCGGCACCAGCGGTTGCGCCGCCACCTTGACCGGTTGCGCGGCGGGCGCCTGCGCCACAACCGGCGGCACTGTCGCTGGCTGCACTGCAGGGGGCCTGGCCGCAGGTGTCGGCGCCACCACCGGTACCTTGGCAGGCGCCGGCGCCTTGGCATGGGGCTGCGCCAGGTCGACCAGCACCACCGGCATACTGGGCGGCAGCTCGACCGTCGGCACGCCCTCGGCCTGGGCCAGCAGGGTCTGGCGCTCCAGGCTGTCGATGAAGCTGCTGCGCGCATCCCCCAGGGCCTGGGTCAGGTTGCCGCCCAGGCGCCACGCCTGGCTCTGCCCTACCCAGGGCAGCTCGCAGCTCTGGTGGTACTTCTGCTGGCAGTACAGGCTGATGGAGTTCTGGTTCAGCCAGAACAGCAGCAAGGTGGTGACCAGGATCGCGTACAGCACCTTGGCCGCGCCCATTTGCGTCTTGAACAGCTGACCGGTACTAGAAGCTTGCATAGATGAACCCCGGCACGCCCGATTGCGAAGCGAAGATGACCAACGACACGAACAGCCCCAGCGGGATCGGGTAGAGCTGCCAGGGCAGCCGGCTGCTGGCGGCAAAACCCTGGCGCAGCAGCGCCAGCACCTGCGGGTACACCGCGATGTACAGCACGCAGCCCAGCAACAGCAGGCCGGTGGGGCTCAACAGCCCGCCCAGGCTCAGGCCGGCGATGCCGCCGAGCATGTCCAGCGCATCATCCAGGCTCGCGCAGCGAAAGAAGATCCAGGCGAAGGCGACGTAGTGGAAGGTCAGCAGGCGCGCCAGCACATCCGCGCCCGGCCAGCGCATCGGTTGTGGCAGCACGTAGGTTGAGGCCTTGTACAGCGCCAGCCCCACGCCGTGCAGCGCACCCCAGATGATGAAGTTGAGGCTCGCGCCGTGCCACAGGCCGGAAACCAGCATCGCCAGCAGCATGTTCAGGTTGCCGCGCCATACGCCCTGGCGGTTGCCGCCCAGCGGGATGTACACGTAGTCGCGAATGAAGGTCGACAGGCTGATGTGCCAGCGCCCCCAGAACTCCTTGAGGTTGCGGGCCGCGTAGGGCGCATTGAAGTTGGCCGGCAGGCGAAAGCCCAGCAGCAGCGCCACGCCGGTCACCAGGTTGGTGTAGCCGCTGAAGTTCAGGTAGATCAGCAGGCTGTAGCCGTACACGCTCAGCAGCAGTTGCTCGGCGCTGAAGCCGCTTGGGGTCTCGAACACCGGGTCGACCCACTCGCTGCCCAGCCAGGCACTGAAGAAGAACAGCTTGACCACCGCCAGCGCAATCAGCCCCAGCGCCCGCTGCGGCTCCAGCACCTGGCGGATCTGCGCCGGGCGAATCTGCGGCAGCATGTGCGCGGCGCGGTTGACCGGGCCGGCCACCAGGCTGGGGAAGAAGGCCAGGTACAGGGCCAGGTCCAGCGGCGCGGCCGGGGCCATTTCACCGCGGTTGATCGACACCAGGTAGCTGACCGAATGGAAGGTGTAGAACGACAGCCCGATCGGCAGCAGCACCTCCAGCACCGGCAGCGAGACGTCCAGGCCCAGGTCGGCCAGCGCGGCCTGCACGCCCCCCACGAAGAATTCCTGGTACTTGAAGACATAGAAGCAGCCCAGCACCAGCAGCAACACCATCAGGTAGGTGAAGCGCCGTCCGGGATGTCGCGCGCTGAACAGCCCCAGCAGGTAGACCAGCAGGGTGTAGCCGAGCAGGATGTACAGCGAATCGAGGCTGAAGCTTGCGACCAGCGCATAGCTGCCCGCCAGCAGCAGGACGTTCTGCAGGCGAACGCTCCAGCAAAGGCTCCAGTAGACCGCGAAAAACAGAGTGAAGCAGAGGCCGAACTCGATCGAAAGAAAGCTCACAACGTAGTCCATTACGCGACATGGAAGGGGGGACCCTGACCCGGATACAACCCGCGGCGCAGAGCGGGCGCGATTATGGCAGACAGCAGTGAGCCCCCACAATGCAAGCAGTGCAGGAAAATCAAGCCTGTTCCCACGGCATTTATGCAACAGAATGCGACGAAAGATCACAGGCGCTGATTTGCTCCCCCTGCCCTGCTCTGCTAGTGTCGCGCCGTTCAAACCGCCACCAGAGACAGCCGCCATGGCCCGAAAAAAAGCTGCCATTGACTTCGAGCAATCCCTTGCCGACCTGCAAGCGCTGGTCGAACGCCTGGAGAACGGCGAACTGTCGCTGGAAGATTCGCTGACCGCCTTCGAGCAAGGCATCGGCCTGACCCGCGATTGCCAGAGCGCCCTGACCCAGGCCGAGCAGAAGGTCCAGGTGCTGCTGGAGCGCGACGGCGAGTTGCGCGCCGAGCCGTTCGACGCGGAACAGCCGGAATGATTGCCGCCTACCAGGCCCGTTGCCAGGCCCAGGTGGATGCCGCGCTGGAAACCCTGTTCCACGCCCCCTCGAGCGAACTCGAGCGCCTGTATGCCGCCATGCGCTACAGCGTGATGAACGGCGGCAAGCGGGTACGCCCGCTGCTGGCCTATGCCGCCTGCGAGGCGCTGGGTGGCGCCAGCAGCGATGCCGACGGCGCCGCCTGCGCAGTCGAGCTGATCCACGCCTATTCGCTGGTGCATGACGACCTGCCGGCAATGGACGACGACGACCTGCGTCGCGGCCAGCCCACCACCCACAAGAAATTCGACGAGGCCTGCGCGATCCTGGCCGGCGACGGCTTGCAGAGCCTGGCCTTCAGCGCCCTGCTCGACCCGCGCCTGAGCCCGCAGGGCGATGCCATTCGCCTGGCCATGGTGCAGGCCGTGGCCCAGGGCGCCGGCCCCGCCGGCATGGTCGGTGGCCAGGCCATCGACCTGGGCTCGGTGGGGCTCAAGCTCGATCAGACCGCGCTGGAATATATGCACCGGCACAAGACCGGCGCGCTGATCGAAACCAGCGTCAAGGTCGGCGCCCTGGCCAGCGCGCGGGCCGATGCCCAGACGCTTGCGGCCTTGCAGCAGTATGCCCAGGCCATCGGCCTGGCGTTCCAGGTGCAGGACGACATCCTGGATGTCGAGAGCGATACCGCGACCCTGGGCAAGCGCCAGGGCGCAGATATCGCCCGCGACAAGCCGACCTACCCGGCATTGCTGGGGCTCGAAGCCGCCAAGGCCTACGCGCTGGAACTGCGCGACCAGGCGCTGGCAGCGCTGGCTGGGTTCGATGACAAGGCCGAGCCGCTGCGGGCGCTGGCGCGGTACATCGTCGAACGCCGCAGCTGACCGCAGCGGCCCTTCGCCGGCAATGCCGGCTCCTGCATCGAACCCTGTAGGAGCCGGCATTGCCGGCGAAACGCACACCACATACCTCAATGGGCAGCCTTCACCGCAATAAGGTAAACTGCCGCCTCATCACACCTATAACGATTCGCCTGATGCCCACGACGTTTCAAGAGATCCCCCGCGAACGCCCGGTCACGCCGCTGCTTGACCGTGCCGATACGCCAGCCGGCCTGCGTCGTCTGGCCGAAGCCGACCTGGAGAAACTGGCCGACGAACTGCGCCAGGAGCTGCTCTATAGCGTCGGCCAGACCGGCGGGCACTTCGGTGCCGGCCTGGGCGTCATCGAACTGACGATCGCCCTGCACTACGTCTTCGACACCCCGGACGACCGGCTGGTGTGGGATGTGGGCCACCAGGCGTATCCGCACAAGATCCTCACGGGTCGGCGCGAACGCATGCACAGCCTGCGTCAGAAGGACGGCCTGGCCGCCTTCCCGCGCCGCGTCGAGAGCGAGTACGACACCTTTGGCGTCGGGCACTCCAGCACCTCGATCAGCGCCGCGCTGGGCATGGCCATCGCCGCCCGCCTGCAGAACCAGGCACGCAAGTCGATTGCAGTGATCGGTGACGGCGCGCTCACCGCCGGCATGGCCTTCGAGGCGTTGAACCACGCCCAGGAAGTCAACGCCGACATGCTGGTGATCCTCAACGACAACGACATGTCGATTTCGCGCAATGTCGGCGGCCTGTCCAACTACCTGGCCAAGATCCTCTCCAGCCGCACCTATGCAAGCATGCGCGAGGGCAGCAAGAAGGTGCTGTCGCGCCTGCCCGGCGCCTGGGAGATCGCCCGCCGCACCGAAGAGTATGCCAAGGGCATGCTGGTGCCCGGCACCCTGTTCGAAGAGCTGGGCTGGAACTACATCGGCCCCATCGACGGCCACGACCTGCCTACCCTGATCGCCACCCTGCGCAACATGCGCGACCTCAAGGGGCCGCAGTTCCTGCACGTGGTGACCAAGAAGGGCAAGGGTTTCGCCCCGGCCGAGGTCGACCCGATCGGCTACCACGCGATCACCAAGCTCGAACCGCTGGACGCCCCGGCCACCGCGCCGAAAAAGGCCGCCGGGCCGAAGTACTCGGCGGTGTTCGGCCAGTGGCTGTGCGACATGGCCGCCGCCGACCAGCGCCTGGTGGGCATCACCCCTGCCATGAAGGAAGGCTCGGACCTGGTGGCGTTCAGCGAACGCTACCCCGAGCGCTACTTCGACGTGGCGATTGCCGAGCAGCACGCGGTGACGCTGGCGGCGGGCATGGCCTGCGAGGGCGCCAAGCCGGTGGTGGCGATCTATTCGACCTTCCTGCAGCGCGCCTACGACCAGCTGATCCATGACGTAGCGGTGCAGAACCTCGACGTGCTGTTCGCCATCGACCGCGCCGGCCTGGTGGGCGAAGACGGCCCGACCCACGCCGGCAGCTTCGACCTGTCGTTTCTGCGCTGCATCCCCGGCATGCTGGTGATGACCCCCAGCGACGAGAACGAACTGCGCAAGATGCTCAGCACCGGGCACCTGTACAACGGCCCTGCCGCCGTGCGCTACCCGCGTGGCAGCGGGCCGAACGCGACGATCGACGGCGACCTTGAGCCGCTGGAGATCGGCAAGGGCGTGATTCGCCGCCAGGGCAGCAAGGTCGCCCTGCTGGTGTTCGGTGTGCAACTGGCAGAAGCACTGAAGGTGGCCGAAAACCTGGATGCCACCGTGGTCGACATGCGTTTCGTCAAGCCGCTGGATGAAGCGCTGGTGCGCGAGCTGGCCGGCAGCCACGACCTGCTGGTGACCATCGAAGAGAACGCCATCATGGGCGGCGCCGGCTCTGCGGTCAGCGAGTTCCTGAGCGCTGAAGGCGTGCTCAAGCCGATGCTGCACCTGGGCTTGCCGGATGTGTACGTCGAGCATGCCAAGCCGGCGCAGATGCTGGCCGAATGCGGGCTGGATGCTGCCGGGATCGAGGCTTCGGTGCGTCAGCGGATGCAACTGCTGGGCCTTTAGACCCCTTCGCCAGCCAGGCTTGCTCCTGCCTGCAGGAGCCAGCCTGGCTGGCGAAGGGCGCATCAGCCCAGCTGACGCGGTACCCGGTACAGGTAAAGGATCACCACGCTGGCGATGGCCAGCAGAATCTGCGGCACTCCCTCCAGGCCCACGAACACCGACAGTGCGGCCACCCACGCCGGCAGGCAGGCAAACAGCATCGACACACGGCGAACCCGCGCCAGCTCTATCCAGGCCGCCGGCTCCTCAGCGCTGTTCAGCGCCTTTTCAGTGGCAATCAATGCACGCTTGTAGGCGCTGAAACGCGGCAGGCTGAAGAACATCGAGGCCAGCCCGGCCAGAAACACCGGCATCACCAGCAGCGGGACACGCGCCACGCTGCCCCCGAATGCCCAGCCGAACACCAGCAGCGGCGCCAGGGCAATCGCGAAGAACTGCCACCAGGCGAACGCCAGCCGCCGCTTGACCTGGCCGCGGGTCACGCCCGACCGGCCTCGCCCTGGTGCTCGTTGCCCATCATGTGGCCGAGCTTGCCGGCCTTGGTGGCCAGGTAGTGCTTGTTGTGCGGATTGTGCCCGGTGTGCAGCGGCACGCGCTCGGCTACCGCAATGCCCATGGCGGTGAGGGCTTTTACCTTGCGCGGGTTGTTGGTCATCAGGCGCAATGACGTGACGCCCAGGTGCTCGAGCATCGGCTGGCACATGGCGTAGTCACGCTGGTCGGCGGCAAAGCCCAGGCGCTCGTTGGCCTCGACGGTGTCGGCGCCGCCGTCCTGCAGTTCGTAGGCGCGAATCTTGTTCAGCAGGCCGATGCCACGGCCCTCCTGACGCAGATACAGCAGCACGCCACGGCCTTCGCGGGCAATGGCCTGCAGAGCGGCCTCCAGCTGCGAACCACAGTCGCAGCGCTGGCTGAACAGCGCATCGCCGGTCAGGCATTCGGAATGCAGGCGCCCCAGTACCGGCTCGCCATCGGCTACATCACCCAGGCTGAGCACAACGTGCTCGCGGCCGGTGGCTTCGTCGAGAAAACCATGCATGGTGAACGTGGCAAAGGGGGTGGGCAGCTTGGAAGCGGCAACAAAGACGACGGGCACCTTGTGCTCCTGATCAATAACGTGAAATTTGATGTGCGCCGATTGTAACAGCAGCGTAAGGCAGGTGCTTAGGCTGAATTCTTGGGCAAACAGATCGAGAAGTTAGATGCTGGCACGTTCGCCCTGCCCGGAATCGGGAACGGATACGGCTGCTGCCAGCGCTCGAAGATCTCGCGCAATTCACCGCTGGCGATCAGTTCGTCCATGCGCCGATCGAACAGCGCCCGGAGCGCACAGGCCTGCTCGGTCCTGGCAAAGGCCAGGTACAACGGCAACTCGGCGATGTGGGTACGGCGGAACCGGGCCTTGTCACGGGCCTGGTTGTACACGTAGTCCACCTCGGTCTGGGCATCGATGTAGAAGTCCACGCGCTTGAGTTCGAGCATCGGCAGGATGCCGTCGCGCCGCTGCACCTCGCGAAACTCCTTCACATCGGGCAGGTAGCGCTGGTACTCGTAGCCACGCACCCAGGAGAGCTTGTAGCGGCCGATGGTGGCGGCGCTCGGCACCGGCAGGCTGGCCAGCCCCAGGGCGTAGATATGGTCCTGGTCGAAGGCGTTGCGCGGGTAAAGGTAGTCGTTGCTTTCCTGCTCGTAGGAGCCGACCCAGGCATCGGCCTCGGCGCGTTTGACCAGGCCCACTGCGCGGCTGTAGGGCACGCTGATGGCGAGCACCTTGACCCCCGCCGGCTCGAACACCTTGCGCAGCACGTCCCAGGCCATGCCGCGCCCTTCGACGTCGGTGTAGTCCGGCCAGATCTCGCTGGCCAGGCGCACCTCCTGCGGCAACGCGGTCGGCTCGCCAGCCCAGGCGATGCCGCCACCCAGCGCCAACACCAGCAGCAACACTCGCCATGCGCGCATCAGGCCACTCCCTTCAGGTGAAACTCCACACCAGCGCCTGCATGCCCAACCAGGCGAACACGCCGGCCAGCACGTCATCGAACATGATGCCGAAACCGCCATGCACATGCCGGTCGATCCAGCGGATCGGCCACGGCTTGAGTATGTCGAAGAAGCGGAACATCAGAAAGCCTGCCAACAACCATAGCCAACCTTCCGGTACCAGCCAGAGGGTTATCCACATGCCGACCATCTCGTCCCAGACGATGCCCTCGTGGTCATGCACGCCCAGGTCGTCGGCGACCTTGCCGCACAACCATACGCCGAACAGCATGGTCAGCCCCAGCATCAGCCAGTAGCCCCAGTCGGGCAGCATCTGCCACAGCGGGATGAACGGCACGGCCACCAGCGAACCCCAGGTGCCCGGCGCCTTGGGCAGGGTGCCGGAGCCGAAGCCGAAGGCCAGAAAATGCCAGGGGTTGCGCCAGACTGAAGGCGGCACGTTTTCTGCCGGCACCTGATTGGGGTGATCGGTCACGGTGTCTCCCTAAAAATGTTGATAACCCCGCGTGCGCGGGGTGATGTCCGCCCCGGCGTGGTCACGCAGGCTGACGCCGCTGCCCGCCTCCACCCGACCGACCACGTGCACCGGCCAGCCGGCAGCCTGCAGGCCGGCCAGGTGCGCGGGGGGCAAGGTGAAGGCAATCACGTAGTCGTCGCCACCGGTGAGCGCGGCCTGTCGCGCACCTTCCAGGCCCAGCAGGCCCTGCAGCGCCGCACCCAGCGGCAGCTGTTCGAGCGACAGCACAATCGACACGCCCGAGGCCGTGGCAATGTGTCCGCAATCGGCCAGCAGGCCATCGGAGATATCCAGCGCCGCGCTGGCCTTGCCTCGCAGCGCCTGACCCAGCGCCAGTTGCGGTGGCGGCGACCAGTAGTGCGCCAGCAGCGGCTCGGCCAGCGCCACCGCCGCCTCGCGTTCGCCAAGCACCAGCGGCAAGGCCCCGGCAGCGTTGCCCAGCTCACCGCCGACACACACCAGGTCACCAGGCTGCGCACCGCTGCGCGTCAGGGCCTGGCCGGCAGGCACGCGGCCGAACACGGTCATGGTCAGGCTCAGCGGCCCATGGGTGGTGTCCCCGCCTACCAGGCTCAGGCCGCATTGTCGGGCCATCAGGTTCAGACCCTGGGCATAGGCCTTCAGCCAATCGGCGTGAACCGTCGGCAGAGTCAGGGCAAGGGTAAAGGCCACGGGGGTGGCGCCCATGGCTGCCAGGTCACTGGCAGCCACCGCCAGCGAGCGCTGGCCGAGCAGGAACGGGTCGCACACAGCCGGGAAATGCACCCCGGCCACCAGCGTGTCGGTGGACACGGCCAGTTGCTCGCCGGCCGGCAGCGCCAGCAGGGCGCAATCGTCGCCGATCCCCAGGGCGACCCCGTCGCCGGCCTGCGCACAGGGCGCGGCGGCGAAGTAGTGGCGGATCAGCTCGAATTCACCCATGGGCAGGCAGCGCCGCAATCAGCGCTTGAACGCCTTCACTTCGGCTTCGCGCAGCCGCAGTGCGAGCTTGTCGAGCACACCGTTGACGAACTTGTGCCCGTCAGTGGCGCCGTACACCTTGGCCAGCTCGATACCTTCGTTGATGACCACGCGGTAAGGCACGTCGACCCGCTTGATCAGCTCCCAGGTGGACAGGCGCAGCACCGACAGCTCGACCGGATCGAGCTCTTCGAGCACGGTGTCCAGGCAAGGCGCAAGGGCCTTGTCGATTTCTTCCTTGATCGCCGGCACGCCGTGCAGGATCTCGCGGAAGTAGGCACCGTCGACATCGGTGAAATCGTTATCGACCCGGAACTGCGCTTCGATCTCGTTCAGCGAGTGCTTGGCCATGTGCCACTGGTACAGCGCCTGGGTCGCGAGCTTGCGGGCTTCGCGACGCTTGGCGCTCTTGGAGGGCTTGCCAGCATCCGCAGGTTTTGGATCGCGCGGGTTGAAACGATCGCTTTCGTCGCTAATCACTTGGCCTCCAACTGCGCCAGCAGGCTGACCATTTCCAGGGCGGACAGGGCCGCTTCGGCGCCCTTGTTGCCGGCCTTGGTGCCGGAACGCTCGATGGCCTGTTCGATCGAATCGACGGTCAGGACACCGAAGGCAACCGGCACGCCGAACTCCATGGACACCTGGGCCAGGCCCTTGGTGCATTCGCCCGCCACGTATTCGAAGTGCGGGGTGCCACCACGGATCACGGCGCCCAGGGCGATGATCGCGGCGTATTCGCTCTGCTGGGCGACCTTCTGTGCCACCAGCGGAATCTCGAACGCACCCGGTGCACGGATGATGGTGATGTCGCTTTCGCTCACGCCGTGGCGAACCAGGGCATCAACGGCACCGCTTACCAGGCTTTCGACGACGAAGCTGTTGAAGCGGCCAACCACCAAAGCATAGCGACCTTTGGGGGCAATGAAGGTACCTTCGATGGTCTTCAGGGACATTGCGGGGTTCTCATCTTAAAGAGCCAGGCCGCAACGGTGCGGCCTGTGGGAGTTTTGTTCCGGATCAACAGCGGGAAACCAGCCCCTGCTTTATTCGGAGGGCACGTATTCTACAACTTCCAGATCGAATCCGGATATCGCATTGAACTTCATTGGCGAACTCATCAGGCGCATCTTGCGTACGCCCAGGTCGCGCAGAATCTGCGAACCGGCACCCACGGTGCTGTAGGTGGTGGGTGTCTTGACCTGGCTGCTGTCGGCGCTTTCGCGGATATGCGCCAGCAGCACGTCGCCGTCCAGCGGGTGGCCGAGCAGCAGCACCACGCCGCTGCCGGCCTCTGCCACGGCGCTCATCGCGGCGCGCAGGCTCCAGCGACCGGGCTGCTTGACCAGCAGCAGGTCGCGCAGCGGGTCCATGTTGTGCACCCGCACCAGGGTCGGTTCCTCGGCGCAGATCTTGCCCAGGGTCAGGGCCATGTGCACGTCGCCTTCGACCGAATCGCGGTAGGTCACCAGGTTGAACTGACCCAGTTCGCTGTCCAGCGGCTGCTCGGAAATCCGCTGAATGGTACGTTCGTGGATCATGCGGTAGTGGATCAGGTCGGCGATGGTGCCGATCTTGATGTTGTGCTCGGCGGCGAACACTTCCAGCTCGGCGCGACGCGACATGGTGCCGTCGTCGTTCATCACCTCGCAGATCACCCCGCTCGGCTCGAAACCGGCCATGCGCGCCAGGTCGCAGGCCGCCTCGGTGTGGCCGGCACGGGCCAGGGTACCGCCGGGCTGGGCCATCAGCGGGAAGATGTGGCCCGGGCTGACGATGTCTTCGGCCTTGGCGTCCCGGGCGGCGGCGGCCTGCACGGTGCGCGCGCGGTCGGCGGCGGAGATACCGGTGGTGACGCCTTCGGCAGCTTCGATCGAAACGGTGAACTTGGTGCCGAAGCCCGAGCCGTTGCGCGGGGCCATCAGCGGCAGCTTGAGCAGCTCGCAGCGCTCGCGCGACATCGGCATGCAGATCAGACCACGGGCGTGCTTGGCCATGAAGTTGATGTGTTCGGCCTTGCAGCACTCGGCGGCCATGATCAGGTCGCCTTCGTTCTCGCGGTCTTCGTCATCCATCAGGATGACCATTTTGCCCTGGCGAATGTCTTCGACCAGTTCTTCGATGCTGTTGAGCGCCACGCGGCACCCCCTTCTAAATCAGGATTTCAGATAGCCGTTGGCGGCCAGGAAACTTTCGGTGATGCCACCCTTGCCCGGCTCGGCGGCCTTGTCGCCCAGCAGCAGACGCTCCAGGTAACGGGCCAGCAGGTCGACCTCAAGGTTAACCCGACGCCCAGTGCGATAGTCGGCCATGATGGTTTCAGCGAGGGTGTGCGGCACGATGGTCAGCTCGAACTCGGCGCCATCGACCTGGTTGACCGTGAGGCTGGTGCCATCGACGGTGATCGAGCCCTTGTGGGCGATGTACTTGGCCAGTTCGGCCGGCGCGCGCAGGCGGAACTGGATGGCGCGGGCGTTATCGCTGCGCGAGATGACCTCGCCGACACCGTCGACGTGGCCGCTGACCAGGTGGCCGCCCAGACGGCTGCTGGGGGTCAGGGCCTTTTCCAGGTTGACCCGGCTGCCTACCTTGAAGTCGGCAAAGGCGGTGCAGTCGAGGGTTTCGCGGCTGACGTCAGCCCAGAAACCGTCGCCAGGCAGTTCGACGGCGGTCAGGCACACGCCGTTGACGGCGATACTGTCGCCCAGTTTCACGTCGCCCAGGTCGAGCTTGCCGGTTTCGACATACACGCGCACGTCGCCGCCTTTGGGGGTGAGTGAACGGATGCTGCCGATGGATTCGATGATGCCGGTGAACATGAGTCCTCCTTCAGAACGGGTCGCGCAAGGCGCAGGCCGCGAATTATACGCCGGGCGCAGGCACAGGAATGGCAGTGACTCGCCAGTCATCGCCTACGGCGCGCATGTCGGTGATTTTGAGGGCCTGCGCTTCGCTCATTCTGGCCAGGGGCCAATCGAGCAATGGGCGGGCACTGGAGCCGAGAAACTTGGCAGCGATGAAGAGCTGGTATTCGTCCACCAGGCCCTGTTGCGCGAAGGCACCGGCCAGGCCCGGGCCGGCCTCCACCAGCACCTCGCTGGCACCACGCCGGGCCAGTTCGCGCAGCAGCGCGGGCAGATCGACGTGCCCGTCGGGGCCGGGCAGGCTCAGCAGGTCATGGCCGGCCTCGGCGTACTGCGCAACTGGCGCGGCGGCCGTCACCACCAGCACCGGGCCGGCCTGGAAGAACGGCGCCGTCAGCGGCAGGCGCAGGCGCCCGTCGATGAGCACGCGCAACGGTGGGCGGGCCATCGCCAGGGCGGTGCTGTCGGCGTCCAGCCCAAGCTCGCTGGCGCGCACGGTCATGCGCGCGTTGTCGGCCAGCGCGCTCTGGGCGCTGGTCAGCACCACGCTGGAGCGCGCGCGCAGACGCTGCACCGCCGAGCGTGCGGCCGGGCCGGTGATCCACTGGCTCTCGCCACTGGCCATGGCGGTGCGCCCGTCCAGGCTCATCGCCAGTTTGACCCGCACAAAGGGCAGGCCGTGTTCCATGCGTTTCAGAAAGCCCGGGTTGAGTGCGCGGGCCTCGGCCTCCAGCACACCGCTGGCAACCTCGATACCGACGTCGGCCAGGCGCTTGAGCCCCTGCCCCGCCACTTGCGGGTTGGGGTCCTGCATGGCCGCCACCACCCGCGCCACACCGGCCTTGACCAGCGCCTCGGCACACGGCGGCGTGCGCCCGTGGTGGCTGCACGGCTCCAGGGTCACATAGGCACAGGCGCCACGGGCCAGCTCGCCGGCCTGGCGCAGCGCGTGCACCTCGGCATGCGGTTCGCCGGCGCGTACGTGCCAGCCTTCGCCGACCACCTGCCCGTCACGCACGATCACGCAACCGACCCGCGGGTTGGGATGGGTGGAATAGAGACCCTTGCGCGCCAGTTCCAGCGCACGGGCCATGTAGTGGGCGTCGAGCACGTCGCGTTCGCTGGGCAGGCTCATTGCTTGGAAGGCTCGCGCGCCAGGCGGTCGATTTCTTCACGAAATTCGTCCAGGTCCTGGAAGCGGCGGTACACCGAGGCGAAGCGGATGTAGGCCACTTCGTCGAGCTTTTGCAGCTCGGCCATCACCAGTTCGCCGACGACCAGCGACTTGACCTCGCGCTCGCCGGTGGCGCGCAGCTTGTGCTTGATGTGGGCCAGCGCCGCTTCGAGGCGCTCGACGCTCACCGGGCGCTTTTCCAGCGCCCGCTGCATGCCGGCGCGCAGTTTTTCTTCGTCGAAGGGCTGGCGGCTGCCGTCGGTCTTGATCAGGCGCGGCAGCACCAGTTCGGCGGTTTCGAAGGTGGTGAAGCGCTCACCGCAGGCCACGCATTCGCGGCGACGGCGCACTTGTTCGCCCTCGGCAACCAGTCGCGAGTCGATGACCTTGGTGTCGTTGGCACCGCAGAAGGGACAGTGCATGGTGGCAGGCAACAAAAAAAGGGAGGGTCATGGTAGCGCATCCCACTGGCAAGACAAGCCAAAGCAGTTACCATCCAGTGAGGAAATATCCCCCCGAAGGAATTGATCATGCCCTTTAGAGCGCTCGTTGTGCTCAGTTTTGCCGCCCTGCTGGCCGCCTGCAGCAGCGATGAACCCAAGCCGGTGCTGGCCCCCAAGGCCCCGGTAGCGGCCAAGCAACCTGTGGCCCTGGGCCCGCTGCCGGCCTACCAGCGTGAAATCAGCGGCACCCTGCTCGGCATCCCGTCGGGCGCCGAGGTCGAGCTGGCGCTGCTGGTGGTCGACCCGCGCGGCCGCCCGCAACGCCTGCTGGCCAGCAGCAACCTGGACGCCAACGGCCAGGACCTGCCGTTCCAGCTGCGTTTCAACCCCGAGGCGTTCCCTGCCGGTGCGCGGGTGGAGCTGCGCGGGCGCGCCAGCCAGTCCGGGCAGCTGATCCTGCACCTGCAACCTGTGGCGGTCAGCAGCCCGCAAACCCAGGCCACCGGCCCGCTGCGCCTCGAAAAAGCGCCGTGACCGCGCCGATCCACCTGCAACAGGCGTTGAGCGGGCTGCTGGGGGACGCACGGCTGGTGGTCAGCGAGCTGCCGGCCTGCGACCTCAAGCTGTGGCTGATCGATGCGCACAACATGGACCGCGCGTTCAGCCCCGAGGAAACCCGGCGCATCCTGCACGAGCCGCCCTACTGGGCCTTCTGCTGGGCCAGCGGTCTGGCCATGGCGCGCTACCTGGCCGCCCGCCCCGAGTGGGTGGCCGGCAAACGCGTGCTGGACTTCGGCGCAGGCTCGGGCATTGCCGGCATCGCCGCCGCCCGCGCCGGGGCGCTTGAAGTGGTGGCCTGCGACCTCGACCCGCTGGCGCTGCAGGCAAGCCGCGCGAATGCCGCGCTCAACCAGGTGCAGTTGGGCTACTCCAGCGATTTCTTCGCCGAGGCCGACCGCTTCGACCTGGTGCTGGTGGCCGATGTGCTCTACGACCGCGCCAACCTGCCGCTGCTCGATGCGTTTCTCAGCCGCGGGCACCAGGCGCTGGTGGCCGACTCGCGGGTGCGCGACTTCCGTCACCCCCTGTACCGCCAGCTCGACACCCTGCACGCCCTGACCCTGCCAGACCTGGCCGAACCCCACGAATTCCGCCAGGTGAGCCTGTACCACGCCAGCCGCAGCGCTTTATAGTGTTGCCATTCAAGGATTTGCGAGAGTCGCGATGAGCCAGGAAACCCCGTACATCTTCAATGCCACCAGCGCCGACTTCGACCAGTCGGTGATCCAGAACTCCCACGTCAAACCCGTGCTCGTCGACTTCTGGGCCGACTGGTGCGCGCCGTGCAAGGTGCTGATGCCGCTGCTGGAGAAAATCACCGCCGAATACCGGGGTGAGCTGCTGCTGGCCAAGGTCAACTGCGATGTGGAACAGGACATTGTCGCGCGCTTCGGTATCCGCAGCCTGCCGACGGTGGTGCTGTTCAAGGATGGCCAGCCGGTCGACGGCTTTGCCGAGGCACGCCCGGAGTCGGAAATCCGCGCAATGCTCGAACCGCATGTGCAACTGCCGCCACCGGCGGCGGCCGACCCGCTGGTAGTGGCCCAGGGGCTGTTTGCCGAGGGACGCTTCAGCGAGGCCGAGGCGCTGCTCCAGGCCCTGCTGACCGAAGACAACAGCAATGCCGCCGCACTGATCCTGTATGCCCGTTGCCTGGCCGAGCGTGGCGAGCTGGGCGAAGCGCAGACCGTGCTCGATGCGGTCAAGAGCGATGAGCACAAGGCTGCACTGGCCGGTGCCAAGGCGCAGCTGACGTTCCTCAAGCAGGCCGCCAGCCTGCCGGACGTGGCCGACCTGAAGTCACGCCTGGCACAGAACGCCGAGGATGACGAGGCGGCGTATCAGCTGGCAGTGCAGCAGCTCTCGCGCCAGCAGTACGAGGCGGCGCTGGACGGGCTGCTGAAATTGTTCAAGCGCAACCGCGGGTATGAAGGCGGCCTGCCGCACAAGACCCTGCTGCAGGTGTTCGACCTGCTGGGCAACGAGCACCCGCTGGTGCTGGATTACCGCCGCAAGCTGTTTGCTGCGTTGTACTGAGGTCAACCGCCCGCTCCCACAAGGTTACCTACCCGCGCTGTGGGAGCGGGCTTGACCCGCGATGGGATCAACGCGGTGTTCAGCCGACCCAGTGATAGACCGGCGCATCCGCCCCGCTTTCCACCCTCACCTCGCTGCTATGGCGCAAACGCACCAGCAGGCGCTTGCCGGCCGCCGTATTGCCCGCCAACCCCTCCAGCGCCTCCAGCAACTGGGGCCCGTTCAACTGACCGGCCTTGCGCAACACCTCGCGCGCCGCCTGCCACACTGCATCGTCCGGGCGCACCGGCGCCGTCGGTACAGCAGCAACCGCCGGCGCCCCGGCCGCCTGCAACTGCCCGCCCAGCTGCGCCCACTCATGGGGCTCCAGCTCCACGCTCAAATCCACCGGCCATTCGCCGATGTGTCCACGAATACGCACGTTCGCACCCTCCATTCGATCAGGCGCCCATGCTCCCACGAAGTTTCATCCAGCGACACTGGTACGCGGCCGACAAGTTGTTATAACATTTCGAAACTCTTTCAGCGCCTTCCGGAGTTCCGCCCATGCGTCGTCTGCTGCTTGCCTTGCCGTTCGCCCTGCTGCCCCTGAGTCTGGTTTACGCCCATGACGACCATGACCATGAACATGGCAGCCTGGGCGCCCATGAACATGGCGTGGCGCACCTGAACGTCGCACTCGACGGCAATGCCCTGGAGCTGGAATTCGACAGCCCGGCGATGAACCTGGTGGGCTTCGAACATGCCGCCACTTCTGCCACCGACAAGGCCAAGGTCGCGGCCGTGCGCGCCCAGCTCGAAACACCCCTGGCGCTGTTCGGCCTGAACAAGGCAGCCGGTTGCAGCGAAACCGACCAGGACCTGCAAAGCCCGCTGTTCGGCGACAAGCCGGTGCATGACGAGGATGGCGACGCCCACGATCACGAACACAGCGACATCAACGCCCATTACAAACTCGAATGCACCACCCCGGCCCAGCTCACCCGCCTGGACCTGGCGCCACTGTTCAAGGCCTTCCCCGCCACCCAGAAGATCCAGCTGCAACTGGTGGGCCCCAATGGCCAGAAGGGCGTGGACCTGACCCCGACCCGCAGCGCGATCGACTTCTGACATGAGCCAGGCACTGATCGAACTGTCCCGGCTGGGTTTCGCCTGGCCCGGCCAGCCTGAGCTGCTGGACATCCCGGCGTTGCGCCTGCAGGCCGGCGAGTCGCTGTTCCTCAAGGGCCCCAGCGGCAGTGGCAAGACCACCCTGCTGGGCCTGCTGGGCGGGGTGCAGAAGGCCGACCGCGGCAGCATCCGCCTGCTCGGCCAGGAGCTGGGCGCGCTCAGCCAGGGCCAGCGCGACCGTTTTCGCGTCGATCATACCGGCTACATCTTCCAGCAGTTCAACCTGCTGCCGTTTCTGTCGGTACGCGAAAACGTCGAGCTGCCGTGCCGTTTCTCGCGCAGCCGGGCGCAACGCGCCGGCCAGCGCTACGGCAGTGTGGACAAGGCCGCCGCCAGCCTGCTCGCCCATCTGGGCCTGAAGGACCCGGCACTGCTGGCACGGCGCGCCGACAGCCTGTCGATCGGTCAGCAGCAACGGGTGGCCGCCGCCCGCGCGCTGATCGGCCAACCCGAGCTGGTGATTGCCGACGAGCCGACTTCGGCGCTCGATGCCGACACCCGTGAAGCCTTCATCCGCCTGCTGTTCGCCGAATGCCGCGCAGCCGGCTCCAGCCTGTTGTTCGTCAGCCACGACCAGAGCCTGGCACCGCTGTTCGATCGCCAGCTGTCGCTTGCCGAACTCAACCGCGCCGCGCGCCCTGCCAGCGACCTGGAGGCCTGATGTACCTGCTCCGCCTTGCCCTGGCGAGTCTCGCCAACCGCCGCTTCACTGCCCTGCTCACCGCCTTCGCCATCGCCCTGTCGGTGTGCCTGCTGCTGGCGGTGGAGCGGGTACGCACCGAGGCCCGCGCCAGTTTTGCCAGCACCATCAGTGGCACCGATCTGATTGTCGGTGCGCGCTCGGGCTCGGTGAACCTGCTGCTGTACTCGGTGTTTCGCATCGGCAACGCCACCAACAACATCCGCTGGGACAGCTTCGAGCACTACGCCAGCAACCCGCGGGTGAAGTGGGCCATCCCGATCTCGCTGGGCGACTCGCACCGCGGTTACCGGGTGATGGGCACCACCGAAGCCTACTTCGAGCATTACCAGTACGGACGCAAGCAGCACCTGCAGCTGGCCAGCGGGCGTGCCTTCGCCAGCGACCCGTTCGAGGTAGTGCTGGGCGCCGAGGTGGCCGACGCGCTGCATTACAAGCTCGGCGACAAGCTGGTGCTGGCCCATGGCGTGGCCGCCATCAGCCTGGTCAAGCATGACGACAAGCCGTTCACCGTGGTGGGCGTGCTGCAACGCACCGGCACCCCGGTGGACCGCACCCTGCACATCAGCCTTGGCGGCATGGAGGCGATCCACGTCGACTGGCACAACGGCGTGCCCGCCCGCGGCGCCGGCCGCGTCAGCGCCGAACAGGCCCGTGGCATGGACCTCACACCCAAGGCCATCACCGCGTTCATGCTGGGCCTGAACAACAAGATCAGCACCTTCACCCTGCAACGCGAGATCAACGAGTTTCGCGGCGAGCCGCTGTTGGCGATTCTGCCCGGCGTGGCCCTGCAGGAGCTGTGGAGCCTGATGGGCACCGCCGAACAGGCGCTGTTCGTGGTGTCGCTGTTCGTGGTGCTGACCGGCCTGATCGGCATGCTTACGGCGATCCTCACCAGCCTCAACGAGCGCCGCCGCGAAATGGCCATCCTGCGCTCGGTGGGTGCACGCCCCTGGCATATTGCAGGGCTGCTGGTGATGGAGGCGTTCACCCTGGCGCTGGCGGGGATTGCCGCCGGGCTGGGCCTGCTCTACCTTGGCATCGCCCTGGCCCAGGGCACGGTGCAGGCCAACTACGGCCTGTACCTGCCGCTGGCGCTGCCCAGCGCCCACGAGTGGAGCCTGCTGGGGATCATCCTCGGCGCCGCCGTGCTGATGGGCAGCATTCCGGCCTGGCGGGCCTACCGCCAGTCGCTGGCCGACGGTTTGTCCATTCACCTGTGAGAACGCCCGTGATACGTCGTGCTCTGCTGTTGTTGCTGTTGATTGCCCCGCCCCTGTGGGCGGGTGAGCCGCGCACGCTGGAATGGCCGCAATTGATCCCCGAGGGTGCACCGGTGATCGTGCCGCAGATGACCCCGCTGCACGACCTTTCGCAGTTGAGCAACGCGCTGGCCGGCGAAAGCGGCCCGGCGGCGCAGCAGCAGGCGCCCGACGCGCCGGTGGTGAAGGCACTGGATGGCCAGCAGGTGAAGCTGCCGGGCTACATCGTGCCACTGGAAGTCAGCGAGGAAGGCCGTACCACCGAGTTCCTGCTGGTGCCGTACTACGGCGCGTGCATTCACGTGCCGCCCCCACCGTCGAACCAGATCGTGCACGTGTTCAGCGAAATCGGCATCAAGGTCGAGGAGCTGTACCAGCCCTACTGGATCGAGGGGCCGATGCAGGTCAAGGCTTCCAGCAGCGAGCTGGCCGAGGCCGGCTACCAGATGGAAGCCGAGAAGATCTACGCCTATGAACTACAATAGAAGCCCCGCGCCAGGGCGTTTGCGGTTTCATTGAGCTGCGTCAAGAATCACCGCCTGTCAGCTCCTTACCATTGGACACATTAAATTCTAAACGTCCTTTGGGAGCTTCCATGAACAAGTCCTTGCTCAGCGCCTCGCTCATTGCCCTCGCGCTTGCAGCCCCTGTTGCCCACGCCCACCAGGCGGGCGATTTCATTCTGCGTGCCGGTGCGATCACCACCGCACCGAACGAAGACAGCGGCGATATCAAGCTCGACGGCACCAAGGTTGGCGGCACCAAGGCCACCCTGGACAGCGACACCCAGCTGGGCCTGGCCTTTGCCTACATGCTGACCGACCACATCGGCCTGGAACTGCTGGCAGCCACCCCGTTCCAGCACGAAGTGGGCGTAAAGGGCCTGGGCGCGGGCCTGGACGGCAAGCTGGCGAACATCAAGCAACTGCCACCGACCTTGTCGCTGCAGTACTACCCGATGGAGCCGACTTCCAAGTTCCAGCCTTACGCCGGTATCGGTCTTAACTACACCCTGTTCTTCGATGAAGACCTGAGCAGCAGCCGCAAGGCCCAGGGCTTCAGCAACATGAAGCTCAAGGACTCGGTCGGCCTGGCCGGCCAACTGGGCATGGACTACATGCTGACCGACAACCTGCTGGTCAACGCCGCGGTCTGGTACGTGGACATCGACACCAAGGCCACCATCGACGGCCCAAGCGCGCTGGGCGTGGGCAAGACCAAGGTGAGCGTGGATGTGGACCCATGGGTCTACATGGTGGGTGTGGGTTACAAGTTCTGACCATGAAAAAGCCCCGATCATTCGGGGCTTTTTTTTGGCTGCGATTCCCGTCAGGGAGATACCGCCTGCAGGAGCCGGCGTTGCCGGCGAAGCTTTTTACGTTCAGCGCCCCAGCAGGTGCGCCAGCCCATCGGCCAGTGGCGTCGGCTCGGGCAGGTCGAAGCGCGCCAGCAGCCGCGCATTGTCGGCCCGCGAATGACGGATATCACCCGCGCGCGCCGGCCCGTGATTGACCTCGGGCAACGGCCCTACCACCTTGCGCAGTGCCTCGAGCAACTGGTTCAGCGTGGTGGCGCGGTTCAGCCCCACGTTCACCGCGCCCTCCTGCACCTGCGCCTGTTCCAGCGCCTGCACCAGCACCGCCACCAGGTCGGCCACATACAGGAAGTCACGGGTCTGCTCGCCATCGCCAAACAGGTTGATCGGCGTGCCGTTGAGGGCGCGCTCGCAGAAGATGCTGATCACTCCCGAATACGGCGACGACGGGTCCTGGCGCGGGCCGAAGATATTGAAGAAGCGGAACACCACCGGCTCCAGCCCATGCTGGCGGCGATAGAAGTCCAGGTACTGCTCGCTGGCCAGCTTGTCCACCGCATAGGGGGTCAGCGGCGCCTTGGGCGTGTCCTCGTCGATGGCCTGGCCTTCACCGTTGTTGCCGTACACCGCAGCGCTGGAGGCGAACAGCACGCGCTTGATGCCGGCCACACGCATCGCCTCGCACACGTTCAGCGTGCCGATGAAGTTGCTCTGGTGGGTCCTGACCGGGTCTTCCACAGAGGCCTGCACCGAGGCCACCGCCGCCAGGTGCACCACGGCCTGGCAGCCCTCGGCGGCCCGGGCCACCAGGGCGGCATCGGCCACGTCGCCCTCGATCAGTTGCAGGCGCGGGTTGTCCAGCTGCAGGTTCAGGCGCCGGCCGGTAGACAGGTCGTCGAGCACGCGCACCGCGTACCCCTTGGCCAGCAGCGCGTCGCTCAGGTGGGAGCCGATGAAGCCGGCCCCCCCGGTAATCAGGATAGGAGCATCAGCCATGACGATAGAACCGGTCCAGTAGGGTCGGCAGGCCGGCGCGCCAGGCACGCGGCTTGATGCCGAAGGTGTGGAGGATTTTCTTGCAGGCCAGCACTGCGTGCTGGGGTTCTTCGGCAGCATCCGGGCGGGCGGCGTGGGCCTGCGCAGTGGGCGCTTCGACGGCCAGCTGACGCAGTTGCCCGGCTTCGCTGAGGATCGCCTGACCCAGCGCCAGCGGCGTGGTCGCCTCGTTGCCGGCGTAATGGTAGGTGCCCCATAGTGGCGCGCCACAGTCCAGTTGCTTGAGCACCGCCAGGATCACCCGCGCTGCATCGTCGACCGGGGTCGGGTTGCCACGCCGGTCGTCGGCCAGCAGCAGTTCCTGCGAGTGCTCGGCGCGGGTCAGAAAACGCCCCAGCACGCCGTCGACGCTGTCGTCGAGCACCCAGCCAAAGCGCAGCAGCACGTGCTGCGGGCAGGTCGCGCGCACGCTCTGTTCGATGCGCCACAACGCCTGGCCACGTTGGCCGAGCGGTACCGGCTCGTCCTTTTCGCTGTAGGCCGTGGCCCGCGAACCGTCGAATACCCGGTAGCTGGAGGGTTGCAGCAAGATGATGTTGTGGTGCTGGCACAGTTCGGCCAGGCGCTCGACCGCACGCTCCTGCGAAGACAGGCGCTGCTCGCTCACCGATTCGGCCTGGAACCAGTCGAAGTAGTAGGCCAGATTGATCAGCGCATCGGGGCGGGTGTCATCGAGCAGCTGGGTCAGGCTCGCGGCATCCCAGCCCTGGTCAGGTGGGCGCGGCGCCAGAAAGCCGATATCTTCCTCGGCCCCGAGGCGAATCAGCGCTTGCCCAAGGGCATTTCCACCACCCAACAGCATCAGGCGCATTCGCATAGAGTCAGCAGGTCCGGTCAGATAAATTGAGGGAAAGCGGATATTTTGCGGCTTCCAGCAGGCGAAGTCCAACGCGGGGCCGACTGGCGCCAAAGTCTAGAGTGTGTCAGCGCAAAGTGTGACGGGTTCAACGTAGTTCAAGAAATAACCTGCGCGCCCACCAGAAATGCCCGACTGCATCTACTGTAAAAGCGTCAGCCTCGCTGGTTCATGTCGACTTGTCGACCCTTCACCCCGGGCAAGAGGACCGCTTCATGCCGATCAAGACGGCCGCACACGGACGTGAGCGTTGGCAATTCGACGAACCCAGCCCGGGCCGCGAGTGCCTGGTGGTCGAAACGTTCGACGGCTACAGCCAGGAAGGTCGCCTGCTGATCCCCGATATCGAGCACGCGCCGCCGCTGTTCATGCTCGGCGGCGCACGCAGCGACTTCACCCACCTCAACCCGCTGCTGTACCGCCTGCAGGCCCTGGGCATCGGCTCGCTGACCGGCAACCTGTCGGGGCACAGCCTGGCCAGCCTGCCGGGGGCCCGGGCGCCCTCGCTGCACACCAACCTGGCCGAGGCGCTGCGCTTCTTTCGCCACGTCGAGCATCGCTGCAACACCGTGATCGGCCACAGCCTGGGCGCAGCGCTGGCGCTGAAAGTGGCAGCGCACCATGCACGCCAGGTGAACAAGCTGGTGCTGCTGTGCCCGGCGGTCTATGCCGACAGCGCTTACGATGCACCGTTCGGCCCGGCCTTCACCCGCGCCATCAGCACCCCCCACGGGTTTCTCGACAGCGACAGCTACAAGTTCCTGCGCAGCTATCGCGGCCAGGTGCTGCTGGTGCTGGGACAATACGATGGCCTGCTGGCCGCCCACCACGGGCGAACCCCGGGCACGTCGGCAGGCCATGTGGAAATCGACGGCATGCTGCGCTACAGCCCGATCCCGGCCGAAGTCATCCAGGCGCTGAGCGACACCCTACCCCCCGGGCATTTCGAACAGCTGACCCTGCCCGACTGCGACCACGGCATCGCCGCCCACCTGCGCGCCCATCCGCCACAGGCCGGGGCCCTGGCGCAGCAGGTGGCGGCATTCATTCGCCGCTGAGCACGGCGCCCTTCACTCGATCTCGAACAGGCCGTTGCGAATCGGCCCGACGTTGAGCCGTGCGCGTACATCGTCATCGATGCGCGGGTCATCCGGGCGGTACAGCCGGACCTGGCGGTAGGCATTGATGCGGTTGATTTCCGGGCCCAGGTATTCCCACACCACGCGGGTACACGCCGGAGTGCGCCGGTCACCGCTGGAGACGCCGGTCTTGAGGCCGTTGAGCCGGGTGATGCGGCTCTTGAAGCTGGGAATCAGGATGGTCTGGCTCATCTCGTTGACCGTCAGCGATTCGTAGTCGATCAGAAACACCCGGTCCTGCAACTGAAAGGCTGCGCCCAGATAGCGGCAGCGCACCCAGTCTTCGGCCTGCACGTCGGTGCTGCTGGAGCGCTCCTGGCGTTCCTGGCGCTCGAACAGGAACGTGCCGCGTTCTTCGCGCAGGTGCACCAGCGACAACAGGATGCTGCCCGGCACCGACATGCAGTTGGAATATTCGAAGAAGTAGCCGCAGTAGCGCGACAGATTGCCCTCGTGCTCGCGCAGCGGGCGCAGCAGTTCCAGCAACGGGTCGGCCTGGGCCGGGCTGGCAAGCGCCGAGCTGCGCGCACCGATCAGGCGCGCGAACTGTTCCGGCGGCAGGCCCAGTTCGTAGTCCTCGACGCCGAAGAAGTCGCCGATGCGCTTGAGGTTGTACGCCGTCGGCTGGCTCTGCCCGCTCAGGTACTTGTTGAACTGCGCCCGGTTGATCGACAGCTGCCGGCAAACCTCGGAAATAGAGCGGTAATGGCTGCACGCCAGCTTGAGGTTGGGGCCCAGGTGTTGACTCATTGATCAGGTACCGATTGATGCGATAGGCGCCAGTTTAGCATCAGGTCGCATCAATTCAGAGCAACCCGCGAAATTGTAACGACGTTTGTCATGACCAACCATGCGCCCCCAGGCAAACGGCGCACGCCGTCAGCCACTGTCATTCAGAACAAGAACCGAGGTCACGCCATGCTCGAAGTGCTCAACGATTTCCTTTCGGGGAAGCTCCTTATCGTGCTTATCGTCGGACTGGGAAGCTATTTCACCCTGCGCTCGCGATTTGTGCAGTTTCGCCATTTCATCCATATGTTCGGCGTATTCAAGGAATCGTTGCGCGGCCAGGCGGGCCAGTTGAGTTCGTTCCAGGCACTGATGCTGAGCCTGGCCGGGCGCGTGGGTGCCGGCAACATCGCCGGCGTCGGTATCGCCGTGACCCTGGGCGGCCCGGGCGCGGTGTTCTGGATGTGGGTGACGGCGCTGGTGGGCATGTCCAGCAGCTTCTTCGAATGCACCCTGGCGCAGGTCTACAAGCGCGCCGACGGTGACGGCCTGTACCGCGGCGGCCCGGCCTACTACATCCTGCACGGCCTCAACCTGCGCACCATGGCAGTGGTGTTCTCGGTGTTGCTGCTGGTGACCTACGGCTTCGCCTTCAACGGCCTGCAGTCGTACACCGTGACCCACTCGCTGCAGAACGCCTTCGGCTTCGCCCCGGAGCACACCGGGATTGCCCTGGCCGTGCTGCTGGCCATCGTGTTCCTGGGCGGGATCAAGCGCATCGCCTCGGTGTCCGACCTGCTGGTGCCGGTCAAGACCCTGGCCTACATCGGCGTTACCCTGTACGTGATCGGCAGCCAGATCGAACACGTGCCGGCCATGCTCGAAACCATCTTCAAGAGCGCCTTCGGCCTGGACCCTGCATTCGGCGGCCTGCTGGGCAGTGCCATCGTGATGGGCGTCAAGCGTGGCGTGTTCGCCAACGAAGCGGGCCTTGGCAGTGCGCCCAACGTGGCCGCCGTGGCGGCAGTGAAACACCCGGGCGCCCAGGGCGTGGTGCAGGCATTCAGCGTGTTCCTCGATACCTTCGTGATCTGCACCTGCACCGCGCTGCTGATTCTGCTGTCGGGCTTCTACACCCCGGGCTTCGAAGGTGACGGCATCGTGCTGACCCAGAACTCGCTGGCTGCCGTGGTCGGTGACTGGGGTCGCCTGTTCGTCAGCGTGGCGCTGTCGCTGTTCGTGTTCACCTGCATCCTCTACAACTACTACCTGGGCGAAAACAGCCTGCAGTTTCTGACCCGCAACCGTGCGGTGCTGATGGTCTACCGTGCCCTGGTGCTGGCGCTGATCGTGTGGGGCTCGGTGCAGAACCTGTCGACCGTGTTCGCCTTCGCCGACATCACCATGACGTGCCTGGCCTTCGTCAACCTGATCGCCCTGGCACTGCTGTTCAAGATCGGCCTGCGCGTGATGCGCGACTACGACGACCAGCGCAAGGCAGGCATCAAGCAGCCGGTATTCGACTCGGCCAGGTTCCCCGACCTGGACCTGGACACCCAGGCCTGGCCTGCTGTCCAGCCCGCTGAAAGCGCACGCCCTGCCAGCGTGGGCGAAGCTCAAGCTCAAGCGCAACGCTGAGCAACCCTGTGCCGCCGCCCCGTTCGCGGGCGGCAGCCGATTCGCGATGCCCCTTTTCTCACCTGCCTGGAATGCTCACCATGCGCGCGGTCAAGAACCTTCTCGTCCTCTACACCGGCGGCACCATCGGCATGCTGCAAACGCCCCATGGCCTGGCGCCGGCCGGTGGCTTCGAGGCACGCATGCGCGCCTGGCTGGACACGCACCCGACGCCACCCCGGGTGCACTGGCGCCTGCAGGAGATGTCACCGCTGCTCGACAGCGCCAACATGCAGCAGGCCAACTGGCTGGCCATGCAGGCGGCCATCGTCACGGCGGTGACGCGTGATGGCCACGACGGCATCCTGCTGCTGCACGGCACCGACACCCTGGCCTACAGCGCAGCAGCGTTGTCGTTCCTGCTGCTGGGGCTGGATGTGCCGGTTGTGCTCACCGGCTCGATGCTGCCGGCCGGCGCACCGCACAGCGACGCCTGGGACAACCTGCACGGCGCCCTGGCCCTGTTCGAAAGCGGCCTGCAAAGCGGCGTGCAGCTGTATTTCGCAGGCCAGCTGCTGCACGGCGCACGGGCCAGCAAACTGCGCAGCGAGGCCTTCGATGCGTTTGCCGCGCCGGCGCGCCACCGCGAAGGCAGCCGCGCCAGCGCGTTGCCCGCGGTACTCGGCTATGCCCAGCCGCGGGTGCCGGTGAAACTGGCGGTGCTGCCGGTGTACCCCGGCTTGCAGGCCGAGCAGGTGCAGGCACTGGTGGCGAGCGGCGTGCGCGGCCTGCTGCTTGAATGCTATGGCAGCGGCACCGGCCCATCGGAAGATGCAGCACTGATGCAGGCGTTGCAGAAGGCGCGCCAGGGTGGCGTGCTGATTGCCGCCATCAGCCAGTGCATCGAGGGCAGTGTGCTGTTCGATACCTACGCCGCCGGCAGCCGCCTGCGCGAGACCGGCCTGGTATCGGGCGGCGGCATGACCCGCGAGGCGGCGCTGGGCAAGCTGTTCGCCCTGCTGGGCGCGGGGCTGGACATCGACACCGCCGAGCACTGGTTCGCCCTGGACCTGTGCGGTGAACGGGTGGCCTGAGGCACTGCGAAAAATGGCGGAAGGCAGCCGGAGTCGAACCTGCCCGGGAACGGCTGCCGTCCCCAACCGGGTTTGAAGCCCGGCCGCGCCACCGGGCGCGATTGCCTTCCTTGAATTCAGTTGTCGCCCGGTTGAGCCAGGGCATTGTCGCGGCGAATGCGGCGCTGGTCGCCCAGGCGCCGGGTCAGGCCGATGCGATCGAAGTATTCCAGCACCTGGATGCTGCGCTTGCGCCCGATACCCAGCGCATCACGAAAAACCGTCACCTGCACCTCATCACCCGCCATGCGCAACAGCATAGCCGCCATTTGCCGCACTGTGGCCTCGGGATAGAACAGATCGCGCACCACCTGGTGCACCTGGCCCAGACGCGCCATCTTGCGCAGCAGCAGCCGTACCTCGGCTTCTTCGCTGCCGGTGGCGCGGGCCAGGTCGCGCACCCAGGGCGGATCGAAACGCGCCGCCAGCAGCAACGGTTGCACCTGTTGCCAGAGCGCCGTGTCGGCCTCGTTCAGGCGCGCCTGGTGCGTGGGCAGGTGCAGCCACGGGCCGCTGCTGGCAATCGCCTGCTCGCCCAGCAACTCGTCCACCAGGCTGATGAACGCCGGCCGCTCCAGTGCCAGGCTGGCGAAACGGCGCAGGCGGTCGCGGTCAGGGCCGAGCTGGTCGGGTTCGAGCTCGTGAAAGCGCGCCAGTTGCGCCAGCACCCGGGCCTTGAGCGCCTGCCATTGCGTCGTGTCGAACAGCAGCGGCCCCTGCCGCGTGGCCACCACCTGCACCTGCGCATCCAGCCGCCAGTGGTTGCGCAAGCGATTGAACTGGCGCTCCAGGCGCTGCGGGTCGAGCCCGCCCGTGCCTTGCGCAAGCAGCGCCGGCAAGGCCTGTTCCAGGCTGTCGGCCGCCGCCAGTGCCTGCAGCTGCGCCAGCCGCTGCGGGCTGCGGCGCTGGCGGGCCGGGGCGAATGGATCGAGTACGCGCCCGCCGCCAAGGGTGCGCTGGGCACTCTGGTCGCGCAGCACCACGGAGTCGCCATGCACCGCCTGCACCGGCGCGTTGACCAGCAGCTGCGCGAACATGCGCGCCCCGGGCGCCAGCCGCTCGCCTTCCAGCAATGCGACGCGGGCAGTGACGTCCTGGGTGCCCAGGTGCAGGTGCACCGGGCTGAAATGCTCGAGTGCACGGGCTTCCCCGGCCAGCAGGTGCAGTTCGATATCCAGCCGCTGAGTAGGCGCATGCAGCCACTCGGCCAGCAGCCAGTCGCCGCGGTGGATATGCTCCAGCGCCAGCCGCTCGGCACTGATGTTCAGGGCCACGCGCTGCCCGGCGAAGGCCTGGGTCGCGACCTGGTTCTGCGCGTGCAGGCCGCGCACCCGCACCGGTTTGCCCGCCTTGCCCAGCACCAGGCTGTCGCCCACCTGAACCTGCCCGGACAACGCGGTGCCCGTGACCACGATACCGGCCCCGGCCACGCTGAAGGCCCGGTCGATGGCCAGGCGAAAAGCGCCACCCTGGCTACGCGGCTGCAGGGCGTGCTGCGCGGCGAGCAATGCCTGACGCAGTGCCTCGATACCCTGGCCGCTGACACTCGACACCGCGAACTGCGCCGCCCCGGCATACGGTCCCGGCGCAAGCAGCCCGCGCACCTGGGCCTGCACCGCCTGCACCCGCGCCGGCTCGACCCGGTCGCATTTGGTGATGGCCACCAGCGCCTGCGCGATGCCCAGCAGTTCAACGATGGCCAGGTGCTCGCGGGTCTGGGGCATCACCCCGTCGTCGGCCGCCACCACCAGCAGCACCAGGTCGATACCCTGGGCGCCGGCCAGCATATTGTGGATAAACCGCTCGTGGCCCGGCACGTCGACAAAGCCGGTCAAAGGCGCATCCGCCGCCAGCGCTGCATAACGGTAGCCAAGGTCGATGGTGATGCCGCGTTCACGCTCTTCGCGCCGATGGTCGCCAGCCTGGCCGGTGAGGGCTTCGAGCAACGCGGTCTTGCCATGGTCGATGTGCCCGGCGGTGCCGACGATCACGTGGGCAGTACCGCCAGTTGCGCCAGCTGCGCCAGCCACGCGGGTTCGTCATCCAGCTGGCGCAGGTCGAGCCACAGCGCGTCGTCGTCCAGGCGCCCGAGCACCGGGATGGGCAACGCGCGCAAGGCCGCTTCCAGCGCCAGCAGGCTGCGCCCGCGCAGGCGCTTGGACACCTGTGGGCGCATGCACAGCGCAGCACTGGGCAGGCGTGCCACCGGCTGGCTGCCGCTGCCGATCATGCCCAGTGCAGGCAGCGCGGCAACGCTCCACGACGCGCCCAACGCCTGTGCCATGCGCGGCGCCAGGCGTTCGGCCTGGGCCAGGATCTCGGCTTGCGGCCGGGTCAGCAGGCGCAGGCTGGGCAGGCGCTCGGCCAGGCGGTCGGGGTCGCGGTACAGGCCCAGCACCGCTTCCAGCGCGGCGAGGGTCAACTTGTCGACCCGCAGGGCACGCTTGAGCGGGTTCTTCTTGATGCGCGCGATCAGCGCCTTGCTGCCCACGATGATCCCGGCCTGCGGACCGCCGAGCAGCTTGTCGCCGCTGAAGGTAACGATATCGGCGCCATCGGCCAGGGCCTGACGCACCGTGGGTTCGGCGGGCAGGCCCCAGCGGGTCAGGTCGAGCAGGCTGCCGCTGCCCAGGTCTTCGAGCAGCGGCAGGCCGTGCTGGTGGGCCAGTTGCGCCAGCTCGGCGGTGGGCACATGGCTGGTGAAGCCTTCAATGCTGTAATTGCTGCAATGCACGCGCATCAGCAGGCCGCTGCGCGGGTTGATTGCCGCTTCGTAGTCGCGGGCGTGGGTGCGATTGGTGGTGCCCACCTCGTGCAGCCTGACCCCAGCGCGGGCCATGATGTCGGGGATGCGGAATGCACCACCGATCTCGATCAGTTCACCGCGCGAAATGATGCCCTCCTTGCGCGCGCCCAGGCTGTTGAGCGCCAGCAGCACGGCGGCGGCATTGTTGTTGACCACGGTCACGGCCTCGGCGCCGGTGAGCTCGCGGATCAGGCCTTCGATCAGGTCGTCACGGTCGCCGCGCTTGCCGCTGTCCAGGTCGAACTCGAGGTTGAGGGGGTGGCGCGCGGCAAGCTGGACGGCCTCGATGGCGGCTTCGGGCAGCAGCGCGCGGCCCAGGTTGGTGTGCAGCACGGTGCCGGTGAGGTTGAACACCCGGCGGATGTGGCTGCGGTGCCGGGCGGCGAGGCGTTCGTTGGTGCGGCCGGCGAGCACCTCGGGGGCCAGTTCGGCAGCGCCGAGCTGGCCGTGGCGGGCGGGCTCGCGCAGGTCATCGAGCAGTTGGCGCAAGGTGGCGAGCACGGCGTCGCGGCCGTAGCGGTCCACCAGGGGAACGCAGGCGGGGCTGCGCAGGAGGGTGTCGATGGAGGGTAGACGGTGGGTGCACTGAGTGACGTTGGAGGACATGCAAAAACGCTCCGGCCTATGTAGGAGCCGGCCTTGCCGGCGAATGGAACACCGCGCAGGGACGGATCCCACAGTGTAGTGCGCCCTTCGCGCAAGGCCGGCCCTACAGGCCTGGGGCCAGCAACAGGTTCGGCGCCAGGCGCTGGTAGCCCTCCTGATCCAGGCGCATGTCCAGTGCCAGACTGGCCAGGTCTGCCGACAGGGCCTCCGATTGCGCATCGCTTTCAAGGTAGACCAGCTTCAGGTAACTGTGGCATTCGGGGCAGCATTCGGCCCGCAACGGCGCCTGCCCGGCGACATGGCGGTCATCCTCCAGGCTGAAGTACTGCAAGCCCTTGCTTTGCTCGCAATACACGCACTTGACCCGCACCGCGTGCCATTCACAGGCACACAACGCACACACCAGGTAGCGCAGGCCGTTGTACTTGCCGCGGTGGCGGATTACCCCCGCCATCGCCGGCGAACCACATGCCGGGCACTGCCCCAGGCTGTCGCCGGGCTTGAGTTCGACGCCGGGCATGGCCAGCAGCCAATGGCTCCACGCCGCCTGCAGCGCGGCCCCCAGAAACGGCACCAGCGCCGCCGGCACCGCGCTGTACTGCCCGCCCAGCAGTGCCAGCGCCCACACCATGCGCTGCCCTGCCCCGGCCTCGCGCAATTGCGTCTGGGCCTGATGCGCCAGCGGCGAAGACGCCTCGTAGCGTTGCAACAGGGCATCCAGCCAGCCCTGCCAGGCGCCCTCGCGCACCAGGCTGTCGGCGGCCAGGGGCGCCAGGCCGTGGGTCACGCACAGTTGCAGGCGCTGCGGGTCGGGCATGGCCGCTGCCGGCGGGTTGTCCAGCAACCCCTGCTGCACGCGGCACAACCCGGCCACGAAGCGCAGGTAGTCGCCCAGCGCATGCCCCTCGGCCAGCAGGTCGAGGCGTTCGGCACGCAGCGCAAACAGCTGAGGCGGCGGCGGGTGCAGAAACGGCGGCGAACTGGCCGACGCCTGGATCTGATCGGGTTCCATCACGGTACTCAAGGCTTGGCTCCTTTGTGCGTGTCGGGCCGCTCGTCCCGAGTGACCTCCCGGTACCATAGCGCATGGTGCTTGCGCGCCCACGCGCGGCTGACCCAGCCATGCAGCATGGCGCTGACCGAGCCCTTGATCCAGATGCCGGCATAGATGTGCACGATGATGCTCAGCACCAGCACGAAGCCGGCCAGGGCATGCAGCAGGGTGGCCAGGCGAATGGTGTCGATACCGAAGTACGCGCTGAAGTAGGCACGCCAGATCACCACGCCACTCACCAGCAGCACCAGCATGCACGCCAGCAGGGTCCAGAACAGCAGCTTCTGCCCGGCGTTGTACTTGCCCACCGGTGGTACGCCCTCCTCCTCGTTGCGGATCACCCGGTCGACCCGGCGCAGCCACTGCCGGTCGGTGGCGGTGATGAAGTTGGCCCGCCAGAAGCGCAGCACCAGCCCCAGGAACAGCACGAACATCAGCACGCCCATGAACGGGTGCAGGATGCGTGTCCACGGCCCGCCGCCGAACAGGTGGCTGAGCCAAAACAGCGCCGGGTGAAACAGCGCCAGCCCCGACAGTGCCGCCATGAAGAACAGGATCGCCACCAGCCAGTGGTTGGTGCGCTCGTTGGCGGTGTAACGCAGTATCGGCTTGTGCTTCATGGCCGTTGCTCCCCTGGTGCGGTGGGCTTGCCCGGGTCATACACATGCACCGACGGGTCGACCTGATGCACGCTGGTGTCAGGATGCTCGTCATCCTCTTCCTCGACCCGCTGCGGGCCGACGCGTACGTAGTGGAAGAACCCGGCCAGCACCGCCGCACCCATGGCCAGCAGCGCCAGCGGTTTGCTCACGCCCTTCCACAGCCCGACCAGCGGGCTGATCACCGGGTTGTCGGGCAGCCCCGCGTACACGCGCGGCGTGTCGGCGTGGTGCAGCACGTACATCACATGGGTGCCACCCACGCCGTCCGGGTCGTACAGGCCGGCATGCTCGAAGCCCCGCGACTTGAGGTCGACGATGCGTTCGGCGGCGTGCTCCTGCATGTCGGTCTTGCTGCCGAACACGATGGCGCCGGTGGGACAGGTCTTCACGCAGGCCGGCTCCAGCCCCACGGCCACGCGGTCGGAACACAGGGTGCACTTGTAGGCCTTGTGGTCCTTCTGCGAGATGCGCGGGATGTTGAACGGGCAGCCGGTGATGCAGTAGCCGCAGCCGATGCAGTGGTCCTGGTTGAAGTCGACGATGCCGTTGGCGTGCTTGATGATCGCCCCCGGACTGGGACAGGCCTTGAGGCAGCCGGGGTCGGCGCAGTGCATGCAGCCGTCCTTGCGGATCAGCCACTCCAGATTGCCGTCGGCGGTCTCGTGCTCGGTGAAGCGCATCAGCGTCCAGCTTTCAGCACTGAGGTCCTGCGGGTTGTCATAGGTGCCGTGGTTGTGACCCACCTCGTCGCGCAGCTCGTTCCATTCCGAACACGCCACCTGGCAGGCCTTGCAGCCGATGCACTTGGTGGTGTCGATCAGCTTGGCGACCTGCTCCTGCTGGCGCACCGAGGGGGGCAGCGTGGTGGTGGCCGAACGGGCAATGATGTCTTGGCTGGCCATCAGATCTTCTCCACGTTGACCAGGAACGACTTCGATTCCGGGGTCTGTGTATTGCCATCGCCGAGGAACGGCACCAGGGTGTTGGTCAGGTAGCCATGCCGCGTCAGCCCGGTGAAGCCCCAGTGCAGCGGGATACCGACCTGGTGCACGGTCTGGTTGTTGACCTGCAGCGGACGAATCCGCTTGGTGACGACCGCCACCGCCTCGATATGCCCACGCTTGCAACTCACCCGCACCCGGTCGCCGGCCTGGATACCCTTCTGCTGCGCCAGCACTTCACCGATCTCGACGAACTGCTCGGGCTGGGCGATGGCGTTCAGGCGCGCATGCTTGCTCCAGAAGTGAAAGTGCTCGGTCAGCCGGTAGGTGGTGGCCGCGTAGGGGTAGTCCTTGGCCTGGCCGAGGGTGTCCCACACCGAGTCGAAGATGCGTCCGGCCGGGTTGCTGGTGGCCTTCTTGTTGGTGGGGTGCAGCGGGTTGATCCCGATCGGCGTCTCGAAGGGTTCGTAGTGCTCGGGGAACGGGCCTTCGGCCATCTTGTCGACGGCGAAGAACCGGGCCACCCCTTCGGGGTTCATGATGAACGGGTTCATGCCCGCCTCGGGGGGCACGTCGGCCTTGTAGTCCGGGGTGTCGGTGCCGGTCCAGGCCTTGCCGTTCCACCATACCAGGCGTTTTTTCGGGTCCCAGGGCTGGCCTTGCGGGGTGGCCGAGGCACGGTTGTAGAGGATTCGCCGGTTCATCGGCCAGGCCCAGGCCCAGCCCAGGTTCTGCTTCATGCCATACGGGTCGCTGTTGTCGCGCCGAGCCATCTGGTTGCCCTGCTCGGTCCAGCTGCCGCAGAAGATCCAGCAGCCGGACGCGGTACTGCCATCGTCCTTGAGCTGGGCGAACCCCGACAGTTGCTGGCCGCCCTTGAGCGCGGCGCCGGTGGCATCGACCTGATCGGTCACGGCCACGCCGTTGAGCTCCCTGGCCAGCTCTTCGGGGGAGGGTTCATCGGCGACCTTGTACGGCCAGCTGAGGTTGAGCAGCGGTTCGGCAAACGCGCCACCCTCGGCGCGGTAGCGTTCACGCAGGCGCAGGAACAGGTCGCTCATGATGCGCACGTCGGTACGGGTTTCGCCCGGGCCGTCTGCGCCCTTCCAGTGCCACTGCAGCCAGCGGCTGCTGTTGACCAGCGAACCGTCCTCCTCGGCGAAGCAGGTGGTGGGCAGGCGGATGACCTCGGTGGCGATGTCGGCCGTGCTGACGTCATTGTACGGCCCTGCGTTGCGCCAGAACTCCGAGGTTTCGGTGGCCAGCGGGTCCATCACCACCAGCCACTTGAGCTTGCTGAGCGCGGCAGTGACGCGGTTCTTGTCGGGCAGCGCGGCAATCGGGTTGAAGCCCTGGCACATGTAGCCGTGCACCTCGCCCCTGCCCATCATGTCGAACATCTTGAGCACGTCGTAGCCTGGGATGTCGAGCTTGGGCAGCCAGTCGTAGCCCCAGTGGTTCTCGGCAGTGGCGTTGGCGCCATACCAGGCCTTCATCAGACTGACGTGGAACTTGCCGTAGTTCTGCCAGTACGACAGCTGCCCTGGGCGCAGCGGCTTGAGGGCGCGTTTGGCGATGTAGCCGTCGTAGTCCTGCTCGGCATCACCGGGCAGGGTCAGGTAGCCCGGCAAGGAGTTGGACAGCAGGCCCAGGTCGGTCAGGCCCTGGATGTTGGAGTGCCCGCGCAGGGCGTTGACCCCGCCACCCGGCATGCCGACGTTGCCCAGCAGCAGTTGCACCATCGCCGCGCTGCGGATGATCTGCGCACCGATCGAATGCTGGGTCCAGCCCAGGGCATAGAGGATGGTCATGGTCTTGCCGGGTGTGGAGCAGGTGGCGATCTCTTCCCAGATCTTCTGCATGCTGGCCTGGGGCATGCCGCAGGTCATGCTGGCGAGCTCCGGGGTGTAGCGGCTGTAGTGCTGCTTCATCAGCTGGTAGACGCAGCGCGGGTCCTGCAGGGTCGGGTCGACCTTGGCGAAACCGTCTTCACCCAGTTCGTAGCCCCAACCGGACTTGTCGGCATAGGTACGCTTGGCCGCATCGTAGCCACTGAACAGCCCGTCCTCGAAGCCGAAGCCGGCTTTGACGATGAACGACACGTCGGTGTAGTTGCGCACGTACTCGTGCTGGATCTGGTCAGTGCTGAGCAGATAGTTGATCAGGCCGCCCATGAAGGCGATGTCGCTGCCGGTGCGAATCGGCGCGTAGTAATCGGCCACCGAGGCGGTACGGGTAAACCGTGGGTCGACCACGATCAGCCGCGCCTGGTTGTGCGCCTTGGCTTCGGTCACCCATTTGAAACCGCACGGGTGCGCTTCTGCTGCGTTGCCGCCCATCACCAGGATCAGGTTCGCGTTGGCGATATCGGTCCAGTGATTGGTCATGGCACCACGGCCGTACGTCGGGGCAAGACTTGCCACCGTCGGGCCGTGTCAGACACGCGCCTGGTTGTCGAACCCCAGCATGCCCAAACTGCGAATGACCTTGTGGGTCAGGTAGCCGGCTTCGCTGGAAGCCGCCGAGGCCGCGAGGAACCCGGTGCTGAGCCAGCGGTTGACGGTCTGGCCCTGGGCGTTCTTCTCGATGAAGTTGGCGTCGCGGTCGGCCTTGACCAGCTCGGCCACGCGGTCCATGGCCTCATCCCAGCTGACGCGCGTCCACTCGTTGCTGCCCGGCTTGCGCACCTGCGGGTACTGCAGGCGACTGGGGCTGTGGATGAAGTCCAGCAGGCCTGCACCTTTGGGGCACAGGGTGCCGCGGTTGACCGGGTGATCGGCGTCGCCTTCGACGTGGATGATGCTCTGCGCCACGTTCTTGCCCGCATCGCCCTGGCTGTACAGGATCAGGCCGCAGCCGACCGAGCAGTAGGGGCAGGTGTTGCGGGTTTCCTTGGTGCGGGCCAGCTTGAAGTGGCGTATCTGTTCGGCGAAGGCCGGCGTGGGGGCCATGCCCAGCGCCGCCAGGCTCGAACCTCCAAGGCCGATGGCGGCGACCTTGAAAAATTGCCGACGGTTGAGATCCATCGTGCACTCCTGATCAGGTGGTGGACGCGCGGAGCATTGCCGGCGTCTCGTGAACAGTCACGGTGGCGGCCACTGGGTGGTCGTCAATATTCACTCTAGCCAAGATCGGGCCAAGCACCATTAAAACGGATTATCGATGCGTGCAACGGGTGCATAATCGCCAGCCTGACCACCATCGCCAAGGGACTGCATGATGCAATTGGACAAGAACGGGTTGCCGCTGCTGGAGCAGTTTGGCGAAGAAGGTTTTGTGGACTGCGTGTTTCAGGTGCAGCACCTGATGCAGGATGACGTGCACTACCACTTTGACCTGCGTGCCGCGTTCGCCGGGTACTCGGTGGGTGTGCGGGCGCGGCTGCGGCGCGACGTGCAGCCGGGGTTCGATGGCGAGATGAACGTGATACAGGCGCACTTCTACAGCGACGGGCTCGAGATCTCGTCGCTGGGCCTGGAGACCGAGCGGTTCATCGAGGCGCTGGCACAGCTGTATGAAATCGAGCTGGTCGATGGCCCCGGGGCGGTCGGCGAGCGCTTCAGCGTGATTGCGCTGCACCAGGCGGACACCGGGCTTGAAGCGGGTGCGGTGCGCCTGAAGGTGTTCGGCAACGACCGTTCGGATTCGGCGCCAGGCAGCTACTACGAAAGCTTCTTCAATGTCGACCTGCCAGCCGGTCATGTGTACTGGAACGAGAAGGACGTGGAGTATCGCGCACCGATGCTCAATGCACTGGCCGGGCTGGTGGGCCAAGGCGTGGCCGCGGCGTGAGTGCTCACGGGCCGCTTCACCTCCTGGCGGCCCGCTAGAGGTACCGCGAGGCCCGCACGTGCGCTGAACATCGCAAGCGTGTCAGGGCCACCGCCCACCGAGGTTTCCCCAGAACGCAAAACGCCCGATGCAGCGCATCGGGCGTTTGTCTTGAAGCGCGGCGTTGGCCAGGGCTCAGAACGGGATGTCGTCATCGAAGCTGTCGAAGTCGGCAGCCGGCTGCGGCGCAGGCTGTTGCGGCGCAGGGCGCTGCTGAGGGGCCTGCTGCGGACGCTGCTGAGGCGCCTGCTGACGCGGGGCCTGGTTGTAGTTGTTGCCACCCTGCTGCGAACCGTCCTGGTTCTGCGGACGACCACCCAGCAGCTGCATGGTGCCCTGCATGTCGACGATGATCTCAGTGGTGTAACGCTTGATGCCGTCCTTTTCCCACTCGCGGGTCTGCAGCTTGCCCTCGATGTACACCTGCGAACCCTTGCGCAGGTACTCGCCGGCAATCTCGGCAACCTTGCCGAACATCGACACACGGTGCCACTCGGTACGCTCGACCTTCTGGCCGGTCTGCTTGTCGGTCCACTGCTCGCTGGTGGCCAGGCTGAGGTTGGTCACCGCGTTGCCGTTGGGCAGGTGGCGAACTTCAGGGTCCTGGCCGCAAGTGCCGACCAAAATGACTTTGTTAACCCCACGGGCCATAACGTTCTCCTAGGCTTGGCACGCCGCGGGCGCCGGGTTTACCAGCAGCTCCAGGGCCGTACGATCCAAAATTTGTGTATCCAGTTTGATATAGATGGCGGCTTCCTCTGCCACCACCACTGCGTCGGTCACACCCGGCACGGCCTTGAGGCGCTCGGTCAAGCCCGCTTCGCGCATCGCTTCTGGCGACAACGGCAAGCGCAGGCTCGTCACGTAAGGTGGTTCGCGCATAGTAACAGCTATGGCCAACCAAAGGGCACAGAGGCCTGCGCACCCCAGGAAAACCACGCTCAAGCCGCCATGCTGGAACAACCAGCCACCCATGATCCCGCCCAGCGCCGCCCCCAGGAACTGGCTGGTGGAATACACCCCCATCGCCGTGCCCTTGCCACCGGCCGGCGACACCTTGCTGATCAGCGAAGGCAACGAGGCTTCGAGCAGGTTGAAGGCGGTGAAGAAGATCACCGTGCCGATCACCAGTGACTGCAGGCTGTTGCCCAGCTCCCAGAAAAACAGCTCTGTGAGCATGAGCACACTGACCGCGCCCAGCAGGACACGTTTCATCTTGCGCTTTTTTTCACCGTAGATGATGAACGGAATCATTGCGAAGAATGAAACCAGCAAGGCGGTGAGGTAGACCCACCAGTGCTCCTCTTTCGGCAACCCGCCACGCTCCACGAACGCCAGCGGCAAGGCGACGAAGCTGGCCATGAGGATGGCGTGCAGCACGAAGATGCCGACGTCCAGGCGCAGCAGGTCGGGGTGACGCAGGGTCGGCCCCAGGGCCTGCTTGGCCACGCCCGACTCGCGGTGCGCCAGCGGGCCGTTGGAGGCCGGCACCACGAAGGCGATCAGGCCGATGCCCACCACCGCCATCGCCGCGGTGGCCAGGAACAACCCCGACAGGCCGAAGGCCCGCGTTACCAGTGGCCCCACGACCATCGCCACGGCGAACGACAGGCCGATGCTCATGCCGATCATGGCCATGGCCTTGGTGCGGTGCTGTTCGCGGGTGAGGTCCGAGAGCAACGCCATGACTGCCGCGGAGATGGCGCCCGCACCCTGCAGGATGCGCCCGGCGATCACGCCCCAGATCGAGTCGGCCTGCGCTGCCAGCACGCTGCCCAGGGCAAAGATCACCAGCCCCAGGTAGATCACCGGCCGACGGCCGATGCGGTCGGAAATGACCCCGAACGGAATCTGCAATACGGCCTGGGTCAGGCCATAGGCACCGATGGCCAGGCCGATGAGCGCCGGCGTGGCGCCCGCCAGGTCCATGCCATAGGTGGCCAGTACCGGCAGCACCATGAACATGCCCAGCATACGGAAGGCGAACACCAGGGCCAGGCCGCCTGCGGCGCGGGTCTCGCTGCCGCTCATGCGTTCGCTGTGGGGATCGTGCATGGATAAACCTCGTGTGAACCGGCGGCGATTCTACCAGTCGGATCGGTTAACGGCATATACGCGACGCTTTGCCGCGTGGTGGCAGCGCGCCGTATACTCCTCCGTTTATGCCCGCCAAGCGAGGCCGCAGTGGACAAGATCCTGATACGTGGGGCACGTACCCACAACCTTAAGAACATCGACCTGACCCTGCCCCGGGACAAACTGATCGTCATCACCGGTCTGTCCGGGTCCGGCAAGTCATCGCTGGCGTTCGACACCCTGTATGCCGAAGGCCAGCGCCGCTACGTGGAATCGCTGTCGGCGTATGCCCGCCAGTTCCTGTCGATGATGGAAAAGCCAGACGTCGACACCATCGAGGGGCTGTCACCGGCCATCTCGATCGAGCAGAAGTCGACCTCGCACAACCCGCGCTCGACCGTGGGCACCATCACCGAGATCTACGATTACCTGCGCCTGCTGTATGCCCGTGTGGGCACCCCTCGCTGCCCCGACCACGACATCCCGCTCGAAGCCCAGACTGTCAGCCAGATGGTCGACCTGGTGCTGGCGCAGCCCGAGGGCAGCAAGCTGATGCTGCTGGCTCCGGTGATTCGCGAGCGCAAGGGCGAGCACCTGGCGGTGTTCGAAGAGCTGCGTGCCCAGGGCTTCGTGCGCGCACGGGTCAACGGCAAGCTGTACGAGTTGGACGAGTTGCCCAAGCTCGACAAGCAGAAGAAGCACAGCATCGATGTGGTGGTCGACCGCTTCAAGGTGCGCGACGACCTGCAGCAGCGCCTGGCCGAATCGTTCGAAACAGCCCTTAAGCTGGCCGATGGCATCGCCCTGGTGGCGCCGATGGACGACGAGCCGGGTGAAGAGATGATCTTCTCGGCGCGCTTCGCCTGCCCGATCTGCGGCCACGCGATCAGCGAGCTGGAGCCCAAGCTGTTCTCCTTCAACAACCCGGCCGGCGCCTGCCCGACCTGCGACGGCCTGGGCGTGAAGCAGTTCTTCGACATCAAGCGCCTGGTCAACGGCGAGCTGACCCTGGCCGAGGGCGCGATTCGCGGCTGGGACCGGCGCAATGTGTATTACTTCCAGATGCTCGGCTCGCTGGCCGCGCATTACGGGTTCAGCCTGGAGGTGCCGTTCAACGAGCTGCCGGCCGACCAGCAGAAGGTGATCCTGAACGGCAGTGGCAAGCACAACGTCGACTTCAAGTACCTCAACGACCGGGGCGATATCGTTAAGCGTTCGCACCCCTTCGAGGGCATCGTGCCGAACCTGGAGCGGCGCTACCGCGAGACCGAATCGGCCACCGTGCGTGATGAGCTGGCCAAGTTCCTCAGCACCCAGCCCTGCCCCGACTGCCGCGGCACCCGCCTGCGCCGCGAGGCGCGCCATGTGTGGGTGGGCGAGAAGACCCTGCCGGCGGTTACCAACCTGCCGATCGGCGATGCCAGCGACTACTTCGGCGGCCTCAAGCTGACCGGGCGCCGTGGCGAGATCGCCGACAAGATCCTCAAGGAAATCTGCGAACGCCTGCAGTTTCTGGTGAACGTGGGCCTGGACTACCTGACGCTGGATCGCAGCGCCGATACCCTGTCGGGCGGCGAGGCCCAGCGTATCCGCCTGGCCAGCCAGATCGGCGCCGGCCTGGTGGGGGTGATGTACATTCTCGACGAGCCATCCATCGGCCTGCACCAGCGCGACAACGATCGCCTGCTGGGCACCCTCAACCACCTGCGCGACATCGGCAACACGGTGATCGTGGTGGAGCACGACGAGGACGCCATCCGCATGGCCGACTACGTGGTGGATATCGGCCCGGGCGCGGGCGTGCATGGCGGCCAGATCGTGGCCGAGGGCACCCCGGCCGAGGTGATGGCGCACCCGGACTCGCTGACCGGCAAGTACCTGTCGGGCCGCGTGAAGATCGCCGTGCCGGCCAAGCGCACCCCGCGCAACAAGAAGCTGTCGCTCAAGCTCAAGGGCGCACGCGGCAACAACCTGCAGAACGTCGACCTGGAGATCCCGATCGGCCTGCTGACCTGCGTGACCGGCGTGTCCGGTTCGGGCAAGTCGACGCTGATCAACAACACCCTGTTCCCGCTGGCGGCAACCGCGCTCAACGGTGCCAGCACGCTGGAAGCTGCGGCCCACGACAGCTGCGATGGCCTGCAGCACCTGGACAAGGTGGTGGACATCGACCAGAGCCCGATCGGGCGTACACCGCGCTCCAACCCGGCGACCTACACCGGGCTGTTCACGCCGATCCGCGAGCTGTTCAGCGGCGTGCCGGAGTCGCGCTCGCGCGGCTACGGGCCGGGGCGTTTCTCGTTCAACGTCAAGGGCGGGCGCTGCGAGGCGTGCCAGGGCGATGGCCTGATCAAGGTCGAGATGCACTTCCTGCCCGACATCTACGTGCCGTGCGACGTGTGCAAGAGCAAGCGCTACAACCGCGAAACGCTGGAGATAAAGTACAAGGGCAAGAACATCCACGAGGTGCTGGAAATGACCATCGAGGAAGCCCGCGAGTTCTTCGATGCGGTGCCGGCACTGGCGCGCAAACTGCAGACGCTGATGGACGTGGGCCTGTCGTACATCAAGCTGGGCCAGTCGGCGACCACGCTGTCCGGTGGTGAGGCGCAGCGGGTCAAGCTGTCACGCGAGCTGTCCAAGCGCGATACCGGCAAGACGCTGTACATCCTCGATGAGCCGACCACTGGCCTGCACTTTGCCGATATCCAGCAACTGCTGGACGTGCTGCATCGCCTGCGTGACCACGGCAACACCGTGGTGGTGATCGAGCACAACCTGGACGTGATCAAGACCGCCGACTGGCTGGTGGACCTTGGGCCGGAAGGCGGCTCCAAGGGCGGACAGATCATCGCCTGCGGCACGCCGGAGGAGCTGGCCGAGATGAAGCAGTCGCACACGGGGTATTACCTCAAGCCGCTGCTGGCGCGCGACCGGGCCTGAACTGCAGGAGCCGGCCTTGCCGGCTCCTGCACAGCGGCATGCGGACACAAAAAAGGCCATCGGGTACGCCCCGATGGCCTTTTTCGTTGCGCGGCGGATTACATCTGCGATTGCAGGTAGTTCTCCAGGCCCAGCGACTTGATCAGACCCTGCTGCTTCTCCAGCCAGTAAGTGTGATCTTCTTCGGTGTCGGCCAACTGCACGCGCAGGATGTCACGGCTGACGTAGTCCTTGTGCAGCTCGCACAGCTCGATGCCTTTGCACAGCGCAGCGCGCACCTTGTACTCAAGGCGCAGGTCGGCAGCGATCATCTCGGGCACGGTGGTGCCGATGTCCAGGTCGTCCGGGCGCATGCGCGGGGTGCCTTCGAGCATGAGAATGCGGCGCATCAGGGCGTCGGCGTGTTGTGCCTCTTCTTCCATCTCGTGGTTGATTCGCTCGTAGAGCTTGCTGAAGCCCCAGTCTTCGTACATGCGCGAGTGGATGAAGTATTGGTCACGTGCCGCCAGTTCGCCCGTCAGCAACGTGTTGAGATAATCGATTACGTCCGGGTGACCTTGCATTGCCCTGACTCTCCCTGTGTGAAAGCCATAGTTTGAACCAGGATGACTGTAAGGTCACTGCAAATTGCGCTAAAACCGCTAAAAAAGTGGGTAAACAGTAGTCAATTGCATTGAAAAACCGCCCAGATGAGGGCGGTTCTTCTTATCACTTCGACTTAGGCCAGATTGAGACCCAATGCCTTTGCGATTCCCCCTCCGTAGGCCGGATCGGCCTTGAAGAAGTGCTGCAGCTGACGATCCACGACATCGCGCGAGACGCTGGCCATGGTGCCGGCGATGTTGGCGATCAGCAGGGCCTTCTGCTCATCGTTCATCAGGCGGAACAGCGCACCGGCATGGCTGTAGTAGTCGGTGTCTTCACGATGATCGTAACGGTCTGCTGCACCACCGAGGGCCAGTGCAGGCTCAGCGTACTGCGGGGCCTGCTTGGGTGCGTCGGCGTAGCTGTTGGGCTCGTAGTTGGGCGCCGCGCCGCCGTTGCTGCCAAAGGCCATCGAACCATCGCGCTGGTAGCTGTTCACCGGGCTGCGTGGGGCGTTTACCGGCAGTTGCTGGTGGTTGGTACCCACACGGTAACGGTGAGCGTCTGCGTAGGCGAATACGCGGCCCTGCAGCATGCGGTCTGGCGACAGCCCCACACCCGGGATCATGTTGCTGGGGCCGAACGCGGCCTGCTCGACTTCGGCAAAGTAGTTGAGCGGGTTGCGGTTGAGCTCCAGTTCGCCCACCTCGATCAGCGGATAGTCCTTCTGCGACCAGGTCTTGGTCACGTCGAACGGGTTCTCGGCACGGCTGGCGGCCTCGGCTTCGCTCATTACCTGGATGCACACGCTCCATTTCGGGAAGTCACCGCGCTCGATTGCTTCGAACAGGTCGCGCTGGGCGTAATCCGGGTCGGTACCGGCCAGGCGGGCCGCCTCGGCAGGCGCCAGGTTCTTGATGCCCTGCTTGGTCTTGAAGTGCCACTTGACCCAGGTACGCTGGCCCTGTGCGTTGATCAGGCTGTAGGTGTGGCTGCCGAAACCGTGCATGTGACGGTAACCGTCCGGGATGCCGCGGTCGGAAAACAGGATGGTGACCTGGTGAAGCGATTCGGGCGAATGCGACCAGAAGTCCCACATCATCTGCGGGCTTTTCAGGTTGCTTTGAGGCAGGCGCTTCTGGGTGTGGATGAAGTCCGGGAACTTCAATGGATCACGGATGAAGAACACCGGCGTGTTGTTGCCCACGATGTCCCAGTTGCCTTCCTCGGTGTAGAACTTGAGTGCAAAACCCCGAGGGTCACGCTCGGTATCGGCCGAACCCCGCTCGCCACCCACGGTGGAGAAACGCAGGAAGGTCTCGGTCTGCTTGCCGACGCTGCTGAACAGCTTGGCGCAGGTGTACTGGGTGATATCACGGCTGACGGTGAACGTGCCATAGGCACCCGACCCCTTGGCGTGCACACGGCGCTCAGGGATGTTCTCGCGGTTGAAGTGCGCAAGCTTTTCAATCAGGTGGAAGTCTTCCAGCAACAACGGACCCCGCGGGCCTGCCGAACGCGAGTTCTGGTTGTCGGCGACCGGCGCGCCACTGGCGGTGGTCAGCGTTTTGTTCTGGCTCATGCACTCTCTCCTTAATCAGACTTTTGCGGCCGGCTAATCGGCGTAGGCAGAAGTATCGACCAGGAACATGACACCATCAAATTCATTACATGACTGAGATCAATAGGTTATTTCAATTCATGCAGAAACAAAAAACCGGGCACTGGGCCCGGTTCCTTGTTACAGACTGTTCGCCTTACTCAGCAGCTTCAACCGAGCCACCAACAGGACGATCAACCAGCTCGACGTACGCCATAGGTGCGTTATCGCCAGCGCGGAAACCGCACTTGAGGATACGCAGGTAGCCGCCCTGACGGGTGGCATAGCGCTTGCCCAGATCGTTGAACAGCTTACCGACGATTTCTTTCGAACGGGTACGGTCGAAAGCCAGACGACGGTTAGCAACGCTGTCTTCCTTGGCCAGGGTGATCAGCGGCTCGGCAACGCGGCGCAGTTCCTTGGCTTTTGGCAGAGTAGTTTTGATCAGCTCGTGCTCGAACAGCGACACCGCCATGTTCTGGAACATGGCCTTACGGTGAGAGCTGGTACGGCTCAGGTGACGTCCACTTTTACGATGACGCATGGGTTCATTCCTTACCAAACACTACGTTCGGTGATTACGACGATCAGGCAGTCGCCTTGTCGTCCTTCTTAAGACTTGCAGGCGGCCAGTTGTCGAGGCGCATGCCGAGGGACAGACCACGGGAGGCCAGAACGTCCTTGATTTCGGTCAAGGATTTCTTGCCCAGGTTCGGAGTCTTCAACAGTTCTACTTCGGTACGCTGAATCAGGTCGCCGATGTAGTAAATGTTCTCCGCCTTAAGGCAGTTGGCCGAACGCACGGTCAATTCCAGATCGTCAACCGGACGAAGCAGGATCGGATCGATCTCGTCTTCCTGTTCGACTACCACTGGTTCGCTGTCACCCTTGAGGTCGACGAATGCAGCCAACTGCTGTTGCAGGATGGTTGCAGCACGACGGATTGCCTCTTCAGGATCCAGAGTACCGTTGGTTTCCAGATCAATAACCAGCTTGTCCAGGTTAGTACGCTGCTCGACACGGGCGTTTTCCACCACGTATGCGATACGGCGAACCGGGCTGAACGAAGAGTCGAGCTGCAAGCGACCAATGCTGCGGCTTTCGTCTTCATCGCTCTGACGCGAATCGGCCGGTTCATAACCACGACCACGAGCTACGGTGAGCTTCATGTTCAAGGCGCCATTGGACGCCAGGTTAGCGATTACGTGATCGGGGTTAACGATCTCGACATCATGATCCAGCTGAATATCGGCAGCGGTAACCACCCCCGAACCCTTCTTCGACAAGGTCAGCGTAACTTCGTCACGACCGTGCAGTTTGATAGCCAGGCCTTTCAGGTTCAACAGGATTTCAATGACGTCTTCCTGAACACCTTCGATGGCGGAGTACTCGTGGAGTACACCGTCGATCTCGGCCTCGACTACTGCACAGCCAGGCATGGAGGACAACAGGATGCGGCGCAGCGCGTTGCCCAGGGTATGGCCAAAACCACGCTCGAGAGGCTCGAGAGTGATTTTAGCGCGGGTTGGACTGACGACCTGCACATCGATGTGGCGGGGCGTCAGGAACTCATTTACCGAAATCTGCATGGATGCACCTATTTTCTAGCCCTTACTTGGAGTAGAGCTCGACAATCAGGCTTTCGTTGATGTCGGCAGACAGATCACTGCGAGCAGGAACGTTCTTGAAAACGCCCGACTTCTTCGCGGTGTCTACATCTACCCACTCAACGCGGCCACGCTGGGCGCACAGTTCAAGGGCTTGAACAATGCGCAGCTGGTTCAGCGACTTCTCGCGAACCGCGACCACGTCACCCGGACGAACTTGGTAGGACGGAACGTTTACAGTCTTGCCGTTAACGCTGATCGCTTTGTGCGAAACCAGCTGACGGGATTCGGCACGAGTAGCGCCAAAGCCCATACGATAAACGACGTTATCCAGACGGCATTCGAGCAGTTGCAGCAGGTTCTCACCAGTAGCGCCCTTCGAGGAGGCCGCTTGCTTGTAGTAACCGCTGAACTGACGCTCGAGCACGCCGTAGATACGACGGACTTTTTGCTTTTCACGCAGCTGGGTGCCGTAGTCGGACTGACGACCGCGGCGCTGACCGTGAATACCTGGGGCTGCTTCGATGTTGCACTTCGATTCCAGAGCGCGAACGCCGCTCTTCAGGAACAGATCGGTGCCTTCACGACGAGACAGTTTGCATTTTGGACCAATGTAACGTGCCATTTATCTGTCTCCTGATTACACGCGGCGCTTCTTCGGCGGACGGCACCCGTTATGCGGGATTGGCGTCACGTCGGTGATGCTGGCGATCTTGTAGCCACAGCCGTTCAGAGCACGAACAGCGGACTCACGACCTGGACCTGGACCCTTGACGTTGACGTCGAGGTTCTTCAGACCATATTCCAGCGCAGCTTGACCAGCACGCTCAGCAGCTACTTGAGCAGCGAACGGGGTGGACTTGCGGGAACCGCGGAAACCCGAACCGCCGGAGGTAGCCCAGGACAGGGCGTTACCTTGACGATCGGTAATGGTCACGATGGTGTTGTTAAAGGACGCATGGATGTGGGCGATGCCATCAACCACTGTCTTTTTAACTTTTTTACGAGGACGAGCAGCAGGTTTTGCCATGTCTATATTCCTGTCGATTCGCTGGTGCGATTACTTGCGGATCGGCTTACGCGGACCTTTACGGGTACGCGCGTTGGTCTTGGTACGCTGACCGCGTACTGGCAGACCCCGACGATGACGCAGGCCGCGGTAGCAACCCAGGTCCATCAACCGCTTGATTTTCATGTTGATGTCGCGACGCAGGTCACCTTCAGTGGTGAACTTCGCAACTTCGCTACGCAGCTGTTCAATCTGCTCGTCGCTCAGATCTTTGATCTTCACGGCTGGGTTGACCCCAGTGTCTGCACAGATTTTCTGTGCAGTTGTGCGACCGACACCATAGATGTAGGTCAGCGAGATAACAGTGTGCTTGTTATCTGGAATGTTAACGCCTGCAATACGGGCCATTCAGTGGGACTCCAATTGACAGCTACCTACGCCCCGGAAGCCAAGAAATAGGGCGCGAGATAATATCGCTGTAGAAACAAATAATCAACCCAGCAGCGCACTAGCTGCTGGGTTTGAAGCACAGATCACACTCAGCCTTGGCGCTGCTTGTGACGTGGTTCCGCGCTGCAAATCACTCGCACAACACCTTCGCGGCGAATAATTTTGCAGTTACGGCACAGCTTTTTCACCGATGCACGAACTTTCATCACCAACTCCTCGAACCTTAAGGGTCTCTCAGCGCAGCATTCCGCTGCCACCGTAGCCTTTCAGGTTGGCTTTCTTCATCAGGGATTCGTACTGGTGCGAAACGAGGTGCGATTGTACTTGGGACATGAAGTCCATCACAACCACTACCACAATCAGCAACGAGGTCCCGCCAAGGTAGAACGGAACGTTTGCCGCTACCACCAGGAACTGGGGCAACAGACACACGGCCGTCATATAAAGAGCACCGAACATGGTCAAGCGGGTCAGAACGCCATCAATGTAGCGCGCCGACTGCTCGCCTGGACGGATGCCCGGAATAAAGGCACCGGACTTCTTCAGGTTTTCCGCTACGTCTTTCGGATTGAACATCAACGCCGTATAGAAGAAGCAGAAGAAAATAATCCCTGCACTAAACAGCAGAATATTCAACGGCTGACCAGGAGCGATCGACTGCGAGATGTCCTGCAGCCAGCCCATACCTTCAGACTGACCAAACCAGGCACCCAGCGAAGCCGGGAACAGCAAAATGCTGCTTGCGAAAATGGCTGGGATGACCCCGGCCATGTTCACCTTCAGCGGCAAGTGGCTAGTCTGCGCAGCGAAGACCTTGCGGCCCTGCTGACGCTTGGCGTAGTGAACGGCGATTCGACGCTGACCACGCTCAATGAACACCACAAAACCGATAATCGCTACTGCCAGCAAACCGATAGCGACCAGAGCGAAAATGTTGATATCGCCCGTACGTGCAGACTCGAAAGACTGCCCGATTGCTCTCGGAAGACCGGCGACGATACCTGCGAAAATCAACATCGAGATACCGTTGCCTACACCGCGCTCCGTGATTTGCTCACCCAGCCACATCATGAACATCGCACCCGCCACAAACGTGGAGACAGCGACGAAATGGAAGCCAAAGTCAGCAGAAAACGCTACACCCTGACCGGCCAGGCCGATGGACATGCCAACAGCCTGGACCAGCGCCAGGATAACGGTGCCGTAGCGGGTGTACTGGCTGATCTTGCGACGGCCAGCTTCACCTTCCTTCTTCAACTGCTCCAGCTGCGGGCTGACGGCGGTCATCAGCTGCATGATGATCGATGCCGAAATGTACGGCATGATCCCCAGTGCAAAGATGCTCATCCGTTCCAGCGCGCCGCCGGAAAACATGTTGAACAAGCTAAGAATGGTCCCCTCATTCTGTCGAAACAGTTCCGCCAGCCGGTCCGGGTTGATGCCTGGAACTGGGATGTGTGCGCCTATCCGATAGACGATGATCGCCAGAAACAGAAAACGCAGACGAGCCCAAAGTTCAGACATCCCGCCTTTACCGAGCGAAGAGAGAGCACCTTGCTTAGCCATTTATTCCTCGAACTTGCCGCCAGCTGCTTCGATAGCCGCACGCGCACCTTTGGTGGCTGCGATACCCTTGATGGTGACCGCGCGAGTAACTTCGCCGGACAGCATGATTTTCACACGCTGTACGTTTTGGTTAATCACGTTGGCATCCTTCAAGGATTGCACGGTGACAACGTCGCCTTCCACTTTGGCCAACTCGGACAGACGCACTTCTGCGCGGTCCATGGCTTTCAGGGAAACGAAGCCGAATTTCGGCAGACGACGGTGCAGCGGCTGTTGACCGCCTTCAAAGCCTGGAGCGATGGTGCCACCGGAGCGGGAGGTCTGACCTTTGTGGCCGCGGCCACCGGTCTTGCCCAAACCACTACCGATACCACGACCCGGACGATGCTTCTCGCGACGGGAACCCGGCGCTGGACTCAGATCATTGAGTTTCATCGATTAACCCTCGACGCGCAGCATGTAGTAAGCCTTGTTGATCATCCCGCGATTCTCGGGAGTATCCAGGACTTCTACAGTGTGACCGATGCGGCGCAGACCCAGACCCTTAACACACAGTTTGTGGTTAGGGAGACGGCCGGCGGTGCTTTTGATCAGCGTTACTTTGACGGTAGCCATGATCAGCGGATCTCCTCGACGCTCTTGCCGCGCTTGGCAGCAATGGATTCAGGAGATTGCATAGCCTTCAGACCCTTGAAAGTGGCATGAACCACGTTCACTGGGTTGGTCGAGCCGTAGCACTTGGCCAGGACGTTCTGAACGCCAGCAACTTCCAGGACAGCACGCATCGCGCCACCGGCGATGATACCGGTACCGTCGGAAGCAGGCTGCATGTACACCTTCGAAGCGCCATGGGCGGACTTGGTGGCGTACTGCAGAGTGGTGCCGTTCAGGTCTACCTGAATCATGTTGCGACGGGCAGCTTCCATGGCTTTCTGGATCGCAGCAGGTACTTCGCGCGATTTGCCACGGCCGAAACCAACGCGACCCTTGCCATCACCTACCACGGTCAACGCGGTGAAAGTGAAGATACGGCCGCCTTTTACGGTTTTGGCTACGCGGTTAACTTGAACCAGCTTCTCAATGTAGCCTTCGTCGCGCTTTTGATCGTTATTTGACATAACTTAGAACTCCAGTCCGCCTTCACGAGCACCATCTGCCAGCGCTTTAACGCGGCCGTGGTACTTGAAGCCAGAACGGTCAAAGGCAACTTGAGATACACCGGCGGCTTTCGCGCGCTCAGCTACCAGCTTGCCAACCTTAGTGGCCGCGTCGATGTTGCCAGTGGCGCCATCACGCAGGTCTTTGTCCAAAGTCGAGGCGCTGGCCAGGACTTTGCTGCCGTCGGCCGAAATGACCTGGGCATAGATGTGCTGCGAGGAGCGGAACACGCAGAGACGCACGACTTCGAGTTCGTGCATTTTCAGGCGTGCTTTGCGAGCGCGACGCAGTCGAGTAACTTTTTTGTCGGTCATTTGCTATGCCCTACTTCTTCTTGGCTTCTTTACGACGGACGACTTCGTCCGCGTAACGCACACCCTTGCCTTTGTACGGCTCTGGTGGACGGAAGTCGCGGATTTCAGCGGCCACCTGACCTACCAGCTGCTTGTCGATACCCTTGATCAGGATGTCGGTCTGGCTAGGGGTCTCAGCGGTGATGCCCTCAGGCAGTTCATAATCCACTGGGTGCGAGAAGCCGAGCGCCAGGTTCAGCACGGTGCCCTTGGCTTGCGCCTTGTAACCAACACCGACCAGCTGGAGCTTGCGCTCGAAGCCTTGGCTTACGCCCTGGACCATGTTGTTCACGAGTGCACGGGTAGTGCCGGCCATTGCGCGAGTTTGTTGGTCGCCGTTGCGAGCAGCGAAACGCAGCTCACCAGCTTCTTCAACAACTTCAACGGACGAGTGAACGTTCAGTTCGAGAGTGCCCTTGGCACCCTTCACCGAAAGCTGTTGGCCGACGAATTTGACTTCGACACCGGCTGGCAGCTTAACGGGGTTCTTAGCGACGCGAGACATGCTTATCCCCCCTTAGAACACTGTGCAGAGTACTTCGCCGCCGACACCGGCAGCGCGCGCAGCACGATCAGTCATCACACCTTTGTTGGTGGAGACGATAGACACGCCCAGACCGCCACGTACTTTCGGCAGTTCTTCGACGGACTTGTACTGACGCAGGCCTGGACGACTTACGCGCTTGACTTCCTCGATGACCGGACGGCCTTCGAAGTATTTCAGCTCGATGGACAGCGAAGGTTTGACTTCACTGCTGACCTGATAACCCGCGATGTAACCTTCGTCTTTCAGAACTTTGGCTACAGCCACCTTCAGGGTCGAGGACGGCATGCTTACGACGGACTTTTCAGCCATCTGGGCATTACGGATTCGAGTTAGCATGTCCGCTAACGGGTCCTGCATACTCATGGGCTAGACGCTCCTGATACAAGAAAAATTAGCCTTTCGGCTACTACAGTCACCTGATCGCAACGGGCAAAAAACCCGGGCTCAGGTGAGCCGGTCATTCTAGACACATCCCAGAAACGAAACAAGCCCCATAAGGGGCTTGTTTCGTTGCAAGATCACCGGCGGTCGGAAGATCACTCCCCCGCCGCCAGGGCCCTGCCGGTACGTCTTACCAGCTGGCTTTGACCAGACCTGGAACGTCACCGCGCATTGCTGCTTCACGCAGCTTGTTACGGCCGAGGCCGAACTTGCGGTAAACGCCGTGCGGACGACCGGTGATGCGGCAGCGGTTACGCATGCGCGAGGCGCTTGCGTCACGTGGCTGCTTCTGCAGAGCGATCGAGGCTGCCCAACGTTCTTCTGGAGTTGCATTCAGATTAACGATGGTAGCTTTGAGCTCAGCACGCTTCTTGGCGTATTTAGCAACCGTGAGCTGACGCTTCAGCTCGCGGTTTTTCATGCTCTTCTTGGCCATTTTCCTACTCCAATCAGTTGCGGAACGGGAATTTGAAAGCGCGCAGCAGAGCGCGACCTTCGTCATCCGTACGAGCAGTGGTGGTCAGGGTAATGTCCAGACCGCGCAGAGCATCGATCTTGTCGTAGTCGATTTCCGGGAAGATGATCTGCTCTTTCACGCCCATGCTGTAGTTGCCACGACCGTCGAAGGACTTGGCATTCAGGCCGCGGAAGTCGCGAACCCGAGGCAGGGAGATCGCCAGCAGGCGGTCCAGGAATTCGTACATACGATCACGGCGCAGAGTGACTTTGACGCCGATCGGCCAGCCCTCACGGACTTTGAAGCCCGCGATGGATTTCCGAGCGAAAGTCACAACGGCTTTTTGACCGGTGATCTTCTCGAGGTCAGCTACAGCGTGCTCGATGACTTTCTTGTCGCCGACAGCTTCGCCCAGACCCATGTTCAGGGTGATCTTGGTAACGCGCGGAACTTCCATCACGTTCGCCAGCTTAAGTTCTTCCTTAAGCTTGGGAGCAATTTCCTTCCGGTAAATCTCTTTCAGTCGTGCCATGGTCTTCTACCTAGCAGTGTTCAAGCATCAACCGCTTTTTGGGTCGACTTGAAGACACGAATTTTTTTGCCTTCTTCTACTTTGAAACCAACGCGGTCAGCCTTGTTGGTTTCGCCGTTGAAGATGGCGACGTTGGAAGCGTGCAGTGGCGCTTCTTTCTCGACGATACCGCCTTGTACGCCCGACATAGGGTTAGGCTTGGTATGACGCTTCACCAGGTTGATCCCACCAACGACCAGACGGTCGTCAGCGAGAACCTTGAGCACCTTACCGCGCTTACCTTTGTCTTTGCCGGCGATCACGATGATCTCGTCGTCACGACGAATCTTTTGCATGTCGGATCTCCTTACAGCACTTCTGGGGCGAGCGAGACGATCTTCATGAACTTCTCAGTACGAAGTTCACGGGTCACTGGCCCAAAGATACGGGTGCCGATCGGCTCTTGCTTGTTGTTCAGCAGAACAGCAGCATTGCCATCAAAGCGGATTATGGAGCCGTCAGCACGACGGACACCGTGGCGAGTGCGGACTACAACAGCAGTCATCACCTGGCCTTTCTTCACTTTACCGCGAGGAATTGCTTCCTTGACGGTTACCTTGATGATGTCACCGATACCGGCGTAGCGACGGTGCGAACCGCCGAGCACCTTGATGCACATGACGCGACGAGCGCCGCTGTTATCGGCCACATCGAGCATGGATTGAGTCTGAATCATAAAATTTCTCCGACCCCTAGCCCTTAGACTTCAACAGCGCGTTCGAGAACTTCAACCAGTGCCCAGGACTTGGTCTTGGCCAGCGGACGAGTCTCGCGGATGGAGACCTTGTCGCCGATGTGGCACTGGTTGGTTTCGTCGTGCGCGTGCAGCTTAGTCGAACGCTTAACGTATTTACCGTAGATCGGGTGCTTTACGCGACGCTCGATCAGTACGGTGATGGTTTTGTCCATCTTGTCGCTGACGACACGGCCAGTCAGCGTACGGACGGTTTTTTCAGCTTCAGCCATGATCACTTACCTGCCTGCTGGTTGAGCACAGTTTTCACGCGAGCGATGTCACGCTTAACTTGCGAGAGCAGGTGCGACTGCCCCAACTGGCCAGTTGCCTTCTGCATACGCAGATTGAACTGGTCGCGCAGCAAGCCGAGCAGTTGCTCGTTCAGCTGCTGTGCTGATTTTTCACGAAGTTCATTCGCTTTCATCACATCACCGTCCGCTTAACAAAGGAGGTGGCGAGAGGCAGCTTTGCAGCCGCCAAGGCGAATGCCTCACGCGCCAGCTCTTCAGAAACACCCTCGATCTCGTACAGGACCTTGCCTGGCTGGATCTGGGCAACCCAGTACTCCACGGAACCCTTACCTTTACCCATCCGCACTTCGAGAGGCTTCTTGGAGATCGGCTTGTCCGGGAATACACGGATCCAGATCTTGCCGCCACGTTTTACGTGACGGGTCAGGGCACGACGTGCCGATTCGATCTGGCGAGCGGTGAGACGACCGCGAGCAACAGCTTTCAGAGCAAACTCGCCGAAGCTGACTTTGCTACCGCGCAGTGCCAGACCACGGTTGTGGCCAGTCATCTGCTTGCGGAATTTTGTACGCTTTGGTTGCAACATTTGGCGTACCCCTTACTTAGCAGCTTTTTTACGAGGCGCTGGTGCTTGTGGTTTCAGTTCTTCTTGGCGACCACCAATAACTTCGCCTTTGAAAATCCAAACCTTCACACCGATCACACCGTAAGTGGTGTGAGCTTCGTAAGTGGCATAGTCGATGTCGGCACGCAGGGTGTGCAGTGGCACACGACCTTCGCGATACCATTCAGTACGTGCGATTTCAGCACCGCCGAGACGACCGCTCACCTGGATCTTGATGCCCTTGGCACCAATACGCATGGCGTTCTGTACGGCGCGCTTCATGGCGCGACGGAACATCACACGACGCTCCAGCTGCTGAGCTACGCTCTGAGCTACCAGCATACCGTCGAGTTCCGGCTTGCGGATCTCTTCGATATTGATGTGCACAGGCACACCCATTTGCTTGGTCAGGTCCTGACGCAGTTTCTCAACATCTTCACCTTTCTTCCCGATAACGATACCTGGACGAGCGGTGTGGATGGTGATGCGTGCAGTTTGAGCCGGACGATGGATATCGATACGGCTAACGGACGCGCTTTTTAGTTTGTCTTGGAGGTACTCACGCACATTCAGATCTGCGAGCAAATAGTCCGCATAAGTCCGACCGTCTGCGTACCAGACGGAGGTGTGCTCCTTGACGATTCCCAGGCGAATGCCAGTGGGATGTACTTTCTGACCCATCTGATCGACTCCGTTACTTGTCCGCAACCTTGACAGTGATATGGCAAGACCGCTTGACGATGCGATCAGCGCGGCCTTTGGCACGCGGCATGATGCGCTTCAGCGAACGCCCTTCGTTGACGAAAACGGTGGAGACCTTCAGGTCATCAACGTCTGCGCCTTCGTTATGCTCGGCGTTGGCTACGGCCGACTCGAGGACTTTCTTCATGATTTCAGCGGCTTTTTTGCTGCTGAAGGCCAACAGGTTGAGCGCTTCGCCCACCTTCTTCCCGCGGATCTGGTCGGCGACCAAGCGGGCTTTCTGGGCGGAGATGCGAGCGCCCGACAACTTAGCGGCTACTTCCATTTCCTTACCCCTTAACGCTTGGCTTTCTTGTCAGCCACGTGCCCGCGGTAGGTGCGGGTACCGGCGAACTCGCCCAGTTTATGGCCGACCATGTCTTCGTTCACGAGAACTGGGACGTGTTGGCGACCGTTGTGTACCGCGATGGTCAGACCGACCATTTGTGGCAGGATCATCGAACGGCGCGACCAGGTCTTAACTGGTTTGCGATCGTTCTTTTCCGCCGCCACTTCGATCTTCTTCAGTAGGTGAAGATCGATAAAAGGACCTTTTTTCAGAGAACGTGGCACTGTCGTATCCCTCTATTTACTTGCGACGACGGACGATCATTTTGTCGGTACGCTTATTACCACGAGTCTTCGCGCCCTTAGTCGGGAAGCCCCATGGCGATACCGGATGACGACCACCGGAGGTACGACCTTCACCACCACCATGTGGGTGGTCAACCGGGTTCATGGCAACACCACGAACGGTTGGGCGAACGCCACGCCAGCGTTTGGCACCAGCTTTACCCAGCGAACGCAGGCTGTGCTCGGAGTTCGAGACTTCGCCCAGGGTCGCACGGCACTCAGCCAGGACTTTACGCATTTCACCAGAGCGCAGACGCAGGGTCACATAGACACCTTCGCGAGCGATCAGCTGAGCCGAAGCACCAGCGGAACGAGCGATCTGTGCACCTTTGCCCGGCTTCAGTTCGATGCCGTGAATGGTGCTACCCACTGGAATGTTGCGCAGTTGCAGGGAGTTGCCTGGCTTGATTGGAGCCAGAGCACCTGCGATCAGCTGGTCGCCAGCACTCACGCCTTTAGGGGCGATGATGTAGCGGCGCTCGCCGTCTGCGTAGCAGAGCAGTGCGATGTGAGCAGTACGGTTCGGGTCGTATTCGATACGCTCGACAGTGGCGACGATGCCGTCCTTGTCGTTGCGACGGAAGTCGACCATACGGTAATGCTGCTTATGACCACCACCTACGTGACGCGTAGTGATGCGGCCATTGTTGTTACGACCACCAGACTTCGATTTCTTCTCGAGCAGCGGTGCGTGAGGAGCGCCTTTATGCAGCTCCTTGTTGACCACCTTGACCACGAAACGGCGGCCAGGGGAAGTCGGTTTGCATTTAACGATTGCCATGATGCACCCCTTCCTTACTCAGCACTGCTGCTGAAATCGAGATCTTGGCCGGGTTGAAGGGAGATGATCGCCTTCTTCCAGTCATTACGCTTGCCCAGACCGCGAGCGGTACGCTTGGTCTTACCCAGAACGTTCAGGGTAGTCACGCTTTCCACTTTCACGCTGAACAGGCTTTCGACGGCCTTCTTGATTTCCAGCTTGGTTGCGTCGGTAGCAACCTTGAAAACGAACTGGCCTTTCTTGTCAGCCAGAACCGTGGCCTTCTCGGAAACGTGCGGGCCAAGTAGAACTTTAAATACGCGTTCCTGGTTCATCCCAGCAGCTCCTCGAATTTCTTCACGGCCGACACGGTGATCAACACCTTGTCGTATGCGATCAGACTGACCGGATCGGAACCCTGTACGTCACGTACGTCGACGTGCGGCAGGTTGCGAGCAGCCAGGTACAGATTCTGATCAACAGCATCAGAAACGATCAGTACGTCGCTCAGACCCATGCCGTTCAGTTTGTTCAGCAGGTCTTTGGTTTTCGGTGCTTCAACAGCGAAGTCCTGAACCACGACCAGACGGTCGGTACGCACCAGCTCGGCGAGGATGGAACGCATTGCTGCGCGGTACATCTTCTTGTTGAGCTTCTGCGAGTGGTCTTGAGGACGAGCTGCGAAAGTGGTACCGCCGCCACGCCAGATTGGGCTACGGATAGTACCGGCACGAGCGCGGCCAGTGCCTTTCTGACGCCATGGGCGCTTGCCGCCACCAGCAACGTCGGAACGGGTTTTCTGCTGCTTGGTGCCCTGACGGCCGCCGGCCATGTAGGCCACGACTGCTTGGTGTACCAGCGTCTCGTTGAATTCGCCGCCGAAAGTCAGTTCGGAAACTTCGATCGCTTGAGCGTCATTTACATTTAGTTGCATGTCAGCTTCCCCTTAACCGCGAGCCTTGGCAGCCGGACGCACAACCAGATTGCCGCCAGTAGCGCCAGGAACGGCACCCTTGACCAGCAACAGATTGCGTTCAGCGTCGACGCGCACTACTTCGAGGGACTGAACGGTCACGCGCTCGGCGCCCATGTGACCGGACATTTTTTTGCCCTTGAATACACGACCAGGAGTCTGGCACTGGCCGATAGAGCCCGGGACGCGGTGGGAAACGGAGTTACCGTGGGTATTGTCTTGACCGCGGAAATTCCAACGCTTGATGGTACCGGCAAAGCCTTTACCTTTCGACTGACCGGTAACGTCTACCATTTGGCCAGCAGCGAAGATTTCTGCATTGATCAAGTCGCCAGCCTGGTACTCGCCTTCTTCAAGACGGAATTCCCAGACACCGCGACCAGCGGCAACGTTCGCTTTAGCGAAGTGACCTGCTTGAGCAGCAGTCACACGCGAAGCGCGACGCTCGCCAACAGTGACTTGCACTGCGCGATAGCCATCAGTTTCTTCGGTTTTGAACTGGGTGACGCGATTCGGCTCGATCTCAATGACCGTGACCGGAATGGAGACACCTTCTTCGGTGAAAATACGGGTCATACCGCATTTACGACCGACTACACCAATAGTCATGTTGTAAACCTCATGAGTGTACGGGGCTTTCACCCGCTATGGCCGCCCATTTCAGAGCGTTACACGACTAAGACCCGAGTCTTAGCCGAGGCTGATCTGCACTTCCACGCCTGCCGCAAGATCGAGCTTCATAAGAGCATCAACGGTTTTATCCGTTGGCTGGACGATGTCCAGTACGCGCTTATGAGTACGGATCTCGTACTGGTCACGCGCGTCTTTGTTGACGTGCGGGGAGACCAGAACGGTGAACCGCTCTTTACGGGTAGGCAGTGGAATTGGACCACGCACTTGAGCACCAGTACGTTTCGCGGTTTCCACGATTTCCTGGGTGGATTGGTCGATCAGGCGATGGTCAAAAGCCTTCAACCTGATACGGATTTGCTGATTTTGCATTGGATTTCAGACTCCAGGCTGCTATTCCCACCGGGCGCACTACGCCCGTTAAAAGGAGGCGTGATTCTATAGACACCCCCACTGAGTGTCAACCCAATAAAAAAGCCCCCGCAAAAGCGGGGGCCTTTCTAAACGATCAACGATTACTCGATGATTTTGGCTACGACGCCGGCG
>NZ_QLAD01000008.1:278309-278833 GCF_024355235.1 Pseudomonas sp. S12(2018)
CCGACGGTACGACCGCCTTCACGGATAGCGAAGCGCAGACCGTCTTCCATCGCGATGGTCTTGATCAGAGTGACAGTCATCTGGATGTTGTCACCTGGCATTACCATTTCAACGCCTTCTGGCAGCTCGCAGTTACCAGTCACGTCAGTAGTACGGAAGTAGAACTGTGGACGGTAGCCTTTGAAGAACGGAGTGTGGCGGCCGCCTTCTTCCTTGCTCAGAACATAGACTTCTGCGGTGAACTTGGTGTGCGGCTTGACCGAACCTGGCTTGACCAGAACCTGGCCACGCTCAACGTCGTCACGCTTGGTGCCGCGCAGCAGCACGCCGCAGTTCTCGCCAGCACGACCTTCGTCCAGCAGCTTGCGGAACATCTCAACACCGGTGCAGGTGGTGGTGGTGGTGTCACGCAGACCAACGATTTCCAGGGCGTCTTGAACGCGGACGATGCCACGCTCGATACGACCGGTAACAACGGTACCACGACCCGAGATCGAGAATACGTCTTCGATTGGCATCAGGAA
>NZ_QLAD01000008.1:279234-282335 GCF_024355235.1 Pseudomonas sp. S12(2018)
AGCGGCCGAGCAAACCAGGATAGCGCCATCCATCTGAGCAGCACCGGTAATCATGTTTTTTACATAGTCGGCGTGACCCGGGCAGTCAACGTGCGCATAGTGACGAATGTTCGAGTCATACTCGACGTGCGCAGTATTGATGGTGATGCCACGTGCTTTTTCTTCCGGGGCGCTGTCGATCTTGTCGAAGTCAACCTTGGCAGAACCGAAAACCTCGGAGCAAACGCGAGTCAGCGCGGCGGTCAACGTCGTCTTACCATGGTCAACGTGACCAATGGTGCCGACGTTCACATGCGGCTTGTTACGTTCGAACTTTTCCTTAGCCATCGAGACTGTCCCCCGGTAGAAGTAATAAGCAGATCAAACCGACCATTAAAACAAAGGCAGATATTTTCATATCTGCCTTGTCATATGGAGCTCTTGAGCGGATTTGAACCGCTGACCTCACCCTTACCAAGGGTGTGCTCTACCAACTGAGCTACAAGAGCGTAACACTGTGCAACAACAGCAAACCTGGAGCGGGTAGCGGGAATCGAACCCGCATCATCAGCTTGGAAGGCTGAGGTTCTACCACTAAACTATACCCGCGGAGCTTGCAGCTCTCGCTAAACTGGTGGAGGGAGAAGGATTCGAACCTTCGAAGTCGTAGACGTCAGATTTACAGTCTGATCCCTTTGGCCGCTCGGGAACCCCTCCAATGTGGCCGGCATTTTCTACTCTTGCCGTCCTGCTGTCAAGCTTTTTCTCATTAAAATCTTGAGGTTAGCTACTTTGACAACTGCTTCACTGCGTTACCACCTAGTGGTCATCGCTGTGGAGCGGGCGCCATTCTATGCAAACTATTCGATAGTTGCAACGCCTTCGCACAACATTATTTTATCTTTTAAGTCTTTGAAATCATGGGAAAGTCCGGCGAGCACCGTTGCGTCCAGCAAGCGACGGCTTTCAGGCGCTATCTGCAGCCACCACCCCTGACTGTCGGGCAGCCTCCCCACTACCTTGCGCGCCCGGATATCCAGGCTGATCAGACGCTGACGAAGGCTATTCAGTAGCTCGGGGCTAGCCAATGCCCCAAGGTAGAGACACTCATCGTCCTTCTGCGATGGCGCCTCGCGAGACTCGCTGAGTAGACGAATACCCTGCTGACTTCCCTTGTAGAGCGACAGCGATGTCACCTCTTTCGCCCTCAACGGTGCCTCCTGCTGGTGCCAGACGTAGTAGACGACATTGAGGACCAGCAATAACAGAAACAACCAGCGCATACACACCTCACTCCAGCGGACAGGCCATCGCCAGGCCTACGAACACCAGGTCGGGAACGATTCGGGCTTGCGGTACCACCTGGTGCAACAGGCCTGCGTCGCCACCGGTAATGAACAGGGTAAAATCCTCACCCCACAATGAGCGCGCCTGCTCGAGCTGAGTCAACACAAATCCATGCAGCATGAGCGTACAGCCGCGCTCTACCGCCTCGACGGTAGAGCGCCCAGGCTGCAGACTCGACAATGCACGCTCGGCGGACTCGTCGTCATAGCGGATACGCCGGGTATGGGTACGCAATTGATTGCGCATCAATGGCATCCCAGGGCAGATGAAACCTCCCAGGTGTTCCCCCTGCGCCGATACGAAATCCGATGTGACAGCAGTCCCCAGATCGATGACCACGCATGCCCTTCTGGCCAGATGGTACCCGCCGAGCAAAGCCAGCCACCGATCGAGCCCAAGACGCTCGTAATCGTCATAGCCATTGGTAACCCCGGCCAATGCAGTTGCCGAGCGCGCGCGCACTATCGACAGCCCGAACGCCTTCACCAGGGCATCACCAAGATGATCGGTCTCTTCTTCTGTACGCACACTGACCAGGCGGCAACGGGCCGGGGTATCGCCCGCAAGCGCCTCAACAGCCTCGATCAGCGCCTGGTTGGTATCGACGATGCCGCCGCCAACAACCGATGCGTCGGTGCGGATAACCCGCCACTTGATAAAACTGTTACCGCAATCGAGCTCAAGAATCATCGCGCAACCTCAAACTGAGCTCACCACCACTAAAGCTCTTCTCAACACCTTCGACCTGAAGACGCAGCGCGCCCTGACGATCGATACCGAGCACAACGCCGTCGACCCTGGTGACGCCGGCTATCAACGATACTGCACACCCCTGCCACAGGTGCCCTTGCTCCCACTCCGCCTGCAAGTCGGTAAAACCCGACTGACGATGTCGCTCCAGGTAAACCTGCAGATTCTCATTGAGAAGCGCAACCAGCTGGTTGCGATCAACCTGCTGCCCTGTCTCGAGCCGGACGGATGTCCATGCCTGATCGACCTCGCTGTTGGTCTGCATATTCACGTTCACACCAATACCCAGCACCACATGACAGACATCAGCGGGATCCCCCACAAGCTCAAGAAGAATACCTGCGATCTTGCGACCGTTGGCCAGCACATCATTTGGCCACTTCAAGCCCGCAGCATTCACTCCGACGGACTGAAGGGTACGCATGACCGCCAAACCCACCACAAGGCTCAGGCCTTCCAGTTGCCGCATGCCACCGTCGATACGCAGCACTAGGCTGTAATAGAGATTCTGCGCAAAGGGGCTTGACCAGTTTCTGCCACGCCGACCGCGCCCTGCGCTCTGATGCTCAGCCAGAACCAGAAAGGGTGCCTGGCGACCGGCACTGATCGCGCGCAACGCTTCGGCATTTGTCGAGTCAATCTCTTCATGGATGTGCATTGGCCAGAGCCGGCCTGTACCGGCACTCTCGATGGCGCTGACGTCCAACAGCGACAAGGGCGCAGCCAATCTGTAGCCCCGCCCTCGCACCTTGTACACCGGCAGACTCAATTCAGCCTCGAGATGCTGCAATTGCTTCCACACGGCGCTGCGGCTGATGCCCAGGGCAGCACCCAAGGCCTCGCCGGAATGGAATCGACCATCCTTGAGGAGTTTCAACAACTTCAGCATGCCAATCTCGACTCACAATGAGGCACGCATGATAGCTATGCGCTGAAGGATTGCATACCTGTTGTAGGACGCGTCCTTACGGAGAAATAGCTGCGTGATCGCAGCTTTTTCAGCCCACAAAAACAAAACCCCTATC
>NZ_QLAD01000008.1:282360-298126 GCF_024355235.1 Pseudomonas sp. S12(2018)
GGCGGCCGAGCAAACCAGGATCGCGCCGTCCATCTGGGCAGCACCGGTGATCATGTTCTTCACGTAGTCAGCGTGACCTGGGCAGTCGACGTGAGCGTAGTGACGAATGGTCGAGTTGTACTCAACGTGAGCGGTGTTGATGGTGATACCGCGAGCTTTCTCTTCTGGAGCGCTGTCGATCTTGTCGAATTCAACGACTGCGGAACCGAAAACTTCGGAGCAGACGCGAGTCAGAGCTGCGGTCAGAGTGGTTTTACCGTGGTCAACGTGACCGATGGTGCCAACGTTGACGTGCGGAAGGGAACGATCAAATTTTTCTTTAGCCACGACAATTAACTCCTAGCCTAAAGGACTGAATCAGCCTTGTTTTTTAACGAGCGCTTCGACGATGTTCGACGGAGCCTCAGCGTATTTGGAGAATTCCATGGAGTAGCTCGCGCGACCCTGGGACATGGAACGAACGTCGGTCGCATAACCGAACATCTCTCCGAGCGGAACTTCAGCACGGACAACCTTGCCGGACACCGAATCTTCCATACCCTGGATCAGACCACGACGACGGTTCAGGTCACCCATCACGTCACCCATGTAGTCCTCAGGGGTCACAACTTCTACCTTCATGATCGGCTCAAGCACCTTACCGCCGCCTTTGGCTGCGAGTTGCTTGGTCGCCATGGAGGCCGCCACCTTGAACGCCATCTCGTTAGAGTCGACGTCGTGGTAGGAACCATCAAACACGGTTGCCTTCAGGCCGATCAGCGGATAGCCGGCAACGATGCCGTTCTTCATCTGCTCTTCGATACCCTTCTGGATCGCCGGGATGTATTCCTTCGGAACCACACCACCCACAACCTCGTTGGTGAAAACCAGGCCTTCGGTGATGTTGCCGTGTGCGTCCACGTCTGGCTGCGAGAAGCGGATCCAGCAGTGACCGAACTGACCGCGACCACCGGACTGACGAACGAACTTGCCTTCGATTTCGACGTTGTCTTTGGTGATCTGCTCGCGATAGGAAACCTGCGGCTTACCGATGTTGGCTTCGACGTTGAATTCGCGCTTCATGCGGTCAACGAGGATGTCCAGGTGAAGCTCGCCCATACCCGAGATGATGGTCTGGCCGGTTTCTTCGTCGGTCTTGACGCGGAACGATGGGTCTTCCTGAGCCAGCTTGCCCAGTGCGATACCCATCTTTTCCTGGTCCTGCTTGGTTTTCGGCTCGACAGCTACCGAAATCACAGGCTCAGGGAAGTCCATACGCTCGAGGATGATCGGCTTGTCGGCGTTGCACAGGGTGTCACCAGTGGTGACGTCCTTCATGCCGATCAGAGCAGCGATGTCGCCGGCCAGTACTTCCTTGATTTCTTCACGCTGGTTGGCGTGCATCTGCACCATACGACCAACGCGCTCTTTCTTGCCCTTGACCGAGTTGATCACGGAGTCGCCGGACTGCAGCATACCCGAGTAAACACGGACAAAAGTCAGAGTACCAACGAACGGGTCGGTGGCAATCTTGAACGCCAGAGCCGAGAACGGCTCGTTGTCGTCGGCATGACGCTCGTCGTAGTCGGCGTCGACCAGCTCTTCCTTTGGCTTCTCGATCAGGTCAGGATGGATACCCTTGATCGCAGGAATCTCGGTAGGAGCAGGCAGGAAGTCGATAACGGCGTCGAGAACCAGGGGAACGCCCTTGTTCTTGAACGACGAACCACAGACAGCCGGAACGATCTCGCTGGCCAGGGTACGCGCGCGCAGACCGGCCTTGATTTCTTCGACGGTCAGCTCTTCGCCTTCCAGGTACTTGTTCATCAGCTCTTCGCTGGACTCGGCAGCCGCTTCAACCATGTTGGAGCGCCACTCTTGAGCCAGCTCCAGCATATCGGCAGGAATTTCTTCCTCGCGATAGGTGGTGCCTTTGTCGTCTTCGTTCCAGTAGATAGCCTTCATCTTGATCAGATCGACCTGACCCTGGAAGTTCTCTTCCGAACCGATGGCCAGCTGAACAGGAACCGGGGTGTGACCCAGACGGTTCTTGATCTGACCTACGACGCGCAGGAAGTTGGCACCGGCACGGTCCATCTTGTTCACGTATACAACACGTGGAACGCCGTACTTGTTGGCTTGACGCCATACGGTTTCGGACTGTGGCTCAACGCCGGAGGTACCGCAGAACACAACGACAGCGCCGTCGAGTACACGCAGCGAACGCTCAACTTCAATGGTGAAGTCAACGTGGCCGGGGGTATCGATAACGTTTACGCGGTAGTTGTCATACTGACCCTTGGAGCCTTTCCAGAAGGTAGTGACAGCAGCGGAGGTAATGGTGATACCCCGCTCCTGCTCCTGCACCATCCAGTCGGTGGTCGCGGCGCCATCATGCACCTCGCCCAGTTTGTGGCTCAGGCCTGTGTAGAACAGGATCCGCTCGGTAGTAGTGGTCTTGCCCGCATCAACGTGCGCGCAAATACCAATGTTACGGTAGCGGTTGATTGGTGTAGTACGAGCCATAGAGCCCTCGCAAAAATAGTGATGCCTGAATTAGAAGCGGTAGTGCGAGAACGCTTTGTTGGCTTCGGCCATACGGTGTACGTCTTCACGCTTCTTGACTGCAGCACCTTTGCCTTCAGCAGCATCCAGCAATTCGCCGGCCAGGCGCAGGGCCATAGACTTCTCGCCGCGCTTGCGCGCGTAGTCTACCAACCAGCGCATTGCCAGGGCGTTACGACGGGACGGACGAACTTCGACCGGAACCTGGTAAGTAGCACCGCCAACACGGCGCGACTTCACTTCGACCAGCGGAGCGATGGCGTCGAGAGCTTTCTCGAAGATTTCCAGGGGATCGCTGTTCTTGCGTTCTTTGACCTTGTCCAGCGCACCGTAAACGATACGCTCGGCAACGGCCTTCTTGCCGCTTTCCATCACGTGGTTCATGAACTTGGCGAGAATCTGCGATCCGTATTTTGGATCGTCCAGAATCTCACGCTTGGCTGCTACACGACGTCTTGGCATTGATAAGCCCTCAAACGGTCTTCAGGTTAGCTCGGGACAGGGAACCCAGAGGTTGCGTGCCCGACCTTACTCTTATCGACTCAATAAAATTGATAACTGCAAATTGCTGCAAACGGCCGATTACTTCGGACGCTTGGTACCGTACTTCGAACGACCTTGGTTACGACCTTTGACGCCGGAGGTATCCAGGGAGCCGCGAACGGTGTGGTAACGAACACCTGGCAAGTCTTTTACACGACCGCCGCGGATCAGTACCACGCTGTGCTCTTGCAGGTTGTGGCCTTCACCACCGATGTACGAGGAAACCTCGAAACCGTTGGTCAGACGCACACGGCATACTTTACGCAGTGCCGAGTTAGGTTTTTTCGGCGTGGTGGTGTACACACGGGTGCACACGCCACGACGTTGCGGGCAGTTCTGCAGCGCAGGAACGTCGGATTTCTCGACGATACGCTTACGCGGCTGACGTACCAGCTGGTTGATAGTTGCCATCTACTAGCTCCACTGTTGTCTTGCGACGCTATTGTCTTGCAAGAAAAGCAAAATGGCAGGACGAAGTCCCACCAAATTTAGGGGTACAAGAGTCTAAAGAGGATCTTGCCCCTCGTCAAGGCAAGGCCCCGACATCCCCCACCCTCCCCTTCGCAACAGATTATGTCGCGAAGATCGGGTGAGGGCCGCCAGGGCCCTACGCTTTAGTTGCCGCTGGAGTTCAGCGCTTCGGTCAGTGCAGCTTCCACTTCACTGGCGCTAACACGCAACGGCTTGTCGGCATCACGGCGACGCTTGCGCTCGCTGTGGTAGGCCAGACCGGTACCGGCCGGGATCAGACGACCCACGACCACGTTTTCTTTCAGGCCACGCAGGTAGTCGCGCTTGCCGGTTACCGCCGCTTCGGTCAGTACGCGGGTGGTTTCCTGGAAGGAAGCCGCCGAGATGAACGATTCGGTGGACAGCGAGGCCTTGGTGATACCCAGCAGTACACGAGTGAACTTGGAGACAAACTTGTCTTCCGCGCCAAGGCGCTCGTTCTCTACCAGTACCTGGGTCAGTTCCATCTGGTCGCCCTTGATGAAGCTGGAGTCACCCGACTCGGCAATCTCGACCTTACGCAGCATCTGACGCAGGATGGTCTCGATGTGCTTGTCGTTGATCTTCACGCCTTGCAGACGGTAAACGTCCTGGATCTCGTTGACGATGTACTTGGCCAGCGCGCTAACACCCAGCAGACGCAGGATGTCGTGCGGATCGCTAGGACCGTCCGAGATGACTTCGCCGCGGTTCACTTGTTCGCCTTCGAAGACGTTCAGGTGACGCCACTTCGGAATCAGCTCTTCGTACGGATCGCTGCCATCGTTCGGGGTGATGACCAGACGGCGCTTGCCCTTGGTCTCTTTACCGAAGGCGATGGTACCGCTGACTTCAGCCAGAATCGAGGCTTCTTTCGGACGGCGCGCTTCGAACAGGTCGGCAACGCGCGGCAGACCACCGGTGATGTCACGGGTCTTGGACGTTTCTTGCGGGATACGCGCGATAACGTCACCAACACCGATCTGTGCACCGTCAGCCACACCGACCAGGGCGTTGGCTGGCAGGAAGTACTGAGCCGGTACGTCGGTACCTGGCAACAGCAGATCCTTGCCGCTGGCGTCGACCATCTTGATTGCAGGACGGATTTCTTTGCCTGCAGCCGGACGGTCTTTGACGTCCAGAACCTCGATGTTGGTCAGGCCGGTCAATTCGTCGGTCTGACGCTTGATCGTGATGCCTTCTTCCATGCCCACGAAGGTCACGGTACCTTTCATTTCGGTAACGATCGGGTGGGTGTGCGGGTCCCACTTGGCGACGATGGCGCCAGCGTCGACCTTGTCGCCTTCCTTCACCGAAATCACGGCGCCGTAAGGCAGCTTGTAACGCTCGCGCTCACGACCGAACTCGTCGGCAATCGCCAACTCGCCGGAACGCGATACGGCAACCAGGTTGCCGTCGGCACGCTCAACCTGCTTGAGGTTGTGCAGACGAACCATACCGCCGTTCTTCACCTGGACGCTGTCGGCAGCCGAGGTACGGCTTGCAGCACCACCGATGTGGAACGTACGCATGGTCAGCTGGGTACCCGGCTCACCGATCGACTGTGCAGCGATAACGCCGACAGCTTCACCGATGTTCACCTGGTGACCGCGAGCCAGGTCGCGACCGTAGCACTTGGCGCAGATGCCGTAGCGGGTTTCACAGCTGATCGGCGAACGCACGATCACTTCGTCGATGCTGTTCAGCTCGATGAACTCGACCCACTTCTCGTCGACCAGGGTACCGGCCGGAACGATGACGTCGTCGGTGCCAGGCTTGAACACGTCACGGGCGATTACACGACCCAGTACGCGCTCACCCAGCGGCTCTACAACGTCGCCGCCTTCGATGTGCGGGGTCATGACCAGACCCTGCTCGGTGCCACAGTCGATCTCGGTAACCACCAGATCCTGCGCCACGTCTACCAGACGACGGGTCAGGTAACCGGAGTTCGCGGTTTTCAACGCGGTATCCGCAAGACCCTTACGCGCACCGTGAGTCGAGATGAAGTACTGCAGTACGCTCAGACCTTCGCGGAAGTTCGCGGTGATCGGCGTCTCGATGATCGAGCCGTCCGGCTTGGCCATCAGACCACGCATACCGGCCAACTGACGAATCTGAGCTGCCGAACCCCGGGCACCGGAGTCAGCCATCATGTACATCGAGTTGAAGGACTCCTGCTCGACTTCGTTGCCTTCGCGGTCGATGACCTTCTCTTTCGAGAGGTTGGCCATCATCGCCTTGGACACTTCGTCGTTCGCCTTGGACCACAGGTCGATGACCTTGTTGTACTTCTCGCCCTGGGTTACCAGGCCGGAGGCGTACTGGCTCTCGATCTCTTTCACTTCGTCGGTGGCAGCACCGATGATGCGGGCTTTTTCATCCGGGATAACGAAGTCGTTAACACCGATGGAAACGCCGGAGATGGTCGAGTAGGCAAAACCGGTGTACATCAGCTGGTCAGCGAAGATGACGGTCTCTTTCAGACCAACCACGCGGTAGCACTGGTTGATCAGCTTGGAGATCGCCTTTTTCTTCATCGGCTGGTTGACCACGTCGTACGACAGACCTGGCGGTACAACCTGGAACAGCAGTGCACGGCCGACAGTGGTGTCGACGATGCGGGTGTTCTTAACGCTGCCGCCATCACGATCGTTCACGGTTTCGTTGATACGAACCTTGATCTTGGCGTGCAGGGCCGCTTCGCCGGCGCGGAATACGCGGTCGACTTCCTGCAGGTCGGCGAATACGCGACCTTCGCCCTTGGCATTGATGGCTTCGCGGGTCATGTAGTACAGACCCAGTACAACGTCCTGCGAAGGAACGATGATCGGCTCACCGTTGGCTGGCGACAGGATGTTGTTGGTCGACATCATCAGCGCGCGCGCTTCGAGCTGGGCTTCCAGCGTCAGCGGCACGTGCACGGCCATCTGGTCACCGTCGAAGTCGGCGTTGTACGCGGCACAGACCAGCGGGTGCAGCTGGATGGCCTTGCCTTCGATCAGTACCGGCTCGAACGCCTGGATACCCAGACGGTGAAGGGTCGGTGCACGGTTGAGCAGTACGGGGTGTTCGCGAATCACTTCGGCAAGAACGTCCCACACCTCTGGCAACTCGCGCTCGACCATCTTCTTGGCAGCCTTGATGGTGGTCGCCAGACCACGCATTTCCAGCTTGCCGAAAATGAACGGCTTGAACAGCTCGAGGGCCATTTTCTTCGGCAGACCGCACTGGTGCAGACGCAGGGTCGGACCTACGGTAATTACCGAACGACCCGAGTAGTCAACGCGCTTACCGAGCAGGTTCTGACGGAAACGACCTTGCTTACCCTTGATCATGTCGGCCAGGGATTTCAGAGGACGCTTGTTCGAGCCGGTGATGGCGCGGCCGCGACGGCCGTTGTCGAGCAGTGCGTCGACCGCTTCCTGCAGCATGCGCTTTTCGTTGCGCACGATGATGTCAGGCGCAGACAGGTCGAGCAGGCGCTTCAGACGGTTGTTACGGTTGATCACCCGACGGTACAGGTCGTTCAGGTCGGAGGTCGCGAAACGACCGCCATCCAGCGGAACCAGTGGACGCAGGTCTGGCGGCAGAACCGGCAGAACGGTCAGGACCATCCACTCAGGCAGGTTGCCCGAGCCCTGGAAGGCCTCCATCAGCTTCAGTCGCTTGGACAGCTTCTTGATCTTGGTTTCCGAGTTGGTCTGCGGAATCTCTTCGCGCAGGCGGCCAATCTCGTGCTCCAGGTCGATAGCGTGCAGCAGTTCGCGGACGGCCTCGGCACCCATGCGGGCGTCGAAGTCATCGCCGAACTCTTCCAGCGCTTCGAAGTACTGCTCGTCGTTCAGCAGCTGACCTTTTTCCAGGGTGGTCATGCCCGGGTCGATAACGACATAGCTCTCGAAATAGAGAACGCGCTCGATATCACGCAGGGTCATGTCCATCAGCAGGCCGATACGCGACGGCAGCGACTTCAGGAACCAGATGTGGGCAACAGGCGAGGCCAGCTCGATGTGCGCCATGCGCTCACGACGAACTTTTGCCAGCGCGACTTCAACACCGCACTTCTCGCAGATCACGCCACGGTGCTTCAGGCGCTTGTACTTGCCGCACAGGCACTCGTAGTCCTTGACTGGGCCAAAGATCTTGGCGCAGAACAGGCCGTCACGCTCAGGCTTGAACGTACGGTAGTTGATGGTTTCCGGCTTTTTTACTTCACCGAACGACCACGAACGGATCATCTCAGGCGAGGCCAATCCGATACGGATGGCGTCGAACTCTTCGACTTGACCCTGGTTTTTCAGCAAATTCAGTAGGTCTTTCAAGGCCTTTCCTCCTGGCGGAGCAGGGAGCGGGCTTTTCAGCCGCGCTCCCGATTCGCGTCACGTGTTATTCGGTTTCCAGATCGATATCGATACCGAGCGAACGAATCTCTTTGATCAACACGTTGAAGGACTCGGGCATGCCCGGCTCCATACGGTGATCGCCGTCCACGATGTTCTTGTACATCTTGGTCCGACCGTTCACATCGTCCGACTTCACTGTGAGCATTTCTTGCAGGGTGTATGCCGCGCCGTATGCTTCCAGCGCCCACACTTCCATCTCCCCGAAACGCTGACCACCGAACTGCGCCTTACCACCCAGCGGCTGCTGGGTAACCAGGCTGTAAGAACCAGTGGAACGCGCGTGCATCTTGTCGTCCACCAAGTGGTTCAGCTTGAGCATGTACATGTAACCAACGGTCACTGGACGCTCGAACTTGTTGCCGGTACGACCGTCGAACAGCTGCATCTGACCGCTTTCCGGCATGTCTGCCAGTTTCAGCATGGCCTTGATTTCGCTTTCCTTGGCACCGTCGAAGACTGGAGTGGCCATTGGCACACCGCCTTTGAGGTTCTTCGCCAGGTCGAGGATTTCCTGGTCGGAGAAGTCTTCCAGGCTTTCCTGACGACCACCGATCTCGTTGTAGATCTCGGTGAGGAACTTGCGCAGCTCGATGACCTTGCGCTGCTCTTCGAGCATGCGGTTGATCTTCTCGCCCAGGCCCTTGGCCGCCAGGCCCAGGTGGGTTTCGAGGATCTGACCGACGTTCATACGCGAAGGTACACCCAACGGGTTGAGTACCACGTCCACCGGCGTACCGTTGGCGTCGTGCGGCATGTCTTCGACCGGCATGATCACGGAGACCACACCCTTGTTACCGTGACGACCGGCCATCTTGTCGCCCGGCTGGATGCGACGACGGATTGCCAGGTAGACCTTGACGATCTTCAGTACGCCCGGTGCCAGGTCATCGCCCTGCTGCAGCTTGCGCTTCTTGTCTTCGAACTTGTCGTCCAGCAGACGGCGACGATCAACGATGTAGGCCTGGGCCTTCTCGAGTTGCTCGTTCAGCGCGTCTTCGGCCATGCGCAGTTTGAACCACTGGCCGTGCTCCAGACCGTCCAGCACTTCGTTGGAGATGACCGAACCTTTCTTCAGGCCGGCACCACCTTCGACGACCTGACCGTTCAGGGCGCTGCGCAGACGTTCGAAGGTTGCGCCTTCAACGATGCGGAACTCTTCGTTCAGGTCCTTGCGGATCTCGTCCAGCTGCATCTTCTCGATGGACAGCGCACGGCTGTCGCGCTCGACGCCATCGCGAGTGAAGACCTGTACGTCGATGACAGTACCCTTGGTGCCGGTCGGCACACGCAGGGAGGTGTCTTTGACGTCGCTGGCCTTCTCGCCGAAGATCGCACGCAGCAGTTTTTCTTCTGGCGTCAGCTGGGTCTCGCCTTTTGGCGTGACCTTGCCGACCAGAATGTCGCCAGCGCCGACTTCAGCACCCACGTAGACGATACCGGCTTCGTCCAGCTTGTTCAGCGCAGCCTCACCCACGTTCGGGATGTCCGCGGTGATTTCCTCTGGGCCAAGCTTGGTGTCACGGGCCACACAGGTCAGTTCCTGGATGTGGATCGTGGTGAAGCGATCTTCCTGAACCACACGCTCGGACAGGCAGATGGAGTCTTCGAAGTTGAAGCCGTTCCACGCCATGAACGCGATGCGCATGTTCTGACCCAGAGCCAGCTCACCCATGTCGGTGGACGGGCCGTCGGCCATGATGTCGCTACGCTGAACCACATCACCCTTGCTCACCAGCGGACGCTGGTTGATGCAGGTGTTCTGGTTCGAGCGGGTGTACTTGGTCAGGTTGTAGATATCGACACCAGCTTCGCCGGTTTCAACTTCGTCATCTGCAACACGCACCACGATACGGCTGGCGTCGACGGAATCGATCACACCGCCACGACGAGCCACGACGCAAACGCCGGAGTCACGCGCAACGTTGCGCTCCATGCCGGTACCTACCAGCGGTTTGTCGGCGCGCAGAGTCGGTACAGCCTGACGCTGCATGTTCGAACCCATCAACGCACGGTTGGCGTCGTCGTGCTCGAGGAACGGAATCAACGATGCGGCAACAGAAACTACCTGCTTTGGCGAAACGTCCATCAGGGTGACGTCTTCCGGCGCCTTGACGGTGAATTCGTTCAGGTGACGGACCGCTACCAGTTCGTCGATCAGTTGCTTCTTCGCGTCCATCGTGGCCGAAGCCTGTGCGATGACGTGATCAGCTTCTTCGATCGCCGACAGGAACACGATGTCGTCGGTAACCACACCCTCTTTCACCACGCGGTACGGGCTCTCAAGGAAGCCGTACTGGTTGGTGCGGGCATAGGCCGCCAGGGAGTTGATCAGACCGATGTTCGGACCTTCAGGGGTCTCGATCGGGCACACGCGGCCGTAGTGGGTCGGGTGTACGTCACGGACTTCGAAGCCTGCGCGCTCACGGGTCAGACCACCAGGGCCGAGTGCCGAGACACGACGCTTGTGGGTGATCTCGGACAGCGGGTTGTTCTGGTCCATGAACTGGGACAGCTGGCTCGAACCGAAGAACTCCTTCACCGCCGCCGCTACCGGCTTGGCGTTGATCAGGTCTTGCGGCATCAGGCCTTCGCTTTCAGCCATGGACAGACGCTCTTTGACCGCGCGCTCTACACGCACCAGGCCAACGCGGAACTGGTTCTCGGCCATTTCGCCGACACAGCGCACGCGACGGTTACCCAGGTGGTCGATGTCGTCGACGATGCCTTTGCCGTTACGGATGTCGACCAGGGTCTTGAGGACCTCGACGATATCTTCCTTGCTCAGCACGCCCGAACCTTCGATCTCGGTACGACCGATACGACGGTTGAACTTCATGCGACCAACAGCCGACAGGTCGTAACGCTCGGCGCTGAAGAACAGGTTGTTGAACAGGGTCTCTGCGGCATCCTTGGTTGGCGGCTCGCCAGGACGCATCATGCGATAGATCTCGACCAGCGCTTCCAGTTGGTTGCTGGTGGAGTCGATCTTCAGGGTATCCGAGATGAACGGACCGCAGTCGATGTCGTTGGTGTACAGGGTCTCGATGCGAACGACCTGAGCCTTGGCGATCTTCACCAGTGCTTCGGTGGTCAGCTCGGTGTTGCATTCGGCCAGGATTTCACCGGTAGCCGGGTGCACGATCGCCTTGGCGGTGGTGCGGCCCAGAACGTATTCCAGCGGCACGTCCAGGGATTTGACACCAGCCTTTTCCAGCTGGTTGATGTGGCGAGCGGTAATACGACGACCCTGCTCGACAATCACCTTGCCGCTGTCGTCATGGATGTCCATGACCGCGATTTCACCACGCAGGCGTTGTGGCACCAGTTCCAGGCTGAGCTTTTCGCCCGCCACGTGGAATACGTTGGTGGTGTAGAACGCGTTCAGCACTTCTTCGGTGGTGTAGCCCAGCGCGCGCAGCAGTACGGAAGCCGGCAGCTTGCGACGACGGTCGATACGGACGAATACACAGTCTTTCGGATCGAATTCGAAGTCCAGCCACGAGCCGCGGTAAGGAATGATCCGCGCCGAGTACAGCAGCTTGCCCGAGCTGTGCGTCTTGCCACGGTCGTGGTCGAAGAACACGCCTGGCGAGCGGTGCAGCTGGGAAACGATAACACGCTCGGTACCGTTGATTACGAAGGTACCGTTTTCAGTCATCAGGGGGATTTCACCCATGTAGACTTCTTGCTCTTTGATGTCCTTGATCGCTTTGTTCGACGATTCTTTGTCGAAAATGATCAGGCGGACTTTCACGCGCAGCGGTACCGCGTAGGTTACCCCGCGCAGTACGCATTCTTTGACATCAAAGGCCGGTTCGCCCAGACGATAGCCAACGTACTCCAGGGCAGCATTGCCGGAGTAGCTGATGATCGGGAAAACCGATTTGAAGGCCGCATGCAGGCCCACGTCGCGGAACTGATCTTTAGTCGCTCCCGCCTGCAAGAATTCACGATACGAATCCAGCTGGATGGCCAGGAGGTAAGGCACATCCATGACGTCCGGCAACTTGCTAAAGTCCTTGCGGATACGTTTTTTCTCAGTGTATGAGTAAGCCATCAGCGTTCCCCAGCTTGGTCACCTGCTTGTTTGGCTTCTCCCGACGGGAGCAGCCAGAAAATCGTGCAAACCCCATGGTTTGCGCCACCGTCATCGGTGGTTACCGCTCGTCATCGGCGCCGACCTGATCGGCTGCCAATAACGGAAAAAGGCCGGTGGCAAAAGCCACCAGCCATCAGCCTTTCGCTTGTCGCTCGGGCTGGAGACGCACAGTCGAAATTACTTCAGTTCGACGGTAGCGCCTGCTGCTTCCAGGTCAGCCTTGGCTTTGTCAGCGGCTTCTTTCGAAACGCCTTCAGCAACGACTTGAGGAGCGGTATCAACCTTTTCCTTGGCTTCTTTCAGGCCCAGGCCGGTCAGTTCACGAACAGCCTTGATCACGTTTACTTTCTTGTCGCCAGCGGCAACCAGAACAACGTTGAACTCGGTTTGTTCTTCAACAACGGCAGCGGCAGCAGCTGGGCCAGCAGCGGCAACAGCAGCGGTAACGCCGAAGGTTTCTTCCATTGCTTTGATCAGCTCAACAACTTCCAGAACGGTTTTCTGGCCGATTGCTTCGATGATTTGCTCGTTAGTCAGAGACATGACTTAAATCCTGTATTGGGGTGACAGCCTACGCAGCCATCAAATTAAACGTATGATTTCGAAAGGGCTTGCGGTGCCTTAGGCAGCAGCAGCTTCTTTCTGGTCGCGAACGGCTGCCAGAGTACGAGCCAGCTTGCTGGTCGCGCCTTGGATCACGCTCATCAGCTTCGCAATGGCCTCGTCGCGGGTCGGCAGGGAAGCCAACACGTCGATCTGGTTTGCGGCAAGGAACTTGCCGTCGAACGCAGCTGCCTTGATCTCGAACTTGCTCTGACCCTTGGCGAACTCAGCGAACAGACGGGCAGCAGCGCCCGGGTGTTCGTTGGAGAACGCGATCAGGGTAGGGCCGGTGAACACGTCGTTGAGGACACTGAATTCAGTGTCGGCAACAGCGCGCTTGAGCAGGGTGTTACGTACAACACGTACGTAAACGCCAGCTTCACGAGCCTCTTTACGGAGTCCGGTCATTGCGCCTACAGTCACACCACGGGCATCAGCCACGACAGCGGACAGAGCGACTTTGGCAGCCTCGTTGACTTCAGCGACGATGGCCTTCTTGTCTTCGAGTTTAATTGCCACGGGTAAAACTCCTGCTTGTTACCGTTTCATCCAGCCGAAGCCGAATGTCGTTTTGGTGTCTGACTCGGTAAGGAATCAGGGGCACCATCTGCGTAGGCTTGAGGTTTAAGGCTTGCGCCGCCTACGGTCTTGGATAGCCCCCGCCAGGCAGGGACCCCAATTTTTGCTGACGGGCGCAATTGCTCGCGCCCATCGCGGTCTTACGCGTTCAGGGAACCTTGATCGATTACCAGACCTGGGCCCATGGTGGTGCTCAGGGTAACGCGCTTGACGTAGATACCTTTCGAGGAAGCTGGCTTGATACGCTTCAGATCAGCGATCAGGGCTTCAACGTTTTCCTTCAGCTTGACGGCTTCAAAGCCGATCTTGCCAACGGAAGTGTGGATGATGCCGTTTTTGTCGGTACGGTAGCGAACCTGACCAGCCTTGGCGTTTTTGACCGCGGTGGCTACGTCTGGAGTTACGGTGCCAACTTTAGGGTTAGGCATCAGGCCGCGAGGACCCAGAACCTGACCCAGCTGACCTACAACACGCATTGCGTCCGGGGAGGCAATAACGACGTCATAGTTCAGGTCGCCGCCTTTCATTTCGGCAGCCAGATCGTCCATGCCTACACGGTCAGCGCCGGCAGCCAGAGCGGCCTCGGCAGCTGGACCCTGGGTGAACACGGCAACACGTACGGTCTTGCCAGTGCCGTGTGGCAGCACGGTAGCGCTACGAACGACCTGGTCTGATTTACGTGGGTCAACGCCCAGGTTAACGGCTACGTCGAAGGACTCGCTGAACTTCACGGTAGACAGTTCGGCCAGCAGCACTGCTGCTTCTTCGAAGTTGTAGACTTTGCCCGCTTCGATTTTCGAAGCGATAGCCTTTTGGCGCTTGGTCAGCTTAGCCATTACACACCCTCCACGTTGAGGCCCATGCTGCGAGCGGAACCGGCGATGGTACGCACGGCCGCTTCCATGTCAGCAGCGGTCAGATCAGCATTTTTGGTTTTTGCGATCTCTTCCAGCTGAGCACGGGTCACAGTACCGACTTTGACGGTGTTCGGACGCGCAGAACCGCTGGTCAGGCCAGCTGCTTTCTTCAGCAGAACCGAAGCAGGGGTGCTTTTGGTTTCGAAAGTGAAGCTACGGTCACTATATACAGTGATGATCACAGGAGTCGGCAGGCCGGCTTCTTGACCCTGGGTACGGGCGTTGAAGGCCTTGCAGAATTCCATGATGTTCACACCATGTTGACCCAGTGCTGGGCCTACGGGTGGACTTGGGTTGGCCTGGCCGGCCTTTACTTGCAGCTTGATGTAAGCCTGAATCTTCTTAGCCATGAGCTACTCCAATATCGGGTACAAGCGCCAGAAGGCTCCCCGGATTACTTGCGTTTTATCCCAGTGACGACAAAACCCCGCAGCACATAGGGCTGCGGGGTATGGGATGCGTCGTTCTGCTAGACCTTTTCGACCTGGCTGAACTCAAGCTCCACCGGAGTAGAGCGACCGAAGATGAGCACCGCTACCTGGAGCCGGCTCTTCTCGTAGTTAACCTCTTCGACCGTGCCGTTGAAATCAGCAAACGGACCGTCTACAACACGAACCACTTCACCTGGCTCGAACAGCGTTTTCGGCTTCGGCTTGTCGCTGCCATCGGCAACGCGACGCAGAATGGCCTCGGCTTCTTTATCGGTGATGGGTGCAGGCTTGTCTGCGGTACCACCAATGAAGCCCATGACACGAGGGGTGTCCTTGACCAAGTGCCAAGTCCCTTCGTTCATGTCCATCTGAACCAGCACGTAGCCCGGGAAGAACTTACGCTCGCTTTTGCGCTTCTGGCCATTGCGCATTTCAACCACTTCTTCAGTGGGGACCAGAATCTCGCCGAAGCCATCTTCCATGCCAGCCAGCTTTACGCGCTCGATGAGCGAGCGCATCACATGCTTCTCGTAACCCGAGTAAGCATGCACAACATACCAACGCTTAGCCACAGGACACCCTTAGCCAACAATCAAGGAAATCAACCAGCCGAGCAGGGAATCGAGCCCCCACAACAGCAGCGCCATGACCAGGACAACAGCCACCACAATAAGGGTGGTCTGCATGGTCTCTTGGCGGGTTGGCCATACGACTTTACGAATCTCGGTGCGAGCTTCCTTTGCCAGCGCAAAGAACGACTTGCCCTTTGCAGTCTGCAAGGCAACAAAGCCAGCAACAGCAGCAAGAGCGAGGAGTGCAATAACGCGATACAGAATCGGCGAAGCGGAGTAATATTGATTTCCGACCACGCCTACCACCACCAAAGCGACAACAGCCAGCCACTTGAGCAGATCAAAACGAGAGTCTTGGGCTTCAGACTTGGGAGTCATCTAGGAGGATCCTGTGAAAAGAAAGCCAGACACACAAGGTGAATCTGGCAGGTCAGGAGGGAATCGAACCCCCAACCTACGGTTTTGGAGACCGTCGCTCTGCCAATTGAGCTACTGACCTAAAAGCTTATCAGGCCGACCATTATGCCGGCCTGATCGAGAGAAATCAACTACTTATTCAATAACCTTTGCTACTACACCCGCA
>NZ_QLAD01000009.1:0-253327 GCF_024355235.1 Pseudomonas sp. S12(2018)
CTAATTTGAAACTTTATCAAATCAGCCCTAGCCACCCTCTAGATAGATAGGAGAGGGCGCCTACAGCACGCCCGCGCCACGCAGGCGTTGCACCTCGTCACCCTTCAGCCCCAGCACCTGCATCAGCACCTGTTCGGTATGCTCCCCCAGCAGCGGCGGCGCATTGCGGTACTCCACCGGCGTCTCGGACAAACGAATAGGGCTGGCCACCTGCGGCACGCTGCCGGCCAACGGGTGAGGAATCTCTATGGCCAGGCCACGCGCCTGCACCTGAGGGTCCTGGAACATCTGCGCCAGGTCGTTGATCGGCCCGCACGGTACACCCGCCTGCTCCAGCTGGCTGACCCACTCGGCGGTAGTCTTGAACACCGTGGCCTGGCGAATCAGCGGGATCAGCTCGGCGCGGTTGGCAACACGCAGTTTATTAGTGGCAAACCGTGGGTCATCCGCCCACTGCGGCTGGCCGGCCACCTCGGCGAACTTGCGAAACTGCCCGTCGTTACCCACGGTCAGGATGAAGTCGCCATCGGCGGTAGGAAAATCCTGGTAAGGCACGATGTTCGGGTGCGCATTGCCCAGGCGACGCGGCGCAACACCCGTGGTCAGGTAGTTCATCGCCTGGTTGGCCAGGCAAGCCACCTGCACATCCAGCAACGCCATGTCGATGTGTTGCCCGCCGCCATCGTGATCCCGGTGGGCGAGGGCGGCCAATATCGCCACCGTCGAATACAGCCCGGTGAGAATATCGGTCAACGCCACCCCGACCTTCACCGGCCCCGCACCGTCCTCACCCTCCGGGCGGCCGGTAAGGCTCATCAGGCCACCCAGGCCCTGGATCATGAAGTCATAACCGGCACGCTTGGCGTAGGGTCCGGTCTGGCCGAAGCCGGTGATCGAGCAATAGATAAGCCGCGGGTTGATCGCCCGCAGGCTTTCGTAGTCCAGCCCGTAGGCCGCCAGCCCGCCAACCTTGAAGTTCTCGATCAGGATGTCGGACTTGGCCGCCAGCTCACGTACCAGTTGCTGGCCTTCGGGCTGGGTGAAGTCGATGGTGACCGACTGCTTGTTGCGGTTGGCCGAAAGGTAGTAGGCCGCCTCACTGGTGTTCTCGCCATAGGCGTCCTTGAGAAACGGCGGGCCCCAGGCGCGCGTGTCGTCGCCCGCCCCGGGACGCTCGACCTTGATCACCTCGGCCCCCAGGTCCGCGAGGATCTGTCCGGACCACGGTCCGGCCAGCACTCGCGACAGATCCAGCACCCGCAGATGAGATAGCGCGCCCATGGGCTGGCTCCTTATTAATAGAAAGCCTGCAGACCGGTTTGCGCACGCCCCAGAATCAGCGCGTGCACGTCATGGGTACCTTCATAGGTGTTGACCACCTCGAGGTTGACCAGGTGGCGGGCCACGCCGAACTCGTCGGAGATACCATTGCCGCCCAGCATGTCGCGGGCCAGGCGGGCGATGTCCAGCGCCTTGCCGCAGGAGTTGCGCTTCATGATCGAGGTGATCTCGACCGCAGCAGTGCCTTCATCCTTCATGCGGCCCAGGCGCAGGCAACCTTGCAGGGCCAGGGTGATCTCGGTCTGCATGTCGGCCAGCTTCTTCTGGATCAGCTGGTTGGCGGCCAATGGGCGGCCGAACTGCTGACGGTCCAAGGTGTATTGGCGCGCGGTGTGCCAGCAGGCTTCCGCTGCACCCAGGGCGCCCCAGGAGATGCCGTAGCGCGCCGAGTTGAGACAGGTGAACGGGCCCTTCAGGCCACGTACATCCGGGAAGATGTTTTCTTCAGGCACGAACACGTTGTCCATCACGATCTCGCCGGTGATCGAGGCACGCAGGCCGACCTTGCCGTGAATCGCCGGGGCACTCAGGCCTTCCCAGCCTTTCTCCAGCACGAAGCCACGAATGTCGCCCGCATCGTCCTTGGCCCACACCACGAACACGTCAGCGATCGGGCTGTTGGTGATCCACATCTTGCTGCCGCTCAGGCGATAGCCACCGTCGACGCTCCTGGCGCGGGTGATCATCGAGCCCGGGTCGGAGCCATGGTTGGGTTCGGTGAGACCGAAGCAGCCAATCCACTCGCCGCTGGCCAGCTTGGGCAGGTACTTCTGCTTCTGCGCCTCGGTACCGAATTCGTTGATCGGCACCATCACCAGCGAAGACTGCACGCTCATCATCGAGCGATAGCCGGAGTCGATACGCTCCACTTCACGGGCAATCAGGCCGTAGCACACATAGTTGAGGCCGCTGCCACCGTACTGCTCGGGGATGGTCGCACCCAGCAGGCCAACCTCGCCCATTTCACGGAAGATCGCCGGGTCGGTCTGCTCATGGCGGAAGGCTTCGAGCACACGCGGGGCGAGCTTGTCCTGGGCGAAGTGGAACGCGCTGTCACGCACCATGCGCTCTTCTTCGGTGAGCTGCTGATCGAGCAGCAGCGGGTCGATCCAGTTGAAGCTTGCCTTGCCAGCCATGTGCGAATCCTCGGAAACGTTTTGTCGTGGGTTGATCCTAGGCCGTAACGGGCGTGGCGACAAACGAGGATTGCGCATAGTCTTGTGATAATTTCTCACTTCGTAACGGCACCAACGGCCATTTTTACGACTGATTAGTGAGGTTGACGTATATGCGGCGCAAGATCCCCAGCACCACGGCCCTGGTGTGCTTCGAGGCTGCAGCCCGCCACGAAAGCTTTACCAAGGCGGCCCAGGAGCTCTCCCTGACCCAAGGCGCGGTGTGCCGACAGGTGGGCGGGCTGGAGGAGTTTCTGAATGTGGAGCTGTTTCGCCGCTCGCGCCGTGGCGTGAAGCTCACCGAAGCCGGCCTGTCCTATAGCCGCCGCGTCGCCACCCAGCTGGACGCGGTGGAGCGCGATACCCTGTCGGTGATGGGCCAGCAGGGCGCCAACGTGATCGAACTGGCCCTGGTACCGACCTTCGGCACGCAATGGCTGCTGCCGCGACTGAAGGACTTTCAGCGCCTGCACCCCGAAGTCACCGTCAACCTGACCAACCGCACCCGTCCGTTCCTTTTCGCCGACACCCACTTCGACGCCGCCATCTATTTTGGCGACGCCGACTGGTCGGGTACCCAGTCCCACCGCCTGATGGGCGAGAACCCCGTGCCGGTGTGCAGCCCGGCCTTGCTGGCAGGGCAGGCTAGCCTTAGCGCCGAGGACCTCGCGCAACTGCCGCTGCTGCAGCAGACCACCCGACCCTATGCCTGGCGCCAGTGGTTCAACAGCCTGGAAATGAACGTGGCCCGCGACATGACCGGCCCGCGCTATGAGCTATTCTCGATGTTGGCCCAGGCCGCCATGCACGAGATGGGCGTGGCGTTGATCCCCCCCTTTCTCATCCAGCATGAACTGGGGGAGGGCAGGTTGGTGATTGCCAACCCGCATGCGCTGTCGAGCATCAAGGCGTACTACCTGATGATCCCGGAGCGCAAGGTGGAATCCGCCTCGCTGCGTGCTTTTCGCGACTGGCTGGTAGCCGAGGCCCAGCGCTATGCCGCGCAGCACAAGGATCAGAGCGGTTTGTTGACCCCGTAGTCAGCAAATATCGAGCCCTACAGATATACGAAAATGTCGCAAATGAGCAGACTGTTCCGGTGCACGCCAAAACACCCCTTAACCCTGCTGTTTACGGGGCCTTCGCGACATAAAGCCTGTGCACAAATGCGCTTTCGCGAAATTTGTCTGAAAAAATTTCAAATTTTGCGTAATGTCCCTGAAGCCCACGGTTCGCGGGCTTCAGGCCGTTTATTGCGACATTCGGTCACAGGGTGACTTGTAGTTTATCGTTCGTCACCCTTCAGAACCGGTTGAAGCGATTCAGGATCGCCTGCAAAATGCCGCGCCCCGCCCGGATTCAGGGCGGGATCGTGCTGATCGGCCGCCCCAGACGCACCATCCGCAGTGCGCTGGTTTACCAACAAAAGATCACGCAGGAGAAATTGACGTGCACATTGGTGTTCCTCTCGAAACGCAGACGGGCGAGACACGTGTCGCTGCCACCCCCGAAACCATCAAGAAACTGATCGGCCAGGGTCATCAGGTCACTGTGCAAAGTGGCGCGGGCGTCAATGCCAGCGTGCCCGACAGTGCCTATGAAGCAGCAGGCGCGACCATCGGCAGCGCTGCCGATGCGTTTGGCGCACAGCTTGTACTCAAGGTTGTGGCGCCCAACGAAAGCGAACTGGGCCAGATCAACAGCGGCACCGTTCTGGTGGGCATGCTCAACCCGTTCAACAATGACGTGATTGCCAGGATGGCCGAACGCGGGATCACCGCCTTCGCTCTCGAAGCCGCGCCGCGCACCTCCCGCGCGCAGAGCCTCGACGTGCTGTCATCGCAGGCCAACATCGCCGGCTACAAGGCCGTGCTGCTGGCCGCGCATCACTACCCACGCTTCATGCCGATGCTGATGACTGCCGCAGGCACCGTTAAGGCTGCCCGCGTGCTCATCCTGGGCGCCGGTGTGGCCGGCCTGCAGGCCATCGCCACGGCCAAGCGCCTGGGTGCGGTGATCGAGGCCTCGGACGTGCGCCCGGCGGTAAAGGAGCAGATCGAATCGCTCGGCGCCAAGTTCATCGACGTGCCGTATGAAACCGATGAGGAACGCGAGTGCGCCGAAGGCGTCGGCGGCTACGCGCGGCCCATGCCCGCCAGCTGGATGCAGCGTCAGGCCCAGGCCGTGCACGAACGCGCCAGACAGGCCGACATCGTCATCACCACCGCGCTGATCCCCGGGCGCAAGGCACCGACCCTGCTCAGCGCCGAAACCGTCGCGCAGATGAAGCCGGGCTCGGTGGTCATCGACCTCGCCGCCGCACAGGGCGGCAACTGCCCGCTGACCGTGGCCGACCAGGTGGTGATCGAGAACGGCGTGACCATCGTCGGCCCCACCAACCTGCCAGCACAGGTCGGTGCGGACGCCTCGGCCCTGTATGCACGCAACCTGCTCGACTTCATGAAACTGCTGTTCGACAAGGACGGCGCCCTCACGATCAACCTCGAAGACGACATCGTCGCCGCGTGCCTGATGTGCCGCGACGGCCAGGTCATCCGCAAGAACGGATAAGGAGCCAGACAATGGAAGACATGCTGATCTCTCACGGCGTCTACAACCTGATCATCTTCGTGCTGGCCATCTATGTGGGCTACCACGTGGTATGGAACGTGACCCCGGCGCTGCACACCCCGCTGATGGCGGTCACCAACGCCATCTCCGCCATCGTCATCGTCGGCGCCATGCTGGCCGCCGCGCTGACCGTGACCCCGCTCGGCAAGACCATGGGCACCCTCGCGGTGGCCCTGGCAGCGGTCAACGTGTTCGGCGGTTTCCTCGTCACCCGGCGCATGCTGGAGATGTTCAAGAAAAAGGCCGCGAAGGCTGAGGGGAAGAAGTAAACATGAGCATGAACCTGGTAACCCTGCTCTACCTTGTCGCCTCGGTGTGCTTCATCCAGGCGCTCAAGGGCCTGTCGCACCCGACCACCTCGCGGCGCGGCAACCTGTTCGGCATGCTCGGCATGGCCCTGGCGGTGATCACCACCGTCGGCCTGATCTACAAACTGGGCGCGCAGCTGGCCACCGACGGCATCGGCTACGTGATCGTCGGCCTGCTGGTGGGCGGCACTGCCGGCTCGATCATGGCCAAACGCGTCGAAATGACCAAGATGCCGGAACTGGTCGCCTTCATGCACAGCATGATCGGCCTGGCGGCCGTGTTCATCGCCATCGCGGCCGTGGTCGAGCCACAGTCGCTGGGCATCGTGGCCAGCATCAGCGACCCGATTCCGGTCGGCAACCGCCTGGAGCTGTTCCTTGGCGCCGCCATTGGTGCGATCACCTTTTCGGGTTCGGTCATCGCCTTCGGCAAGTTGTCGGGCAAGTACAAGTTCCGCCTGTTCCAGGGCGCGCCGGTACAGTTCAGCGGCCAGCACAAGCTCAACCTGGTGCTGGGCCTGGCCACCATCGCCCTGGGCCTGATCTTCACCTTCACCGGCAACCTGACCGCCTTCGCCCTGATGCTGGCCCTGGCCTTCGTGATGGGTGTGCTGATCATCATCCCGATCGGCGGCGCCGACATGCCGGTGGTGGTCTCGATGCTCAACAGCTATTCGGGCTGGGCAGCGGCGGGCATCGGTTTCTCGCTGAACAACTCGATGCTGATCATTGCCGGTTCGCTGGTGGGTTCGAGCGGCGCGATCCTCTCGTACATCATGTGCAAGGCGATGAACCGTTCGTTCTTCAACGTGATCCTCGGCGGCTTCGGCGGCGCTGCAGAAGCGGCCGGCCCGGCCGGTGCCAAGGAGGCGCGCCCGGTGAAATCCGGTTCGGCCGACGACGCCACCTTCCTGCTGAGCAACGCCGACACCGTGATCATCGTGCCCGGCTACGGCCTGGCGGTGGCCCGTGCGCAGCATGCGCTCAAGGAACTGACCGAAAAGCTCACCCACAACGGCGTGACCGTGAAGTACGCGATCCACCCGGTGGCGGGGCGCATGCCCGGGCACATGAACGTGCTGCTGGCCGAGGCCGAAGTGCCCTACGACCAGGTGTTCGAGATGGACGACATCAACTCCGAGTTCGGCCAGGCCGACGTGGTACTGGTGCTCGGTGCCAACGACGTGGTCAACCCGGCGGCCAAGAACGATCCCAAGTCGCCGATTGCCGGCATGCCGATCCTCGAAGCCTTCAAGGCCAAGACCATCATCGTCAACAAGCGCTCCATGGCCAGCGGCTATGCCGGCCTGGACAACGAACTGTTCTACCTGGACAAGACCATGATGGTGTTCGGCGATGCCAAGAAGGTCATCGAAGACATGGTCAAAGCCGTGGAATAAGCCCTTGAAAAGGCTGTGACAAATAGCCCCAGCGCGGTACCGGCTGGGGCTTTTTCATGCCCGCCCAGCCGACAGAAGGCTCTACTTCAGGCCTTCGCATTCGACCTTGGTCGCGGGACGCCGACAGGCGAAATCAATAGACTGCGCATCTAGCTTTAGTAGCCCGAGATAATAATCCATGTACCGTGATCGTATTCGCTTGTCCTCTTTGCACAGCAAGGTAATGAGTGCGGCCGATGCCGCAGGTTTGATCGAGGACGGCATGACCGTCGGCATGAGCGGTTTCACCCGTGCCGGCGAAGCCAAGGCCGTGCCCCACGCACTGGCCGAGCGAGCCAAGCTGTCGCCGCTGAAAATCAGCCTGATGACCGGCGCCAGCCTGGGCAACGACCTCGACAAGCAGCTGACCGAAGCCGGTGTGCTGGCCCGTCGCATGCCGTTCCAGGTCGACAGCACCCTGCGCAAGGCCATCAACGACGGCAAGGTGATGTTCATCGACCAGCACCTGTCGGAAACCGTCGAGCAACTGCGCAACCAGCAGCTCAAGCTGCCGGACATCGCGGTCATCGAAGCGGTCGCGATCACCGAAGACGGCCACATCGTGCCGACCACCTCCGTGGGCAACTCGGCCAGCTTCGCCATTTTCGCCAAGCAGGTCATCGTCGAGATCAACATGGCGCACAACGCCAACCTCGAAGGCCTGCATGACATCTATATCCCGACCTACCGGCCGACCCGCACGCCGATCCCGCTGGTGAAAGTCGATGACCGCATCGGCAGCACCGCGATCCCGATCGACCCGGCCAAGATCGTCGGCATCGTCATCACCGAGCAGGCGGACTCGCCGTCCACCGTATTGCCGCCGGACGACGAAACCCAGGGTATCGCCAACCACCTGATCAACTTCCTCAAGCAGGAAGTCGACGCCGGGCGCATGACCAACAAGCTCGGCCCACTGCAGGCCGGCATCGGCAGCATCGCCAACGCGGTGATGTGCGGTCTGATCGACTCGCCGTTCGAAGACCTGACCATGTACTCCGAAGTGCTGCAGGACTCGACCTTCGATCTGATCGACGCCGGCAAGCTGAGCTTTGCCTCGGGCAGTTCCATCACCCTGTCGACCCGTCGCAACGCCGACGTGTTCGGCAACCTGGAGCGCTACAAGGACAAGCTGGTGCTGCGTCCGCAGGAAATCTCCAACCACCCTGAAGTGGTACGGCGCCTGGGCATCATCGGCATCAACACCGCACTGGAGTTCGACCTGTACGGCAACGTCAACTCCACCCACGTGTGCGGCACGCGCATGATGAACGGCATCGGTGGCTCGGGCGACTTCGCGCGCAACGCGCACCTGGCCATCTTCGTCACCAAGTCCATCGCCAAGGGCGGCGCGATCTCCAGCGTGGTACCGATGGTCAGCCATGTGGACCACACCGAGCACGACGTGGACATCCTCGTCACCGAGCAGGGCCTGGCCGACCTGCGTGGCCTGGCGCCGCGCGAGCGCGCCCGGGTGATCATCGACAACTGTGTGCACCCGGACTACCGCGACGCACTGAACGACTACTTCACCCGCGCCTGCGAAAAGGGTGGGCACACCCCGCACATCCTGCGCGAAGCCCTGCAGTGGCATGAAAACCTGGAAGAAACCGGGCGCATGCTGGCCAGCTGAAGCCGTCCCTGTACAGCCGGTGGCGCGCAATGCGCACCGGCTGTACAGTTGCCCGGCTCAACCGTTACACAAACTGTTCTCCTGTACCGGTGTTTTGACGGTACCTTCCTACGCAAAATCCCCTCATTGACCCTAAATTGCACCATTTCAGTGCGGACCAGTACAGTTGCGTCCAATCCGAGTGCAACAGTCTGCATAAACAGTTAACTGGGCCATCACAATGCAGGTGAACTGTATCTACTGTTATGGACGACACAGGAGGATCATTGGCATCAGTTAAATCACTACCTAATGCCGCCACAAGCGGAAGGATGACACCATGGAACGTACACTCAGTTCCGATCTGGCTTTTGAAAACAACGCTCAACAATCCCAGGGTTCGCTGCCACTGCGCCTGCTGGCCAACCTGATGCTGTGGCAACGCCGCATCGCCAGCCGCCACCAACTGGCTCGCCTGGACTCGCGTCTGCTGGCTGATGCCGGTATCAGCGAAGCACAACGTTACGAAGAGCTGAGCAAGCCTTTCTGGCGTTGATGCAGGGCCCGCCGGCCAACGCCGGCACCCCGAATTCAAAAACCCGTCGCAGGTGACTGCTGACGGGTTTTTTGTTTGAAAGGCCCGTGCCAGAGCATTCGAACCCAATACCAGTACAGTTTTTATAAACCAAAATACCACTAGTACAATCGTACAGCTGCGCTGCAGGAGCCGGCGAAGCAGACGCCGCTGCACCACCTGCTGCATAATAGCCGGGCCCATATTCAGGAGATCGACCATGTCCCGTACCCGCCTGCTTGGCGCCGCAATGTTGCTGGCCCTGGCCTCCACTGCCCACGCATCCAGCTTCGTGGTCACCACCGATACCGTGGTGCGTGGCGTTGCCGCCTCCACCAACGCGACCTCCGATGCCTCCTCATCGCTGCGCGATGACAAGATCGTGCGCGCCGCCCGTGACGACGCCGCCAGCTTCGTCGCCAGCCAGGGCGCCATCCGCGGTGTGAAACTGGAAAGCGCCTTCGCCCACATCCGCCAGCAGGCCCCGACCCTGCAGGCTTCCGACGCCCAACTGGCCCAGGCGATCCTGGCCATCTGAACCGCGCAAGGGCCCGGTACACGTAACAACGTGTAAAAGCCGGGTACCCTGCGCTGGTCCCCACCCGCGCATTGGGATAGCCTTGCCGCCTGATTTCACAGCCAACCAGACCTCATGCGTTATTTGCTACCGCTGCTGCTCGCACTCTGCGCGTCGACTGCTGCCCAGGCCTTCGACCTGACCACTCAAAGCCTTGTGATTGCGGGCTACGCCACCAGCAAGGTGACCACCGCCCCGTTCGATCGCAAGCTGATCCTGGCCGCCCACGACGATGCCGCCGCCTTCGTCGCCAGCGACGGCGCCCTGCGTGGCGCACAGCTGGAAGCCGCCCTGAACGCACTGCGCCAGCACACCCCCGAACTTCATGCCAGCGACCTTGAACTGGCGCAGGCAATTCTCGTCCAATGATCACAACCGATTTTCCGGAGATGCTCCATGCGTAAACCGCTGATTGCCGCCACCCTCGGCCTGATGCTGCTGGCCGACGTGGTCCAGGCACAAACCCTGGTGGCCACCAGCAATATCATCGTGCGTGCCTTTGGCCGCTCGATCGACTTCACCTCCGACACCACCACCTCGATCCGCGACTCCAAGGTCGTGCGCGAGGCCCGTGACGATGCCGCCAGCTTCGTCGCCAGCCGTGGCGATATCCGTGGCGCGCAACTGGAAGCTGCCTTCGATACCCTGCGCCAGCGCGTTCCCGAAGCACGCGACGCCAGCGACCAGGTGCTGGCCGAAGCCATCCTGTCGCTGTGAAACCCCTTGCCTGGCTGTTGGGCAGCGTACTGACGCTGCTCGGCGCCCCTGCGCTGGCCGACCTGCAACTGCACCTGCAGGCAGACGGCCTCGACCCGCAACAGCAGCGGGCCAGCCAGGCATTGCTCGACGAAGCCCTGCAGGCCCTGCCGCCACGCTTGAAGGCTGAGCTGGACCGCCGCGTCGACGTCTCCTGGACCACCCGCATGCCCGAAGACGCCTATGGCCAGGCGTCGCTGGTATCGAGCCTGGAGCTCAACCGGCGCCTGCTGCCGGGCCTCACCGATGGCAGCGCTGCCACCGCGCAGACCGGCCGGCCGCATGGCACGGTGCGCCAGGAGCTGCTGGCCACCGTTCTCCACGAGCTCACTCACCTGTATGACCGCGCCCGCCTGTGGCCAGCGCCCGAGCGCCGGCTGATCAGCCGCTGCGTGCGCCAGAACACCAGCCTGGGCAAAGTCGGGCTGCCCGATGAATGCCGCGGCCAGACCGAACGCCGCTTCACCCTCAGCGACGACCCGCGCCTGCTCGACCTCGCCGGCTGGCCGCAATACGTGGGCCGGCGTGGCGAGCGCGAACAGCACAACCGCCAGATCGCACGCACCCCGGACAGCTACGAGCTGAGCAGCCCCAAGGAATTCATCGCGGTCAACATGGAGTACTTCCTCCTCGACCCGAGCTACGCCTGTCGCCGCCCGGCCCTCTACAAGTACCTGCGCGAGCATTTCGACTGGGCGCCTGCCGTTGCCGAGTGCGCGCCGGGGCTGCCGTTCCTCAACGCCGGCAACGACTTCGACAAGCAGCCGCTGGGCCAGGTCGACCCCGAACGCGTGTACGCCGTGGACTTCCTGCTGGCCGAAGCCAACCAGAACTGGGTCAGCCGCTGGGGCCACAGCATGCTGCGCCTGGTGATCTGCGCGCCGGGGCGCCCACGCGGTCCGGACTGCCGCCTGGACCTGGACCAGCACCTGGTGCTCTCGTACCGTGCCTTCGTCAACGACGTGCAGCTATCGAGCTGGGACGGCCTGACCGGCGCCTACCCCTCGCGCCTGTTCGTGCTGCCACTGGCACAGGTGATCGACGAGTACACCAAGACCGAACTGCGCAGCCTGGCTTCGATCCCGCTCAAGCTCGACCGGGACGAAATCGAAGACCTGGTGCGCCAGGCCGCCGAGATGCACTGGAACTACGACGGCCACTATTACTTCCTGTCGAACAACTGCGCGGTCGAAACCCTCAAGCTGCTGCGCAGCGGCACCGGCAACCCGCGCCTGGCCGGGCTCGACAGCATCATGCCCAATGGCCTGCTCGAGGTGCTGCAGGGTCGTGGCCTGGCCGACATGAGCGTGCTCGACGACCCGCGCGAAGCCTTGCGCCTGGGCTACCGCTTCGACTCCTACCGCGACCGCTACCAGGCCATGTTCCAGGTGCTCAAGCAGCACCTGCCGGTGCCGCAGGCCAGCGTCGAGGCCTGGCTCGAACAGCCACCCGCCCAGCGCCAGCAATGGTTCGCCCAGGCCGACCTGCGCACCAGCGCGGCCTTGTTGCTGCTGGAACAGGCCGGCCTGCGCCGCCAGTTGCTGCTGGCCCAGGACGAGGTCAAGCAGCGCTACCTCAGCGGTCGCGAGCTCAACGACACCAACGTGGCCCAGGCCAACAGCACCCTGCAGCAGATCCTTGCCAACAGCGGCTTTCTCAGCAAACCGGCCGAACTGCTGAGCGGCAGCGGCTACGGGCTGCCCCAGGCCAGCGAACGCCAGCAGCTGGAGCAGGCCAGCAGCCAGCGCCAGCAGCAACTGCAGCGCCTGACCGGCGACCTGGACAAGGAAGTACGCGCCTTGCTCGGCCCCGAGCGCGCCGCCGAAATCGCCGCCGTCGAAGCCAACCTCAAGCAGCTCGGCGAACACCTGCGCGCATTGCACAAGGCCGCTGGCGGGCTGCAATTGCCCTGAGTCGGTAGTTGACTTTGTAACTGCCTGTGCCACTATTTCGCCGCTTGAAAAATGGCATTTGGCTGCCATTGCGCCCCGCCGAAAGGCGCCGGGACATTTCGCAGAACCTCTTTCTTTCGACGTGACGGCCTGACCTCAAGCAGGCACTGCCGCGCACGGACGACCGTTGGCATGGTGGGATTATATGGACGTAGTCGGAGACGACCGCGAGTACGAGTGGTCGCTGGATGGGCAACGCTGGTTGCAGGATGCCCATGGCAGGTTCTCCCTGACCCACGTCGCCGGCAAGGCGCTGGAAGACGCGCAGCCCGACCTGGACTTTCTCGTCGGTGCGCAGCAGGCGCCCGGTGCGCAGGGCTGGCTGCCGGCCAGCTTCCGCCATTGCCCGCAGACCGGTACAGCCCTCACACCCGTGCGCTTCGACCGCCAGCAACGCTGGTTGCCGCCCTATGGCAACGGTAGCGGACGCCGGGTGGTGGAGGGCAGTTGCCGGCTCGACGGTGCCGAGCACACCCTCGCCGCGTTGTACCGCAAGCTGGACGGCGCCACCCCGCGCAGCCTGAACACCGCGCACAAGTACGACCAGCTGCCACGCAAGAACGGCTTGAATTTTCTCGTCGCCAACCTGGGCGGTCATCGCGAGGCGCTGTTTGCGCTGGCCCGCGACGGCAGCCTGTTCCGCTGGCAGCGCCAGGCCCAGGAGTGGGCGGCGCTGTTGCCGCACAGCACCCCGATCGGCCGTTGCAGCCTGCCCAGCTGGGCGTGGGGCGTGAGCCTGCGCGAGGTGGGCGAACAGCAACGCCTGCTGCTGGCCTGTGACGAGGGTGCCACCGAGGTGCGGGTCGACCCGCTCGATGGCCGCTACCATGTCGACCGCTGCCCGGGCCGTGCCATCGCCGCCCCCGGCGATCTCGACGACCAGGTACTGATCCCGCAGCAGATGCCCGACGGCAGCTTCAGCCTGGTGGCACGCCACAATGAACAGTGGACCCTGCACCCCATCGCCCACGCCAACCCGGCGCACCTGCAGGGCCTGTCCGCGCCACTGCGCGACCCGGCCTCGCGGCGCCTGCTGTGGATCGGCGCCCACGGCTACCTCAGCGTCAAGCTCGGCGCCCAGCTGGACGCCCAGTGGCTGAGCTGGCCCGCCGGTGCCCAGGCCCGCCCCGAATACGGCCCGCCGTTCGTCAACGGCTACGGCATCTGGCAGCAGCTGTTCGAGGGCAGCGAGCAGTACTGCCTGCGCCTGGACTCGGACGAACGCAAGGAAGTCAAAGGCTCGCGCCTGAGCACCGGCCACCTGAACTACATGTTCAACGTGCGCCTGGATGCGCCCTGGGGCGAGCACGACGTCGACAACACCCCCACCCGGCGCGAAGTGGTCTACCCCTTCATCGAGTTCATCGACAGCCAGTACCTGCTGTCGGTGCGCGTCGAGTGGCCGTCGAGCCTGCAACAGTTCTTCGGCAACGACCAGGCCATCGACAGCCAGTTCTGCCTGGAACGTGTGGGCCAGCCGCCCTTGAGCATCACCCTCAAAGTGGCCCAACCCTGGAACGCCCAGTGGTTCTTCCACGACAACGCCCTGTGGCTGTACATCGATTCGACTGGAGCGCTCTACCGATGGAACGCATGAACCGCCTGCTGCGCCGTGGCCTGCTGCTGGCCCTGAGCCTGGTGTGCCTGAGCGCCCAGGCGCAACCGCTGCGCCAGGTGTTTCTGGTACAGAACTCCGGCTGGATGGAGCCGTTCTACCTCGACCCGGCTTCGGGCTTCAAACCGCTGATCACGCAACTGGCCGCCACCGCCGCCGGCAACGGCGAAGTGGTGATCGGCGCCTTCAACCAGGCCGACAGCAGCCACCCCTCGCCGCAATGGACCTACCGCGGCCCCGGCACCCACGCCAAGCTCGGTGACAGCGTCAATGCACTGGCCCTGGCACGCAAGGCCAGTGGCGCCTATGCCGACACCGACTTCAAGGAAGCCCTGCTGGCCGCGATCAAGACCGGCCTGGAAGGGCGCGAAGGCATCATCTGGATCGTCACCAACAACAAGAACAGCCCCAATAACAGCAGCGAGACCCAGCTCAAGAACCGCGAGTTCTACGACCTGCTGCACAAGGAAGACGTGATCAGCCGCATCGCCGCCTTCCCGCAGAAGATGCCGGTCAAGAGCAGCAACTTCGAAGCCAACGGCCTGATGATCTACGCCCTGGCCTACGGCGCCAATGCCGGTGCCGCGCTGGAACAGGTGCTGGCCCAGCCGGCCCTGGCCAAACTGCTGAACGACGCGCGTGTACGCCTCAAGCCGCTGACCCAGGCCGCCGTGCGCTTCATCCCGACCGGCGTCAAGGACACCCCCGACGTCAGTGCAGAGCTGGCCCCCGACCAGCAGACCGTGGTGCTCAACATCAACGTCGACGGCTCGCCCAAGACCGCGGTGTTGCTGGGCCGCTTCGAGAACCAGTTCAACCCCTACCAGATCCACTCGGCCAAGGTCGCGATGAGCCTGGACATGCCCGGCGAAGCCCTGCAGTCGGCGATCTCGATGGACCGCATCGAGAACCTCGAACCCGGCGCCCGCTCCGACGAGCTGTCGATCAGCCTGCAACTGCCGCCGCTGCCGTCGCAGTGGTCCAGCGAAGTGCTGCTGTCCAGCGGCTACCAGCGTGCCGGGGCCATCGAAGTGCGCCTGAGCGAGCAGCAACTGCAGATTTCCCAGCAGTTCATCGAGCGCATGAACGAGCTGTTCCCCAACGATGCACTGCCCGATGTGTTCCTGCCGTCCAGCGAAGCCAGCGCTTCGGCCACCCGCCTGCCGATCGTGCTGCAGATCAGCTACCCGCTGGGCCCGGTGCTGTTGCTGCTGGCCCTGCTGGTGCTGGCGTTGATCGGCCTGTTGCTGGCCAAGGCCCTGATCGGCGGCAAGAAGCCGGTCACGGTGATGGTCGAAGGCATCGCCCAGCAGTACCCGCTCAAGCCGTTCAGCAGCGCCAGCGTCTATGACGCCCGGCAGAACAAGGTCGCGACCGTAAAGCGCGGCCTGTTCGGCGCCACCCTCGAAAAACTCGCCGCCGACGTCGCCGTGCGCCTCAAATAACCCAGGACCCCGATCATGACCCAGACCAGCTCCCTGCCAGCCCCCGTAGAAAACGACGCCGCACCGGCCACCACCACCTCCACCCTGAGCGCTCCGGCGCCGCTGATGGACCTGGGCCCGAAAAAGGTCGACAGCCGTGACGCCCTGATCGGCGTGGCCGTACTGGTGGTACTGGCGCTGATCTTCTTCGTGATCAAGAACGCCTACGCCAACTGGCGCGTGCGCGAGCGCGTGGCCCCCAGCCGCGCCAACGCCTCGGGCTGGTTCCTGTTCCTGGGCCTGCTGCTGGTGTCGGCCATGGCCGTGCTGGCGGTGATCAACTCCGGTCAGTTCCTCACCCCGCTGTACCTTGCGCCACTGGCTGGCGTGGCCGGCATTTCGCTGGTGGCCTGGCTGATGACCTTCTCGGCCAAGCGCTGAGCCCGGCCTGCACTGCCCGCGTCAGGCCTGGCCTGACGCTTCAATTTGATCCACGGATTTAGCCCGCCGACCCGACTCGGCCAGCCCAGCCAGGGCTCATGGAGTTTCAGATGAACGAGAATGCACAACCTTCCGGCCCGGCAGCGCTGAACATGGTCAGCGAGAAGATCCACCCGACGCTGTTCATCGCCCTGGGCGGTACCGGCATGAAGGTCAACATTCGCCTGCGCCGGCGCATTCTCAATGCCATCTGGGGCGGCAACAACCAGGTGCAGCAGATTGCCGACTTCCCCCTGGTGCAGTTCATCAACTTCGACCTGGATGCTGGCGAAGTCACCCAGGACGGCAAGTCGATCAAGACCGACGTGCTGGCCGAGCAAGTGGCCTTTACCTCCGAAGAGAAGATCATCGAGCCGCTCAACCTGAGCAAGTACACCCACTCGATGGACGAGCTCAACCGCCACCGTGAAGTGGCCGAATGGTTCCCGCTGACCCCGGACAAGATCCGCGCCCTGGGCATCGACCCCTCCAAGGGCGCCGGGCAGATCCGTGCGCTGTCGCGCCTGTACTTCTACGACAAGTACCCGGTGATCCGCGACAAGCTGCGCGACAAGGTCGGGCGCCTGCTGGCCAACATCGGCGGCAACGCCGACAAGCTCAAGAAGCTCGGCCTGGAAATCGACCCCGGCAAGATCCGCATCGTCATCAGCGGCTCGGCGGCCGGCGGCACCGGGTCCGGTTCGTTCCTGGACATGGGCTACCTGGCCAAGGCGATCCTCAAGGAACACAACATCGCCGGCAAGGTCGACCTGTTCTTCGTGTTGCCCGGCGGCTTCCATGCCTACAACACCGAGCGCGTGCAGGCCAACGGCTATGCGGCGCTGATGGAGCTGGAAACCAGCATGCGCGGCAACCGTCTGGTCAAGCACTGGGACGCCACCGACAACCTGTTCATCGACAACCGCCCGTACGATGACGTCTACATCATCGACAACAGCAACGTCGCCCAGGCCAAGACCAGCGACCAGGAAGACGTCTACGAGATGCTCTCGGACGTGCTGTTCACCGACTTCACCTCGCAGGACTTCGCCAACAAGAAGCGTTCGATCGCGGTCAACCAGAACCAGCACAAGATCCGCTCCTACACTGTGCGCCTGCCCCAGGACTACGGCGACGACACCGAGCTGCGCTTCCCGTGCTCGTACTCCTCGCTCGGCCAGGCCGTGCTCGACACCCAGATCGACGCGCGCCAGAACGTGCGCCTGAGCCGTCAGGTACAGCAGATGCTCAAGGCGTTCTTCGGCATCGCCAACGCCTCGGCCAACGACAACCGTCCTACCGACCGCGAGCGTGACGACTTCCTGCGCGAGCAGCTGAACGTCACCCCGCGTACCTTCACCGAACTGCCGGACTTCCTGTCCAAGGTCGAGCTGACCCTGGCCACCGGCGAGTTCACCCACTACCAGATCGCCGACGACCTGCTGCTGGTGGAAGGCGACAACAGCATCACCGCCCAGATCGAGCAGAAGGTCGAAGCGTTGTTCGAACGCCTGCACAGCGGCGGCGCCGACAAGGACCAATGGCTGACCCATGTGCGCGAGATCCAGCAGCAGCTGGAACGCGACACCAAGGGCAGCAACATCGACAGTGCCGAGCGCAACCATGAGGTGCGCATCAAGGAAAACCGCCAGCGCCGCCTGGCCGAGCTGGTGCGCGAAGACGCCCTGCCGGAAAAACTCTTCCGTCGCCTGGACGACGATGAGCGCGGTGGCCTGGACTACACCCTGGCCCTGGTCGAGATGCTCAAGGACCGCCTGGAAAACGAAGGCAGCGGCATCATCCCGGCGCTGGAAAAGAACGCCGCACGCTTCAAGGAACTGGCCGAGAAGCTGGAGTCCTCGGAGCTGGCCCGCGAATTCGAGCGCCTCAAGGAGACCACCGGCGGCGGCCTGATGGCCCGTCTCAGCGGCAAGGACAAGCAGGCCGAGACCGTGCTCACCCAGGTCAAGGACACCCTGCGCGACAGCCTGTTGTTCTACGTGCGCCATGTGGCCGCTCGCGAGGCGGCCCAGTTGCTGCGCGAGCTGTCCGACTGGCTGGGCCGCAAGGAGTCGGTGGACCAGAGCGGTCGCGCGGTGTGGAACGGCTTCGTCGGTCGCCTGCAGGACGGGCGCAACGCAGTCGACCAGCTGCTGCGCCGGATCGAGACCGACATCAGCAAGATCGACGCCAGCATCAAGGAAAAACACGCCACGCTGATCCCCCTGGCGCTGGTGCAGAACAGCGAAGAGCAACCGGTGGACGGCGCCCAGGTGCGCGAGTGGGCCAAGGACGCATTCAAGGACTTCGGCGGCTCCAAGACCCTGTTCGGCAAGCTGCAGGACGAGGAGGGCCAGGAAGAGCTGCTGTCCAAGCTGCGCGCCAAGGCCGTACAGCAACTGCCGCGCCAGACCCAGGGCACCGACCCGCTGCTCAGTGCGCTGGCCGCGCTGACCCCGGACGAGCAGCGCGAGAAGTTCCGCCAGTTGCTGCAACGTGCCATGCCGTGGACCCCGCTCAACCTCACCGGCGGCTTCGGCATCGGCAAGGACCGCTACACCTGCCTGGTCGGCGTGCAGGACGCCAATGAGTTCAAGCGCACCTATGGCGCCATGCTCGGCCAGTGCCTGCCACAGGGCACCGGCATGACCGCCGGGCAGATCCAGTTCGTCGAGTCGGGCACCCCGGGCAAGCTGATCTGCTTTACCGAGCTCAGCGGCTTCCCTCTGCCGGCGCTGACCCCGCTGCCGACCTACCTGGCCAGCTACCGCAAGGAAAGCACCACCATCCCGCTGCACAGCCACAAGCGCATCAGCCAGTTCGTGCAGCCGATCCAGTTCACCCAGGAGCAGTACCGCCAGTTCGCCGAGGACTTCAAGCTGTACCTGCACGCGGTCGTGATGGGGGTACTGCGCCGCAACCCGTCGGAACGCTACGAACTGATGATCGACCAGGACTACTTCAGCGTCGGTGACGAGTTCGCGATCCGCCAGAACGGCCTGAACCAGCTGCAGCGCAAGGACATCGAAGACCAGCTGCGCCAACGCTACGAGCAACTGCGCAGCCCGCAGCAACTGGCAGCCATGGTCGCGCTGTTCGAAGACCTGCGCCGCGGCGCCTACAAGCCGCAGATGCGCCAGGACGAAATCGGCGTGTCGTCGCTGTACCAGACCTTCCCGTACAAGATCGCCGAGTTGCTGAAAAACGAGTACGACAACCGCCTCAAGCGCCAGGCCCCGGACAACGCCGAGCGCCTTGTCGAGCAGGCGCGCGCGTTGCTGCAGCAGTTCACCGAGCCGGTCAGCGGCTCGCGCGCCGATGTGTACCGCGACGAAGTGCACGACGAGCACAGCGAGAAGCGCACCCTGCTCAAGGACTTCTTCACCAGCGGCTGGCTCGACAGCCTGTTCCAGCCGGCCGCCAGCACAGCGCCAGTTGCCGCCCCCATGCCGGGCATGGCGCCACCGCCGCCACCAGGCGCAGCCGGCATGGTGCCGCCGCCGGTGGCCGCACCGCAGTACAGCTACCACCTGAGCGTGGCCGGCACCAACTATGGCCCGTACACCACCAGCCAGCTGCAGCAGTACGTGCAGACCGGCCAGGTGACCCGCGACAGCCTGTTGTGGCGCGAAGGCATGGCCGCCTGGCTGGGCGCCGGGCAGATCGCCGAGCTGGCCCACCTGTTCGCCCCGACGCCCGCCGCAGCGCCGCCTGTCGGTACCCCACCGCCCGTTGCGCCGATGGCGCCACCGCCTGTGAACTGAGGAAGGCCCCATGTCCGCATCCGCGAAAAATCCGGCCTTCCCGCTCAACTGCGCCAGCAGCGCGTGCAACCAGCCCCTGAGCGGCCCGGTGGCGTTCTGTCCGTACTGCTGCGCCAGCAGCCAGGTTGTGGCCGCTGCACCCGCCGCGCCGGCGCCGGTGGTCGTGGTGAGCGCGGCCCCGACCGCCATGCCCGCAGCGGCGCCCGCGCCGGTGATCGAACCGGTGCACACGCTGGCCCCGGCAGGCATCGTGAGCACACCGGTAGTGACGCCGCCGCCCGTACCGCCGGTAGTGCAAGGGGCGCCGGTGGCCAAGTCGCGCAACCTCGGGCGCAAGCTTGCCCTGGCCGCCGGTGTGGTTGTGGCGGTACTCGGCTACGGTGCCTACCAGGCCAGCCAGCGCCAGTCGCTGCAGCAGTTCGAAGCCGAACTGGCCGCCGGCCAGGCTTGCCTGCGCGGCAGCCAGTTCGACTGTGCGCTGGAAAAAGCCGAAAGCGCGCTGCGCATCGAGAGCAAGGACCCACGCGCCATCAGCCTGCTGCAACGCGCCCAGGCCGGGCTCGAGGGCCAGCAGCGCGACCAGCAGGCCAAGGCCCAGGCGGCCGCCGCTGCGGCCAGTGCGGCAGCCGCTCGTCAGGCTGCTGCCGAACGGGCGCAACGCGAGCAGCAGGCCCGTGAGCTGGCCACCAAGGAGCAGCAGCTACGCGACGAGCAAACCCAGCTCGCCAAGCGCCAGCAACAGCTGGAACAACAGGCTCGCGTCGTGCAGCCGGCGCAGCAGCGTCCGCTCACCACCCCGCGCCCGCCCGTACAACGCCCTGCCAGCGCAGCCAATGCCGGGCTGGTGGGCCAGCAACTGAGCCAGGCACGCAGCGCCCTGGCCCGTCGTGACGGTGCCACCGCCCGTTCGCTGGCCAACAGCGTGCTCAGCCAGGACCCTGGCAACCGCCAGGCGCAGATCATCCTGCGCCAGGCCGAGCAACTGCGCGCTCAGTCGTTCAACACGCCAAAGGGCCTGGGCGGGGTGATCATCGAGTAGCCCGCGCTATAGCGTCTCGCCGGGCTCGCCCGGCAGCTGCTCGTCCAGGTGCACCCAGGGCAGCCGGCTGTCGGTCCAGATATGCCGGCGCGGCTGCACCTGCTCCGGTGCGTCCAGGGTGGTGATGGTGATATCGATGCTTTCGGGGCTCAGGTCGGTGGTCAGCGCCATGTGCGCGCCACAGCGGCTGCAGAAGTAGCGCACGCAGCTGGCCGACGAGTCGTAGCGCTGCGGCGTGCCCAGCAGCCACTGGAAGTCCTCGCAGCGCACCGTCGCCCAGGTCACCAGCAACCCGCCGGTCACGCGCCGGCACACCGAACAATGGCAGTGCGCGACATCCTCCAGCGCACCTGCCACCCGATACCGCACGGCGCCGCAATGGCAGCCGCCTTCATGCACTTCGCCCATCCTCGTCGCTCCTGCAGACCCGCACTGGTTGATGAAACCTTCTGTCGCCTTTGTGCCGCCGAAAGCTGGCTGAAAGCTTGGGCACTTAGCATCGCCTCACCTCCGGCAAAAGACCGGTCAGCCAGGGCTCTGACTTTACTGCAGTGCCCGGCCCAATCAACAACAACAATGGTGATACTGATGTCCTTCCACGCCCGCGTTCTGCCTGCCCTCCCGCCGTCACTCCCAGCACCGCGCACCTTGCGCTGATCCGTTCGTCCCTTTCTCGACGCGCCTCGCCTGGAGTAACTGCCCCATGCTGACCTTCCTCGGCTTCGCCATGGTCATCACCTTCATGTACCTGATCATGACCAAGCGCCTGTCGGCCTTGATCGCGCTGATTCTGGTACCGATCATTTTCGCCCTGTTCGGCGGCTTCTCGGGCGAGATCGGCCCGATGATGCTGCAGGGCATCAGCAAGCTGGCACCCACCGGCGTGATGCTGATGTTCGCCATTCTGTACTTCGCCCTGATGATCGACTCCGGGCTGTTCGACCCGGCCGTGCGCAAGATCCTCAAGCTGGTCAAGGGAGACCCGCTGAAAGTCTCGGTGGGCACCGCCGCGCTGGCCCTGGTGGTATCGCTGGACGGTGACGGCGCCACCACCTACATGATCTGCGTGGCCGCCATGCTGCCGCTGTACAGCCGCCTGGGCATGAGCCCGCGGATCATGGCCGGCCTGATCATCCTGGCCGGCGGGGTGATGAACATGACCCCCTGGGGCGGCCCCACCGCCCGCGCCGCCAGCGCGCTGCACGTCGACCCGTCGGACATCTTCGTGCCGATGATCCCGGCCATGGCCTTCGGCGTGTTCGCCATCCTGGCCATCGCCTATATGTACGGCAAGCGCGAACGTGCCCGCCTGGGCGAACTGCACCTGCCGGGCGATGAAATCGACCACAGTGAAATCAGCGTATCGCAATATCCCGACGCACGCCGGCCCAAGCTGCTGTGGTTCAACGGCGCATTGACCCTGGCCCTGATGGTCGCGCTGATCGCCGGCCTGCTGCCGCTGCCGGTGCTGTTCATGATCGCCTTCAGCATCGCCATGGTGGTCAACTACCCGTGCCTGCAACAGCAGAAGGACCGCGTCGCGGCCCACGCCGGCAGCGTGCTGGCGGTGGTGGGGCTGATCTTCGCGGCGGGCATCTTCACCGGCATCCTGTCCGGCACCGGCATGGTCGAGGCCATGTCCAAGAGCCTGCTGGCGGTGATCCCCGAAGCGATGGGCCCGTACCTGGCGGTGATCACCGCGATCGTGAGCATGCCGTTCACCTTCTTCATGTCCAACGACGCCTTCTACTACGGCGTGCTGCCGGTGCTGGCCGAAGCTGCCAGCCACTACGGCATCAGCCCGGTGGAGATGGCCCGTGCCTCGATCGTCGGGCAACCGGTCCACCTGCTCAGCCCGCTGGTACCCTCGACCTACTTGCTGGTAGCCCTGGCCGGTATAGAATTCGGCGATCACCAGCGCTTCACCCTCAAATGGGCGGTGCTGGTGTGCCTGTGCATCATGTTCGCGGCGCTGCTGATGGGAATTTTCCCGCTGTTCAGCAGCCTATAATTCATCCGTTTCATCCCAACGCTTGCGCGTCGACCCCTGCGGCGCGCAACGCCCCACACGCTCGAAGGAACACACATGGAATGGCTGACCAACCCGGAAATCTGGGTTGCCTTTTTTACCCTGACGGCTCTCGAGATCGTCCTGGGCATCGACAACATCATCATGATCTCGATCCTGGTCAGCCGCATGCCCAAGCACATGCAGCAGCGCACCCGGATCTTCGGCCTGGCGCTGGCGATGGTCACGCGCATCCTGCTGCTGCTGTCGATCGCCTGGGTCATGCGCCTGACCGCCGACCTGTTCCATGTGTTCGGCCAGGGCATTTCCGGGCGTGACCTGATCCTGTTCTTCGGCGGCCTGTTCCTGTTGTGGAAGAGCTCCCAGGAGATCTACCACGGCCTCGAAGGCGAGGACGAAACCCACGACGAGCCGTCTTCCGGCAAGGCCGGTGGCAAGTTCCTGTACACCATCATCCAGATCGCGATCATCGACATCGTGTTCTCGCTGGACTCGGTGATCACCGCAGTGGGCATGGTGTCCCACGTGCCGGTGATGGTGGCGGCGATCATCGTCGCGGTGCTGGTGATGATGCTGTGCGCCAGGACCATCAGCGAGTTCATCGACAAGCACCCGTCGCTGAAGATGCTCGCGCTGTCGTTCCTGATCGTGGTCGGCACCGTGCTGATTGCAGAAGCCTTCGACGTGCACGTGCCCAAGGGCTACGTCTACTTCGCCATGGCCTTCTCGCTGGCGGTGGAGGCGATCAACATCAAGATGCGCACCGCGGCGGCGAAAAAGAAACAGCAGAGCGACCCGGTGAAACTTCGCAAGGACATTCCGGGTCAGTAACACTGGCTGCGCTGAACAACAGGCCCCGAATGGGGCCTTTTGTCTTTTGGGACGGCAACGCGCCAGCGAAGATGCCCGAACCGGCGCGCGAGGTTTCAAAGCCTGTGCATGCATGCCATGCTGGCGCCACGGCCCTTGGCCGACTACAGCTTAAGTGAGCACTGGAAAAAACCGCCGGTCACCAGGCCAGGCTCGCCGCGTCATCCACTTGCCCCACTGGGGCGCCTTAACAGGGGGCCGTAAGTATGCTGACCCTGCTCAACCTGCTCTCGGCCGTGGCCCTGCTGATCTGGGGCACACATATCGTACGTACCGGCATCCTGCGGGTGTACGGTTCCAACCTGCGCCGATTGCTGAGCCAGAACATGGCCAAGCGGCCCCTGGCGTTCATCGCCGGCATCCTGGTCACGGCCATGGTGCAGAGCAGCAACGCCACCGCGATGCTGGTGACCTCGTTCGTCGGCCAGGGCCTGATGACCCTCACCCCGGCCCTGGCCATCATGCTCGGCGCCGACGTGGGGACCGCGCTGATGGCGCGGGTGCTGACCCTGGACCTGTCGTGGCTGTCGCCGCTGCTGATCTTCCTCGGGGTGATCTTCTTCCTCTCGCGCAAGCAGACCCGCGCCGGGCAACTGGGGCGCGTAGGCATCGGCCTGGGCCTGATCATCCTGGCCCTGCAACTGATCGTGGAGGCCGCTGCACCGATTACCCAGGCCCAGGGCGTCAAGGTGCTGTTTGCCTCGCTGACCGGCGACATCCTGCTCGACGCCCTGGTGGGCGCGCTGTTCGCCCTGATCTCGTATTCCAGCCTGGCCGCGGTGCTGCTCACCGCCACCCTGGCCGGCGCCGAAATGATCAGCCTGCCGGTGGCCATCGGCCTGGTGATCGGCGCCAACATCGGCAGCGGCCTGCTGGCGTTCCTGAGCACCAGCATGCAGAACGCCGCCGGGCGCCAGGTGGCGCTGGGCAGCCTGCTGTACAAGCTGATCGGCCTGCTGGTGGTCATCCCGGTGCTCGACCCGCTGGTGCACTGGATGGACAGCCTGACCTTCAGCCCGCAGGAGCTGGTGATCGGCTTCCACCTCATCTACAACACCCTGCGCTGCCTGGCCCTGCTGCCCACCGCAACGCCAATGGGGCGCCTGTGCCGCTGGCTGCTGCCCGAGCGCGAGGAAACCAACGGCCACGCCAAGCCCCGCCACCTGGACCCTGCCGCGCTGGACACCCCGAGCCTGGCACTGGCCAACGCGGTGCGCGAGACCCTGCGCCTGGGCGACCTGGTCGACAGCATGCTCGATGCCATGCTCAACGTGCTGCGCGGCAGCCAGACCGCCCTGACCCAGCAGGTGCGCACCCTCAGCGACGACGTCGAGGGCCTGTACAACGCCATCAAGCTGTACCTTGCGCAGATGCCCCGCGAAGACCTCGGCGAGCACGACAGCCAGCGCTGGGCCGAGATCATCGAGCTGGCGATCAACCTCAAGCTGGCCAGCGACCTGATCGAGCGCATGCTGCGCAAGGTGCAGCAGCAGAAGACGTCGCAGCGCCGCGAGTTCTCCCAGGTGGGCCTGGAGGAGCTGACCGTGCTGCAGACCCAGCTGCTGTCCAACCTGCGCCTGGGCCTGTCGGTGTTCCTCAGTGGCGACCCGCACAGCGCACGCCAGCTGCTGCGCGAGAAGCGTCGCTTCCGCGCCCAGGAGCGGCGCCTGGCCCATGCCCACGTCAGCCGCCTGCAGCGCAAGGTGGTGCAGAGCATCGAGACCAGCTCGCTGCACCTGGAACTGATCGCCGACATGAAACGTCTCAACTCGCTGTTCTGCAGCAGTGCCTATGCGGTACTGGGCGGCAGCGATACCGGCGCCCTGATGATCGACAGCGTACCGGACGATGCCCATTCGCCTTGACCCGGCGCTGCCCCGAACCCGTGCAAGGAAGCCTGTGATGCGTTGCCTGATGTTCATCTGCCTGTTGCTGGGCGCCTCTTCAAGCTTTGCCCTCGACCGCACCCAGGTCGAGGGCTACCTGTTGCCCAACGGTCTGCAGGTGCTGCTCAAGCCCGGCTACGAGCGCGACCATGTGTCGATCCGACTGGTGGTGGGCATCGGCTTCGACGACTTCCCGTGCGCGCGCCAGGAACTGCCGCACCTGCTCGAACACCTGCTGTTCAGCGGTATCGACGACACGGGCGAAGGCGGGCTGGAAGAACGCATGCAGGCCCTGGGCGGTGAATGGAACGCCTACACCAGCAGCGCCGACACCACCTTCGTCATCGAGGCCCCGGCGCGCAACCAGCGCAAGGTGCTCGACCTGCTGCTGGCCGTGCTCCAGGACACACGTATCGATGCCGACGCCTTGCAGGTGTCGAAGAGCATCGTCGAGCGTGAAGACGGCGGGCACTACACCCACCTGCAGCGCTGGCTGGACCGCCAGGACCTCGGCCACCGCGCCAGCGACCAGCTGGCGGTGGAGCTGGGGCTCAAGTGTGCCGAGCGCTCCTCGGTGCAGGACATGACCCTGGAAGAAGTGAATGAACTGCGCCAGCACTGGTACGCCCCCAACAACATGAGCCTGATCGTGGTCGGCGGCCTGGACCGCGTGCTGCCCGCCTACCTGGAGCGCACCTGGGGCCAGCTGGAGCCGGTGGAACCGGGCGAGCGCCGGGTACTCGATGGCGTGACCCACAAGGCCCAGGCGCGCCGCGAGCTGATCCGCGGCTGGCTGGGCGACAGTGCGCGGTTGCACTGGATGTTCCTGGAGCCGGTGCTGGATGAAAACCACGACGCCACCTACGACCTGCTGCAGCGCTACCTGGACTGGGCGCTGTATCGCGAATTGCGCCTGCAGCACAGCCTGTCGTACGGGCCGTCGGCGCAGCGCGAGCGTTTTGGCGACACCGGCCTGTTGAGCCTGAATGCCGACCTGGACAGCGATCAGGTCGAGGCGGCCGAGCAGATCCTGGGGCAGATGATCGAGCGCCTGCGCAAAGACGGCCTGGACCGCGCCACGTTCGAGCGCATCAAGGCCGCGGCAATCGCCCGCGAAGCGTGGACCAGCCAGGGCAACAGCGCGCTGGCCGACTACTACTGGGGAGCGTTGAACGACTATGCCGACGGTCGGGTCGGCGAGGCGAAGACCCGGTTGCGCGAGGTCAGCCTGGAGGATGCGGATGCGGCGCTGCAGGCGCTGTTCGCCGAGCCTGGGTATGTGCGGGTAGAGAAGCCGTTGCTGGGGTATGACCAGCTGTATGGGTTGGGTGCACTGGGGCTAGGGCTGGTGTTCGCGGCCTTGCTGCTGTGGCGTCGACGCCGCGGCTGACGCAATCGCGGGTCAAGCCCGCTCCCACAATGATCACGTGCACCCTGTGGGAGCGGGCTTGACCCGCGATAGGGCCATTACTGACACCCGAAAGCAGCGTATCCTGTAACAGATTTTTACCTCACCCAGCGAACGCCCCACCATGCCCGCACTTCTCCTGCGCCTGATCGACCTGATAAAGCGCTACCCGGGGGTCATCGCCCTCGGCGGTTTCATTTCCGGTATCGGCAGTTTCATCCTGGTCGACCGTCAGGAAGGCCTGGCCAGCTGGGTCGCCATCCTGCTGCTGGTGAGCTGGCTGTGGCTGATGTTCGAGAACACCTTCACCCAGCTGTTCACCCGCCTGTTCAAGCGCGAGATCCCGCAGCCGCTGCTGCGCTACGCCACGCAGATGATCCACCAGGAAAGCCTGTTCTTCGTGCTGCCGTTCTTCTTCGTCACCACCACCTGGAACAGCGGCCAGCTGGTGTTCACCGGCCTGCTGGCCGGCGCCGGGCTGGTGTCGATCGTCGACCCGCTGTACTACCGCTGGCTGGCGCCGCGCCGCTGGCTGTTCCTGGCCCTGCACACCCTGACCCTGTTCGCCGCACTGCTCACGGCGCTGCCGATCATCCTGCACCTGACCACGTCGCAGAGCTTCAAGCTGGCGCTGGGCATCGCCATGCTGCTGTCGTTCCCGAGCCTGGCCAGCAGCTTCCCGATCAATCACTGGCGCCGTGCCGCCATGCTGGTGCTGGTCACCCTGGCCGTTGGCGGCAGCGGCTGGCTGCTGCGCTCGTGGGTGCCGCCGGCGACACTGTGGATGACCGAAGTGGCCATCAGCACCCAGCTGCAGAACCGCACCCCCGGCGACAGCCTGGAGCAGGTCAGCGCCAGCCAGATCCGCAGCGCCGGGCTCTATGCCTATACCGCGATCAAGGCCCCGCGCGGCCTCAACGAACGCATCTACCACGTATGGAAACAGGACGGCAAAGAGGTCGATCGCATTGCCCTGAACATCAATGGCGGGCGCAAGGAGGGCTACCGCGCCTGGACCCACAAGCAGGTGTTCCCCAGCAACCCGGTCGGGCACTGGCAGGTGCGCGTGCTCACCGAAGACGGCCAGGTGATCGGCGTGCTGCGCTTCGAGGTGGTTGATGACGGTCAAGCATCCGTCGCCAAGTGACGCTATGCTCTGACCCGGCGCACTGGAGCGCCTGCCGGACTGTCTGGAGCCTATGACCACCACCGTCACCCCCGCCAGCGCCACCCTCGATACCACGCGCAGCCCGGCCTGCCTGCGCATCGCCGGCGACTGGACCCTGGCCAACTACACGCCGCTCAAGCGCAGCACCGAGGCCCTGCACGGCCAGTACGATGCCAGCGCCCAGGTCGACCTCGCCCAGCTGGGCAAGCTGGACACCGCCGGCGCCTCGCTGCTGGTCGAACTGCTGGGTGCCGAGCGCCTGGGGCAACTGGCCGATGACCACGCCAGCCCGCTGTCGGCCGCCGACCGCGCCTTGCTGCACACCGTGTACTGCTCGCTTCAGGACTACTGCCTGCCAGAGCGCCAGCCGGAAACGTCCGTGCTGACCCAACTGCTGTGCCGCATCGGCCGGGCAGTCGACGTGCTGTGGCAAGACACCCGGCAACTGCTCGGCTTCATCGGCCTGATCATCGCCACCCTGGCCCGGCGCCTGCTGCAACCCAGGCGCTGGCGTATGACCGCCGTGGTCGCGCACATCGAACAGACCGGCCTGGACGCGGCGCCCATCGTCGCGCTGCTGACCTTTCTGGTGGGTGCGGTGGTGGCCTTTCTGGGCGCCACGGTGCTGGCCAGTTTCGGCGCGAGCATCTTCACCGTCGACCTGGTGGCGTTCTCGTTCCTGCGTGAATTCGGCGTGCTGCTTACCGCCATCCTGATGGCAGGACGCACCGCCAGCGCCTTCACCGCGCAGATCGGCTCGATGAAGGCCAACGAGGAAATCGATGCGATCCGCACCCTGGGCCTGGACCCGGTCGAGCTGCTGGTGGTGCCGCGGGTGCTGTCGCTGCTGATCGCGCTGCCATTGCTGACCTTCGTCGCGATGCTGTGCGGCATCATCGGCGGCGCCGTGGTGTGCGCGGTGTCGCTGGACATCTCGCCGGCGATGTTCCTGTCGCTGCTGGAAAGCGACATCGGCGTGCAGCACTTCCTGGTGGGCCTGGCCAAGGCGCCGTTCTTCGCCTTCCTGATCGCGGCCATCGGTTGCCTGGAAGGTTTCAAGGTGACCGGCAGCGCCGAATCGGTCGGCGCCCACACCACCTCGGCGGTGGTCCAGTCGATCTTCGTGGTGATCGTGCTGGATGCGGTGTTCGCGCTGTTCTTCATGGAGATGAGCTGGTGAGTGAGGCAAGCCGCGAGAAGGTCATCGAGGTGCGGGGCCTGTGCAACCGCTTCGGCACCCAGAGCGTGCACGAACAGCTCGACCTGGACCTGTACCGCGGCGAGATCCTCGCCGTGGTCGGCGGCTCGGGCAGTGGCAAGTCGGTGCTGCTGCGCAGCATCGTCGGCCTGCGCCGGCCCAACGAAGGCACGGTGAGGATCTTCGGCCAGGACCTCAGCCAGGCCAGCGACCAGCAGCGCTCGCAGGTGGAACGTCGCTTCGGTGTGCTGTACCAGAAGGGCGCGCTGTTCTCGTCGTTGACCGTCACCGAGAACGTCGCACTGCCGCTGATCGAACATGCCGGCCTGAGCCGCGCCGACGCCGAGCACCTGGCCGGGGTCAAGCTGGCCCTGGCCGGGCTGCCGCTGTCGGCGGCCGACAAATACCCCGCGTCGCTGTCGGGCGGCATGATCAAGCGCGCCGCCCTGGCCCGCGCCCTGGCGCTGGACCCGGACATCCTGTTTCTCGACGAGCCCACCGCCGGGCTCGATCCGATCGGCGCGGCCGCCTTCGACCAGTTGATCCTGACCCTGCGCGATGCGCTGGGCCTGAGCGTGTTCCTGATCACCCACGACCTGGACACCCTCTACACCATCACCGACCGTGTGGCCGTGCTGGCGCAGAAGAAGGTGCTGGTGGCCGGCCCCATCGACCAGGTCTCGGAAACCGACGACGCGTGGATTCACGATTATTTTCATGGCCCGCGCGGCCGTGCGGCCTACCAGGCCGCCACAGCGCTCAAGGAGAACTGAAATGGAAACCCGCGCGCACCATGTGTTGATCGGGCTGGTCACCGTGCTGGTGGTGGCCGGCGCCATGCTGTTCGGCCTGTGGCTGGCCAAGTCGAGCGTCGACAGCACCTTCAAGGACTACGAGGTGGTGTTCAACGAGGCCGTCACCGGGCTGTCCAAGGGCAGTGCGGTGCAGTACAGCGGGATCAAGGTGGGCGATGTGATCAGCCTGCGCCTGGACCCCAACGACCCCCGCCGGGTGCTGGCGCAGATCCGCCTGAGCGCCGAGACCCCGATCAAGCAGGACACCCAGGCCAAGCTGACCCTGACCGGCGTCACCGGCACCTCGCTGATCCAGCTCAGCGGCGGCACCCCGCAGAGCCCGCCGCTGGAAGGCAAGGGCGGCCGGCTGCCGGTGATCGTCGCCTCGCCATCGCCGATTGCGCGCCTGCTCAACAACAGCAGCGACCTGGTGACCAACATCAACCTGCTGCTGCACAACGCCAACCGGCTGTTCTCCGAAGAGAATGCCACCCGCCTGGGCGCCACCCTGGCCAACCTGGAGCAGACCACCGGCGCGATTGCCGGGCAGCGCGACGACATCCGCCTGGCCATCCAGCAGATGGCCCAGGTGGGCAAGCAGGCCGGCGCGGCGCTGGAGCAGACCAGCCAGCTGATGCGCAACGCCAACAGCCTGCTCGGCAGCGACGGCAAGCAGATCGTCAACAGTGCCGACCAGGCCATGCAGTCGCTGGCGCGCAGCACCGCCACCATCGACGCGTTGCTCACCGACAACCGCGAGGCGATCACCAGCGGCGCCCAGGGCTTCAACGAACTGGCCCCGGCGATCCGCGAACTGCGCGATACCCTGACTGCCTTGAAGGGCATCTCCCAGCGCCTGGAGGCCAACCCCAGCGGTTACCTGCTGGGCCGCGACAAAAACAAGGAGTTCACCCCATGAGCCGCCCCTGCCGCACCCTCGCCCTGGCCGCGCTGCTGAGCCTGAGCAGCGCCTGCTCGATCCTGCCCAAGGCGGAGCCGGCCGACGTGTACCGCCTGCCGGCGGCGCAACCGGTGCGCAGCAACGCCGCACCCGTGGCCTGGACCCTGCGTATCAACAAGCCGCTGGCCAGCGAGATCCTCGGTACACCGCGCATTGCCGTGGTGCCGGCAGGCGACCTGATCAGCAGCTACAAGGGCGCACGCTGGGCCGACCCGGTGCCGGCACTGCTGCGCAACCGCATGCTCGACGCCTTCCAGCGCGATGGCCGGGTACAGCGGGTAAGTGCCGACGACGCCAACCTGCAGGCCGACTACGAGATCGTCGGCGAACTGCAGGCGTTCCAGAGCGAGTACAGCGATGCCGGGCTGGCAGTAGTGGTGCGCCTGGATGCGCGACTGGTGCAGGGGCGTACCCAGCGCGTGCTGGCCAGCCACAGCTTCGAGGTACGCCAGCCGGTGGCGCAGACCCAGGTACCGGCGGTGGTCGGCGGCTTCGGCCAGGCCACCGACCGACTGATGGCACAACTGGTGGACTGGACCGTGGCTCAGGCGAAGAACCAGTAGCACACCGCGATGGCCGCCAGCACCCCGGCCAGCTCGGCCAGCAGCGCGCAGCCCACGGCGTGGCGTGCGCGCTGGATACCCACGGCGCCGAAATACACCGCCAGTACGTAGAAGGTGGTTTCGGTGCTGCCCTGGATGGTCGCGGCCACCAGTGCCGGGAAGCTGTCCACCCCGTGGGTCTGCATGGTCTCGATCAGCATGGCCCGCGCCGCGCTGCCGGAGAACGGCTTGACCAGCGCGGTGGGCAGGGCATCGACGAAACGCGTGTCCCAGCCCAGCCATTCGATGACATGACGAATGCCGTCCAGGCCAAACTCCAGCGCTCCCGAGGCGCGCAGCACGCCGGCCGCGCACAGCATCGCCACCAGGTAGGGCAGCAGGCTCTTGGCCACGTCGAACCCTTCCTTGGCACCTTCGACGAAGGTTTCGTACACCGGCACCCGCTTGAATGCGCCGATCAGCAGAAACAGCATGATCAGGCCGAACAGCGTGAGGTTGCCCAGGATCGACGACAGGGTGGCCAGCGCGGTGGCCGACAGGCCCGCCAGCAGCGCCATGAAGCCGCCCAGCAGCAGCGCGCCGGGCACCATGTAGGCGAGCACCACCGGGTCCCACAGGCGCAGGCGCTGCATCACCGCCACCGACAGCAGGCCCACCAGGGTCGAGGCGCTGGTGGCCAGCAGGATCGGCAGGAACACCAGGGTCGGGTCCATCGCGCCTTGCTGGGCGCGGTACATGAAGATGGTCACCGGCAGCAGGGTCAGTGACGAGGCATTGAGCACCAGGAACAGGATCTGCGCGTTGCTTGCCGTGGTGGAGCTGGGGTTGAGCTCCTGCAGGGCGCGCATGGCCTTGAGGCCGATAGGCGTGGCGGCGTTGTCCAGGCCCAGACCGTTGGCGGCGAAGTTCAGGGTGATCAGGCCCAGCGCCGGGTGGCCGGGCGGTACCTCGGGCATCAGGCGACGGAACAGCGGGCCAAGCACCTTGGCCAGCCAGTCGACGATACCGGCCTTTTCGGCGATCTTCAGAAAGCCCAGCCACAGGGTCAGGGTACCGAACAGCAGCACCATGACTTCGACCGAAAGCTTGGCCATGGCGAAGATGCTCTCGACCATGGCGGCGAAGATGCCCGCGTTGCCACCCACCAGCCACTGCACCAGTGCGGAGAGGGCGGCCACCACGAAAAAGCCGAGCCAGAGGCCGTTGAGCATTGGTCGTTTCCCTTGCAAGTTGGAGCGCATGATAGCGGGGTGGGTAGGCAGACGCCATAAACGGCGGCGGCCCATTCGCCGGCAAGGCCGGCTCCTACAGGTTCGGCGTCGTCTGTAGCAGCCGGCCTGGCCGGCGAAGCTTCTGGCAGGCAACAAAAAGCCCCGACAGGTCGGGGCTCTTGTGTTTCAGGCCGTCAGCAGCTTAGTGCTGAGCGGTCTCGCCAGCCGGCGCCGGGGTCTTGCTGCGCCAGTGCGGCAGCGAGTTCCAGTACGCCTGGCCCTTGGCATCGTCATACATGCCTTCCCAGCGCGAGATGACCAGTACCGCCAGGGCGTTGCCGATCACGTTCAGGGCGGTACGCGCCATGTCCATGATGCGGTCGACACCGGCGATGAACGCCAGGCCTTCGAGCGGGATGCCCACGCTGCCCAGGGTCGCCAGCAGCACCACGAACGATACGCCCGGCACACCGGCAATGCCTTTGGAGGTGACCATCAGGGTCAGCACCAGCAGCAGTTGCTGGCTGATCGACAGGTCGATGCCGTACAGCTGCGCGATGAAGATCGCCGCGATGCTCTGGTACAGGGTCGAACCGTCCAGGTTGAACGAGTAGCCGGTCGGCACCACGAAGCTGCAGATGGCCTTGGGCGAACCGTAGGCTTCCATCTTCTGGATCACGCGCGGCAGCACGGTCTCGGAGCTGGCGGTGGAATAGGCCAGGATCAGCTCGTCCTTGAAGATGCGCATCAGCTTCAGGATCGAGAAACCGAACAGGCGGGCGATCAGGCCCAGCACCATGAAGGCGAAGAAGGCGATGGCGAAGTACACCAGCAGCACCAGCTTGGCCAGCGGCAGCAGCGAGGCGAAACCGAAGTTGGCCACGGTCACCGCAATCAGGGCGAACACGCCGATCGGGGCGTAGTTCATGATCATGTGGGTGACCTTGAACATGGCTTCCGACACGCCCTGGAAGGTTTTCACCAGCGGGTCGCGGATGTCTGCCTGCAGGCTCGACAGGCCCAGGCCGAACAGCACCGAGAAGAAGATGATCGGCAGCATCTCGCCACGCATCAGCGCTGCAAAGATGTTCGACGGGATCAGGTTGAGGATGGTCTCGATGAACGCATGCTCATGCTGCACCTCGGCGGCGGTGGCCTGGTACTTGGAGATATCCACGGTGCCCAGGGTGCTCATGTCGATGCCGGCGCCCGGGTGGAACAGGTTGGCCAACACCAGGCCGACCACGATCGCGATGGTGGTCACCACCTCGAAATAGATGATGGTCTTGAGGCCGATACTGCCAAGTTTCTTCGCATCGCCAACCCCGGCGATACCCACGACCAGCGACGAAATCACGATCGGGATGACGATCATCTTGATCAGGCGAATGAAGATGTCACCTGCCGGTTGCAGGACGTTACTGATCCACCATGCCTTTTCTGCACTGAAATGGTTCAGCAACGCCCCGATGGCGATCCCCAATACTAGACCGATGAGGATTTGCCAGGCGAGGCTTAGTTTTGCCTTCTTCATGTCGTTACCCTTTGTTCAAGTGGACACGGTCACTGCCTTGAAACCTGCATTCTAGAGCCGCTTAAAGCGATTCCCTGGAGTTTTCATGGTGCAGGCAATGCGCCGTAGAAGGTCACCGCAAGTGAGCGCAAGGGGCGCTCGGACCAGCGAAAAAGGCGCAACTATTCCGATGCAGGCGCACTGAGTCTAATGCCGTAAATGACTACCCTATGCCGAATCGGCATGATCTTTTTGGCATGAAACGGACGTCCCAGCGGCAGAAAACCTACCCGTTCGGAATCCCGAATAAGGCCAAAGCGCCATGATTAGGCCGATACAGCGGTATCCACAAACCGGCAAAACAGCGTTGTTCGACAATCCGAATGCGTGAAAAACGTCATTTGGCAGGTCAAAGAAGTCAGGAATTTTTTTGATGGGTGGTCAGCCGTCTGGCCGATCTGTCACTTTCAAGCGGGAAAATGCATCAGGCTTGCGCCGGGTGCACAAGTCTGACCGGGGGCTGCCCTGGCGGCATGCGACCCCGGTCCACGACTGTGTTGCCGTTTACCACCCTGACCCGGCCCATGAAGGAGGTACTCCCTGTACCCCTAGGCCCCTCCGATCCTGTAGCAATCAGAGCAGCCCGGCCCCCTGGTCATGCGTCCGCTCTCCTCGAGCGGGCGCAGCATAGAAACTGGAACAGGCAAAAGGTTCAGCTTCCATGGTGATACTGATGCGTCCGGCGACACTCAGTAGTAGTTCGGGTCTTTCTTCAGCTGCTCTTCGAGCATCTGTTTCATGCCGTCATTCGGCTCGCCCAACCAACGCTTGTCGGTGTGACGGCTGGGTGACTTGTCGGCAGGCAGGCCGGCGGGTACCTGGACCCACAGCGCGTATGCCTCATCCTTGTCCCAGCTGAAGGCCACGATAAGACGGCTGCTGTCGCAGCTCTGCTCGGTCTCACACAAGGGGCCGACCAGATACTTGTCGCCGTCTTCCTCGATCGCCGTCATCTGCTCGGTGGAAGCACCACTGAGGTTGATGACCCAATCGGGCAGCCGCTCCTGCTTTTTGACCACTTTCTGCCAGGTTTCCCGGTACTCGGGGTCCGAACCAAGCAGTTGGCTGGTCCGGACCTGGCCGTCATTGGCCGCCATCGCCGCTGTACAGGCCCCCACCATCAGGGCGCCTGCCAGGGCTCTGTAGAGCGTCCCTTTCATAGTCAACCTCTACCGCGACGACCGAAGAAGAAGGAAGCGACGAACAGTACCAGGAAGACAATGAAGAGAATCTTCGCGATACCGGTAGCGGCGCCGGCGATACCACCGAAGCCCAGTACGGCAGCGACAATGGCGATGATCAGGAAGGTGATGGCCCAACTTAACATGGTGTTTCTCCTTACCGTTTTTGAAAGCGGTTGTGTCAGATGTGGGGCATTGCTCGGTCAGAACACCCAGCGTTCCTGCGGCACGACGGTTTCCACGGTGGCCGCATCGACCGAGTGGGTACGTGGCGCGGTCCTGGCTTCCAGCATCGAAGCACGCGTGGCCTGCACATGGGCCACGTGATAAGCCTGTACGGACATCTGGTTGGCGATCTGCTTGGATTGCCAGATGCTGTACATCTGCCCTGCAACCAGGGTCAGAAGCGCCGCCAGGCAGAGAAACAGCAACTGGCGTACGTGAAGCGGGGAAATCTGCACTAGGGCGGCGGTTAACAGGTTCATGCCGGGCTCCTCTGCTGCATCGTTGTTATTGACTGATAGAGTCATTGCAGCCTGCATGCCAGCTTTTGAAATCAAATAAAACGCTTATAAATCAACATCTTAGGTATGTACCGAGGGCAGCTGCAGGACGCATCCTGCACGATGCCCCCCAGGGCCTCGTGCGATTTGCACGATCAGCCCTCCACCTTGATCGCCACCTTGAGCATGTCTGCGTCCACCCCGCGCACGCCGCGGATCTGGCGGGCAATCTCCTGGGCGATGGTCTTCTGCTCGTTGCTCATGACTTCCCCGGACAGGCGCACCACGCCCTCCTGGGTCGCCACCTTGATGTTGGGCCCGTCCAGGTTGCGGCTATATAAGAAGCTGGTCTGCACCTTGTCGTTGATCCACGCGTCGCTCTGCACCTCGGCCGCTGCCGCAGCGGCCTGCTCGCGGCCCTGGGCCGGGTCGCTCACGCCCAGGCTGATCAGGTTGTTGACCAGGTACACGCCATCGGTAGAGGCCGCCACGCTGCCGGCCATCTGCTTGGCCTCTGCGCTGGTCACCCGCCCACGCAGGGTGACCACCCCGGCCCGGCTGTCGACTTCGATGGGCAGGCCCTGGGTCTGGCTGCTCCACAGCAGGCGGGCGCGGATAACCGCCCCCAGGGTGGCGTCCTCCAGGCGCTGGGCATAGGCGCGCCGTTGCAGGGTTTCATCCACCAGCTCGGGGTTGACCTGCAACTGGTTGTCGACCTGCTCGATGCCGGCGGTGGCCAGTGCCACCTGCGCCGCCAGCTCGCGCTCCACCTCGTTCTCCACCTCGCCCTGCAGGCGGGCGGTCTGACCCTGGATGGCCACTTCGATCTTGAACGGGTTGAGCAGTCGGTTGAGCGCCAGGGCGGTCTGCAAGGCGCCTTCCTGACGGGCCTGCTGCAGGCCGGGTTCGGCCGCCGAGGCGCTGGTGACACCCAGCGGGGTGAGCAGAAGTGCGGCAGTCAGAACTGCCAACGGGCGTATTGCACGCATGATGAAGCCTCCTGTTGGTCAGAAGGAACATCATCGCAATCGTTGTGCCAGTGCTCAAAAAATAAACAAACTCATTATTTTCAATGAGTTAGTCATATTCGCAGCAGGGAGCTAGCATGCAGGGCGCGGAATCAATCAGAATCGACCATGCAACTTGCCCGATTTTTCCGAGACTAACCAAGAACATTCTTAAAGGAGCGTAGGAAAATGGAATCTGCCACGGAACATCAGGGCCGCATTCTGCTGGTAGACGACGAGTCCGCAATCCTGCGTACCTTCCGCTATTGCCTGGAAGATGAAGGCTACAGCGTGGCCACGGCCAACAGCGCCGCCCAGGCCGAAACCCTGTTGCAGCGCCAGGTGTTCGACCTGTGCTTTCTGGACCTGCGCCTGGGCGAGGACAACGGCCTGGACGTACTGGCGCAGATGCGTATCCAGGCGCCGTGGATGCGCGTGGTCATAGTGACCGCGCATTCGGCGGTCGACACCGCTGTCGATGCAATCCAGGCCGGCGCCGCCGATTACCTGGTCAAACCGTGCAGCCCTGACCAGCTGCGCCTGGCCACTGCCAAACAACTGGAGGTGCGCCAGCTCTCGGCGCGTCTGGAGGCCCTGGAAGGGGAAGTGCGCAAACCCAAGGACGGCCTGGATTCCCACAGCCCGGCCATGATGGTGGTACTCGAAACCGCGCGCCAGGTGGCCAACACCGACGCCAACATTCTGATCCTTGGCGAGTCCGGTACCGGTAAGGGCGAGCTGGCACGCGCCATTCATGGCTGGAGCAAGCGCTCGCGCAAGGCCTGCGTGACCATCAACTGCCCGTCGCTGACGGCCGAACTGATGGAAAGCGAGCTGTTCGGCCATAGTCGCGGGGCATTTACCGGGGCCAGTGAAAGCACCCTGGGCCGGGTCAACCAGGCCGACGGCGGCACCCTGTTTCTCGACGAGATCGGCGACTTCCCGCTGACCCTGCAACCCAAGCTGCTGCGCTTCATCCAGGACAAGGAGTACGAGCGGGTCGGCGACCCGGTCACGCGCCGCGCCGACGTGCGGATTCTGGCAGCCACCAACCTCAACCTGGAGGACATGGTGCGCGACGGGCGTTTTCGCGAAGACCTGCTGTACCGTCTGAACGTGATTACCCTGCACCTGCCGCCGCTGCGCGAACGCAGCGAAGACATCCTGACCCTGGCCGACCGCTTCCTGGCCCGCTTCGTCAAGGAATACGCGCGCCCCGCCCGCGGTTTCAGCGACGAGGCCCGCGCCGCGCTGCTCAACTACCGCTGGCCGGGCAACATTCGCGAGCTGCGCAACGTGATCGAACGGGCGAGCATCATCTGCCCGCAGGAGCGGGTAGAGGTCAGCCACCTGGGCATGGCCGAACAACCCACCAGCAACGCGCCGCGGGTGGGGGCTGCATTGAGCCTCGACGAGCTGGAGCGCGCGCACATCGGTGCAGTGCTGGCCACCAGCGACACCCTTGACCAGGCCGCCAAGACACTGGGCATCGATGCCTCGACGCTGTACCGCAAGCGCAAGCAGTACAACCTGTGAAGCTGGCAATGAAGCTGCGCACGCGGCTTTTTCTCAGCATCTCGGCGCTGATCACCGTGGCCCTGCTGGGCCTGATTCTGGGCCTGGTCAGCGTGCAGCAGATGGCCAGCTCGCAGCAGAAGCTGATCAGCGACAACTCCTACATCCTCGACCTGGGCCTGAAGCTGCGTCAGAACCTGGGTGAACAGCTGTCCCTGCTGCTGGACCCGGACAGCGAGGTGCAGGCGCTGCAACCGCTGCAGGACAAGTTTCAGCAACTGCTCGACGAGGGCCTGAGCCATGAACGCCAGGCCGAGGGGTTTGCGGGTTTCAGTACCGCCAACCGTGATTACCAGGCCTTCCTCAAGGCCTTTCGCGACAGCCCCGAGCCCAGCCGCAACCTGGGCCCGGACCAACCCCTGGGCGAAGCCTTCAACCAGTTGCGCACCGACCTGATCGACTCGCACAAGCAGGCCCTGGCGCATATCAACCACAGTGAACAGAAGGCCCGCGAACGTGCCCTGCTGGTCTCCAGCATGCTGGGCCTGCTCGGGCTTGCCGTGCTGGTGCTGGGTTTCATCACTGCCCACGGCATCGCACGCCGCTTCGGCCAGCCGATCGAGGCGCTGGCCAAGGCCGCCGACCAGATCGGCCAGGGCAATTTCGAGGTCACCCTGCCAGTAACCCCAGCCGTGGAGATCAACCAGCTCACCCGCCGTTTCGGGCTGATGGCCGAGGCGCTGCGCAAGCATCAGGCCACCAATGTCGACGAACTGCTGGCCGGCCAGCAGCGCCTGCAGGCGGTGCTCGACAGCATCGACGACGGCCTGCTGATCATCGACCGCGAAGGCCATCTGGAACACCTCAACCCGGTGGCCCAGCGCCAGCTGGGCTGGGACGCCAGCCGCCTGGGCCAGGGCCTGGGCAAGGCGCTGCAACGCCCGGAGCTGGACGACCAACTGCGCCTGATATTGCGTGGCGGCAGCCTGGACCGCGTGCCGGACGACCTGAGCCTGGAAATAGATGAAGAAACCCGCTTGCTGGCCTACAGCCTGACCCCGGTGTGCCATCCGCAGGGGCAGATCCTGGGCGCGGTGATGGTGTTGCACGACGTCACCGAGCAGCGCGCCTTCGAACGGGTGCGCAGCGAGTTCGTGCTGCGCGCCTCCCACGAGTTGCGCACCCCGGTGACCGGCATGCACATGGCCTTCGGCCTGTTGCGCGAGCGCCTGACGTTTCCAGCCGAGAGCCGCGAGGCGGACCTGTTCGACACCATTGGCGAGGAGATGCAGCGGCTGACCCAGCTGATCAACGACCTGCTCAACTTTTCGCGCTACCAGAGCGGCTTGCAGAAGCTCGAACTGCAACCCTGCGCGATCGACGAGTTGCTGTCGCGGGCCCGCGAGCGCTTCGCAACGGCGCTGGCCGACAAGCAGATCGAGTTGCGCGTGGAGCTTGCCGCGCCACTGCCGCGCATCCAGGCCGACCCGGCGCAACTGGACCGGGTGCTGGACAACCTGCTGGACAATGCCATCCGCCATACGCCGGTGGCGGGCAGTATCCGCCTCAATGCCCGGCGGCATGCCGAACGGGTGATCATCAGTATCGAGGACAATGGCGAAGGCATTGCCTATGGCCAGCAGGGGCGGATTTTCGAGCCCTTCGTGCAGGTTGGGCGCAAGAAAGGCGGTGCCGGGCTGGGCCTGGCACTGTGCAAGGAGATCGTGCAGTTGCATGGCGGGCGCATGGGCGTGTACTCACGGCCAGGGCAGGGCACGCAGTTCTACATGGCGCTGCCGGTGTAACCGCCTTCGCCTGCAGGCGCCAGCCTTGCTGGCGAAGGGGCGCTACGCCTCGTCATCGATCCGCCGCGGCCCCAGCCGCCGCCCCCGGGTCACCAGCTCGACGAACTGGCGCGCACTGAGCGGGTGCGCGAACAACCAGCCCTGGCCATAGTTGACCCCCTCGCTGTTGAGCAGCAACGCCTGGTCCTCGTACTCGATACCCTCGGCGATCACCCGCAACTGCAGGGCGTGGGCCATGCGGATGATGTGCGGGGCCACGCCGCTGCTGGCCGCGTCGTGCCCCAGGGCATCGATGAACGCCTTGTCGATCTTCAGGCAGTCCACCGGCAAGGTCTGCAGGTAGGCCAGGCTGCAATAGCCGGTACCGAAGTCGTCGATCAGCACCTGGTGCCCCACCGCCCGCAAGGCCTGCAGGTTGTCCCGCGCCACCACCACGTCGATCAGCCCGCGCTCGGTGACCTCGAAGGCGATCTGGCTGGCCGACACATGGTGCAAGGCCAGCAGGCGCGCCGCCACCCGGCCGATGCGCGGCACCATCACATCGCACGCCGCCAGGTTCACCGAGATATACAACTGGCGGTTGGCGCGCAGCAGCTGGCCCAGCTGTTCGAGCACACGCTGCAGCACGAAGTCGGTGATCTGGCGGATCTGCCCGGTGTTCTCCGCCAGCGGGATGAACAGGTCGGGGCTGGTCAGCGTACCGTCGGGGCGACGCCAGCGCACCAGGGCCTCCGCGCCCACGCAGCGCCGGCTGGCCAGCTCGAAGATCGGCTGATACAGCACCTGCATTTCGCCACGGCGCAGCGCGCCCTGCAGCTCCGAGCTCATCGAACGGCTCTGGCGCACCAGCTGCAGCACCAGCCAGCCGATGCACCAGGCCAACAGCAGGCTGCCGGGGAACAGCAGCCAGAGCACGCCGTTCATCTTCAGCGACAGGCTTTCGCGCGGGGTGATCAGCACCAGCTGGTAGTCAGGCGATTTGGTGGGCATGCGGTATACCAGGCGATCAGGCAGTTCCATCAGGTCCACCCTGGGCGGTGGCGGCCACTGGTCGCCGGGCGGCCACGGCTGCTCCGGGCCCAGTACCGGCACGGCACGCGCGCCGTGGTCGAGCACCACCAGCAGGCTGCCACCGGGCGGCAGGTCGACCACGTCGGTCAGGTGCCCGCGCGACGTCGACACGCGAAAGTGCCCACGCCCCAGCACCAGTGCGGCGCGGTTGTCGTCGGGTTCGGTGGTGGTATTGAGCCAGTAGCTGTAGGTGGGGCCCTGGATGTCCGGTGCCCGCAGCGGGTCGAAGTTGCTGCTGCCCAGCCGGTTGGAGCACGACTGCGTGCCGTCGAGGTAAGTGGCCTCGAACACGAAGCGGTTGTCGAAGGTCACCTGCTGCAAGGCTGCCTGCATCGCACTGCTGCACCCGCGCAGGGGCTGTGCCTGAAGGGCGTCGACGCTTTCGCGCAGTTGGCCGAAGATCTGCTCCAGGCGTTCGAGAAAGCGCTCGCCCTTGGCGTTCATCTGCGCGCTTTCGCGCTGCTGCACCTGGTGCATGGCCACGCCGAGGCTGGCCAGCAGCAACAGGGTTGCACTCGCCGTGGCCGCAAGCGTGGCCAGCAGCCAGGGTCGATAGAGGAGGCGACGCAACGTGGCAAGGGCAGGCGACATCAAGAATCATCCCGTTGAATACCATGAGGTATAGCAACTGCCGGACGAATCAGCCTGCCCGTTGGGCGGTACCGCTCAGCGCTGGCTGTTCAGCACCTGCAGAATCGCGGCAGTCTGGGCATCCGGCTGGCCGTCGAACAGCTGTGGCCGAAAGCGCATCTGGAACGCTGCCAGTACATGCCGGGTGCTCACGTCCAGCTCGCCGGTCTGCTCGATGGCGTAGCCAAAGCGCGCCAGTTGCTGCTGGTACCAGGTGATGCTTGGCGGGTTGACGTCAAAGCGCGCGCGCTGCTGCGCCACCGCCTGAGCGTTGGGCCAGACGCCAAGGCCGGCGTCGGCCAGGCGTTTCCAGGGGAACATCGGGCCCGGGTCGAGCTTGCGCAGGGGTGCGATGTCGCTGTGGCCGATGATGTGTCGCGGCTGGATGCCGTTGCGCTGCACGATGTCCTTGAGCAGTACGATCAGCGCCTGGATCTGCGCCTCGCTGTAGGGGTGCCACACGCGCCCGGTGGGGGTGTCGGTGAAGCCCGGGTTGACGATCTCGATGCCGATGGAAGTGGAGTTGAGCCAGGTCCGGCCCTCCCACTGGCTGTCGCCGGCATGCCAGGCGCGACGACTTTCATCCACCAGCTGATAGATGGTTGCCGGGTTGTCGCCGATCAGGTAATGGCTGCTGACCTCACCGTGGGTCAGCAGGGCCAGCGAGCGCTCGAGGTTGGCATTGGTGTAATGCAGCACCACGAACTGGATGCGGTTGTCCTGGTTGACCGAGGGGTGGCTACGGTCGATCTTCAGGCCGGTGGCGCAACCGGCCAATGTCAGCATCACAAGCGCGGTAAGGAAGGCTTTCATGGAAATGGGGCAGGGCCTGGGCAGTCGGTAATGCAATAGCATAACGTATCCTGCGCAAACCCGTTCACCCCTGTTCGACGCGGTTGCGACCCAGGTGCTTGGCGCGGTACAGCGCCTCGTCGGCGCGCTTGAGCACTGCGTCGCTGCGCTCGCCGGAGCGGAACGCGGTGATGCCGATGGACAGGGTGATGGTCACCCGTTCGCCCTTGAAGTGGAACGGGCAGGCTTCGATGGCGCCGCGCAGCGTCTCGGCCAGCTCGATACCGCTACCCAGCGCGGTCTGCGGCACCAGCAGGACGAACTCCTCGCCGCCGAAGCGGGCGATGAAATCGCGGCTGCGCAGACGCTTGCGCAGCTCGTTGGCAACGATCTTGAGCACCTTGTCGCCGGCCTGGTGGCCGAAGCTGTCGTTGATGCGCTTGAAGTGGTCGAGGTCGAGCATGGCCATCAGCAGGTGGCCGCCGTTTTCCTGCCAGGCGAGCATTTCCTGCTCCAGGCGCTCGGCCCAGGCGGCGCGGTTGGGCAAGCCGGTGAGCGGGTCGATCAGGGCCTTCTGGCGCTGTTCTTCAAGGTGCTCGCGGTAGCCCAGGGCTTCCTGCTCCATGCTCGCGACCCGCTCGGCCAGGCCTTGCAGGCGGCTGGCCAGTTCCTGCTCGCGCAGGTCACGCTGATGCTGGTGCTCGTCCATGGTGCCGAGCAGGCCCTCGAGGCGGTTCTCGAGGATGTGCTTGAGACTGTCGAGGTCGGCAGCGCCCTGCACGCTGCTTTGCAGGCCATCGACCTGTTCGCGCAGCTGGGTATTGAGGTCGCGGGCGACGGAGCTGTTGTCGGCATGCCCTTCGCTGGCCTCCTGCAGGTGGCTCTGGAACGTCTCGAGGCGCTCGTTGAGCTGTTGCAGGTAGGCTTCGAATTCATGCTGGCCGCTGTCGGTGATGGCCAGCATCAGTACCGCCAGGTCATCCAGCACCGGCAGCAGCTCGTACCAGTTCAGCCCGTGCTCCAGGCGCTGACGCACCGCCAGGGCCTGGGGCTTGTGGCGTTCGGGCAGGGTCAGGTCGTCGAGCAAACCGAGCAGGGTCTGCTCGATATGGGTGGCGACGGAGCTATAGGAAGGCTCGGTGCCGTCGGGGAGGGCGTAGAGGAGTTCTTCAGGGGTGGGTTCGGGTGCCCCATCGACTTCGACAGCGTCCGCGTGCTCGGTCAGCACCGGGGCAGGCGTGGGTGGCGGTGTGAGCGCTGGGGCCTCTTCGCCAGCAAGGCTGGCGCCTACAGTGTAGGAGCCGGCATTGCCGGCGATGGGCTGCGCAGCAGCCTCGGCGTCCTCTGTGTCGACCAAGGCTTGGGGCTCGGGCAACGGCTGCAGTTCATCCACATCCGCCGCAGCCGGCGCAGGCTGCTCATGCACAGGTTCAACCGCTGCTTGCGCCACCGGCTCCAGGGCCTGCGTTTCGGGTTGAGCGACCTGCGTCTCTTCTTCACGCCCGCCAAACAAGCGCTGCAGAAACCCCGGCTTGCTCGCCTCTTCTGGGTGCTCCAGCACCGCCAGCGCCTTGCCCTGCAAGCCACTGAGCTCGCTCAGCAGCAACGGCATCTCGCGTGACTGGCTGGCCCGCGCATCCAGCTGCTTGGCAAATTTCTTCAGCGGTCGGCTGACCTCGCTGGGCAACGGCAGCTTCTGCAACTGGGCCACCAGCGCGTTGAGCGCGGTGCCTACCTGGGCGATCCGGGTTTCACGGCGCTGCTCGGAATCGAGCACGGCCTTTTCCAGGCGCGGGATCAACCCGGCCAGGGCGGCGTCCATGTTGTCGGTACGGATGACCTCGCGCATTTCCTTCATGCACTGGTCTACCGCGCGGTCGCTGCCTTCGGCCGCCAGGGTGCTGCGCACCAGGCCGCGGCGCAGCAGGTCGAGACGGGCGTCCCACCGGCGTTCGAGCTTTTCCTGCTGCTCGATGCTCTTGAGGTATTTTTCTTTCCAGCGTTGAGCTTCGTCGGTCATGCCAAGGTCCGCAGATAAGGGGACTAACGCAAGGCCGGAAGGGTATCGACAGTCAGGGCATCAGGCAAACGAATCTCGACCGCCACGGGGAGATGGTCGGAAATCGGCTGGGACAGCACCTCGACCCGTTCCAGGGTGAGGCTCGGGCTGAGCAGAATATGATCAAGGCAACGCTGTGGTCGCCAGCTGGGGAAGGTCGCTTCGACCTGCGGCGCAATCAGGCCCAGGTCGCGCAGCGGGGAGTGCTGCAACAGGTCGGTGGCATGGGTGTTCATGTCGCCCATCAGCACCTGGTGACGATAGCCGCCGATCAGCTCGCGGATGTAGCCCAGTTGCAGGGCGCGGGTTCGCGCGCCAAGCGCCAGGTGCATCATCACCACCACCAGCGCATCCTCGCCTTCACCGAACCGCACCAGGATCGCACCGCGGCCGGCCGGGCCGGGCAGCGGGTGGTCTTCGAGCAGTTGCGGCTTGAGGCGGCTGAGCACGCCGTTGCTGTGCTGGCCCAGGCGCCCGAGGTTGCGGTTGAGCTGCTGGTACCAGTAGGGGAAAGCACCCAGTTGCGCCAGGTGTTCAACCTGGTTGACGTAGCCCGAGCGCAGGCTGCCGCCGTCGGCTTCCTGCAGGGCCACCAGGTCGAAGTCGCCCAGCAGGTTGCCGATCTTCTGCAGGTTGCCGGCACGCCCCATGTGCGGCAGCAGGTGCTGCCAGCTGCGGGTCAGGTAGTGCCGGTAACGCTCGGTGCTGATGCCTACCTGGATATTGAAGCTGAGCAGACGCAAGCGACCGTCGGACGGTAGACCACTTGCATCGATATGGTGCTCGTTGACCTGCGGTTCGTGCAGGCCGACGAGGCGCTCGGATTTCCAGCGGCGCATAGTTTCGCCTCTTATTTGGCGGCGCGTTCCTTGGCAATCAGTTGGTCAGCAACGTTCAGTACGCCGTTCGGGCCACCTGCGGTGCCCAGGTCGAAGGTGTACTTGCCGTTGACGACCATGCTCGGAACGCCCTTGATGTTGTACTGCTTGGCAAGTTCCTTGGCCTGGTTGACCTGTCCCTTGATGGCGAACGAGTTGAAGGTGGCCAGGAACTTGTCCTTGTCCACACCCTGGGTGGCCAGGAAGTCGGCCATCTCTTCAGGCTTGGTCAGGTGCTTGCGCTGGTTCTGGATGGCATCGAACACGGCCGCATGCACCTTGTGCTCCACGCCCATGGCTTCCAGGGTCAGGAACATCTGCCCGTGGGCGTCCCATGGGCCGCCGAACATGGCGGGAATACGCTTGAAGTTCACGTCGTCGGGCAGCTTTTCGACCCACGGGTTGATCGTCGGTTCAAAGCTGTAGCAATGCGGGCAGCCATACCAGAACAGCTCGACCACTTCGATCTTGCCAGGCTGGGACACCGGTACCGGGTTGCTCAGCTCGACATACTCCTTGCCGGCGATCACAGGGTCTGCGGCCTGGACCGTCATACCGAAGGCGCTGGCGGCGACCAGCGCGGCGCCGAGAATCAGATTACGCATGCGTTACTCCTGAGCAGTGATGTGTCGCCTCGTCGCGACCTGGGTTCAGACAGGCCGGGGCAGGCCCGAGTTCGTTAGTGTAACGGCAGCGGGCACAAAAAAGGGTGGCCCGGGCCACCCTTTTCATTTTTGCGCCGCTGTATTAACCCAGCGTTAAACCGGGGCTCAGTGCAGGCCCTGGATGTAGCTGGACAACGCGTCGATGTCCTTGTTGCTCAGCTTGCTGGCGATGGTGCGCATGGTGGTGGCATCGCCATCGTTGGTGCGGTTGCCTTCACGGAAGTCCGTCAGCTGCTTGGCCACGTAGCTTGCGTGCTGACCACCCAGGTGCGGGAAGCCGGCGGCGGCAATGCCCGCGCCGTTGGGCGAGTGGCAACCGGTGCAGGCCGGCAGGCCTTTTTCCAGATCACCGCCGTTGAACAGTGCGCGACCACGCTCGACCAGCGCCGGGTCGGCGGCGCCCACGCTGCCTTTCTGGCTGGCGAAATAGGCCGCGATATCGGCCAGGTCCTGATCGTTGAACGCGGCCAGCATGCCGGTCATTTCCAGCACGGTACGTTTGCCCGACTTGATGTCGTGCAGTTGCTTCTCCAGGTATTTCTCGCCCTGGCCGGCCAGTTTCGGGAAATTCGGCGCCATGCTGTTGCCGTCGGGGTTGTGACACGCGCCACATACAGCGGTTTTTGCCTGACCGGCAGCAGCATCCCCAACGATATTGCCGGCAGCGTTGGCAGCCCCGGTGATGCCTAAGGTCAACAGCAGACTCACGAATAGTTTGTTCATCAGCTAATCCAACTACGGCTAAGGGTGAAAGAGTTATGTATCGAGGCAACCTGTCTTGTTGACTCACCCGGTCAGGGTGGCCTGATCGTCCTCGTTACTGCAGTCCATGCACAAACCACGCGGCGGCATAGCCTTGAAACCCTGGGGAGCTGCTTCGACAGCCTCTGCGGTCCCTTATGTCAGGCGTGACTTCCACGCTGTAGGGATCCTGTGTAGCCTGAGCGCCGAATACGACCCTTTCAGGGTTGGGGCTGCACTGCGTCTACTGCGCAAGCTTGGTCAAGCAGCTCCCGTGCACATCCTCCTACGCTGGGATAATGCGCACACAAAAACTGGGGCATTATATACTCCCGTGCCTGAAACGGAAACGACACCGCTTGCCGAGACCCCCTCGAGCAACGCCCAATCGGAAATACCATGCAAGTCAAAAACCCCATCCTCGGACTCTGCCAGCAGGCCAAATTCGCCCTCAGTGCCGCCAAAGTCGACCAGTGCCCGGACGACGAAGGTTTCGAAGTGGCCTTTGCCGGCCGCTCCAACGCCGGCAAGTCCAGCGCCCTCAACACCCTGACCCACGCGAGCCTGGCGCGCACCTCGAAAACCCCGGGGCGTACCCAGCTGTTGAATTTCTTCAGTCTGGACGACGATCGGCGTCTGGTCGACCTGCCAGGCTACGGTTATGCAAAGGTGCCGATCCCGCTCAAGCAGCACTGGCAGCGCCACCTGGAGGCCTACCTGGGCAGCCGGGAGAGCCTCAAGGGCCTGATCCTGATGATGGACGTGCGCCATCCCATGACCGACTTCGACAAGATGATGCTCGACTGGGCCGTGGCCAGCGGCATGCCGATGCACATCCTGCTGACCAAAGCCGACAAGCTGACCTTCGGCGCGGCCAAGGGCACGCTGCTCAAGGTACAGGCCGAAATCCGCAAGGGGTGGGGCGACAGCGTGACCATCCAGCTGTTCTCGGCGCCCAAGCGCCAGGGGCTGGAAGAGGCCTACACGGTACTGGCTCGCTGGCTGCAACTGCCGGACAAGCCCGCAGAATAAGGGCTGCCCGGCAAATGCCGGGCAAAAAAAACCCCGGACTTCGTATGGGGAGGGGGAAGTTCGGGGTTCAAGTTCCGGACCGCTAGGGCGGGGTCCAGATATCTGCCAACACTTAACACAACATAGGAGCATCGAAGGGCTTCACCAGCCATTCAGTTACTCTGAGTCGTGGTTCACCGGTTTAGTTCCTCGGCGCGGGAAACTATTTTCCATAGGCCGAAAAAGCAGAAATTGCCGCGACCTTATGCCGCAGCAGATTTCTGTTTTTGGTAGGCGCCAAGCACGCTTTTCAGTGCGCCTCGTCCCAGTTCGCCCCCACGCCCACATCCACCACCAGCGGTACATCCAGCTGCGCGGCACCGCTCATGTGCACGCGAATCTCCTGCGCCACCTGCTCCACCAGGTCCTCGCGCACTTCCAGCACCAGTTCGTCGTGCACCTGCAGGATCACCCGGGCATCCAGCGCAGTGCTCGCCAGCCAGTTGTCCACCGTGACCATGGCGCGCTTGATGATGTCAGCTGCGGTGCCCTGCATCGGCGCGTTGATCGCGGTACGCTCGGCGCCAGCGCGCTCCTGCGGACGGTTGGAGTGAATGGTCGGCAGGTACAGGCGCCGCCCGAACAGCGTTTCCACGTAGCCCTGGTCGGCCGCCTGCTTGCGGGTGCGCTCCATGTAGTCGCGCACGCCCGGGTAGCGGGCAAAGTACACGTCGATGTAGGCCTTGGCCGTCTTGCTGTCGACGCCGATGTCCTTGCCCAGCTTCTTTGCGCCCATGCCGTAGATCAGGCCGAAGTTGATCGCCTTGGCGCTGCGCCGCTGGTCGGAGGTCACGTCGCCAAGCTCCACCTTGAACACTTCGGCCGCGGTGGCAGTGTGCACGTCCAGGCCGTTGCGGAAGGCGCTGAGCAGGCCTTCGTCCTTGGCCAGGTGGGCCATGATGCGCAGCTCGATCTGCGAGTAGTCCGCCGCCAGCAATTTGTAGCCGGGCGCCGCGATGAAGGCCTGGCGAATGCGCCGGCCCTCGGCGGTACGCACCGGGATGTTCTGCAGGTTCGGGTCGCTGGACGACAGGCGGCCGGTGGCAGCCACCGCCTGCTGGTAGGAAGTGTGGATACGCCCGGTACGCGGGTTGATCTGCTCGGGCAGGCGGTCGGTGTAGGTGCTCTTGAGCTTGCTCATGGAGCGGTACTGCATCAGCACCTTGGGCAGCGGGAAGCCTTCCTCGGCCAGCGCCTCGAGGGCTTCTTCAGCCGTCGACGGCTGGCCCTTGGGGGTCTTCTTCAGTACCGGCAGGCCGAACTTGTCATAAAGGATGGCGCCCAGCTGCCTGGGCGAACCCAGGTTGAACGGCTCGCCCGCCAGCTCGATGGCTTCGCGCTCCAGCGCGTCCATCTTGTCGCCCAGCTCGCCGCTCTGGATCCTGAGCAGGTCGGCATCCACCAGCGCGCCCTCGCGCTCGATACGCGCCAGCACCGGCACCAGCGGCATCTCGATATCGCTCAGCACGCTGGCCAGGCTTGGCAGCGCCGCCAGCTCGGCGTGCAGCTTGTGGTGCAGGCGCAGGGTGATGTCGGCATCTTCGGCGGCGTAGGGGCCGGCCTTGTCCAGGTGGATCTGGTTGAAGGTCAGCTGCTTGGCACCCTTGCCGGCAATGTCGGTGAAGCCGATGGTGGTGTGGTCCAGGTACTTCTTGGCCAGGCTGTCCATGTCGTGGCGGGTGGCCGTGGAATTCAGCACATAGGATTCGAGCATGGTGTCGAAGGCCACCCCACGCACGGTAATGCCCGCGCAGTTGGCCAGGATGTTGATGTCGTACTTGGCGTGCTGCCCGACCTTGGCCTTGTTCGGGTCTTCCAGCAGCGGCTTGAGCGCGTTCAGCACCAGCTCGCGGTCCAGCTGCTGCGGAGCGCCTTCGTAGTCGTGTGCCAGCGGGATGTAGGCGGCCTCATGGGGCTTGACCGCAAACGACAGGCCGACCAGCTGGGCCTGCTGTGCATCGACCCCGGTGGTTTCGGTATCGAATGCGAACAGCTCGGCGTCCTTGAGCTTTTGCAGCCACACGTCGAAACGTGCCTTGTCCAGAATGGTTTCATAGGTGGCCTCGACAGGGGCTGCCGGCTCGGCAACGGCCACCGGGGGCGCCTCGGCGTCGGGTGTGGCGGCAGGGGGCGGGGCGAGCTCCAGGCGCTTGTTCTCGCGCTGAACTTCGTCGATCCAGCCCTTGAACTCGAGTTCGGTGTACAGCTGCAGCAGCGTTTCGCGGTCAGGTTCGCCCAGGTGCAGGTCGTCCAGCCCGACCTCCAGCGGCACGTCGACCTTAATCGTGGCCAGCTGGTACGACAGGAACGCCAGCTCCTTGTGCTCCAGCAGCTTGGCCGGCAGGGTCTTGGCCCCGCGGATCGGCAGGCTCGGCACCAGGTCGAGATTCTCGTACAGCTCCTTGATACCGCCATTGACGCCCACCAGCAGGCCGACGGCGGTCTTCTCGCCCACGCCCTTGACCCCGGGGATGTTGTCGGATGAGTCGCCCATCAGCGCCAGCAGGTCGATGATCTGCTCGGGTGCGACGCCGAACTTCTCCTTCACGCCCTCGATGTCCATCGACGAGCCCGACATGGTATTGACCAGGGTAATGTGCGCATCCACCAGCTGGGCCATGTCCTTGTCACCGGTGGAGATCACCACCGGGCGGGTCGCCGCGGCGCTGCTGCGGGCCAGGGTGCCGATCACGTCGTCGGCCTCGACCCCCTCCACGCACAGCAGCGGGAAGCCCAGCGCCTTGACGCTGGCGTGCAGCGGCTCGATCTGCACACGCATGTCGTCGGGCATGCTCGGCCGGTTGGCCTTGTACTCGGCGTACATCTCGTCGCGAAAGGTGCCGCCCTTGGCGTCGAACACCACCGCGAAGGGGCTGTCCGGGTACTGCTTGCGCAGGCTCCTGAGCATGTTCAGCACACCCTTCACCGCGCCGGTGGGCATGCCCTTGGAGTTGGTCAGCGGTGGCAGCGCGTGGAACGCGCGGTACAGGTAGGACGAACCGTCCACCAGGACGAGGGGAGCTTGGCTCATGAGCAGAATCAACCTTTTCAACGGGCCCGGCGCTAGAATGTCCGGAACATTGACGACAAAGGGACAAGGTTATCATGCGTAGACTAAATCGCCTGTTGCTGCTCGGTGTGTTGGCTGCCGCTCCACTGGCAGCCAATGCGGCGGATGAAGCGCCTTCGGCCGATCCGGATGTAACCATTCGCACGGAAGGCGACAAGACCATCCAGGAATACCGCCAGAACGGCTTCCTGTATGCCATCAAGGTCACCCCCAAAGGGGGCAAGCCTTACTTTCTGGTGCGCGCAGACGGCTCGGAAGGCAACTTCATCCGTTCCGACCAACCCGACATGCTGATTCCTTCCTGGAAAATCTTCGAGTGGTAATGCGGGCCCCTACCATCCACCTGGCACTTCCTGCGGGAAGTGCCCGAATGAGCAGTTTTTGACCATGTCTGTCTTCACCCCACTGACCCGGCCCGAGCTGGAAACCTTTCTGGCGCCCTATGGACTGGGTCGCCTGCGGGACTTCCAAGGAATTGCCGCCGGCACCGAGAACAGCAACTTCTTCGTCAGCCTCGAACAGGGTGAGTTCGTGCTGACACTGGTCGAACGCGGGCCGATCCAGGACCTGCCGTTCTTCATCGAACTGCTCGACGTGCTGCACGAGGCCGACCTGCCGGTGCCCTATGCGCTGCGCACCCGCGACGGCGTGGCCCTGCGCGAGCTGGCCGGCAAGCCGGCGCTGCTGCAGCCGCGCCTGCCGGGCAAGCACATCAAGGTGGCGAACAACCAGCATTGCGTACAGGTGGGCGAACTGCTCGGCCACCTGCACACCGCGACCCAGCACAAGGTGCTGGAGCGCAAGACCGACCGTGGCCTGGACTGGATGCTGGCGACCGGCGCCGAACTGATGCCGCGCCTGAACCCGACGCAACAGGCGCTGCTGCAGGGCTGCCTGGACGAGATCGTCGCGCACCAGGGCCAGATCATGGCGCTGCCGCGGGCCAACCTGCACGCCGACCTGTTCCGCGACAACGCCTTGTTCGAAGGCACCCACCTGACCGGGCTGATCGATTTCTACAATGCGTGCTCCGGGCCGATGCTGTATGACCTGGCGATCACCCTGAACGACTGGTGCTGCGACGATGCCGGGCAGATCGACCCGCCGCGGGCGCGGGCGTTGCTCGGTGCATATGCGGCGCTGCGCCCGTTCACCGCAGCCGAGGCACACCTGTGGCCGGTGATGTTGCGGGTGGCCTGCGTGCGGTTCTGGCTGTCGCGGCTGATTGCGGCCGAGTCGTTTGCCGGGATGGACGTGCTGATTCACGACCCGGCGGATTTCGAGGTGCGCCTGGCGGCGCGTCAGCAGGTGGACATCGCCCTGCCGTTCGCGTTGTAACTGAGCCACTCCAGGTAGGAGCCGGCCTTGCCGGCGGAGCCGTTGGGCTGCAGCGCAGCCCTTCGCCGGCAAGGCCGGCTCCTACAGATCGGTGGGTCAGAGCTTTTCCAGGCACCCCGCCAACCCATTGCCCAGGTTCTCCAGCAACCGCTCATAGCCATTGGCATCCGCTGGCATCGTGCCGCCCAGCGCATCCAGCTCGGCCAGCGTCACCGGCAACCCCGCTGTCAGCGTCTCGGCCAGCCGCGGGCGCAGCGGCGGCTCGCTGAATACACAGGTCTTGCCCACTTCCTGCAGGCGCTTGCGCATCGCGGCCACGTGCTGCGCGCCCGGCTGCACCTCCGCCGCCACACTGAACACGCCGGTGTGCTTGAGCCCGTAGGCCGTCTCGAAGTAATCGAAGGCTTCATGGAAGACAAAGTACGGCTTGCCCGCAACAGCGCTCACCCGCGCCTTGAGCCGCGCATCCAAGGCATCCAGGCGCTCGCCGAATGCCTTGGCGTTGGCGGTGTAGCGCGCCTGGTTCTGCGGATCGGCCGCGCCCAGGTCAGCCGCCATCTTCGCCGCAATCACCCGCGCGTTCACCGACGACAACCACAGGTGCGCATCCAGGCTGCCTGGGCGGTGGTCATGGTCGTGCTCGTCGGCGTCTTGCGCGTGGGAATGGCTGTCCTCGCCGAAATGGCGCAAGGTCAGGCCCGGCAGGCTCTGCACCGCCACCGTCGGCTTGCTGCGGCTACCCAGCACACGGGGCAGAAAACCCTCCATGTCCGGGCCGATCCAGTACAGCAAGTCCACCTGGCCCACCTTGCGCACATCGGAAGGGCGCAAGGCGTAATGGTGCGGCGAAGCGCCCGGTGGCAGCAGCACATCCGGCGTACCGACACCGTCCTGCACCGCGGCGGCGATCAGCTGCAGCGGCTTGATGCTGGTCAGCACCTGAACCTCGGCCTGCGCCGGGGTCATCAACAGGCTGCTTGTGACAAAAGCGACAAAAAGGGCAAAAAATCGGGACACGATAGGCACTCATCGGGGCAGGAACGGGTAACATAATAACGTCTCTCAACAGAACCGTCGCTGCCCATGCCCAATACCCCGCTGGCCAACCGTCCCCACGACCACTCCCACTGCGTGCACAGCGCGCTGGCCGAGGCCGATGCGCTGTGCGCGCGTCAGGGCCTGCGCCTGACCGCCCTGCGCCGCCGCGTGCTGGAGCTGGTATGGCAAAGCCACAAGCCGCTGGGCGCCTACGACATCCTTGCCGTGCTCAGCGAGCAGGACGGCCGCCGCGCCGCACCGCCCACCGTGTACCGCGCACTGGATTTCCTGCTGGAAAACAGCCTGGTCCACCGCATCGCGTCGCTCAATGCCTTCATGGGCTGCAGCCACCCCGAACATGCCCACCAGGGCCAGTTCCTGATCTGCCGCCAATGCCACGTGGCAATCGAACTGGAGCAAGCCTCCATCAGCGACGCCATCGTGGCCAGCGCCAATGATGTGGGTTTCAGTGTCGAGACCCAGACCGTCGAAGTAGTCGGTCTGTGCGGCACCTGCCGGAGCGCCTGATGAGCAACGCGTTGATCCGCCTCGAGCAGGTGGGCGTCACCTTCGGCGGCCAGGCCGTGCTCGACAGCATCGACCTGTGCGTGGAGCCCGGGCAGATCGTGACCCTGATCGGCCCCAACGGCGCCGGCAAGACCACCCTGGTACGCGCCGTGCTCGGCCTGCTGGCGCCGCATACCGGCAGCGTATGGCGCAAGCCGCGACTGCGCATTGGCTACATGCCGCAGAAGATCCAGGTGGACGCCACCTTGCCGCTGTCGGTACTGCGCTTTCTGCGCCTGGTGCCGGGCGTGGACCGCAAGACAGCACTGGCGGCCCTCAACGAAGTGGGCGCCGAACACGTCATCGACAGCCCCATCCAGACCGTGTCCGGCGGCGAGATGCAGCGGGTGCTGCTGGCCCGCGCGCTGCTGCGCAAGCCAGAACTGCTGGTGCTCGACGAGCCGGTACAGGGCGTCGACGTGGCCGGTCAGGCCGAGCTCTACAGCCTGATCACGCGCCTGCGCGACCGCTACGGCTGCGGCGTGCTGATGGTTTCCCACGACCTGCACCTGGTGATGAGCACCACCGATCAGGTGGTGTGCCTCAACCGCCACGTGTGCTGCTCGGGCCACCCGGAGCAGGTCAGCGGCGACCCGGCCTTCGTCGAGCTGTTCGGCAACAACGCGCCAAGCCTGGCGATCTACCACCATCATCACGACCACGCCCACGACCTGCACGGGTCGGTGGTCACCCCGGCCCCTGGCGGGCATGTGCACGGAGACCACTGCAAGCATGGCTGATTTTCTGTTGTATGCCCTGCTTGCAGGCCTGGCCCTGGCGCTGGTGGCGGGCCCGCTGGGCTCGTTCGTGGTGTGGCGGCGCATGGCGTATTTCGGCGACACGCTGTCCCACGCGGCGCTGCTGGGCGTGGCCCTGGGCTTCGTGCTGGACGTCAGCCCGACGCTGGCGGTGACCGTCGGCTGCCTGTTGCTGGCGCTGTTGCTGGTGACCCTGCAGCAGCGCCAGCCGCTGGCCTCCGACACCCTGCTGGGGATTCTCGCGCCGAGCACGCTGTCGCTGGGCCTGGTGGTGCTGAGCTTCATGCACGATGTGCGCATCGACCTGATGGCCTACCTGTTCGGCGACCTGCTGGCGATCAGCCCGGGCGACCTGGCGTGGATCCTGGGCGGCAGTGCGCTGGTCCTGTTGCTGATCGTGGCGCTGTGGCGCCCGCTGCTGGCGGTGACCGTGCACGAGGAACTGGCCCGGGTCGAAGGCCTGCCGGTGGCTGCGCTGCGCCTGGCGCTGATGCTGCTGATTGCGGTGGTGATCGCGGTGGCGATGAAGATCGTCGGCGTGCTGCTGATCACCTCGCTGCTGATCATCCCCGCCGCAGCCGCACAGCGGCATGCGCGCTCGCCGGAACAGATGGCCCTGGGCGCCAGCCTGATCGGCGTAGTGGCGGTGTGTGGTGGGCTGGCCCTGTCGTGGTTCAAGGACACCCCGGCCGGCCCATCCATCGTGGTGTGTGCGGCAGTGCTATTCTTGGTGAGCCTGGCGCTGCCCCGGCGCTGAGCGCGCAGCCCCATGGGCAGGGTGCGGCCGACAGGGTCGCGCCCTGCGACATTTTAATCGCCGCTACATCCTGAAGAGTTATTTTCGCGCCAGCGCGCTGGGTGTAGACTTGCTCGCTTTTTGCGCAAATAGAGAGTCGCAGGAATGAAGCCGTTCGCCTCCCGTTATCTGCTCCTTGCCGCGTTTTCCGTGCTGCTGGCCGCCTGTTCCAGCGCGCCGGTCGACCCGCCGCCGCCCGCGCAGCCCGATGCCTGGCAGCTGCTGGAGCAGAACATCGCCAGCAGCGAGCTGGCCACCGCCGAAGACCAGCTGGCCACCTTGCAGGCCCAGTCGCCGGACGATGCACGCCTCGAACCCATGCAGCGCCAGCTGGCCGAAGCCTACCTGCAGCGCAGCCAGATCGTGCTGCAGAAGGGCGATGTGAATGCCGCAGCCACCGCGCTGGCACGTGCCCGTGCGCTGATGCCCAAGGCCCCGGCGCTGACCGGCGGCGTGAATGGCGCCATCACCCAGGCGCGCAAGGCCGAGCTGGACAAGGCCGAGGCCGCGCTCAAGGCGGCGGAAGCCAAGCCGCCGGCAAAAGTCATCGACCCCACGGCGCCGAGCACCGTAGTGGCGTTGAAAATCACGAAAATAGAAGAACTGCGCCGACAACTGGATGACATCGCCACCGATGTGGTGAATTACCAGTGTGACGTGGTGTTCCAGGTGCCGCGCCGTGATGACGCGCCGTGGCTACAGACCTTGCTGGCCAAGCGGGTAAGCAAGCGCGACGCGAGCTTCGCCTTGCAGCAGGCCCACGAGATTCATCGCAACCAGCCGGCGCAGGTGGTGCTTACGCCGCGGCGCGCCGAGTGATGTCGGCGTTGCCTTCTTTGCCGGCAAGGCCGGCTCCTGCAGGAGCCGGCCTTTTTGACTACGCCGGAATGGCCTTGGCGGCCGCTTCCCGCGACCACACCCGGTGCTTGGCAATCGCCGCGATCAACGCCTTGTAGGCCTTCTGATCGCTGCCCACCACCATGCCTTCATCCGCCTTGAGGCCCAGCTTGTCGAGCACGGCCTTGGCATCGCTGTCGGTGCCCAGCGGCTTGAGGTGCTTGTAGGCCTCCAGCACGAAGTGCAGCGCCACGCCATCGCCGCTCAGGGCCTGCAGGCTGGCCTTGCCACCGGCGATCCATACCGCATCGAACACCACCGACGGCATGCCTTCCATCGAGGCATCCACCGACAGGGTCTTGCCGGCAGCGGTCTTCACCGGCGCCGAGGTCGGCCCCAGCAGCACGCCCTGGGCGCTCTCGGCCTGCAACGCCTTCACCAGCGGGTCCACCAGCGTGGCATCCACGCCATCGGCCACCAGAATCGCCACCTTGCGCCCCTTGATGCCTTCGCCCAGCAGGTTCATCTGGCTCAGCGCCGGCGAAGCCTTGAGCGACTGTGGCTTGACGTCCACGGTGCCGGTCTTGGGCGCCGGCAGGCCAAGGTTCTGCGCTACCCGCGCCGCCAGCTTGAGGTCGATGTTGGCGAGAATCTCGTTCACCTCGCGGGCACGGATATGCTCGCGCTCCACCTTGCCCAGCTCGAAGCTGTAGGCACTGATGATGTGCTCCTGCTCGGTCGGGCTCATGCTCTGGAAGAACAGCCGCGCCTGGGAGAAGTGATCGCCGAACGAGGGGCTGCGCTGGCGCACCTTGTGCGCCTCGATGCGCTCGGGGTAGGTCTCGAAGCCGCCATCCTGCGCCGCCGGCGGGGTTTCCTTCGGCCAGCCACCATCGATGGAGTTGGGCTCGTAGGACGCCCGGCCCTTGTGCACGGTGGTACGGTGCTGGGCATCGCGCTGGCCGTTGTGGTTGGGTGCCACGGGCCGGTTGATCGGGATCTCGTGGAAGTTCGGGCCACCCAGGCGGCTGATCTGCGTGTCGGTGTAGGAGAACAGCCGGCCCTGCAGCAGCGGGTCGTTGGAAAAGTCGATGCCCGGCACGATATGACCGGGGCAGAACGCCACCTGCTCGATTTCGGCAAAGAAGTTGTCCGGGTTGCGGTTGAGCACCATCTTGCCAAGCGGCGTCACCGGTACCAGCTCTTCGGGGATGATCTTGGTCGGGTCGAGCAGGTCGAACTCGAACTTATGCTCGTCGGCCTCGGGCACGATCTGCACGCCCAGTTCCCATTCCGGGTAGTTGCCGGTCTCGATCGCTTCCCACAGGTCGCGGCGGTGATAGTCAGTGTCCTTGCCCGCCAGCTTCTGCGCCTCGTCCCACAGCAGCGAATGCACACCCTGCTTGGGCTTCCAGTGGAACTTGACGAAACTGGCCACGCCTTCGGCGTTGATCAGGCGGAAGGTGTGCACGCCAAAGCCCTGCATAGTGCGCAGGCTTTTCGGTATCGCGCGGTCGGACATCGCCCAGATCACCATGTGCGCCGACTCGGGCACCAGCGAGACGAAGTCCCAGAAGGTGTCGTGGGCCGAGCCGCCGGTGGGGATCTCGTTGTGCGGTTCGGGTTTGACCGCATGCACGAAGTCGGGAAACTTGATCGCGTCCTGAATGAAGAACACCGGCATGTTGTTGCCAACCAGGTCGAAGTTGCCCTCATCGGTAAAGAACTTGACGGCAAAGCCGCGCACGTCGCGCACCGTGTCGCCCGAGCCACGCGGCCCCTGCACGGTGGAGAAGCGCACGAACACCGGGGTGATCTTGTCCGGGTCCTGCAAGAAGCCGGCCTTGGTCAGTGCGGCATGCGACTCGTAAGCCTGGAAGTAGCCGTGGGCGCCGGTGCCGCGGGCATGCACGATGCGCTCGGGAATGCGCTCATGGTCGAAATGCGTGATCTTCTCGCGCATGATGAAGTCTTCAAGCAGCGAGGGGCCGCGGTCACCGGCTTTGAGGGTGTTCTGGTTGTCGGCAACCTTGACCCCCTGGTTGGTGCGCAGCGCCTGGCCGGTGGCATCGCTGCGAAACGGCTCCAGGCTCTGCAGCTTGGCGTTGGTGTTGGCCTTGTCGGGCGTCTGGGCGCCGGCGAGTTGACTTTCCTGGGGCGCATTCTTCTTGGTGGGCATGGGTCTGCAACTCCTCATCATCGTACGCGGGGCCCCTGGATGGGGCTCTTCAGGTAGTGACTGACTGGAGTGCCGGGCGTTCCTTTCGAATGACCAGCGAGCAACCACTGATCGCGTTATTCCTCAAGCGTTGGTCAAACACGAAATAAATGCTAAGAACCTATATACGAACAGGCTAAAATGCGCCCCCGGCTAACAGCTGACCCTATTTCATGCGCCCCACAAGGTTCGCTACGTGATCGAGTTTCAACAAGTCCATAAAACCTACCGCGTCGCCGGTAGGGACATCCCCGCACTGCATCCGACCAGCCTGCGCGTCGAAGACGGCCAGGTGTTCGGTCTGATCGGCCATTCCGGTGCCGGCAAAAGTACCCTGCTGCGCCTGATCAACCGTCTCGAGGCTCCCAGCGGCGGCAAGATCATCGTCGACGGCGAAGACGTCACGGCGTTCAACGCCAACGACCTGCGCCGCTTCCGCCAGCAGGTCGGGATGATCTTCCAGCACTTCAACCTGCTGGCCTCCAAGACCGTGGCCGACAACGTGGCGCTGCCGCTGACCCTGGCCGGGCGCATGTCGCGCGCCGAGATCGACCAGCGCGTCGGCGAGCTGCTGGCCCGGGTAGGGCTGAGCGAGCATGCCAGGAAATACCCGGCACAGCTGTCCGGCGGCCAGAAGCAGCGCGTCGGCATCGCCCGCGCCCTGGCCACCAAGCCCAAGATCCTGCTGTGCGACGAAGCCACCAGCGCCCTGGACCCGCAAACCACCGCCTCGGTGCTGCAATTGCTGGCCGAGATCAACCGCGAGCTGAAGCTGACCATCGTGCTCATCACCCACGAGATGGACGTGATCCGCCGGGTGTGCGACCAGGTGGCAGTGATGGACGCCGGGCAGATCGTCGAACAGGGCCCGGTGGCGCAGGTGTTCCTGCACCCCAAGCACCCGACCACCAAGCGTTTCGTGCAGGAAGACGAGCAGGTCGACGAAAGCGAACAGCGCGACGATTTTGCCCATGTACCGGGGCGCATCGTGCGCCTGACCTTCCAGGGCGACGCCACCTATGCGCCGCTGCTGGGCACCGTGGCCCGTGAAACCGGGGTGGACTACAGCATCCTCGCCGGGCGTATCGACCGCATCAAGGACACCCCCTATGGTCAGCTGACCCTGGCCATCACCGGTGGCGACATCGAGGCGGCATTTGCCCGCTTCATTGCGGCAGATGTTCATATGGAGGTACTGCGCTGATGGACGCCCTGAGTTTCTTTGCCAATATCGACTGGGCCGAAATCTGGCTGGCCACGATCGATACCATGATCATGCTGTTCGGCTCGCTGCTGTTCACCGTACTGCTGGGCCTGCCACTGGGCGTGCTGCTGTTTCTGTGCGGCCCGCGCCAGCTGTTCGAAGAAAAGCGTGTGTATGCGCTGCTGTCGCTGGTGGTCAACGTGCTGCGTTCGCTGCCGTTCATCATCCTGCTGATCGTGATGATCCCGTTCACCGTGCTCATCACCGGCACCTCGCTGGGCGTGGCCGGGGCCATCCCGCCACTGGTGGTCGGTGCCACGCCGTTCTTCGCGCGACTGGTGGAAACCGCCCTGCGCGAGGTCGACCGCGGCATCATCGAGGCCACCCAGTCGATGGGGGCCACCACGCGCCAGATCATCATGAACGCCCTGCTGCCCGAAGCGCGGCCGGGCATCTTCGCAGCCATCACCGTGACGGCCATCACCCTGGTGTCGTACACCGCGATGGCGGGTGTGGTGGGTGCCGGCGGGCTGGGTGACCTGGCCATCCGCTTCGGCTACCAGCGCTTTCAGACCGACGTGATGGTAGTCACCGTGGTACTGCTGCTGGTGCTGGTTCAAGTTCTGCAGAGTGTCGGCGACAAACTGGTTGTGCATTTTTCCCGTAAGTAACCAAGGGTCGGCCACGCCGACGCGCCGGGGGCCGGAACGGCCCTCACAAGGAGCGATTAGATGAAAAGACTGCTTGCTGCTGTTGCCGCCGTCGCGGCCTTCTCTGCCCACGCGGCCGAGACCCTGACCGTTGCCGCCACCCCGGTACCGCACGCCGAGATCCTCGAGTTCGTCAAACCGGCGCTGGCCAAGGAAGGCGTGGACCTGAAGGTGAAGGTGTTCACCGACTACGTCCAGCCCAACGTGCAGGTGGCCGAGAAGCGCCTGGATGCCAACTTCTTCCAGCACCAGCCGTACCTGGACGAGTTCAACAAGGCCAAGGGCACTCACCTGGTCAGCGTTGCCGGCGTGCACCTGGAGCCGCTGGGCGCCTATTCGAACAAGCTCAAGAAGCTCGACGAACTGCCATCGGGCGCCACCGTGGTCATCCCCAACGACGCCACCAACGGCGGCCGTGCCTTGCTGCTGCTGGACAAGGCTGGCGTGATCAAGCTCAAGGACAACACCAACATCCTGTCGACCGTGAAGGACATCACCGGTAACGACAAGGGCCTGAAATTCCGTGAGCTGGAAGCTGCCACCATTCCGCGCGTGCTGACCCAGGTCGACCTGGCGCTGATCAACACCAACTATGCGCTGGAAGCCAAGCTCAACCCTGAAAAGGACGCCCTGGTCATCGAAGGCAGCGATTCGCCTTATGTGAACATCCTGGTGACCCGCGAGGACAACAAGGATTCGGACGCGGTGAAGAAGCTGGTAGCAGCACTGCACACGCCTGAAGTGAAGAAGTTCATCGAAGAGAAGTACAAGGGCGCGGTCAAGCCAGCGTTCTGATTCAGAAATGCCAAGGGCTGCTACGCAGCCCATCGCGGGTCAAGCCCGCTCCCACAAGTTCTCCACCGCCCTTGAAACCAGGGTTGTACCTGTGGGAGCGGGCTTGACCCGCGAAGCTTTCAGTCGCGCTTGACCAGCCCCGGCAACTGCGCCACCAGCTTCTGGTTGTTGAACGGCGCCCGAATGAACCCGCGCTGGGTACCATCCGGCCCGAGCAGCGCCAGGTTGCCACTGTGATCGACCGTGTAGTTCGGCTTGCTGGTATCGGCCGGAATGAACGGGATGCTCACCGCATTGGCCAGCTTCTGCGTATCCTCCAGCGACCCCGTCACCCCGCGAAAATCCTTGTCGAAGTAGCCCAGGTACGTCTTCAACTGCGCCGGTGTATCCCGGTTCGGGTCGACGCTCACCAGCACCACCTGCAAACGGTCCACCGCCTCCTTGGGCAGCTCGCTCTTGACCTGCCGCAGTTGCGCCAGCGTGGTCGGGCAGATGTCCGGGCAGAAGGTGTAGCCGAAGAACAGCAGCGACCACTTGCCCTTGAGCTGGTCCAGCACCACCGGCTGGCCGTTCTCGTCGGTCATCTGCAGCGCCGGCACCTGGCGGCTCTGCGGCAGCAGGATGATCCCGGCATCGATCAGCGCCGTGGGGTCGCCCTGGCTGCGATTGCTCAGCACCTTGTTGATAGTAAGCCCGAGAATCAGTGCGACCAGGGCAACGAGGATGAAAACGGTTTTCTGGGTTCGAGTCATAGGTTCAACAGTAGGTAATGGTCAACAAGCAGCGCGATGAACAGCAGGAACAGGTACGCGATAGAGTACTTGAAGGTCCTGATCGCCGCGTGCGGCCGACTGCCACGGTACAACACCCAGGCCCAGTGCAGGAAGCGCCCGCCCAGCACCACGGCGCACGCCAAGTACAGCGGCCCGCTCATGTGGATCACGTAAGGCAACAGGCTCACCGCCAGCAGGGCGGCGGTGTACAGCAGAATGTGCAGCTTGGTGTAGTGCTCGCCGTGGGTCACCGGCAGCATCGGGATATCGGCCTTGGCGTACTCCTCCTTGCGATGGATGGCCAGGGCCCAGAAGTGCGGCGGGGTCCAGGCGAAGATGATCAGCACCAGCAACAGGGGCTCGGCGCCCACATGCCCGGTCACCGCCACCCAGCCCAGCAGCGGCGGCGCCGCCCCGGCCAGCCCGCCGATCACGATGTTCTGCGGCGTGGCCCGCTTGAGAAAGCCGGTGTAGAGCACCGCATAGCCCAGCAGCGAGGCCAGGGTCAGCCAGGCGGTCAGTGCGTTGGTGAAACTCAGCAGCAGCACCATGCCCAGCACCGCCAGCAGCAAGGCGAACGCCAGCGCCGCCAGCGGTGCGACGCGCCCCTCGGCCAGCGGCCGCTTGTGGGTGCGCGCCATCAGTGCGTCGATGCGCCGGTCCACCACATGGTTGACCGCCGCCGCGGCACCCGCACACAGGCCGATGCCCAGGTTGCCGAACACAAGTACCGTCCACGGCACGCCCGCGCGGGTGGCCAGGAACATCCCCACCAGCGAGGTGATGAGCATCAGCACCACCACCTTGGGCTTGGTCAGCTCCAGGTAGTCGCGCCACAGCGCCTGCTGGCGCGCGGGGTTCAGAAGCGTTGCCATGGGTTCTCTCCCAGATAATGCACCACGCCCACCGGGCGCAGCGGCGTCAGGCGCCAGCCCTGGCTGACCCTGCGCGCCTTGGGCTGCGTGGCCAGGCGCGTGCGGTAGTTGACCAGCACCAGCGTCAGCAGCAGCGCCGCGCCACCGGCGTTGTGCGCCACCGCCACCGCCAGCGGCAGCCCGAACGCCACATTGCTGATGCCCAGCCCCACCTGCACCGCCAGCGCCAGCAGCACCAGCCTGGCCAGGCGCCGCAGACCGATAGCGTGCAGCTGCCAGGCCAGGGTCAGCAACACCAGCGTGACCAGCAGCGCCCCCAGGCGGTGGGTGATATGGATGGCGGTGCGCGCTTCGCTGTCGAGCTGTCCGCCCAGGTAGTTGGGGCCGATGTGCTGGGTGAGGTGAAAGCCGTTGGCAAAATCCGCCTCGGGCCACCACTGGCCGTGACAGGTCGGCAGGTCGACGCAGGCCACCGCGGCATAGTTGGCGCTCACCCAGCCGCCCAGGGCGACTTGCCCGATCACCAGCAGCAACGCCAGTGCCGCCAGGCGCCTTAGCCGCAGCGGCAGGCCGGGCAGGGGCATGAACGCGCGCGACAGGCGCAGGCTCAGCAGAAACAGCAGGCTCAGGGTGGCAAAGCCGCCCAGCAGGTGCGCCGTGACCACCTGCGGCCACAGCTTGAGGGTGACCGTCCACATGCCGAACGCGGCCTGGAAGAACACCACCGCCAACAGCAGCAGCGGCAGGCGGTACGGCTGGCCGTTGTGCCCATGCCGACGCAGCGCCTGCACCGCCAGCATGGCGATCACCAGCGCCAGGGTGCCGGCAAAATAACGGTGCACCATCTCGTTGCGGCCCTTGTGGGCCTCGACCGGCGTGTCCGGGTAGTGGCGTTCGGCATGTGCCAGTTGCGCCTCGGTCTTGGGCACGCTGATGAAGCCGTAGCAGCCCGGCCAGTCGGGGCAGCCCAGGCCGGCGTGGGTCAGGCGGGTATAGGCCCCCAGCAGCACCACCACCAGCGCGAGGAAGGTGGCGAACACGGCGAGGCGGTATCCGGGTCTGGCCATGGTGCGTGCCTCCTAGCCGATGTTGGACAGCTTGAGCAGATGGCGCAGGTCGTTGAGCAGGTCCTTGCCCTTGACCCGTGCGTCGTAGCGCAACACCAGGTTGCCGTGGGGGTCGACGATCCACAGCTGCGCGCCCTTCAGGCTCCCGGCGGCCCTGCTGTACTGCGCCAGCCCCAGCGCATAGCGCTGCAGTTGCGGGTACTCGCGCGCAAGCCTGGCCTGATACGCCTCGCTCAACGGTTGCCCGGCGGCCAGCGCGTGGCTGGCACGGGCGGCGTCGCGGCCAAGGCCGATCTGTACCTGGCGCGCCAGGTACACCAGTTGCTGGCAGTCTGCGTCACAGTCACCAGGGGTGCTGACCAGCAGTTGCCAACGCGCCTCGTCGGTCGCGACCCCCAGCTCGGCGCGGCCCTGGCCGTTGCCGATCAGTTCGCCGTGGTAGCTGCGGCTTTCCGGCACCCAGAACTGCAGTTTGTACATGCCGGTGGCGAGCATCATCGGCCCCACCACCACCAGCAGGATCAGAATCAGCTGCAACCGCCCGCGCCAACGACGGCGCGGCACTTCAGACGTGCCGGATGGATGCATGACGGCGCCCATGGTGGTTCTCCTTGTCGTTGTGCCAGCCGAAATAGAGGTACAGCGCAACCAGCGCCGCGGCCAGGGCAAACCATTGCACGGCGTAGCCCAGGTGTTTCTCCGGGCCCATCGCTACCACCGGCCAGTCCAGCCGGTAGCTGGCCGGGCCCGGTTCCAGGCGCAGTTCATGGGCAAAGCCCTCGCGGCCCAGCTGCGGCCACAGCTGCGCGGCATCCACCGCCGTGAGCAGGTGCGGCCAGCGGCCCCCTTGCGGGTCGGCGTGCAACTGGAAGGTGCTGCCCGGCGCCACATAGACCCAGGCCTGCAGGGCAAGCGGTGTCTCGGGGGTGCTGAACTGCACCGCCACACGCCGGTCGGGCCAGGGCAGCCAGCCGCGATTGACCAGCAGCCACAGGCCGCTGGCCTGGTCGTGAAAGGGTTGCAGCAGCTCGACCCCGGCCTGGCCGTCGCGCAGGCGGTTGTCGAGCAGCACACTGTGGGTGCGGTCGAAACGGCCATACAGGTGCACCCGGCGATAGGCCGGGTCGCTCGCCTGCGCCAGCTGCTCGCTGGCCAGGGGCGCTGCCACCCGGCGCTCTGCATAGGTGGCCAGCAACTCGCGCTTTTCGGCGGCGCGCCCCAGCTGCCAGCAGCCCAGCGCAATCAGCCCCGGCAGCAGCAACATCACCACCAGGGTCGGCACCCGGCCGGGGCGGAACGGCCTCATCGGGGCCCCGCAACGGCTGTCGCTATACTTGTTGTAGTCATCGCATCCCCCGGAGTACCGCCATGCTCAAAGCCGCGATTGTCCTGATGCTGCTGGCGACCGTGATCAGCCTGTTCAGCGGCCTGTTCTTTCTGGTCAAGGACGATGACAACTCGACCCGCCTGCTCACCGCCCTGAAAATCCGTGTCAGCCTGGCCGCCATCACCCTGGCGCTGGTCGCCTGGGGTTTCTACAGCGGCCAACTGGTGTCCCACGCGCCGTTCTAGGCGCGGCTACAGCACATACACGAAGATGAACAACCCCACCCACACCACATCCACGAAGTGCCAGTACCAGCTGGCCGCCTCGAAGCCGAAGTGCTTGTCGGCGCTGAAATGCCCGCGCAGGATGCGCATCAGCATCACGAACAGGATGATCGTGCCCATGGTCACGTGGGCCCCGTGGAACCCGGTGAGCATGAAGAAGGTGGCACCGTAGATCCCCGAATGCAGGGTCAGGCCCAGTTCGGTGTAGGCCTCGTGGTACTCGTAGGCCTGCAGGATGAGAAACGCCACGCCCAGCACGATGGTCAGCGCCAGCCAGAATTTCAGCGCGCCGCGGTGATCCTTGCGCAGGGCATGGTGGGCGATGGTGATGGTCACGCTGGAGCTGACCAGCAGAATGGTGTTGATCAGCGGCAGGTGCCACGGGTCGATCACATCGCTGGGCGGCGGGAACAGCTTGGGGTCGGGGGTATGCAGCAGCGGCCAGGCGAACTGGAAGTTCGGCCACAGCATGTGCGCCACGCCCTTGGCACCTTCCCCACCCAGCGCCGGGCCTGCCAGGTGGCGCACGTAGAACAGCGCACCGAAGAAGGCCACGAAGAACATCACCTCCGAAAAGATGAACCACGACATGCCCCAGCGGAACGAGCGGTCCAGCTGCGGGCTGTAGAGCCCGGCGCGGCTTTCCTTGATCACCGCGCCGAACCAGCCGAACAGCATGTAGGCCAGGCACAGTGCGCCGACGAAGAAGATCAGCGGGCCATGGGAGTCCTCGTGGCCGGCCTTCATGTCGTTGAACCAGGTGCCCAGGCCGAACACCGTGATCAGCATCCCGAGGGTGGCGATGATCGGCCACTTGCTCTGCGCCGGTACGTAGTAGTGCTGATGAGCAGCCATGGATCGTTCTCCTTATCGGGCGCTCTGTACGGTCTGGGTGGCCACGTGGGCCACCGGCGGCTGGCGAGCGGTGATATCGAACAGCGTGTAGGCAAGCGTCAGGTGTTTCACATCCTTGGGCAGGTCGCGGTCGACGATGAAGCGCACCGGCATCTCGATGCGCTCACCCGGCTGCAGCACCTGCTGGCTGAAGCAGAAGCATTCGGTCTTGTGAAAGTACGCGGCCGCCTCCGCCGGGCTGATGCTGGGGATAGCCTGGGCGGTCATCGGCTTGTCGGTGGGGTTGCGCGCCACGAAGATCATCTGGTTCACCGCGCCCGGGTTGACGTCGATCTGGTCGGCGGTGGAGTAGAAGTCCCAGACCATGTCGCTGGCATTGGTCGACAGGAACTGCACCTTCACCGAGCGCGTGGGGTCGCTGACCTGGCTGCCTGCGTACTGCCCGCCGGTCTTGCCGTTGATGCCGAAGGCCTTGCACATCACGTCGTAGATCGGCACCAGGGCAAAGCCGAAGGCGAACATCACCACGGTCAGCAGCATCAGCCGCGTCACCAGTCGCCGCAGCGACGTGCGCTCGTTCATGGCAGCACCCTCATTTCACTTCCGGCGGGGTCTGGAAGGTGTGGTAGGGCGCGGGCGAGGGCACCGACCATTCCAGCCCTTCGGCGCCATCCCATGGCTTGGCCGGGGCCGGCTTGCCGCCACGGATGCACTTGATCACGATGAACAGGAAGAAGATCTGCGTGACGCCGAAGGTGAACGCGCCGATCGACGACACCATATTGAAGTCGGCGAACTGCAGGTTGTAGTCCGGCACCCGGCGCGGCATGCCCGCCAGGCCAACGAAGTGCATCGGGAAGAACGCCATGTTCATGCCGATGAACGACAGCCAGAAGTGCAGCTTGCCGAGGGTTTCGTCGTACATGTGCCCGGTCCACTTGGGCAGCCAGTAGTAGGCGGAGGCGAAGATGCCGAAGATCGCCCCCGGCACCAGCACGTAGTGGAAGTGCGCCACCACGAAGTAGGTGTCGTGGTATTGGAAGTCGGCCGGGGCGATGGCCAGCATCAACCCCGAAAAACCGCCGATGGTGAACAGGATGACGAAGGCAATGGCGAACAGCATCGGCGTCTCGAAGGTCAGCGAACCTTCCCACATGGTGCTCACCCAGTTGAACACCTTCACCCCGGTGGGCACCGCGATGAGCATGGTGGCGTACATGAAGAACAGCTCGCCCACCACCGGGATGCCGACCACGAACATGTGGTGCGCCCACACGATGAACGACAGGAAAGCGATGGCCCCGGTGGCGTAGACCATCGAGGTGTAGCCGAACAGCGGCTTGCGCGAGAACGCCGGGATGATCGAGCTGACCGCGCCGAACGCCGGCAGGATCATGATGTACACCTCGGGGTGACCGAAGAACCAGAACACGTGCTGGAACAGTACCGGGTCGCCACCACCGGCGGCGCTGAAGAAGCTGGTGCCGAAATGGATGTCCATCAGCATCATGGTCACCACACCGGCCAGCACCGGCATCACCGCGATCAGCAGGAACGCGGTGATCAGCCAGGTCCAGACGAACAGCGGCATCTTCATCAGGGTCATGCCGGGGGCGCGCAGGTTGAGGATGGTGGCGATCACGTTGATCGCGCCCATGATCGAGCTGATGCCCATCAGGTGGATGGCGAAGATGAAGAAGGTCACGCTGGCCGGTGCGTAGGTGGTCGACAGCGGGGCATAGAAGGTCCAGCCGAAATTCGGCCCGCCGCCGGGGCTGAACAGGGTCGATACCAGCAGCAGGAACGCTGCCGGCAGCAGCCAGAAGCTGAAGTTGTTCATGCGCGGCAGGGCCATGTCCGGCGCGCCGATCATCAGCGGGATCATCCAGTTGGCCAGGCCGACGAAGGCCGGCATCACCGCACCGAACACCATGATCAGGCCGTGCATGGTGGTCATCTGGTTGAAGAATGCCGGCTCCACGATCTGCAGGCCGGGCTGGAACAGCTCGGCGCGGATCACCATGGCGAACGAGCCGCCGAGCAGGAACATGGCGAAGGCGAACCACAGGTACATCGTGCCGATGTCCTTGTGGTTGGTGGTCAGCACCCAGCGCATCAGGCCCTTGGCCGGGCCGTGGGCGTGGTCATGGGCGGCATGACCGTGGTCGTCGATGACTGTACTCATGTCCTGTCTCCCCGGTTCATTGGCTGTCGGCCTGCTTGAGCGCCAGCACATCCTTCGGCGTGACCATGTCGCCCTTGTTGTTGCCCCAGGCGTTGCGCTCGTAGGTGATCACGGCGGCGATATCCACTTCCGAGAGCTGCTTGCCGAACGCCGCCATGGCCGTGCCGGCCTTGCCGTGGAAGACGATGTTCAGGTGATCCTTGATCGGGCCGGTGGCGATCTTCGAACCCTTGAGCGCCGGGAACATCGGCGGCAGGCCCTGGCCTTCGGCCTGGTGACAGGCCACGCAGGTGGTGTGGTAGACCTTGTCGCCGCGCTCGCTGAGCTCCTGCAGGGTCCACTCCTTGCTGGTCAGCTCCTTGAGCTTGGCCGACTCGGCCTTGCGTTCGGCCAGCCAGGTGTCGTAGTCGGCCCTGGACTTGACCTCCACCACCACCGGCATGAAGCCGTGGTCCTTGCCGCACAGTTCGGTGCACTGGCCGCGGTAGATGCCCGGCTTCTCGACACGGGTCCAGGCCTCGTTGACGAAACCGGGGATGGCATCGCGCTTGACCGCGAACGCCGGCACCCACCAGGAATGGATGACGTCGGCGGCAGTCACCAGAAAGCGCACCTTGGCACCCACCGGGATCACCAGCGGCTGATCGACCTCCAGCAGGTAGTGCTCGTCCTTGGGTGCCTTGTTGTGGATCTGATCGGCGGGGGTGGCCAGGTTGCTGAAGAACTCCACGTCCTGGCCCAGGTACTTGTAGTGCCACTTCCACTGGTAGCCGGTGACCTGGATATCCACGTCCGACTCGCTGGCATCGTAGATGTCCACCAGGGTCTTGGTGGCGGGGATGGCCATGGCCACCAGGATCAGGAACGGCACCACCGTCCACATGATCTCGACCCAGGTGTGCTCATGAAAATGCGCCGGCTGCTGGCCGGTGGAGCGACGGTGCACCATCATCGACCAGAACATCGCGCCGAACACCACGATGCCGATCACCACGCAGATCCAGAAGATGGTCATGTGCAGGTCGAACACGGCGTTGCTGACTTCAGTCGCCCCCGGCGCCATATTCACGGTCCAGGCGGCATGTGCCGGCGTGAACAGTGACCACAACAGCAGGCCCATCCAGGCATGTGGATGTCGCATCATTGCGGGTTCCCCTTATGATTCTTGTTATCCCGGAGGCAGGGCCTACGGCTAAGGGTACGGCGTCAAGACGGCGAACTTCGACGGCGAGCCCCTGCTGGACAGCAGGCGGGCCTCATCAACCAATCACTTTCAAAGCGGAGTATAGACAGCCGCCCGGACCGCGCAAAAAATCGCCGAGAGGGGGTTGATGGCCATTTGATATGCCTTACAGCGACATAAACGCACATCGTTTATGACAAATCCGTCTTAACTCTTTTTCGAACCGAGCTACCTTATGTCATCCGTGTGTTTCCCTTGTCCCTGGAGTTGTCATGAACATCGCCGCTTTGCGCGAGCAGATCACCCGTGCCCGTCAACATGAGGTCCAAACCGGCCAGTTGAAAAAGCAACTTGAAGTGCAACTGCCCCACCTGCATCCCTCGATCAACCTGCCTGAGCAAGACCCGCATGCGGCGCTTGTGGGGTTTGTCGACGCGTACATCGATCAGGTACCCGAATTGCTGGAGGCCGCCAATGCGGTGGCGCGCGAGGCGGGCATCGAGTCGCAGATCAAACCGGTACTGAAAATTGCCGAAGCCTATTTCCTGCAGCCGCCGGCGATCATGCAAGGCCAGGTCGGCCTGGGCTGCCTGCTGGATGAGGCCTACCTGGCGCACCGCCTGGTGGAGGAAGTGAACGACCTGTACATCAAGCATTTCAAGCAGCCACTGATCCCACTGGATACCACCGTGGCCAACCTGATCGCGCATCAGCTGATCGGCGAGGCATTCGCCAACCAGCTGGATGAGGTGGTGCACCACTCGGTGGACGAAATGCTCAACGACGAAAGCTTCGCGCTCGAATCGGTGGAGGCCTACCGAGACAAGCTGAGCAGCCCGGACACCGGCGCGGCGTGGAAGCGCTGGCCGTGCCTGTCGCGCCAGCTGGGCGTGGGGCTGGAGCTGGATCAGTCGGCCTGATCGGCTCGGCGGCGCAGCCTTCGCCAGCAATGCTGGCTCCTACAGGATTGCACCCCGTGTAGGAGCCAGCCTTGCTGGCGAATCGTTCACGCGCCAAGCCCTGCCGCCATGCGCGCCCGCCCCTCGGTGCGCCGCTTCAACCCGCGCGGCTCGATCACCAGCACCGATCCATTGCCCGCATTCGCCCGGCCCCAGTCCTCCAGCAGCTCGAGACACGCGTGGTCGATGTAGCTGAGCTGGGCCAGCGGTACATGCAACGTGGTACATACCGGTACGTTATCCAGCGCCCGGGCGAGTGCCGGGACCTTGAGAAACGTCGCCGCACCGCTCAAGCGAAGCTCCAGGTGCCCCGGCGTATCCAGGTGGTTGACGCTGATCTTCAACCGCGCCGCCTTCAGCGCAAGCTTGAGCAAAGTCAGGGCGAAACCCAGCAGTACGCCGGTCAACAGGTCGGTGAAGATGATCGCCAGTGCGGTCGCCGCGTAGGTGAACATCGGCATGCGCCCATAGCGCCCCAACCCGCGGAACGCCTTGAAGTCCACCAGCTTGAAGCCGGTGTACACCAGTACACCTGCCAGGCTCGCCACCGGGATCTGCTGCAGCACACTGCTCAGCACCACCACGAACGCCAGCAGCCATGCCCCATGCAGAATAGCCGACAGCCGCGTCTGCGCACCGGCCTGCACGTTGGCCGAACTGCGTACGATCACCCCGGTCATCGGCAACGCCCCCAGCACGCCGCAGAGCATGTTGCCCACCCCCTGGGCCGACAGTTCACGGTCGAAGTCCGAACGCTGGCCACTGTGCATGCGGTCCACCGCCGCCGCCGACAGCAGCGTCTCGGCACTGGCGATGAATGCCAGGGCGAGCGCCGCCACCAGCAGGTGCGGGTCGGCCAGTTGCAGCAGGTCGGCGGGGCGCAGCCAATCGATGGCCTCGGCCAGGTTGTCCGGCACCACCACGCGGTTCACCGGCAACGCCAGCCACAGGCTCAGCAGGGTCATCAGCGCCACCCCGAGCAAGGCCCCCGGCACGAAGCGCAGACGCTGCGGGCGCAGGCGCTCCCAGCCCCACATGATCGCGATGGTGCCCAGGCCCAACGCACCCGCCTGCCAGGCATTGCCGGGGCCTTCCGGGGTCAGCGCCTGCAATACGGTCTGTGGGAACGCCGTCAGGTTGGCCAGCCCGGAAGGCTGCGGGCTGGCGTCGAACATCACATGCACCTGCGACAGTACGATCAGCACGCCGATACCGGCGAGCATGCCGTACACCACCGCTGGCGCCGTGACCCGGAACCAGCAGCCCAGGCGCAGACGCCCGGCCAGCAGTTGCAGCAGGCCCGCCAGCAGCAGGATCGGCCCGAGCATGGCCATGCCATGCTGGCGTACCAGCTCGAACACCAGCACCGCCAGGCCCGCCGCCGGGCCGCTGACCTGCAATGGCGAGCCGGCGATGAACCCCACCACCAGGCCACCGACGATGCCGGTGATCAGACCCTTGGCCGGGGGCATGCCGGAAGCGATGGCAATGCCCATGCACAGCGGCAGCGCCACCAGAAACACCACCACCGAAGCCAGCAGTTCACGCGGCAGGGCCGCTTTCAATTGCGTCATGTTCACCTTGATTCTCCCTCTATCGATCACGCCGGGCCATTCCGCTGGCCCGCACGCCGCAGTAACGCCGCCACGCGGGCAGCCGCAAGCCGCCGGCAGGCCAGCAAGGCATTCATGGAAATTCAAGGCAGCCGACTACCTGGGCTGCACGCGAACGTGCAGCCTTCAGTCACCCTGTTGCGAATGAGGTGTGGCTAGTAGCGCCCGCGCGGGGTGGCGCAGGGAATCGGCTGGCCGCTCTGCAGGGGCAGGAAGCGGTCGCTTACCGCGTCATAGGCGGTGATTTCGCTGGTTTCGATGTCGTAGATCCAGCCGTGGATATACAACTGGCCGGCCGCCAGGCGCGAGGCGACCGAAGGGTGGGTACGCAGGTGCTGCAACTGGGCGATGACGTTTTCCTTGGTCAGCACCTGCATGCTTTCGTGTTCGTTGTGGCAATGGCAATTGTCTTCGACCACCGTGCGCGCCACCTCGGCATGCCGCAACCAGGCCTTGACCGTGGGCATCTTCTCCAGGCTCTGCGGGTTGAGCACGGCACGCATGGCCCCGCAATCGGAATGCCCGCACACGATGATGTGCTGCACACCCAGGGCCATCACCGCGTATTCGATGGCCGTGGATACACCACCGTTCATCTGCCCGTAGGGCGGCACCACGTTACCCACATTGCGGGTCACGAACAGGTCGCCAGGGGAGCTGTGGGTAATCAGTTCGGGCACGATGCGCGAGTCGGCGCAGGTAATGAACATCGCCCGCGGCTTCTGCGCAGTGGCGAGTTTCTTGAAGAGCTCTTCCTGTTGCGGGAAGACTTCATGATGAAAATGCAAAAAGCCGTCGACGATATGCTTCAGTGCGGCATCGGCGCTTTCGGCTTGATCAGCCGGGCCGTTTTGAGAGGGGTCCTGGTCTTTCATTGTTGATCCTCTTTGACGGTTTGAAGGTAAGTCCATTTTACCGGTTCAAGATTCAGACAACGCAATGAAGCTTGGATGTCGCTCACGCTCAATAAAGCACAGTGCGGCTGCCTGGCGTTTCACGCTACGCGGAAAAACTTAACTCAAACTGAATTTGGAGGCTCTAGAACGGGCGTTCCAGAACAAAAGGGCGGGCCTCAGATACTAGCAAAAAAGCATTAATGGCAACTACCCATTAATGCATTACAGCAGCGACAACTGCCCACCGGGCGGGCAGAACGCGCTGCAATCGAGCGCATGGCCTTCACGCCGGTTCAGTCCCAGGCGGCGCATGGCCTTGTCGAAACGCTGCGCCAGCAAGTCGGCAAACACGCCTTCGCCCCGCATGCGTGCGCCAAAACGGCTGTCGTACAGCTCGCCGCCACGGCTCTGACGGATCAGGCTCAGCACATGGGTCGCACGTTGCGGGTAATGATCCTGCAGCCATTGCTCGAACAGCGGCGCCACCTCCAGCGGCAGGCGCAGCAGCATGTAGGCCGCGTGCAGCGCGCCGGCCTGCTTGGCCGCCTCCAGCAGGTGCTCCAGTTCGCTGTCGTTGATCATCGGGATCATCGGCGAACACAGCACACCTACCGGCACACCCGCCTCGCGCATCACCCGAATCGCCCGCAACCGCGCCTTGGGCGCGGCGGCACGCGGTTCCAGGGTGCGCTTGAGCTCGTCGTCGAGGGTGGTCAGGCTGATCATCACCGACACCAGGCGCTGCTGTGCCAGTTCGGCCAGCAGGTCGAGGTCGCGCAGGATCAGCGAGCCCTTGGTCACGATGGTGACCGGGTGACGGTAGCGCAGCAGCACTTCAAGCAGGCGCCGGGTCAGCTGCTGTTCGCGCTCGATGGGCTGGTACGGGTCGGTGTTGGACCCCAGGTTGATCGGGGCGCACACGTAGCCTTTCTTCGACAGCTGTTGTTCCAGCACCGCCGCCGCGTTGGTCTTGGCGATCAGCTTGGTCTCGAAATCGAGCCCCGGCGACAGGTCCCAGTAGGCGTGGCTGGGGCGGGCATAGCAATAGATGCAACCATGCTCGCAACCTCGGTAGGGGTTGATCGAGCGGTCGAAGGGCAGGTCGGGCGAGGTGTTACGGGTGATGATGGTTTTGGCCGTCTCGATGCGGACTTCGGTACCCTGGGTCAGCGGCACCTCCTGGTACCAGCCATCATCCTCGGCCACAGAGCGGGCAGGGGCGAAGCGGTTGTGCGGGTTGTGCGCGGTACCGCGACCACGCACTGGCGCTGGAGTGAACATGTCGAGCCCCTGTACTGTTTTTATATACAGTACTGCATCGCCATCAGGACCTCCAGCACCGCTCGGCGCCCGACGTGGCTACGGGTTAAGGCCATGCCACTGCAGAAACGGCAGGGGGCTCACGTCACGCCCGCGAAACACCTTGAACCCTGCCGTGATCGAGCGCCCGGCCCCCGGGGCAACAATGGCCTCGAGCAGGGCACGCCCGGTGGCCGGGTTGAGCACGCCTTCGGCTTCGAACCGGGCGAAGGCATCGATCGCGTAGACCCGTGACCACAGGTAGCTGTAATAGCCCGCCTCGTAGCCGCTGGCCAGGTGATCGAAGGCCTGGGCCGGGAGCTCGAAATCGCCCAGCGGCCAGGGCAGCACTGCGTCGAACTGTTCCACCACCTGCTGCTGCAGGCCTTGCGCAGCAGCCGGGTAGGTCTCGCCATGCAGGTGCAGGTCCAGGCGCGCCATTGCCAGGTCTCGGGCAAACGTGAGCCCTTGCTGCTGTTTCTGCTGGTCGAGAAACGCCTGCACCGTGGACTGCGGCAGTGCCTTGCCTGTCTGGTAGTGATGGGAGATACCGGCCAGGTACTCGGCCGACCAGCACCAGCGCTCCAGCAGCTCACTGAAGAACTCGATCCCGTCCGGCCCCAGGCTGTCGATATCGGACAGGCGGTAATCGGTGGTGGCCACCAGCAGCTGGTGCAGGCAGTGACCGAACTCGTGGTACAGCTTGCGCAGGTCCAGGTGGGTCAGCAACGGTGGGGCAACCCCGTCGCCACGCTCGACTGCGCAGAACAGCGCCGCCGCGCCCTTGTGAAAACGACCCTCGGCATCCACGTGGCGGTTCCATACTCGCAGGCTCCAGGCGTAGTCCTCCTTGCCCGGGCGGGTGATCGCATCCATGTACAGGTACCCCACCAACGCATGGCCCTGGGTTACCTCGAAGCACCGCACATCCGCATGCCAGGCCTGCAACGTGCTGGACGGTGTGATCTGCACGCCGAACAGGGTATCGGCCAGTTGCGTCATGGCCAGCACCACCTGCTCCAGCGGAAAGTAGCCACGCATTTCCTCGCCAGACAGCGCCAGCGGGTGCCGATGCGCACGCTGCGCGTAAAAGGCGATGTCCCAGGGTTGCAGGCCACCCAGGCGCGCCTGCTGGTCGAAGGCCCGCAACCGCGCGGTTTCGGCGCTACGCCAGGCGGCGCTGTGGGTGCTCAGGTCCTGCAGAAACCGCGTGACCTGTTGCGTCGATTCTGCCGTCTTGGTCTGCAGGCTGAGTTCGGCAAAGCTGGCAAACCCCAGCAGTTGCGCCTGCTCATGGCGCAGTCGTCGCAACTCCAGCAGCACCGGGCCGTTGTCGGGGCCTGCGTCCAGCTCCGACGCGCGGCCATGGTAGGCCCGATACACGGTTTCACGCAGGCTACGGTCTGTGGCCTGCTGCAGGATCGCCAGGCACGGGGCCTCTTCCAAGGTCACCAGCCAGCCCTCGAGGCCCTTGGCCTGGGCCTTGCGCGCCATGGCGGCGGTCTCCAGCGCGTCGACCCCCTGCAGGCGCCGGGCATCGGTGATCAGCAGGGTCCAGGCGCCGGTGGCGTGTGCCAGGTTGTCGAGGAACAGGTTGCGCTGGGCACTGATGCTGGTTTGCAGGGCCATCAGGCGGGCACGCTCGGTTTCACCGAGCTCGGCGCCGCTCAGGCGAAAGGCCTTGATCGACTGCTGCAGCGACATCCTGCGTTCGTGACTGAACAGCGCACCGTGGGCGCTGTCGGCCAGACGCTGATAGAGCGCCAGCAACGTGGCGTTCTGCAGCTTTGCCTGATGATAGGCCTGGGTCTTGAGCCAGCACTCGTCCACGGCCGCCTTCCAGGCCTCGCCGCGGGTGTACAGGGGCACGATCAGGCGAACGGCGTTGTTGAGGCGTGCATCCAGTGCATCGATGGCCATCACCAGGTCGTCCCAGGTGGGCAGGCCACGCTGGGCCAGGATGATGCGGGCCAGGGCGTTGTGGTTGTCGAGGATGATCTGGTCGATGCCCGCCGTCAGGTGTTCCAGGCGGATGTCGGCGTAGGCTGGCGGATCGAGGGGGGCGAGCAGGGGATTGCTGGTCATGGGCAGCTCCTTGAGTGACGGGAAGGTCCCGTCACTTTCAAGGGTTGCCGGTGCGCCAGGGGCTAACTATGTATGCCCCTGCACCAGCCACACGGCCCGCTAGGGCTTCTTCAGCTTCGGATTGGGGAAGAACTGCACCGTCTGCACCGCAGGCTGGGGCGCCTTGGCCTCGGCCTGGTTGACGCGGGTGCCCAGTTCCTTGGGCACCGACAGGCCCTGTTCGTTGAGCGTGTCGGAGAACCCGCAGGCCACGCACTCGCGGTGTGGCACGCCGTCTTCGCTCCACATCATCAGCTTGTCCGGCTCGCTGCACGCCGGGCATACGGCCCCGGCAATGAAGCGCTTCTTGGTCTTGCTCATGCCGCCAGGTCCTCGCTCAGGCCACTGTGGCGCAACAGCGCATCGATCGACGGCTCACGGCCACGGAAGTCGACGAACAGGCGCATCGGCGCCTGCGAGCCGCCACGGGCCAGAATCGCCTCGCGGAAGGCGCGACCGGTTTCGGCGTTGAGCACACCCTCTTCCTCGAAGCGCGAGAAGGCATCGGCCGACAGCACTTCAGCCCACTTGTAGCTGTAGTAACCGGCCGCGTAGCCGCCGGCGAAGATGTGCGCAAAGCTGTTGGGGAAGCGGTTGTACGCCGGCGGGCGCATCACCGAAACCTCGTCGCGCACCCCTTCGAGCACCTCCAGCACGCTGCGGCCATCGCCGTGGCTGGCGTGCAGTTCGAAGTCGAACAGCGAGAACTCCAGCTGGCGCACCATCATCAGGCCCGACTGGAAGTTCTTCGCCGCCAGCATCTTCTCCAGCAGGTCCTGCGGCAGGGCAGCGCCACTTTCGTAATGACCGGAGATCAACGCCAGGCCTTCGGGCTCCCAGCACCAGTTCTCCATGAACTGGCTCGGCAGCTCGACCGCGTCCCAGGCCACGCCATTGATGCCGGATACCCCGGCATGCTCGATGCGGGTCAGCAGGTGATGCAGGCCGTGGCCAAACTCGTGGAACAGGGTGGTGACTTCATCGTGGGTCAGTAGTGCCGGCTTACCCGGGGCGGCCGGGGTGAAGTTGCACACCAGGTTGGCCACCGGGCTCTGCAGGCTGCCATCGGCCGTGCGGCGACGGTCGCGGGCGCCGTCCATCCAGGCACCGCCGCGCTTGTTGGCGCGGGCGTACAGGTCGAAGAAGAAGCGCCCCACGTGCTGGCCGTTTTCCTTGATCTCGAACAGGCGCACGTCCGGGTGCCAGGTATCGAAGCCTTTCACCTCGGCGATCTCGATGCCGTACAGGCGCTGCACGATGGTGAACAGGCCCGACAGCACCTTGTCGATCGGGAAGTAGGCACGCAGGGCTTCCTGCGACACGCTGTAACGCTGTTCGCGCAGCTTCTCGCCATAGAAACCGCTGTCCCAGCTCTGCAGGTCCGGGCAGCCCTGCTCGGCGGCGTAGGCCTTGAGCTGGGCCAGGTCCTGGGCGGCGAAGGGTTTGCTGCGCTTGGCCAGGTCACGCAGGAAGCTCAGCACCTGGTCGCTGGACTCGGCCATCTTGGTGGCCAGGCTCAGCTCGGCGAAGTTGGCATAACCCAGCAGCTCGGCCAGCTCCTGACGCAGGTCGAGGATCTCGCGCATCACCGGGCCGTTGTCGAACTGGCCGGCGTTGGGGCCCTGGTCCGAGGCGCGGGTGCAGTAGGCCGCGTACAGTTCTTCGCGCAGGGCACGGTCGTGGGCGTAAGTCATCACGGCGTAGTAGCTGGGGAATTCCAGGCTGATCAGCCAGCCATCCAGGCCCTTGGCCTGCGCGGCGGCCGCCATCTGCGCCTTGGCCGATTCGGTGAGGCCGGCCAGTGCGGCCTCGTCGGTGACGTGCTTGGTCCAGGCCTGGGTGGCGTCGAGCAGCTGGTTGGAGAAACGGCTGCCCAGCTCCGAGAGCTTGCTCTGCACCTCGGCATATCGCTTCTGCTGGTCGGCCGGCAGGTCGATACCCGACAGGCGGAAGTCACGCAGGGCGTGTTCGAGGATGGTTTTCTGCGCCACATCGAAGCCGGCAGCTTCGGGGCTGGCGATCAACGCTTCGTAGGCCTGGAACAGCTCGCGGTTCTGGCCCATTTCGGTGGCGTAGGCGCTCAGGGCCGGCAGGCAGGCCTCGTAGGCCTCGCGCAGCTCGGCGCTGTTGCATACCGCGTTGAGGTGGCTGACCGGGCTCCAGGCGGCACCCAGTCGGTCGTTGAGTTCGTCCATGGCCAGCACCAGGCCGGCCCAGGTGGGGTTCTGGCCCTGGGTTTTCAGGATCGAGGCGATGGCGCTGCGGTTGTCGGCCAGGATCTGTTCGATCGCCGGCAGCACATGCTCGGCACGGATCGCCGAGAAGGGCGGCAGGTCATAAGACTGCAGAAGCGGGTTGTTCGCACTCACGGTTAAACACCTTGGCAGAAGAAACACCGCTCCATCTTAATTACAATCGACGCTGACCGCAGCTATCAGCCTTACAGAGAGACACTATTCATGGCCATCCGCAGCTTCCAGCAACACATTCCGCGTCTCGGCGCCCGCGCCTTCGTCGACCGCAGCGCAGTGGTGCTGGGTGATGTCGAGATCGGCGAGGACAGCTCGGTATGGCCTCTGACGGTGATCCGCGGCGACATGCACCGCATCCGCATCGGCGCGCGCACCAGCGTGCAGGACGCCAGCGTGCTGCACATCACCCATGCCGGGCCGTTCAATCCCGACGGCTACCCGCTGCTGATCGGCGATGACGTGACCATTGGCCACAAGGTCATGCTGCATGGCTGCACCCTGGGCAACCGCATTCTGGTCGGCATGGGCAGCACCATCATGGACGGCGCGGTGGTCGAGGACGAGGTGATCATCGGTGCCGGCAGCCTGGTACCGCCGGGCAAGACGCTGGAGAGCGGTTTCCTGTACGTGGGCAGCCCGGTGAAGCAGGCACGGGCGCTGACCGACAAGGAACGCGCGTTCTTCCCCTACAGCGCCGCCAACTACGTGAAGCTCAAGGACCTGCACCTGGCCGAAGGCTTCGACCAGCCCGAGTGAGTTATCCACAGCCCCCTTTTTTCGAGACTGTCATGCACCAGCAAACCATTCTGTTCGACCTCGACGGTACACTCACCGACCCCCGTGAAGGCATCACGCGCTCCATCCAGTACGCCCTGGCCAAGCTGGACATCGACGAGCCGGACCTGACCCGCCTGGAACACTTCATCGGCCCGCCCTTGCTGCAGGCGTTCATGCAGTTCTACGGCTTCGACGAGGCCAAGGCATGGCAGGCGGTGAACTTCTACCGTGAGCGCTTCAAGGTCACCGGGTTGTACGAGAACCGCGTGTTCGAAGGCGTGAGCGAGCTGCTCGAAGGGCTGCAGGCGCAGGGGCGCACGCTGTACATCGCCACCTCCAAGCCCTGGGAGTTCGCCCGCGAGATTGCCCGGCACTTCGATTTTGCCCGGCATTTCAAGGTCATCTACGGCAGCGAGCTGGACGGTACGCGCACCAACAAGGTGGAGCTGATTGCGCACCTGCTGGCCGAAGAAAACCTGGACCCGGCGCAGACGCTGATGATCGGCGATCGCAAGCACGACCTGATCGGCGCGCGCAGCAACGGGCTGGAAGCAGTGGCGGTGGGCTACGGGTTTGGCAGCCGCGAGGAATTGACCGCAGAGCAGCCGGCGTATCATTTCGACACGCTGGGCGAGCTGCATCGGGCCTTCATGCGGTCCTGAAGGCCTTTTCGCCGGCAATGCCGGCTCCTACAGGGGGTGCGACCCGGCCTTGCCGGCGGAGCTTTCCAGGACCTGCTGGCGCTGCTCGAACGGCAACCGCCCCCAGGCCTCGACCCGCTGGTAGAACACCGCCCAATCTCCGCCAACCTCCCGGAACAACGCTGCAAACGCAGGCACCCACTGATCATACAGCCCGAACGGCAGCAGCTTGGCGTTGTTCATCGGCGCGTTGATCCACGCGTCATAGCGCTTGTCGCCCTGCCACCTTGTATCGCGCAGCACCCGGTACTCGCTGCGCAGGCGCTCGAACTCGGCCTGCTTGCCCGCGCGCATCGCTGCCTCGTCCAGCGGCTGTGCATACAATGTCTTGAGCCGCTCGCGGCTGGCCAGCACCAGCCCCACGAACTCGTCACGCTGGCGCGCTCCACCCTGCGGCAAGGGCGCCAGCCCGCGGGCCGCGCGCCACTGGCGCGAACCTTCCTGCTCCACAAAGGTGGCAAACGACTCGTTGAACGCCGTGTCGTCCTTCACGTACACGCGCTGGTGCGCAAGTTCGTGGAAGATCACCGTGGCCAGGCGCTCGTCGCCCCAGCCCAGCATCGAATTGAGAATCGGGTCGTCGAACCAGCCCAGGGTCGAATAGGCCTCCACCCCGCCCACATACACATCCTGCCCCTGCGCCTTCTGCAACGCCGCCGCCCCGCGCGCCGCACCCTGGCTGTAGTAGCCGCGATAGGCCACGCAACCGGCGATGGGAAAGCAGTAGGTATGCGGTTCCAGCGAAAACTCCGGGGTGGCGAACACGTTCCACACCACGAACGGGCGCCCGATATCGGCGTACACCCGGTAGCTGCGGTTGTCCGGCAGCTTAAGGTGGCTGCTGGCAAAAGCGCGTGCCTGCTGCGCTTTCGCCAGGTGCTGGCGCAGGGCAGGGGGGGTGGCCGGGTCGGCCACCAGCACCGCCACCGGCTCGCGCGCGCGCAGCAGCTGCCATTGCCCGCTGGCCAGCTGGCTGTAGTAGCCGAGGCTGGTGCAACCGTTGAGCAGCCCGAGCAGCAGCACGGGAACCAACCCGCGGAAAACGCGGTCGAGTGCCCCGGGGCTTGAGCGCAACCAGAAAAAAATTCGAACCATGTGCAGGGATGTCTCGCTCAAGTGCTCATCGGCCCAAGACTATCCTGCCTGCCCGGAGTTTTGCCATGCGTACGATGCTTGCCGCCAGCGCTGTGCTGGCTCTGACCGGCTGCGCCGGCCTGCCCGCCGCCGACCCGAACCAGGCCTGGGTCGACCTCCAGCCCGCTGCCGACGACACCCTGCACGCGCTGGAGGTGGACGAGCGCAGCTGGGCCGACACCCGCTACTTCGAAGTCACGCCGGGCAGTCACGAGTTGACGGTGCGCTATCAGTTCGCGGTAGCGCCCGGCAACATCGGGCCGGTGGACGAACCGCTGTGGCGCGATTGCCAGCTGAACGTGAAATTCAAGGATTTCAATGCCGGCCAGCGCTATCAGTTGCAGGCCGGCAGCATCGGCTTCAGGCCCTGGGCCAAGCTCTACGACGAGCAGCGCAAACTGGTCGGCACCGGTTTGCCTGCCGGATGCCAGCGTACCTGAACAGACTAATGGCGCTATGCTTGTAGCTTGTAGCCCGCCAGCGGAGATTGCCATGCGCCAGCCCATGATGCTGCTTGCCATCAGTACCTTGGGGGCCTGTGCCAGTCCCCTGCCACCGGTCAACAGCAAGCAGGCCTGGATCGACCTGTATACCGTCACGCCGGGCAAGGTGCTCATGGCCGACCGCCTGGATGGTCAGCGCCTGAACGACGGTCGTTTCTTCCAGGTCACGCCGGGCAAACATGAACTGGTGGTGCGCTTTGATTTCGAGGTGTATTCAGGCGGTTTCAGCACCGACCCCACCGAACGCACCTGCTACCTGAAGATTCGCTACGACGACTTCCAGGCCGGCCAGCGCTACCGCATCGAAGCCCGCGCCCCGGCCATGCAGCCCAGTGCCTATCTGTACGACGCGCAGCGCAAGCTGGTCGCCGAAGAACAGAACGACATCTTCTGCATCCCGTGACGGCTAGCGATCGTTTTTCTGGTAGATGATCTTCTTGGTACCGTTCTCACAGCTGCCCACCACCATGTTCTGGTCATGGACTTCATCGTTGGTCACGATTTCCAGGGTGTAGGAAGAGACATTGTTGGCCTGGATCTTGGCTTCGATCTCGGCCTTGAGCTCGGCGCAGTCCTTGGGCGCGGCCAGCGCACTGGTGGCCAGCAACGAGGTCAGCACAGCGAATGCAATACGAGTCATCAGAACAGCTCCTTGTGGCGGCAGACCATCTGCCGACAGCCATTTGACCACAAGAAGCCGTGCGTCGTTCTGATCTGCGCCGGCGTCAGTCCACCAGGGTGGCGTCCAGGCTGATCTGGGCCTTGAGCACCTTGGATACCGGACATCCCGCCTTGGCCTTGTTGGCCAGCTCCTCGAATTTCGCCTTGTCGGCACCGGGCACCTTGGCCTTGAGGATCAGGTGCACGGCGGTGATGGCAAAACCATCGGGCTGCTTGTCCAGGGTCACTTCGGCGATGGTGTCGATACGCTCGGCGGTCAGGCCGGCTTCGCCGAGGATCATCGAAAAGGCCATGGAGAAGCAGCCTGCATGGGCAGCGCCGATCAGTTCTTCAGGGTTGGTACCAGGCTGGCCTTCGAACCTGGTGTTGAAGCCATAGGGGTTGGCCTTCAAGGCGCCACTCTCGGTGGAGAGCTGGCCCTTGCCGGTCTTCAGGTCGCCTTGCCAAATTGCCGATGCTGTCTTTTTTATCGAACTCATAAAGCCTCCTGAGTGCCTGAGAGCGCGGGGGATCGCGCCTGGCGTTCAATTCAGAGGGCGTCACCACGGGCAAGTTCAGCCCGATTGCAGGGGCAGGCATTGAATACCTGTGATCTGCCCATACAGAGTCAGAAAGGTCGCGGCATGCTGTCGGCCTAACCATTCAGGAGGCGTACACGCCATGACGCGACTCGCGGACATCAAATACTCCACCCTCGACCTGGTACCGGTACGCCAGGACAGCGGCCCGGCCCAGTCGCTGCGCAACTCGCTGGACCTGGCGCAACACGTGGAGAAATTCGGCTACAACCGCTTCTGGGTGGCCGAGCACCACAACATGGACGGCATTGCCAGCTCCGCCACCTCGGTGCTGCTGGGGTACCTGGCCGGTGGTACCTCGACGATCCGCGTGGGTGCAGGCGGGGTGATGCTGCCCAACCACGCGCCGCTGGTGATTGCCGAGCAGTTCGGCACCCTGGCCAGCCTGTACCCGGGCCGTATCGACCTGGGCCTGGGACGTGCGCCGGGCTCCGACCAGATGACCGCCCGCGCCCTGCGCCGCGAGCGCTCGGGCAGCGCCGACGACTTCCCGGACGATGTAGAGGAACTGGTGCGCTACCTGGGCCCGCGCACGCCCGACCAGAAAGTGATTGCCGTGCCGGGGTATGGCACCGAGGTGCCGATCTGGCTGCTGGGCTCGAGCCTGTTCAGTGCACAGCTGGCGGGGATGCGCGGCTTGCCGTATGCGTTTGCCTCGCACTTTGCGCCGCGCATGATGCATGAAGCGATCCGCGTGTACCGCAACCACTTCAAGCCCTCGACGGTGCTCGACAAGCCCTACGTGATGTTGGGTGTACCGCTGGTGGCGGCCGATACCGACGAGCAGGCCGAGTACCTGGCCACCTCGGTGTATCAGCGAATTCTGGCGTTGATGCGTGGGCAGAGCCTGGTGCAGCGCCCGCCCGTCGACAGCATGGACGGCCTGTGGCAGCCCCATGAGCGGGAGGCAGTGGGAAGTTTCCTGGGCCTGGCGATGGTGGGCGGGCCAGAGAAGATCCGCGCCAAACTGGACGTGCTGCTGGAGCAGACCGGTGCTGATGAGCTGATCTTTACCAGCGACCTGTACGAGCATGCGGACCGGATCCGGTCCTACGAGATTCTGTCTCAGGTCATCAAGGGCAACTGAAGTCCCTTTCGCCAGCAAGGCTGGCTCCTACGTAGGAGCCAGCCTTGCTGGCGAAAGACTCACCGATCAGCCGCGCTTGTACACGATGTCCTTGGTACCGCCTTCACACGACCCCACCACCTTGCCATCGGTCGCAGCGCCCTTGTCGACGATCTCCAGCGAATAGTGCGGTACGCCATTGGCGTCGATCTTCGCGGCAATCTCGCTCTTCAATTCTTCACACGGCTTGCCCGCCGCCAGCGCAGTCCCGGCCAGGGTCATCAAGCCAAACGCCAATACCAGCTTCTTCATCGATCGCATTCCTTGTTCAGATCAAAAAGGGTTCAGGGCCAGCCGGCCGCCATCAGCTGTTGGCGATACGGAAGCCCACCTTGATGGTTACCTGAAAATGCGCCGCCTTGCCATCCTTGATATGGCCCCGGGTCTCGGTCACTTCGAACCACTCCAGGTGCTTGATGCTCTTGGCCGCTTCGGCCAGGGCATTGTTGATCGCGTCCTCGATGCTGCTGGGCGAGGAGCCGACCAGTTCGACCTTCTTGTACGTGTGGTGATCAGACATGACTACTCTCCATCAATGGTGTGCATTGAGCCTAGCAGCGCCAGGCAGGTTTACCTGTGTGGGTAAAAACCTGGCAAAAGTTCGATTGCTCTGCACTTTCGCGGCACTGCGCAGTCCCATTCTTCACATGCCACTCAAACCCTGAAGGAGAGCCACCATGGCCAATAGCTCGCTACGTAAAGCCTCGTTGCAAAGCATGGAAGCGGAAATCGAAAGTCTCCTCAAATCCCTGGAAAACCTCAAAGACGATGCTTCGGACGAGTCGCGCAAGACCCTGAAGAGCCTCAAGGGCAATGCCGAAAATGCCCTGCGTCACTCGCGCAGCTTGCTCACCGATGCCTATGAAGAGGTCAAGACCAAGACCCGCGAAACCGGCATCGCCACCCGTGACTATGCCCAGCAACACCCCTGGACCACCGCCGGCGTGGCCGTGGGCGCACTGGGCCTGCTGGCCGCCTACCTGCTGTGCAAGCGCGGCGACTAAAGCGCCTGCCGCCCCAGTTCGGCGCGCAACCAGTGCGCCAGCTGCTCGGCGCGCCCGTCCGCGGCGCGCCGGGGCACCCACAGGGCCAATGACGCCCGCGTAGGACCAAAGCCCCACGGTGCCGCCAGCCTGCCGGCACGCAGGTCATCGGCCACCAGCGGCTGCGGGGCGATCGCCACCCCCAGGCCGGCCACAGCTGCCTCCAGCAAGTAATACAGATGCTCGAAACCTTGCCCGTAGCGCATTGCCTGCGGGTCGATGTGCTGTTGGCGGGCCCAGTCGGGCCAGGCCTGGGGCCGTGAGGTGGTGTGTAGCAGGGTTTCCCCCAGCAAGGCGCTGGCTGGCGCCTGACGCAGGCGGTCGAACCCTGGAAAGTGCGGGCTGAGCACCGGCCCGATGCATTCCTGTGCCAGCACGTGCACCTGCATGTCGGCCGGCCACGGCGGCTCGGCGAATACCAGCAGCGCATCCAGCCCCGGCCGGCGCGGGTCCAGGTCGCCTTCGCCCGCCGACAGGTGCAGACGCAGCTCCGGCAGGTCGGCCTGCAGGCGCCCAAGGCGCGGAATGAACCAGCGCGCCAGCAGGCTGCCTGAACAACCCAGCACGAACGGTGCGTCGGCGCGGTCCTGGCCCAGCTCGGCGCACACGCTGCGCAGGCGCTCGAAGGCGTCGCTGCTGGCGTCGCGCAGGCGCACACCGGCATCTGTGAGTTTAATGCCGCGCCCTTCCTTGACGAACAGGCTCACGCCCAGGTGCTCTTCGAGCACCTTCAACTGCCGGCTCACCGCACCGTGGGTCACGTGCAGTTGCTCGGCAGCCTGGCTGACGCTGTTGAGCCGGGCGGTGGCTTCAAAGGCCCGAAGGGCATTGAGCGGGGGCAGTTCTCTGGCCATTGACGTGTGAGTTTTCCTGACAGGTTGTGGCGATCTTATCGGTTTTCAGCGGCGCGTGTCGTGGGTAGAGTAGGCCCATTGCGACCTCATACCCACGCCCTGGAGCGACCCATGACCCAGACCAACTTCCGCAGCGGCCCCGATGCCAACGGCCTGTTTGGCGCATTCGGTGGCCGCTACGTGGCCGAAACCCTGATGCCGCTGGTGCTCGACCTGGCCCGTGAATACGAAGCGGCCAAGGCCGACCCCGAGTTCAACGAGCAACTGGCGTACTTCCAGCGCGACTACATCGGCCGTCCTAACCCGCTGTACTTCGCCGAGCGCCTCACCGAACACTGCGGCGGGGCGAAGATCTTCTTCAAGCGCGAAGAGCTCAACCACACCGGCGCGCACAAGGTGAACAACTGCATCGGCCAGGTGCTGCTGGCCAAGCGCATGGGCAAGAAGCGCCTGATCGCCGAAACCGGCGCCGGCATGCACGGTGTGGCCACCGCCACCGTGGCCGCACGTTTCGGCCTGCCCTGCGTGATCTACATGGGCGCCACCGACATCGAGCGCCAGCAGGCCAACGTGTTCCGCATGAAGCTGCTGGGCGCCGAGATCGTGCCGGTCACCGCCGGCACCGGCACCCTCAAGGACGCCATGAACGAAGCGCTGCGCGACTGGGTGACCAACGTCGACGACACCTTCTACCTGATCGGCACCGTGGCCGGCCCGCACCCGTACCCGGCGATGGTGCGCGACTTCCAGTCGATCATCGGCAAGGAAACCCGCGAGCAGCTGCAGGCCAAGGAAGGACGCCTGCCCGACAGCCTGATCGCCTGCGTGGGTGGTGGCTCCAACGCCATGGGCCTGTTCCATGACTTCCTCGATGACGCCAGTGTGCAGATCATCGGCGTCGAGGCCGGCGGCCACGGGGTCGACACCGACAAGCACGCAGCGAGCCTCAACGGCGGCGTGCCCGGCGTGCTGCACGGCAACCGCACCTACCTGCTGCAGGACGCCGATGGCCAGATCACCGACGCCCACTCGATTTCCGCCGGCCTGGACTACCCCGGCATCGGCCCGGAGCACGCCTACCTGCACGAAGTGAAGCGCGTCGAGTACGTGAGCATCACCGACGACGAGGCGCTGGATGCGTTCCACGCCACCTGCCGCCTTGAAGGCATCATCCCGGCGCTGGAAACCTCCCACGCGCTGGCCGAAGCCATCAAGCGTGCGCCCACCCTGCCCAGGGACCACCTGATGGTGGTGTGCCTTTCGGGGCGTGGCGACAAGGACATGCAAACCGTAATGAGCCACATGGCCGCGCAGGAGAAGCAGGCATGAGCCGTCTTGAACAACGTTTTGCCGACCTCAAGCGCGAGGGTCGCGCTGCCCTGGTGACCTTCGTGACCGCCGGTGACCCGGGCTACGACGCTTCGCTGGCGATCCTCAAGGGCCTGCCGGCTGCGGGTGCCGACGTGATCGAACTGGGCATGCCGTTCACCGACCCGATGGCCGACGGCGTGGCCATCCAGCTGGCCACCCTGCGTGCGCTGGAGGCCGGGCAGACCCTGGCCAAAACCCTGCAGATGGTGCGCGAGTTCCGCACCGGCAATGCCACCACGCCGATCGTGCTGATGGGTTACTACAACCCGATCCACCGCTTCGGCGTGGAGAAGTTCGTGGCCGAGGCCAGGGATGCGGGCGTGGACGGCCTGATCATCGTCGACCTGCCGCCGGAGCACGACGCCGAGCTGGCCACCCCGGCCCAGGCCGCGGGCATCGACTTCATCCGCCTGACCACCCCGACCACCGATGACGCGCGCCTGCCACGCGTGCTGGAGCGCAGTTCGGGCTTTGTGTACTACGTGTCGGTAGCCGGCGTGACCGGCGCAGGCTCGGCGACCAGCGATCAGGTAAGCGGCGCCATCGAGCGCCTGCGCCGCCACACCGACCTGCCGATCAGCGTAGGCTTCGGCATTCGCACGCCTGAACAGGCGGCAGCCATTGCGCGGCTGGCCGATGGTGTGGTCGTGGGTTCGGCGCTGGTGGACAAGGTGGCCAACGCCAGCACGGGCGAGCAGGCGGTAAGCGATGTGCTGGCGCTGTGTTCGGCGCTGGCCGAAGGTGTGCGCGGCGCGCGCAAAGGCTGATACCGCGTCGCCTCATTCGCCGGCAAGGCCGGTTCCTACAGACACCGCAGTCCTGTAGGAGCCGGCCTTGCCGGCGAAAGCCTCACCGCCGCTTCAGGCCCCTTCGAACATCGAAAGATCCAGCGGCCGCACGGCCCCCATCCAGATCGCATGGTCCCGATGATCGGCCAGCTCATCGCCGGTCAGCGGATGCAGAAACACCACCAGCCCCTTGCGGTACAACGCCAGCCACGGCAGCACCACGCCCACCATCTCCGGCCCGAATGCCAGCTGGCAGCTCCAGTCCGGGTGCGGCCCCACCGGTTTCTGATGCATGCGCCCCATGCTCACGCCAAACAGCGTGGCCGCTTCCTCGCACAGCGCCCGCGCCTGCTCCATCGTACCTGCGTCGTAATACACATGGGCGTGATACCCCTTTATCCGCTGCACGCTGCCTCCTGAATTCGACCGAACCCCCAGGTGCTCCCGCAGGTCCAAAAGCCATCAGGATACCCCCGGAGCGCTATCGTGAAAAACGCCGAAACACCTGTCTTCAAACTGATCCTGCTCGGCGGCCAGTGCACCCTGGGCGATGCGCTGGTAAGCGAACTGCTGCAGCGCCAGCACGAGGTGACCCTGATCCTCGACGACCTCAACCAGCCCCAGGCGCGCCCCGGCCTGCACGTCAAGAACGGCGGCCTGGCCAGCGCAGACCAGGCCGAACAGAGCATCGCCGGCGGCTCGGCCGTGGTGTGCCTGCTCGACGGCCTGGCGCCCGGCGACTTCTCGCGCCAGGGGCTGATGACCCAGGCCCTGCTCGCGGGCATGGCCCGCACGCCCCTGCGTCGCATCGTGCTGGTGGGCCAGTTTGGCGGCGGCGCGGCGCCGCTGGCGGAGTTGTTGCAGGCCGGCGGCCTGCGCTGGACGTTGGTCAACACGCCACTGAGCGAGCACCCGGACAGCCTGGCAGGCATCGCTGCGGGCATTGCCGACCTGCTGGACCTGAACCTGCATGTTGGCGAACAGGTGAATTTCATCGAGGCCCCCTGACTTGCACCGGGCCGCCATAGCCTGCACCCTGAGCCTTCACCGCACTGCATAGAGAGCTTCATGGCCTGGCTAGAGCGCCACCGTCTGTTTCCCTTTCTCGCCTGGTTGCCTCGGCAAACCCGTGCCAGCGTGCGGCGCGACCTGCTGGTGGGGCTCAGCGGGGCGATCCTGGCCCTGCCGCAGTCGATCGCCTATGCGCTGATCGCCGGCCTGCCCGCCGAGTACGGGCTGTACGCGGCCATCGTGCCGGTGCTGATCGCGTGCCTGTGGGGCTCGTCGTGGCACCTGATCTGCGGGCCCACCGCCGCCATCTCCATCGTGCTCTACGCCAGCATCAGCCCCGTGGCGGTGCCCGGCAGCGACGACTACATCCGCCTGATCCTGCTGCTGACCTTCCTGGCCGGGGTGTTCCAGTGGCTGCTGGGCATGCTGCGCTTCGGCGCGCTGGTGAATTTCGTCTCGCACTCGGTGGTGCTCGGCTTCACCCTCGGCGCTGCAGTGGTGATCGCGCTGGGCCAGGTGCCGAACCTGCTGGGGCTCGACCTCGCCAGCCAGGCCACCGCCCTCAGAACCCTGCAAGGCCTGCTGCAGCATGCCGGCGACATCGACTGGCCCTCGCTGCTGCTGGGGCTGGGCACCTTGCTGCTGGGGCTGTCGATCAAGCTCGCACGGCCGCGCTGGCCGGCGCTGTTGATCAGCCTTGCCGGCGCCAGCCTGCTGGTGTGGCTGTGGCCGGCACTGTTCGGCCATGTGGCGCTGGTGCCGGCGTTCATTGGCCGGCTGCCACCGCTGAGCCCGCTGCCGCTGCTGGACCTGGAGCTGATCCTGCGCCTGCTGCCCAGTGCCGTGGCGGTGGGCATGCTGGGGCTGGTCACCAGCCTGTCGATTGCGCGCTCGCTGTCGATCCGCTCCGAACAGCTGATCGACGCCAACCAGGAGATCCGCGCCCAGGGCCTGTCCAACCTGGGCGGTGCGTGGTTCTCCGGCTACCTGTCGTCGGGCTCGTTCACCCGTTCCGGGCTCAGCTATGAGGCCGGGGCGCAGTCACCGCTGGCGGGGGTGTTCTCGGCCCTGTGGGTGGCGCTGTTCGCCGTGGCGGGCGCCAGCCTGATCGCGCACATCCCGATCCCGGCGATGGCCGGCAGCATCCTGCTGATCTGCTGGGGGCTGGTGGATTACCGTGCGATTCGGGCGCTGTACCGGGTCAGCCGGCCGGAGTTTCTGGTGATGCTGCTGACCTGCGTCGCTACCTTGCTGCTGGAACTGCAGACGGCGATTTATGCCGGGGTGCTGGCATCGCTGTTCTTCTACCTCAAGCGCACTTCGCAGCCACGGGTACAGCAGTCGCGCGAAGGCGAGGCGGATGTGCTGCGGGTGTTCGGCTCGATCTTCTTCGGCGCCAGCCATTATCTGCAGGTGCGCCTGCAGCGGTGCCAGGCACCTGTGGTGGTGATCGATGCGCGGCAGATCAACTTCATCGATTACTCGGGGGTGGAGATGCTGCACCAGGAGGCGCGGCGGCTGCGCCGGCAGGGCCGTCAGCTGGTGCTGCGGCGAGCGAGGGGGCAGGTGGTGGAGGAGTTGCAGAAGCTGGAAGGGACGGCTGATTGCCCGGTCCAGTTTGAGGATTGAGTTGCGCCCTTCGCCGGCAAGGCCGGCGCCTACAGGGGCCGGCCTTGCCGGCGAAGGCAGCGCGCGTTCTAGCCCCGCGCCAGCTGCCGGCGCAGCTCATCGAGCACCGGCCCGGTGTCCGGGCGCACCCCGCGCCAGATGAAGAACGCCTCCGCCGCCTGCTCAGCCAGCATTCCCAGCCCGTCCAGCACCTTGGCCGCCCCGTGCTCGGTGGCCCAGCGACAGAACGGCGTGGGCTCCTTGGCATACATCATGTCGTAGCACACGGTCACGCCCGGTTCGATCAGGCTCGCGGCAATCGGCGGCATCTCGCCGGCCAGGCTCGCCGAGGTGGCATTGATGATCAGGTCCACCGGCTCTTCCAGCCAGCTGAAGCCGCTGGCGGCCACCGGCCCCAGGTCATCGAACTCGCGGGCCAGCTGCTCGGCCTTTTCTACCGTACGGTTGGCAATCACCAGCGACGCAGGCTCATGCGCCAGCAACGGCTCGAGCACCCCGCGCACCGCGCCGCCGGCCCCCAGCAGCAGGATGCGCTTGCCCTTGAGCTCGACCCCGGCATTCACCGTGAGGTCGCGCACCAGGCCGGCACCGTCGGTGTTGTCGCCCTGCAGGCTGCCGTCGGGCAGCCGGGTCAGCGTGTTCACCGCCCCGGCTCGCCAGGCGCGTGCGGTCAGGCCGTCACCCACCAGGCGGTAGGCTTCCTCCTTGAAGGGCACGGTGACGTTGGCGCCACTGCCCTGCTTGAAGAAGCCCAGCGCGCACATGCTGAAGTCGTCCAGCGGCGCCAGCAGGGTGTTGTACTCCAGCTGCTGGCCGGTCTGGTCGGCGAACAGCCGGTGAATCAGCGGCGACTTGCTGTGGCCGATCGGGTTGCCGAATACAACGTACTGGTCCATGACGCGTTTCCTGAGTCCGCCCGGCGAATCGGGCACGTTATCCACAATGGGTTCAGTGAGCGGCCTTGTCCAGGCCCAGCCAGTCGCGGTCCTGCAGGAAGTACTCGGTCAGGCGTGCTTCTTCGCTGCCCGGCGCAGCCTTCCAGTCATAGCCCCAGCGCACCTGCGGCGGCAGCGACATCAGGATCGACTCGGTACGGCCGCCCGATTGCAGGCCGAAAAGGGTGCCACGGTCGTACACCAGGTTGAATTCCACGTAGCGCCCGCGGCGGAACTCCTGGAATTCACGCTGCTGGGCGGTGTACGGCTGCGCCTTGCGCCGTTGCACGATGGGCAGGTAGGCCTCGACGTAGGCATCGCCAATGGCGCGGATGAAGGCGAAGCAGGTGTCGAAGTCCCACTCGTTCAGGTCGTCGAAGAACAAGCCGCCGATGCCCCGCGGCTCGCCCCGGTGCTTGAGGTGGAAGTAGCGGTCGCACCAGGCCTTGTAGCGCGGGTACACATCGGCGCCGAACGGTGCGCAGGCCTGCTCGGCCACGCGGTGCCAGTGGATGCAGTCTTCTTCGTGGGCGTAGTAGGGCGTGAGGTCGAAGCCGCCGCCGAACCACCATACCGCCTCTTCGCCTTCCTTCTCGGCAATGAAGAAGCGCACGTTGGCGTGGGAGGTCGGCACATGGGGGTTGTGCGGATGGATCACCAGCGACACCCCCAGTGCCTCGAAACCACGGCCAGCAAGTTCGGGGCGGTGCGCGCTGGCAGACGGCGGCAGGCCGCTGCCGAACACGTGCGAGAAGTTGACCCCGCCTTTTTCGATGACGTTGCCTTCGCCGATCACCCGCGTGCGCCCACCGCCACCGGCTTCGCGTACCCAGGCGTCCTCGACGAAGCGGGCGCCGCCGTCTTCGCTTTCCAGGGCGGCGCAAATCCGGTCTTGCAGGTCGAGCAGGTAGGCCTTCACGGCCTCGGTGCGGGTAGTCATCAGGTCACCTTGGAAACGGGCTAGGGCCGGGCCAGGCGGGGGCCGGCGCTGAATTCGGCGCGTAGCATACCACCGGCGGCAGGCCACCCGCAGTTGACGGCGATCAAGCAAAGGCGTCCGATAGGGGTTTTCCCGGATCCAGCAGGAGAGTGCAGATGGCCAAGCGTATCCAGTTCAGCCAGCATGGCGGCCCCGAGGTATTGACCCTGGTGGACTTCGAACCCGCCGCGCCCGGCCCGCAACAGGTCCGCGTGCGCAACCACGCCATTGGTCTGAACTTCATCGACACCTATTTCCGCAGCGGGCTGTACGCGCCGCCGGCACTGCCCTCGGGCCTGGGCACCGAAGCTGCCGGCGTGGTCGAGGCGGTGGGCGAGGGCGTGACGCGGATCAAGGTGGGCGATCGGGTGGCCTACGCTGGCGGTCCGCTGGGTGCCTACAGCGAGGTGCACACGCTGCCTGAAGCAAACCTGGTGAAGCTGCCCGAGAGCATCAGCTTCGAGCAGGCCGCCGCGGTGATGCTCAAGGGCCTGACCGTGCAGTACCTGCTGCGCCAGACCTACGCGCTGCAGACCGGCCAGACGGTGCTGTTCCATGCCGCCGCCGGTGGGGTGGGTTCGCTGGCCTGCCAGTGGGCCAAGGCCCTGGGCGTGAAGCTGATCGGTACCGTGAGCTCGCCGGAGAAGGCGGCGCGGGCCAAGGCCCTGGGTGCATGGGAAACCATCGACTACAGCCGTGAAGACGTGGCGCAGCGCGTGCTGGAGCTGACCGGCGGCAAGAAGTGCCCGGTGGTGTACGACGGCGTGGGCCAGGACACCTGGCTGACCTCGCTGGACTGCCTGGCGCCGCGCGGGCTGATGGTGAGCTTCGGCAATGCGTCGGGCGCGGTGAGCGGAGTCAATCTGGGGATCCTGGCGCAGAAGGGCTCGCTGTATGTGACCCGGCCGACGCTGGCCAGCTATGCCAACAATGCCGAGAACACCCAGGCGATGGCCGACGAGCTGTTCGAAATGATCGCCAGCGGCAAGCTGGCTGTGGATATCCAGCAGCGCTATCCGCTGGCCGAGGCGGCCAAGGCTCAGGCAGAGCTGTCGGCGCGGCGGACGGTGGGGTCTACGGTGTTGTTGCCTTGATTCAGCAGTGACGCCATCGCGGGTCAAGCCCGCTCCCACAAGGTTATCCACAACGCCTGTGGGAGCGGGCTTGACCCGCGAAAAAGGCCCGAAGGGCCTTCAACCCGCTCTGACGACCTGCCCCGTGGCCAGGTCGCGAATCACGCTCGGGTTGCGCCGCCCGCCCAGGCTGCCGCCCAGGATCACATCCAGCTGCCCGTGGAAGTACTGTTCCACGCGCAGGCGCGAGCGCGCTGCCGGCCGGCCCTGCGGGTTGGCCGAGGTCGACACCAGCGGGCCCACCAGCGAACACAGGTCGCGCACCACCGGGTGGTCGCTGACCCGCAGCGCCACGGTGTCATGCACGCCGGTGATCCATTCCGGCAACATGCCCTGGTGCGGCACCAGCCAGGTATTGGGCCCCGGCCAGGTGCTGGCCATGCGGTCCAGCCACAGCTCGGGGAAGTCCTCGAACAAGAAGTCGAACTGGCGGATGTTGTCCGCAATCAGGATCAGCCCCTTGTTCACCGAGCGGGACTTGAGCGCCAGCAGGCGGTCCACCGCCTCCTCGTTCCACGGGTCACAGCCCAGGCCCCAGACCGCCTCGGTCGGATAGGCCAGTACCGCACCCGCCCGAATTTCCCGCGCGGCTTGTTGCACACGCCAACTGTTCACCATCGTTGTCACTCCGCGTTCAAAGGCTGGTACGCAGTGTACTTAGCCCGGCCGGGCAAACCAACGCCCCGCGTCACTGCACACACGCCCGTCCAGCTCCAGTTCGGTGAGCGTGGCCAGCACCTGGGGCAGGGCCTGACCGCTGGCCAGCGCCAACGCCTCGGTGGTGTGCGGCGCCGCCAGCAGCAACCCCAGCAGCGGGTGCACCACCGGCTCGGGGGCGGCCGACGGAAGGTTCTGCCAGCCACGCAAACTTTCCAGAATCTGCTCTATGCTCTCCACCAGCATCGCGCCATCACGTATCAATTGATGGCAGCCCCTGGCCCCCGGATAGTAGATGGAGCCAGGAATCGCGTACACCTCGCGCCCCTGTTCGGCCGCCAGGCGCGCGGTGATCAGCGAACCGCTGGCCAGGCTGGCCTCCACCACCAGCACGCCGAGCGACAGCCCGCTGATGATGCGATTGCGCCGCGGGAAGTTGGCCGCCACCGGTCCGGCATCCAGCGGGAACTCCGAGACCACTGCGCTACCGCGCTCGGCCATGGCCTGCGCGAGGGCATGATGTCGCTGTGGATAAAGTTTTTGCAGGCCGGTGCCGAGCACGCCGATAGTGCGTCCGCCAGCATCCATTGCAGCCTGGTGAGCGGCACCGTCGACCCCCAGTGCCAGGCCGCTGGTAATCACGAAACCGGCCTGGGCCAGTTGCCTGGAAAACGCGGCCGCGGTGTCCAGGGCCGGGCGTGAAGCACGCCGGCTGCCGACGATGGCCACCTGCGGCTGCTCCAGAATCATCGGGTCGCCGGCAATGAACAGAAGGGGCGGGGCATCGCAAAGCTCGGCCAGCAAGCCAGGGTAGGTGGGGGCGTCCCACATCAGCAGATGCTGCCCGGGCCGCTCTAGCCAGGCCATTGCAGCCGCTGCGCCGGCGTAAGCCTCGGCACTGTGGCGGGCCGTTATGCTGGCCGGGCTGCGGCCCAGCGCCCGCCATTGTGTGGCGGGCGCATCAAGCGCGGCGGCCGCGCTGCCAAAGGCTTCCAGCAGCAGGCCAAAGCCCTTTGGCCCGATATCGGGAAGGCGGTGCAGGCGCAGACGTGCCTCGAGTTCAACCGGCGAGCACGCCGCAACAGGCGGGAGGGGCATCGGATCATCCTTGATCGAAGGCGGGTCAGCCACGCGTGAAAACCTGTGGATAACTCTGTTGATAATAGTTTGACAACTCGCCGCCCGGTGCGGGCCGCCAGTCGCCTTCAAAACCCTAGCCGACCTTGAGAAGGGTGCCGAACGCGCCGAATACCTTTATTATGTGCATTCATGTTTGCAACCCATCGCACAGTGCAGCTCATACGCTTATGGCCATCTTGAACATCCTCGAATTCCCGGACCCGCGCCTGCGCACCATCGCCAAACCGGTGACGGAAGTGGACGACAGCATCCGTCAGTTGATCGATGACATGTTTGAAACCATGTACGAAGCCCCTGGCATCGGCCTGGCCGCCACCCAGATCAACGTGCACAAGCGCGTGGTGGTCATGGACCTGAGCGAAGACCGCAGCGAACCGCGGGTCTTCATCAACCCCGAGCTGGAAATGCTCACCGACGACATGGACCAGTATCAGGAAGGCTGCCTGTCGGTACCCGGCTTCTACGAGAACGTCGACCGCCCGGTGAAGGTCAGGGTCAAGGCCCTGGATCGCGACGGCAAGCCCTTCGAACTGATCGCCGAAGGCCTGCTGGCCGTGTGCATCCAGCACGAATGCGACCACCTCAACGGCAAGCTGTTCGTCGACTACCTGTCGAACCTCAAGCGCGACCGCATCAAGAAGAAACTGGAAAAGCAGCACCGCCAGAACGCTTGATCCCTCATTCCAGAAGGCTTGCTCCGGCAAGCCTTTTTCTTTTTAAGCGAGAACTGCATGCGCATCGTCTTCGCGGGCACCCCCGAGTTTGCCGCCGAACACCTCAAGGCCCTGCTGGCCGGCCCCCATGAAATCGTCGCGGTCTACACCCAGCCAGACCGCCCGGCCGGCCGTGGCCAGAAGCTGATGCCCAGCCCGGTCAAGCAGCTGGCTGTGGATAACGCCATCCCGGTGCTGCAACCGCCGACGCTGCGCAGCCCCGAGGCGCAGGCCGAGCTGGCCGCACTCAAGCCCGACCTGATGGTGGTGGTGGCCTACGGCCTGATCCTGCCCCAGGCGGTGCTGGATATTCCGCGCCTGGGCTGCATCAACAGCCACGCCTCGTTGCTGCCACGCTGGCGCGGCGCCGCGCCGATCCAGCGCGCGGTGCAGGCCGGCGACGCCGAAAGCGGCGTGACGGTCATGCGCATGGAGGCCGGCCTGGACACCGGGCCGATGCTGCTCAAGGTCAGCACCCCGATCAGCGCCAGCGACACCGGCGGCAGCCTGCACGATCGCCTGGCCGAACTGGGCCCGCCCGCGGTGCTGCAGGCCATCGACGGCCTGGGCGCGGGCACCCTGCACGGCGAAGTGCAGGACGACGCGCTGGCCACGTATGCCCACAAGCTGAACAAGGACGAGGCGCGTCTGGACTGGTCGCGCCCCGCCGAGGAACTGGAGCGCCTGATCCGCGCCTTCAACCCGTGGCCGATCTGCCACAGCACCCTGGGCGGCGAAGCCCTCAAGGTGCTGGGTGCGCGCCTGGCCGATGGCAAGGGCACGCCGGGCGAGATCCTGTCTGCCAGCAAGGACGGCCTGATCGTGGCCTGCGGCGAGCAGGCGCTGTGCCTGACCCGCCTGCAACTGCCCGGCGGCAAGGCGCTGAACTTCAGCGACCTGTACAACAGCCGCCGCGAAAAATTCGCCAGCGGCACGGTGCTGGGCCAATGAACCCGCGTCTGGCCGCCGCCCGCGCCCTGGCCGCCGTGCTCAGCGGCAAGGCCTCGCTCAACAGTTCGCTGCCCGCCCAGCTGGACAAGGTCGAGGCCCGCGATCGCGGCCTCACCCAGGACCTGGCCTTCGGTACCGCACGCTGGCAGCCACGCCTGTCGGCACTGGCCGAGCGCCTGCTGCAAAAGCCGTTCAAGGCCGCCGACGCGGATGTCGAGGCGTTGCTGCTGGTGGGCCTCTACCAGCTGCTGTACACCCGCGTGCCGGCCCACGCCGCCATCGGCGAAACGGTCGGGTGCGCCGACAAGCTGAAAAAGCCCTGGGCCAAGGCCCTGCTCAATGCCGTGCTGCGCCGCGCCCAGCGCGAGAGCAGCGAGATTCTTGCCGAACTCGAACGCGACCCGGTGGTGCGCACCGCGCACCCGCGCTGGCTGCAGAAGTCGCTCAAGGCGTTCTGGCCCGAGCAGTGGGAAGCCATCTGCGCCGCCAACAATGCCCACCCGCCGATGATCCTGCGGGTCAACCGCCGCCACCACAGCCGCGATGCCTACCTGGGCCTGCTGCGCGAAGCCGGCATCGATGCCGCGCCGTGCACGTACAGCCGTGACGGTATCCTGCTCGCCGAGGCCTGCGACGTGCGCGGTTTGCCGGGCTTCGAACAGGGCTGGATCAGCGTGCAGGACGAAGCCGCGCAGCTGGCCGCCGACCTGCTCGACCTGGCGCCCGGCCAGCGCGTGCTCGACGCCTGCTGCGCCCCCGGGGGCAAGACCTGCCACCTGCTCGAGGCGCATGCCGGGCTGGAGGCGGTGGTGGCCATCGACCTGGAAGCCAAGCGCCTGACCCGCGTGCGTGAAAACCTCGACCGCCTGGGCCTGGAGGCCCAGTTGATCGCCTGCGATGCCCGCGACACCGCCAGCTGGTGGGACGGCAAGACCTTCCAGCGCATCCTGCTGGACGCTCCCTGCTCGGCCACCGGTGTGATCCGTCGCCACCCGGACATCAAGCTGACCCGCCAGGCCGATGACATCGCTGCCCTGGCCAGCCTGCAGGGCGAGCTGCTCGACGCGCTGTGGCCAACCCTCGAAGTGGGCGGCATCCTGCTCTACGCCACCTGCTCGACCCTGCCGACCGAGAACACCGAAGTGATCGAGGCGTTCCTGGCCCGCACGCCGGGCGCGCGCGAGCTGGACCTGGCCACCGAGGCCGGCATCCGCCAGCCCCATGGCCGGCAGCTGCTGGCGCAGGAAGGCGGCCACGATGGCTTCTACTATGCCAAGCTGATCAAGATCGCCGCCGTTCGCGGACACTAACCAGCACAAGGGAGAGCGGATGAAGATCATCATCCTGGGCGCGGGGCAGGTCGGCGGCACGCTGGCCGAGCACCTGGCCAGCGAAGCCAACGACATCACCGTGGTCGACACCGATGGCGACCGCCTGCGCGATCTGGGCGATCGCCTCGACATCCGCACCGTGCAGGGCCGCGCCTCGCTGCCGACGGTGCTGCGCCAGGCCGGTGCGGATGATGCCGACATGCTGGTGGCGGTGACCAACAGCGACGAGACCAACATGGTCGCCTGCCAGGTGGCCTACACCCTGTTCCACACCCCGACCAAGATTGCCCGGGTTCGCGAGTCGGCCTACCTGACCCGCAGCGGCCTGTTCAACAACGAGGCGATCCCGGTCGACGTGCTGATCAGCCCCGAACAGGTGGTCACCCACTACATCAAGCGCCTGATCGAGCACCCCGGCGCCCTGCAGGTGATCGACTTCGCCGAGGGCAAGGTCCAGCTGGTGGCGGTCAAGGCCTACTACGGCGGCCCGCTGGTGGGCCAGCAGCTGCGCCAGATCCGCGAGCACATGCCCAACGTGGACACCCGCGTGGCGGCGATCTTCCGTCGCGACCGGCCGATCAAGCCACAGGGCGACACGGTGATCGAGGCCGACGACGAGGTGTTCTTCATCGCCGCCAAGAACCACATCCGCGCAGTGATGGGCGAGCTGCGCCGCATCGACGAAACCAACAAGCGCGTGGTGATTGCCGGCGGCGGGCAGATCGGCGAACGCCTGGCCGAGGCCATCGAGAGCCGCTACCAGGTCAAGATCATCGAGATGAACGCGGCCCGTTGCCGCTATCTGTCCGACACCCTCGACAGCACGGTGGTGCTGCAGGGCAGCGCCTCGGACCGCGACCTGATGCTGGAAGAGAACATCGCCGACGCCGACATCTTCCTGGCCCTGACCAACGATGACGAAGCCAACATCATGTCCTCGCTGCTGGCCAAGCGCCTGGGCGCGAAGAAGGTGATGACCATCATCAACAACCCGGCCTATGTCGACCTGGTGCAGGGCGGCGAGATCGACATCGCCATCAGCCCGCAGCAGGCCACCATCGGCACCTTGCTGGCCCACGTACGCCGCGGCGACATCGTCAGCGTGCACTCGCTGCGCCGTGGCGCGGCCGAAGCCATCGAGGCCATTGCCCACGGCGATTCGAAGTCGAGCAAGGTGATCGGCAAGGCCATCGAGGACATCGCGCTGCCGCCGGGCACCACCATCGGTGCGATCATCCGCGACGAGCAGGTGCTGATCGCCCACGACGACACGGTGATCGAGTCCGGCGACCACGTGATCCTGTTCGTTGTGGATAAAAAGTACATCCGCGACGTGGAGAAGCTGTTCCACGTGGGCCTGAGCTTCTTCTAGGGAGAAACCGGAATGCGCGAATCACTGGAAAAGATGCTGGCCAAGGGTGTGGATAACTCGCTGCTGCGCTTCGGCCTGGGCAAGGCCTGGCTGGATGAGGGCAACGGCGCAGAGGCCGCGCTGCACCTGCGCCGCTGCGTGGAGTTCGACCCCAAGTACTCGGCGGCGTGGAAGCTGCTGGGCAAGGCGTATCAGGTGCAGGGCGACGTGGCCGGCGCGCGCCAGGCCTGGACCGAAGGGCTGGCTGCAGCGCAGGCGCATGGGGACAAGCAGGCGGAGAAGGAGATGACGGTGTTTCTCAGGAAGCTCGACAAGGCTGTTTAGGGCTGCTGTGCAGCCCATCGCGGGTCAAGCCCGCTCCCAAAGGTACAGAGCAGATCCTGAGATCACTGATATCCCTGTGGGAGCGGGCTTGACCCGCGAAGGGGCGCTCAGTACCAGCGCGTCTCGCCCGGCGGGCGCTTCTTGAAGCGCTTCATGCTCCACATGTACTGGCTTGGATACGCGCGCACATAACGCTCCACCACCTTGCTCATGGCCGCCGCCGAGGTCTCCACGTCGGTGCTGTACATCGCATCCGGCGCCGCTTCCAGGATCACCTTGAAGCCCGAACCGTCCGGCAGGCGCAACGCATGCAGGAACACCCCCACCGCCTTGCCACCGGCCAGCATGTTCGGCACGAACTTGCTGGTCAGTGCCTTGGTGGCAAAGAACGGCACGAACACCCCCGCCGATTCCGCCGGCTCCGGGTCGGCCGGAATACCCACCTGGCCGCCCTTGCGCACTTCCTTGATGATGCTGAGGATGCCTTCCTTGGTCGACGCCGCCACGCGGTTGCCCAGTTGCACGCGCTGTTCGCGCAGCAGGTCATCCACCGCCTTGAGCTTGGGCGGGCGGTAGAAGATGATCGGCTTGCACTGGCTGCAATAGAAGTGGTTAAGCACTTCCCAGTTGCCCAGGTGGCTGGTGATGCCCACCACGCCCTTGCCCGATGCCAGTGCCTCGTGCAGCACCTCCAGGCCCTCGACCTCGCGCACCAGGTCGATGGAGCGCTGCGCTGGCCAGATCCACGCACAGGCGCTTTCGGTGAACGACTTGCCGATATCCATCAGCGTGCGGCCCACAAGGCGCTCGCGTTCGGCCGGGTCCATCTCGGGGAAACACTTGGCCAGGTTGATGCGCACCACGTTGCGCGAGCTGTTGGGCACCTTCCACATGATCCAGCCGATGGCCGCGCCAACCCGCTGCACCGCGCCCCAGGGCAACTTGGCAAACAATCGCAACGCCCCGACCATCAAGGCGCCCTTGAACTTATCCACAGGCAGGTTCCTCCTTCTGCAAGCCGCGCATTGTAACCGTCAGCGGCGCAGAGCGGCGTAACGATCGCAATCGGTGGTGTGATCCATGACCATGCCAGTGGCCTGCATGAAGGCATAGCAGATGGTCGGCCCGACAAAGGTGAAGCCGGCCTTCTTCAGGGCCTTGCTCATGGCCGTGGCCTCGTCGGTCACGGCCGGCACCTCGTTGCGCTGGCTGAAATGATTGATTTTCGGCACCCCGCCGACGAACGACCAGAGCCACTGCGCCGGCTCGTCCAGCGCCAGCCAGGCCCTGGCGTTGCGCCGCGCGGCGTTGAGCTTGAGGCGGTTGCGGATGATGCCGGGGTCGAGCATGCGCTCCTCGATCTCGGCATCGGTCATCTGCGCCAGGCGCTGCGGGTCGAAGCCGAACAGCACCTCACGGTAGCGCTCGCGCTTCTTCAGCACCGTGATCCACGACAACCCGGCCTGAAAGCCTTCGAGCAGCAGCATTTCGAACAGCGCGCCAGGCTCGCGCTGGGGCGTGCCCCACTCGCTGTCGTGGTAGGCCTGGTACAACGGATCATCGGTACACCAAAAGCAGCGTGGCATAAGGCTCCAAGGGTAGAGGCGGGGGCGAATCGGGTTATACTCCCGCTCTTTATATTCGCAGCCCTGGAAAAGGTGAATTTCGTGAGCCAGCCTACGCCAGCCGTGCGTACCTTCCAAGACCTGATCCTCGCCCTGCAGCAGTACTGGGCCGAGCAAGGTTGTGTGGTACTTCAGCCCTACGATATGGAAGTAGGCGCCGGCACTTTTCATACCGCCACCTTCCTGCGCGCCATCGGCCCGGAAACCTGGAACGCCGCTTATGTGCAGCCCAGTCGTCGCCCGACTGACGGCCGCTACGGCGAAAACCCCAACCGCCTGCAGCACTACTATCAGTTCCAGGTGGTCCTGAAGCCGAACCCGGACAACTTCCAGGAACTGTACCTGGGCTCGCTCAAGCACGTGGGCCTGGACCCGCTGGTGCACGACATCCGCTTCGTCGAAGACAACTGGGAGTCGCCGACCCTGGGCGCCTGGGGCCTGGGCTGGGAAGTCTGGCTCAACGGTATGGAAGTGACCCAGTTCACCTACTTCCAGCAGGCCGGCGGCATCGAGTGCTACCCGGTCACCGGCGAGATCACCTACGGTCTGGAGCGCCTGGCCATGTACCTGCAGGGCGTGGACTCGGTCTACGACCTGGTATGGGCCGACGGCCCGTTCGGCAAGGTGACCTACGGCGACGTGTTCCACCAGAACGAGGTGGAGCAGTCCACCTACAACTTCGAGCACGCCAACGTCGACAAGCTGTTCGAACTGTTCGACTTCTACGAGAGCGAAGCCAAGCGCCTGATCGAACTGGACCAGCCGCTGCCGCTGCCAAGCTATGAAATGGTGCTCAAGGCCTCGCACACCTTCAACCTGCTGGATGCACGCCGCGCCATCTCGGTGACCGCGCGTCAGCAGTACATCCTGCGCGTGCGCACCCTGGCGCGTGCCGTGGCCCAGGCCTACCTGCTGGCCCGTGCCAAGCTGGGCTTCCCGATGGCGACCCCGGACCTGCGTGACGAAGTATTGGCCAAGCTGGAGGCTGCACAATGAGTGCTCAAGATTTCCTGGTAGAACTGGGCACCGAAGAGCTGCCACCCAAGGCCCTGAACACCCTGGCCGAAGCCTTCCTGGCCGGCATCGACAAGGGCCTGCAAGCGGCCGGCCTGAGCTTCGAGAGCAAGACCGTGTACGCCGCGCCACGTCGCCTGGCGGTGCTGATCACCGCCCTGGCCACCCAGCAGCCGGACCGCAGCGTCAACCTCGACGGCCCGCCACGCCAGGCCGCGTTCGACGCCGACGGCAACCCGACCCAGGCCGCCCTGGGTTTTGCCAAGAAGTGCGGCGTGGACCTCAGTGAAATCGACCAGAGCGGGCCGAAGCTGCGCTACAGCCAGAACATCGTCGGCAAGCCGACCGCCAGCCTGCTGCCGACCATCGTCGAAGACTCGCTCAACGATCTGCCGATTCCCAAGCGCATGCGCTGGGGTGCACGCAAGGAAGAATTCGTGCGTCCGACCCAGTGGCTGGTGATGCTGCTCGGTGACCAGGTCATCGATTGCACCATCCTCGCCCAGAAGGCCGGCCGCGACTCGCGTGGCCACCGCTTCCACCACCCTGAAGCCGTGCGCATCACCTCGCCTGCCAACTACCTGGCCGACCTGCGCGCCGCCTATGTGCTGGCAGACGCCAACGAGCGCCGCGAGCTGATCAGCAAACGCACCGCCGAACTGGCCACCCTGCAGGAAGGCACCGCGATCGTGCCGCCGGCCCTGCTCGACGAAGTGACCGCGCTGGTCGAATGGCCGGTGCCGCTGGTGTGCTCGTTCGAGGAGCGTTTCCTCGAGGTGCCGCAGGAAGCCCTGATCACCACCATGCAGGACAACCAGAAGTACTTCTGCCTGCTGGACGTGGACGGCAAGCTGCTGCCGCGCTTCATCACCGTGGCCAACATCGAGAGCCGCGATCCGAAGCAGATCATCGAAGGCAACGAGAAGGTCGTGCGCCCGCGCCTGACCGACGCCGAGTTCTTCTTCAAGCAGGACAAGAAGCAGAAGCTCGAAAGCTTCAACGAGCGCCTGCAGAACGTGGTGTTCCAGGCACAGCTGGGCAGCGTGTTCGACAAGGCCGAGCGCGTGGCCAAGCTGGCTGCGTTCATTGCCCAGCGCATCGGCGGCGACGCCCAGCGCGCAGCGCGTGCCGGCCTGCTGTCCAAGTGCGACCTGGCCACCGAGATGGTTGGCGAGTTCCCTGAAATGCAGGGCGTTGCCGGCTACTACTACGCCCTCAACGACGGCGAGCCCGAAGACGTCGCCCTGGCCCTGAACGAGCAGTACATGCCGCGCGGTGCCGGTGCCGAACTGCCCTCGACCCTGACCGGTGCGGCCGTGGCCATCGCCGACAAGCTCGACACCCTGGTCGGCATCTTCGGCATCGGCATGCTGCCAACCGGCAGCAAGGACCCCTATGCCCTGCGCCGCGCCGCCCTGGGCGTGCTGCGTATCCTGATCGAGAAGCAGCTGGACCTGGACCTGAACGAGGCTGTGAACGTCGCCGTCGCCCAGTTCGGTGCCAAGGTCAAGGCTGCCGGCCTTAGCGAGCAGGTGCTGGAATTCGTCTTCGACCGCCTGCGTGCGCGTTATGAAGATGAAGGCATCGACGTGGCCACCTACCTGTCGGTACGTGCGCTCAAGCCAGGCTCGGCACTGGACTTCGACCAGCGCGTGCAAGCCGTGCAGGCGTTCCGCAAGCTGCCGGAAGCCGCAGCCCTGGCTGCGGTGAACAAGCGTGTGTCCAACCTGCTGAGCAAGGCCGAAGGTTCGGTGGCTACCTCGGTAGAGCCCAAGTACTTCGACAACGCCAACGAGTTCTCGCTGTACTCGGCCATTCAACAGGCCGATCAGGCGGTACAACCGATGGCCGCTGCGCGTCAGTACAGCGAGTCGCTGGCGCGCCTGGCCGCGCTGCGCGAGCCGGTGGATGCGTTCTTCGAGGCGGTGATGGTCAACGCCGACGACGCCAACGTGCGAGCCAACCGTTATGCCCTGCTCAGCCGCCTGCGCGGTCTGTTCCTGGGCGTGGCCGACATCTCGCTGCTGGGGTAGGACGTGAAGCTGCTGATTCTCGATCGGGACGGGGTGATCAACCAGGACTCCGACGCCTACATCAAGTCGCTGGACGAATGGATTCCCATCCCGGGTTCGATCGAGGCCATTGCGCAGCTGAGCAAGGCCGGCTGGACGGTGGCGGTGGCCACCAACCAGTCGGGCATCGCCCGTGGCTATTACAGCCTGGCCACCCTCGACGCCATGCACGCGCGCCTGCGCGAGCTGGTGGCGGCGCAGGGCGGCGAGGTGGGCCTGATCGTCTATTGCCCGCATGGCCCGGACGACGGCTGCGATTGCCGCAAGCCCAGGCCGGGCATGCTGCGCACCATTGCCAACCATTACGCGGTCGACCTGGCCGGGGTGTGGTTCGTGGGTGACAGCAAGGGTGACCTGGAAGCCGCGCGCGCCGTCGATGCACAACCGGTTCTGGTAATGACCGGCAAAGGCGAGCAGACCCTGAGCAAGGGCGTGCCCGAGGCAACGCTGATTTTCGATGACCTGGCGTCGATCGCCAGTGCACTTATCCACACACAGGCGGGTTAGCCCGCAACGGTACATTCCGCTATGTCGATCCTGCAGGCGATCAGAATTTTTCTTTTTTACCTGCTGCTGGGTACCAGCTCGTTGCTGTGGTGCACCCTGAGCTTCTTTATCGCGCCGTTCCTTTCGTTCCGCGCCCGTTACCGCTTCATCAATGTGTACTGGTGCCGTTTTGCGCTGGTGCTGGTGCGTGTTTTCCTGAACATTCGGGTGAACGTCACCGGGGCCGAGAACATTCCGGCGCAACCCTGCGTGATCCTCTCCAATCACCAGAGCACCTGGGAGACGTTTTTCCTCTCCGCCTATTTCCAGCCCTTGAGCCAGGTGCTCAAGCGCGAACTGCTGTACGTGCCGTTCTTCGGCTGGGCCATGGCCATGCTGCGGCCCATCGCCATCGACCGCGACAATCCCAAGGCTGCGCTCAAGCAGGTGGCCACCGAAGGCGACAAGCTGCTCAAGGACGGTGTGTGGGTGCTGATCTTCCCGGAGGGTACCCGCGTGCCGTTCGGCAAGATCGGCAAGTTCTCCCGTGGCGGTACCGCGCTGGCGGTTAATGCCAACCTGCCGGTGCTGCCGATCGCGCACAACGCCGGCAAGTACTGGCCCAAGGAAGGCTGGGGCAAGCGCGCCGGCACCATCGAGGTGGTGATCGGCGAGCCTATGTATGCCGAAGGCACCGGGCCACGCGCCATCGCAGCGCTCAACGACCGTGCGGCGGCATGGAACGAGCAAACCCAGCGCGACCTCGGTTCGCTGCCGGCGCACGCCCCAGACGACGCCCAGCCGGTGACCTGACCGTTCTGTGGATAACGTGTGTACAGTATTTGGATTTCTTTCAGAAAAATTCGCTAACCTTATGATTTAACTGCTTATTTCTCTGTATGACTGTTTTGCGAAAATCGTGCATAAGTTTTTTCGCGCGATAAAAAAACCGGCTTTTAGGCCGGTTTTTTTGTGGATTACTTAAGGCCCTTTCACACCTTGTCCAGGTCCACCTTGTTGGTCTCCTTCAGGCAGAAGATCCCCACCACCAGGCTCACCCCGGTAATCAGCACCGGGTACCACAGCCCGTAGAAGATATCCCCGGTATACACCACCAGCGCGAACGATACCGTCGGCAGGAAGCCGCCGAACCAGCCATTGCCGATGTGATACGGCAGCGACATCGAGGTGTAGCGGATGCGCGTGGGGAACAGCTCCACCATCACCGCCGCCAGCGGACCATAGGTCATGGTCGCGATCAGGATCATCACCACGATCAGCAGCACCACCATCGGCTGGTTCACGTTGGCCGGGTCTGCCTTGGCCGGGTAGCCAGCCTTTTCGATGGCCGCACGCATGGCCGCTTCGTCGAAGCCGTCGATACGCTGCTCGCCGATGGTCACCACCACCTCGGTACCGGCAGGCACCGATTGCGAGCTGTACGGCAGGCCCTGCTTGACCAGGAAGGTCTTGACCTTGTCGCAGGTGCTGTCGAAACGTGCCTTGCCCACCGGGTCGAACTGGAAGGTGCAGCCCTGCGGGTCGGCCATCACCACGATCGGCGCCTGGCGGCTGGCCGCGTCGATCTGCGGGTTGGCGTAGTGGCTCAGGCCCTTGAACAGCGGGAAGTACAGCACGGTGGCCAGCAGCAGGCCGAGCATCAGGATCGGCTTGCGCCCGATCCGGTCCGACAGCCAGCCGAAGAACACGAAGAACGGCGCGCCGATCACCACGCTGATGATCAGCAGGGTATTGGCCTGGGCCGGGTCCATCTTGAGCATCTGGGTCATGAAGAACAGCACGTAGAACTGCGCGGTGTAGAAGGTCACCGCCTGGCCGGCGTTGATGCTGAACAGTGCGGTGAGCACGATCTTGAGGTTGGCCCACGAGCCGAACGACTCACGAATCGGCGACTTGCTGGTCTTGCCCTGGGCTTTCATTTTCACGAAGGCCGGCGACTCGTGCATGCTCATGCGGATCCAGGTGGAGATACCCAGCAGCACGATCGACAGCAAAAACGGCAGGCGCCAGCCCCATACCTCGAACTGGTCGCCCGTGAGGTAACGGCTGCCCAGCACCACCAGCAGCGAAAGCAGCAGGCCGAGGGTAGCGGTGGACTGGATGAACCCGGTGTGAAAGCCGCGCTTGCCGGGCGGCGCGTGCTCGGCCACATAGGTGGCCGCGCCGCCGTATTCGCCGCCCAGGGCCAGGCCCTGGAGCATGCGCAGCACCACCAGGATGATCGGCGCGGCAATGCCGATGCTGGCGTAGTTGGGCAGCAGGCCCACCGCGAAGGTCGACAGGCCCATCAGCACGATGGTGACCAGGAAGGTGTATTTGCGCCCGATCATGTCGCCCAGGCGCCCGAACACCAGAGCGCCGAAGGGCCTTACCAGGAACCCGGCGGAGAACGCCATCAGCGCGAAGATGAACGCCGTGGTGTCGTTGACCCCGGCAAAGAACTGCTTGCTGATGACGACCGCCAGCGCCCCATAGAGAAAAAAGTCATACCACTCGAAAACCGTCCCGAGGGATGACGCGAAAATGATCTTGCGTTCTTCGCGGCGGCTGTTGCCCGCTGCTGCAGCGCCCTGCTGTTGAAGAGTGTCCGACATCGTGCTGTCCTCGGCCCTTGCGGGCACAGTGATTCTTGTTGTTGTTCCACTGTCGTCGCCGGCCGACTGCTGCCGACGTCACTGCACGCCGCCCTCAGGGCGTCGCTAACGCGGTCTTGCCACTGCTGTTGCTGGCTGCGGGTGCGGCCTTAAGAATCAGTTGCGCGGCCTTTTCGCCGATCATCAGGGTGGGTGAACAGGTATTGCCAGAGGTGATCTGCGGCATGATCGAGGCATCGGCGATGCGCAACCCCGCCACGCCATGCACGCGCAACTGTGCGTCCACCACATCCAGCGGGCCGTTGCCCATGCGGCAGGTACCTACCGGGTGGAAAATGGTGGTACCGATCTGCCCGGCAGCCTGCTGCAACTGCTCCTCGGTATCGAGTGCTGCGCCTGGCAGGTATTCGACCGGTGCAAAAGCGGCGAGGGCAGGGGCCTGCACGATCTGTCGGGTAAGGCGGATGGCCTGGGCGGCGACGCGCAGGTCTTCAGGCTCGCTGAGGTAGTTGGGGTCGATGACCGGTGCATCGCCCGGGTTGGCCGAGCGGATATCCACACGCCCGCGGCTGAGCGGGCGCAGGTTGCACACCGAGGCGGTAAATGCGGCAAAGCGATGCAGCGGCTCGCCGAAGCGGTCCAGCGACAGGGGCTGCACGTGGTACTGCAGGTTGGGCGTGGGCTGCTCGGGGTGCGAGCGCACGAACGCCCCCAGCTGGCTCGGCGCCATGGCCAATGGGCCGCTGCGGTCATACAGATAGCGCAGGCCCATGCCCAGCTTGCCCCAGTGGGTGTTGGCCACCTGGTTGAGGGTGCGCACGTTGCTGACCTTGTAGATCAGGCGCAGTTGCAGGTGATCCTGCAGGTTGCCGCCCACGCCGGGCAATTCGTGCAGTACCGGGATGCCTAGGCGTTCCAGCAATGGCCGCGGGCCGATGCCGGAGCGTTGAAGAATGCCCGGCGAGCCCACCGCCCCGGCACACAGGATGATTTCGCGGCGGGCCTGGTAACGCTGTTCGCTGCCCTGCCAGCGCGCCTGAACGGCCGAAGCGCGACCATTGTCGAGCAGCACCTTGTCCACCTCGACGCCGGTCAGCACCGTCAGGTTGGGGCGGTGGCGCACGGGGCGCAGGAATGCCTTGGCCGCATTCCAGCGCACGCCGCTGCGCTGGTTGACCTGAAAGTATCCACAGCCCTGGTTATCCCCACCGTTGAAGTCGTCGATGCTGGCGATGCCGCTCTGGGCTGCCGCCTCGCGAAACGCATCGAGGATCGCCCACGAATAGCGCTGGCGTTCGACCCGCCATTCGCCAGCGTTGCCGTGCAGCTCGCTGGCGCCGCCAAAATGGTTTTCGCTGGCCTTGAACAGTGGCAGCACGTCATTCCAGGCCCACCCGGGATTGCCCTGTTCGGCCCAGTGATCGTAGTCGCGGGCCTGACCGCGCATGTAGATCATGCCGTTGATCGAGGAACACCCGCCCAGCACCTTGCCCCGTGGGTAGCCCAGGCTGCGACCGTCGAGCCCCGGTTGCGCTTCGGTCTTGAAGCACCAGTCGGTACGCGGGTTGCCAATGCAATAGAGGTAGCCCACCGGAATGTGGATCCAGGGGTAGTTGTCGCGACCGCCGGCTTCGAGCAGCAGCACGCGGCAGCCAGGGTCGGCAGACAGCCGATTGGCCAGTAGACAGCCGGCAGGGCCGGCACCGACTACCACGTAGTCGTAGGAATGATCGGCTGGTGCCATGAAGACCTCGCGCCTGATTTTTATTCTTGTCCAGGCCAGTGTTATTGATTATTTTCGAGTTGAACACGTTAGATTTCACGCAACGGCTGTGCGTTTTAGAACAACGCAAGTGAACCTCTGATTCACAAGGAAAAGCATGTTCGACTGGAATGACCTGCGGTTTTTTCTCGAGTTGCAGCGTAGCGGCCGCCTGCTGACCGCCGCCAAGCGCCTCAACACCACCCATAGCACCGTGGCCCGGCATATCGAGAGCATCGAGAGCAGCCTGGGCACGGCACTGTTCGTGCAGCACGCCCAGGGCTATGAACTGACCCCGGCCGGGCAGGCCCTGCTCAAGCACGCCGAAGCCATGGAGAACGTCGCCTTGCTGGCGCAGGAGGAGATCACCCAGGCCATCACGCCGCTGGGCAAGATTCGCCTGGGGGTGACCGAGGGCATCGGCATCATGTTCTTCACCCCGCGCATGGGCAGTTTGTTCGAACGCTACCCGGGGCTGGAGGTGGAGCTGGTTGCAGTGCCGCGCTTTGTCAGCATCATCAACCGCGAGGCAGAGATCAGCATTCACCTGGAACGCCCGCATGCCGACCTGTTGATCACGCGAAAACTCACCGATTACCGCCTGGCGCTGTATGCCAGCCCCGAGTACCTGGCCAGGGCTGCGCCGCTCAACAGCCGCGAAGACCTGGCCCGGCACAGCTGGATCGGCTACGTGGACGACCTGCTGTTCAGCCAGCAGTTGCTGTTTCTCAACAGCTTCTGCCGCGCACCGAACGTGGTGTTTCGCAGCACCAGCGTGATCGCCCAGCAGCATGCGGCGCGTGCCGGGCTGGGCATCGCGGTACTGCCCAACTACATGGCCCGCCACGACCCGCACCTGGTGCGCGTGCTGCCCAGCGAAACCATCCAGCGCAGCTACTGGATCAGCACCCGGCGCGAACTGCACAAGTCGGTGCGCCTGCGGGTAGTGTGGGACTACCTGCTGGCGCTGTGCGCCGACGAGCAGGGCGAACTGCTCGCCGAGTGAGCGGCGTTCAGCGCGCCAGGGTGTTGACCGCCAGCAACAGTGCAGCCGCTATCCCCACCAGCGCAAAGCCCTGTTGCAGACGCGGCCCGGCCAGGCGGTGGGCGAACTGGCGCGCAACCACCAGGCCCGCCACCGCACCGCCGGCAAACGGCACGCCGACACCCCAGTGCATTACCCCGCTGAGGCTGGCGCTCAACACGCTGCCCAGCGACACCAGAGCGATCACCGCCAGCGACGTGGCGACGATGCTTTTCATCTCAAGGTTGGTGTAGCGCCCCAGGGCAGGCACGATCACAAACCCGCCACCGACCCCGAGCAGGCCGGACAGCAGGCCGCTGAGCAAGCCGGTGAAGGCCAACGCGCGGGCGCAGGGCAGGGTCCAGCGCAAGCGCCCCTGCAACGGGTTGAGCACACAGGGCTGCAGGGCACGATCCGCGCAGGGCGGCTCGCCCCGCAGCTCGCGCCGGGCCTTGCGCAGCATGCGTGCGCAGGCATACACCAGCACCACGCTGAACCCCAGCGCCAGCGGCGCGTTGGGCAGGCGATGCGCCAGCAGCAGGCCGAAGGGGGTGGCGCACATGCCGATCAGCGCGACGAACAGCGCGGCCCGGTAGCGCACCAGCCCCTGACGCAGCCCCAGCACCGCACCCACACCTGCCGCCAGGCCCACCGCCAGCAGGCCGACCGGGGCCGCCTCGACCATGCTCAGGCCCAGGCCGAACACCAGCAGCGGCACCGCAAGTATGCCGCCACCGGCGCCCGTCAGGGCCAGGATGATGCCAATGAGGGCGCCCAGACCGGCGCCGACCAGTTCATGCTCTGTCACTGGCGCGCCTCATGCAGTCGCGCTACTGGCTTGGCCAGCCATTCGCGCCCCTTGAGCATGCAGCGCCAGTACAGCGGCGGCAGTATCCGCGCCTTGAGCAGCCAGGCCAGACGCGTGGGCCTGCGCCCGTCGAGCAACCAGCGCGGAAAGCTCGGTGCCAGCTTGCCGCCGTAGGTGAACTCGGCCAGCACGATCTTGCCGCGTTCCACCGTCAGCGGGCACGACCCGTAGCCGTCGTATTCGGCCAGACGCGACAGGCGCCCCAGTGCCACCAGCACGTTGTTGGCCACCACCGGCGCCTGCTTGCGGGCAGCGGCGGCCGTCTTGGCATTGCTGGTGTTGATCACATCGCCCAGGCCATGGATGTTGCCGTAGCGCGGATGGCGCAGGGTGGCCGGGTCGACCTCGAGCCAACCGGCCGCATCGGCCAGCGGGCTGTTGCGGATGAAATCCGGCGAAACCTGCGGCGGTACCACATGCAGCATGTCGAATGCCTGCACCACGGTTTCGCTGCTGCCGTCGGGCAGGGTGCGCAGAAAGGTCGCGCGCTTGCCCGGCCCGTCCACCGCCACCAGCCGGTGTGAATAGTTGAGGTCCACACCGTAACGGTCGATGTATTCCATCAGCGCCGGCACATAGTCGGCGACACCGAACAGCACGTTGCCGGCGTTGAAGAACTGCGCCTGGATCGCCCCCAGGCGCCCGCTGCGCAGCCAGTGGTCGCACGACAGGTACAGGGCTTTTTGTGGGGCACCGGCGCACTTGATCGGCATCGGTGGCTGGGTGAACACGGCGCGGCCTTCCTTCAGGCCCTGCACCAGCTGCCAGGTGTAGGGTGCCAGGTCGTAGCGGTAATTGGAGGTCACGCCGTTCTGGCCGAGGGTCTCGAGTAGCCCGTCGATGGCGTCCCAGGCCAACCGCAGCCCGGGGCATACCACCAGCTGTTCGTAACTCACCAGGCGCCCGTCATCCAGGCTGACGGTCTGCGCCTGCGGGTCGAACTGTTGCACGGCGGCCTTGATCCACCTGACCGCCGCCGGCACGGTCGAGGCCAGGGTGCGGGCGGTGGACGCTGCACGGAACACGCCCGCGCCGACCATGGTCCAGCCAGGTTGATAGTAGTGAACGTCGGCGGGGTCGATGATCGCGATATCCAGGGAGGCATCACGCGCCAGCAGGCTGGAGGCGGTGGCGATTCCGGCGGCACCGGCGCCGACGATCAGCACCTTGTGGTGGCTGACCTCGCGGGCAGCGGCAGAGGAGGGGGCAGGCATGGCAGTACGTCCTTTAATAATAATTCTGGTGCAGCAGGTTCAGAGCTTGTTGAGCGGGATCTTCAGGTAGCGCACACCGTTGTCTTCCGGCTCGGGCAACTGGCCGCTGCGCATGTTCACCTGCACCGAGGGCAGGATCAGTTGCGGCATGTCGAGGGTGGCATCACGGGCTTCGCGCATGGCCACGAAGCAGTCCTCGCTGATGCCGTCGCGAATGTGAATGTTGCTGGCGCGCTGTTCGCCCACCGTGGTCATGTAGCGCAACGCACGGCCTCCGGGCAGGTAGTCGTGGCACATGAACAGGCGGGTGGCATCCGGCAGGGCCAGGATGCGCTGGATCGAGCGGTACAGGGTGCGCGCATCGGCCCCGGGGAAGTCGCAGCGGGCCGTGCCGTAATCCGGCATGAACAAGGTGTCGCCGACGAACGCGACGCACTCGTCACCGGCCTGTACCAGGTAGGTCATGCAGGCCGGGGTATGCCCCGGGGTGTGCAAGGCGCGCAGCTTGAGCGTGCCAAGGGCGAGCTCGCCGTTGTCGTCCAGCAGCACATCGAACTGGCTGCCATCACGGGCAAAGCCGGGTTCGGCATTGAACAGCGTGCCGAACACCTTCTGCACCTGGGTGATGCGGCTGCCGATGGCCACCTGGCCTCCCAGCGCCTGCTTGAGATAGGCGGCAGCAGAGAGGTGGTCGGCGTGCACATGGGTCTCGAGTATCCACTGCACCTGACCACCCAGCTCGCGTACCCGTGCGATCAGCTTGTCGGCCGAGGCGGTATCGGTACGCCCGGCCTTGGGGTCATAGTCCAGCACGCTGTCGATCAGGGCGCAGTGCGCGCTGGCCTGGTCCATGACCAGGTAGCTGATGGTCGAGGTCGCGCTGTCGAACAGCGCTTCTACATACAGGTTACCGCCGATGATCATTACCGCTCTCCAGAGAAATCCGCTGATGCCTGCCGGCCAGCCGTGCAGGCATTCGACCAACAGTCATCAAGATATGTGCCAGCGCAGATTCACGCCTGCCCCCGGCCAGCACGCCCGGTTTACCTGAGTCTGGACCCTCTGGCCGAAACTGCCTGCCACGGTTCTGGCAGCTGGTTGGCAGAGGCTGGCAGTTTTTGGCAGTGGGCGTGGCGTTCGGTTAAGCTGCGGGCCTGCCTTGCCCCTGGTGCCGTCATGCCCATGAACCCCGACACACCCGCCAGCCCCGCCCTGCAGGCGCTGGTGTCCTACCTCGAACACGAACCTCAGCCGAGCATCGTGCTCGACCTGCAGTACAACATTCTTGCCGCCAACACCGCGTACCTGCATCAATTCGGGGTGGTGGGCGCCGCGCCGATCGGCCAGAAGTGCCACCACGTCTCGCACCACTACGCGGTGCCGTGCGACCAGGCGGGCGAGCACTGCCCGATGCGCAAGGCCAGGCATAGCCGCACCCCCGAGCGGGTGCTGCATGTGCATCACACCCCGCGCGGGCCGGAGCATGTGGACGTGGAACTGCGCCCGATCCTGGACGAGCAGGGCGAGGTGATTGCGTTCGTGGAGCGCCTGACCAGCATCGCCGTGGCGTCGGCACAGCCGCAGCAGTTCGGCCTGGTAGGGCGTTCGGCGGCCTTCCAGGAGGCCCTTGCCGGTGTCCAGCGGGCCGCGCCGGCGCAGATACCGGTGCTGCTGCAAGGGGAGTCCGGCACCGGCAAGGAGCTGTTCGCCCGCGCCCTGCATGCCAGCAGCCCGCGTGCCAGCGGTCCGTTGGTGGTGGTGGACTGCACGGGGCTGACCGAGACGTTGCTGGAGAGCGAGCTGTTCGGCTACGAGAAGGGCGCATTCACCGGTGCCAACCAGCGCAAGATCGGCCTGGCCGAAGCCGCCCATGGCGGCACCCTGTTTCTCGACGAGATCGGTGAGGTGCCGCTGGCGATGCAGGTCAAGCTGCTGCGTCTGATCGAGTCGGGCAGCTTTCGCCCGGTGGGCAGCCTGCGCACGGTGCATTCGGATTTCCGCCTGATCTCGGCCACCCACAAGCCCCTCAAGGAAATGGCCACCGCCGGCAGCTTTCGCGAAGACCTCTACTACCGTATCAGCGGCTTCCCGATCCGCCTGCCTTCACTGCGCGAGCGCTTCGAAGACCTGCCCCTGCTGATCGAGACCCTGCTGCAGCGCCTGGCCGGGTCCGCTGCGCCGCGGGTCGACGAGGAGGCCATGACCTTGCTGGGGCTGTACCGCTACCCCGGCAACATCCGCGAGCTGCGCAACATTCTGGAGCGGGCGAGGTTGTTCAGCGACGACGGCATCATCCGCGCCGAGCACCTGCCCACGGAGCTGAGAGCCGACTCGCCCGCCAGTGCCCCACGCCGCTCGAATACCCGATTGCGCGACATCGCCCAGGCGCTGGACAGCTTCGAAGGATCGCGCAGCGAGCTTGCCCGCCACTTGGGGCTGAGCGAGCGCACCCTGTATCGGCGCCTGCGCGAGCTGGGTGTGTAGGCGTCCAGGCAAACAGGGATATGACGACGATGACCTTTGAAATTGTCCATTGCTGACATGTGCCATAGACGTGACGCAAAGGATCGGCGCAACAGCGATCACCCTTTCAGCCAGAGAAACGGCAACAGGCTTCTATGAGAAGTTCGGCTTCAGGGCCAGAGGGGAACGCTTCGAACGGCATGGTGTGGGCTATGTGAACATGCTTCTTGAGTGCTCACGCCTAGGGCGCAGCAGCACCTAGGCAGGAAAACAAAAAGGCCAACCCCTGAGGGTTGGCCTTTCGAGGGCGTTGTCACTGTGGATAACTGCCCGCTTTCAGAGGTACTGAAACCGGTCAGAAGTCCAGGTTGGATACCGCCAGGGCGTTGCTTTCGATGAACTCGCGGCGCGGTTCCACGGCGTCGCCCATCAGGGTGTTGAAGATCTGATCGGCAGCGATCGCGTCTTCGATGGTCACCTTGAGCATGCGGCGCACAGTCGGGTCCATGGTGGTTTCCCACAGCTGGTCCGGGTTCATCTCGCCCAGCCCTTTGTAGCGCTGGATGGTGTGACGCTTGGTGCTTTCGGCCATCAGCCAGTCCAGGGCTTCCTTGAACTCGGTGATGGCTTTCTTGCGTTCGCCACGCTGCACGTAGGCACCTTCACCCAGCAGGGTGGCAAGCTGGGCGCCCAGCGCGGTCACGGTGCGGTAGTCGTTGCTGCCGAAGAAGTCGCGGTTGAAGGTCACGTAGCTGGCAAGGCCGTGGGAAGTGATTTCCACTTCTGGCAGCCACACGTTGCGCTCGCGGTCTTCACGCAGGCTGGCCTTGTACAGCAAGCCCGACTTCTCGGTATTGCGCAGGCGCTCATCGAACCTGGCGAGCCAGTTCTGCATGTGCGCGTGGTCGGACAGCTGCTCCACCGAGATGGCCGGCAGGTACACGAAGTGCTCGGTGAGCTCTTGCGGGTACAGGCGCGACAGACGCTTGAGAGTCTTCATCACGGTACGGAATTCGTTGACCAGACGCTCCAGCTCGACACCGGAAACCGGTGGCGCGGACTCGTCCAGGTGCAGGCTGGCATCTTCGAGGGCCGACTGGGTCATGTACTCTTCCATGGCCTCGTCGTCCTTGATGTACTGCTCCTGCTTGCCCTTCTTGACCTTGTACAGCGGCGGCTGCGCGATGTAGATGTAGCCGCGCTCGACCAGCTCTGGCAACTGACGGAAGAAGAAGGTCAGCAGCAGGGTACGGATGTGCGAACCGTCGACGTCAGCATCGGTCATGATGATGATGTTGTGATAGCGCAGCTTCTCGATGTTGTACTCTTCGCGGCCGATGCCACAGCCCAGTGCGGTGATCAGCGTGCCCACTTCCTGGGACGAGATCATCTTGTCGAAACGTGCTTTCTCGACGTTGAGGATCTTGCCCTTGAGCGGCAGGATAGCCTGGGTCTTGCGGTTGCGACCTTGCTTGGCCGAGCCGCCTGCGGAGTCACCCTCCACCAGGTACAGTTCGGAGAGGGCAGGGTCTTTTTCCTGGCAGTCGGCAAGCTTGCCCGGCAGCCCGGCAATGTCCAGCGCGCCCTTGCGACGGGTCATTTCACGCGCTTTACGGGCCGCTTCACGGGCGCGCGCAGCGTCGATCATCTTGCCGACCACAGCCTTGGCTTCGTTCGGGTTTTCCAGCAGGAAGTCGGAGAAGTACTTGCCCATCTCCTGTTCCACCGCAGTTTTGACTTCGGACGAAACCAGCTTGTCCTTGGTCTGCGAGCTGAACTTGGGATCAGGCACCTTCACCGAAATGATTGCGGTCAGGCCTTCACGGGCATCATCACCGGTGGTCGCGACCTTGTTCTTCTTGGCCAGACCTTCCTGCTCGATGTAGTTGTTCAGGTTACGCGTCAGCGCCGAACGGAAACCCACCAGGTGAGTACCGCCGTCGCGCTGCGGAATGTTGTTGGTGAAGCACAAAAGGTTCTCGTTGAAGCTGTCGTTCCACTGCAGGGCGATTTCCACACCCACACCATCCTCGCGCTGAACGCTGAAGTGGAACACTTCGTTCACCGGAGTCTTGTTGGTGTTCAGGTATTCGACGAATGCGCGCAGGCCACCTTCGTACTTGAATTCCTCTTCCTTACCCGAGCGTTCGTCCTTCAACAGGATGCCTACGCCAGAGTTGAGGAACGACAGTTCACGAATCCGCTTGGCCAGGATGTCCCAGCTGAAGTGGATGTTCTTGAAGGTTTCGGACGATGGCTTGAAGTGGATCTGGGTGCCGGTGGTTTCGCTGTCGCCGACAATCTTCATCGGAGCCTGCGGTACACCGTGAACGTAGGTCTGCTCCCAGATCTTGCCGCTGCGGCGAACGGTGAGGATCAACTCTTCGGAAAGCGCGTTCACCACCGAGACGCCCACACCGTGCAGGCCGCCGGATACCTTGTAGGAGTTGTCGTCGAACTTACCGCCGGCGTGCAGTACGGTCATGATGACCTCTGCGGCGGAAACCCCTTCTTCCTTGTGTACATCGACCGGGATGCCGCGGCCGTTGTCGCGAACGGTGATGGACTCATCCGGGTGGATGATTACGGTAATGTCGTCACAGTGGCCGGCGAGGGCTTCGTCGATCGAGTTATCGACCACCTCGAACACCATGTGGTGCAGGCCGCTACCATCATCGGTGTCGCCAATGTACATACCGGGACGCTTGCGTACGGCATCCAACCCTTTGAGCACTTTAATGCTGGAGGAGTCGTACGTTTGATTTTCGCTCATGCCTTCACTCCCGATGGTCGTGGGTCTGGGTGATACGGCCTTGTTCCACGTGGAACAAGGCAACTGGCGTATCCGTCTGCCAGCCTTCCCTCAATAATTCGTGGTCTACACAGGTGATAAACACCTGGCAGCGTAAGTCTTCCAGCAAGCGGCAAAGTGCACGACGGTGCTGCTCGTCCAATTCGGACGGCAGGTCATCCACCAGATAAATACATTGGCCGCGGCGTGCCTGGCTGACCAGATGCCCCTGGGCGATACGCAGTGCGCACACCACCAGTTTCTGCTGGCCGCGAGACAGGATATCGGCCGCGTTGTTGGCGCCTAACCTGAGCCGCAGATCCGCACGTTGCGGACCTGCCTGTGTGTGGCCCATCTGCTGATCCCGATGGAGCGAGCCAGCCAGGACCTCACTGAGGTCTCTGTCCTTGTCCCACCCTCGGTAGTAACTCAGGGTCAGCCCCTCGAGCTCCAGCAATTCGCTCAAGGTTTGTTCGAAGACGGGTTTCAGCGCTTTGATGTAATTACGGCGGTACTCGTCGATTTCCGCACTGGCCAGGCATAACTCCCGGTCCCAGGCTGCTTGCGAAACAGCGTCAAGTGTACCATGCCGCAACCATGAGTTCCGCTGCCGCAGGGCCTTCTGCAGGCGCTGCCAGGTGGACATGAAGCGAGGTTCCACGTGGAACACACCCCAATCCAGGAATTGCCGGCGAATCTTGGGCGCACCTTCGAGCAGGCGAAAACTGTCCGGGTTGATCAGTTGCAGCGGCAGTATCTCTGCCAGTTGGGCGGCACTGCGAGCGTTCTGCCCGTCGATGCGAATGGTGAAATCCCCTTGCCGTTCCCGCGATATGCCCAGGTTGCTGGAACCACCTTCATTCAGTTCGACCTGACCGAATACCGTACACGCCAGTTCTTCATACTGGATGACCGGTGTAAGGCGAGTGCTGCGAAATGAACGGGCCAGGCCGAGCAAATGGATGGCTTCCAGCACGCTGGTTTTGCCGCTGCCGTTGGCGCCATACAGGATGTTGATGCGGGGGGAGGGGGAGAAGGTCACCGGGTGCAGGTTGCGCACCGCGGTGACTGAAACGCGACTGAGGGACATCTAGCGAGTGCTGGACAAATTACAGGCGCATCGGCATGACGACGTACGCAGAATCGTCATTGTCCGCCTCTTGCAGCAGGGCGCTGCTGTTGGAATCGGACAGGATCAGACGAACCTGTTCGGTGGTCATGACGCCCAGCACGTCGAGCAGGTAGCTCACGTTGAAACCGATTTCCAGCGAACCGCCGTTGTAGTCGACGCCGATCTCTTCTTCGGCTTCTTCCTGCTCAGGGTTGTTGGCCTGAATCTTCAGTTGGCCAGCCGCCAGTTGCAGACGAATGCCGCGGTACTTTTCGTTGGACAGAATCGCGGTACGGCTGAACGCTTCGCGAAGTGCCTGGCGATCACCCAGTACCAGTTTGTCGCCGCCCTTTGGCAATACGCGCTCGTAGTCCGGGAACTTGCCATCCACCAGCTTGGAGGTGAAGGTGAATTCGCCAGTAGTGGCGCGAATGTGTTGCTGGCCCAGCACGATGGCAACGGTGCCTTCCGGATCAGTGAGCAGGCGCGCCAGCTCAAGGATACCCTTGCGAGGTACGATCACCTGGTGGCGATCAGCCTGACCGATATCGGCCTGCATCGAGCACATGGCCAGACGGTGACCATCGGTGGCGACCGCGCGCAGAGTGCCGGTGGAGACTTCCAGCAGCATGCCGTTCAGGTAGTAGCGCACGTCCTGGACGGCCATTGCGAAGCTGGTGCGCTCGATCAGGCGGCGCAGACGGCTCTGCTCCAGGGTGCAGGTCAGCGAACCCGGGCCTTCCTCGACGGTGGGGAAATCGTTGGCTGGCAGGGTCGACAAGGTGAAACGGCTGCGGCCGGCCTTGATGATGACCTTCTGCTCGTCGACCTTGATGCTGATCTCCGCTTCGCTCGGCAGGCTCTTGCAGATATCCATCAGCTTGCGTGCAGGTACGGTGATCTCGCCAGGCTCGGCAGGGTGTTCCAGTTGCACACGGCCAACCAGCTCCACTTCCAGGTCAGTACCTGTAAGCGACAGTTGCTGGCCTTGGACCACCAGCAGCACGTTGGACAATACCGGCAAGGTCTGGCGGCGCTCGACGACGCCTGCGACCAGTTGCAGGGGTTTCAACAGGGCTTCGCGTTGAATGGTGAAATGCATGGTCTAGTCCCTTGCCTTAAAAAAAAGCCGCGCTGACGTTCATCACGTCGTCAGGGTCCGCAGCAGGTTCTTATAGTCCTCGCGGATATCCGCGTCGGATTCCTTGAGTTCGTTGATCTTGCGGCACGCGTGCAACACCGTGGTGTGATCGCGGCCGCCGAAGACGTCGCCGATTTCCGGCAGGCTGTGGTTGGTCAGTTCCTTGGACAGGGCCATGGCCACCTGACGCGGCCTGGCCACCGAACGCGAACGCCGCTTGGACAGCAGATCGGAAATCTTGATCTTGTAGTACTCGGCCACTGTGCGCTGAATGTTATCCACACTCACCAGCTTGTCCTGCAGTGCCAGCAGATCCTTGAGCGACTCGCGAATCAACTCGATGGTGATATCGCGGCCCATGAAGTGCGAGTGGGCAATGACCCGCTTCAGCGCGCCTTCCAGTTCCCGCACGTTGGAGCGGATGCGCTGGGCAATGAAGAACGCAGCGTCATGTGGCAGGTCGACCTTGGCCTGGTCGGCCTTCTTCATCAGGATCGCAACGCGGGTCTCGAGCTCCGGCGGCTCTACGGCAACGGTCAGGCCCCAGCCAAAGCGGGACTTGAGGCGCTCCTCGAGGCCTTCGATTTCCTTGGGGTAGCGGTCGCTGGTGAGAATCACCTGCTGGCCACCTTCGAGCAGGGCGTTGAAGGTGTGGAAAAACTCCTCCTGCGAACGCTCCTTGCGGGCAAAGAATTGAATGTCGTCGATCAGAAGCGCATCGACCGAGCGGTAGAAGCGCTTGAACTCGTTGATGGCATTGAGCTGCAACGCCTTGACCATGTCGGCGACGAAGCGCTCCGAGTGCAGGTACACCACCTTGGCATTCGGATTCTTCTTGAGCAGGTGGTTACCCACAGCGTGCATCAAGTGCGTCTTACCCAGGCCCACCCCGCCATAGAGGAACAACGGGTTGTAGCCATGCTTGGGGTTGTCGGCGACCTGCCAGGCTGCCGCGCGGGCCAGCTGGTTGGACTTGCCCTCGACGAAATTCTCGAAGGTGAAGGTGCGGTTCAGGTAGCTGGTGTGTTTGAGCGCACCCTCTACCTGCACAGTACGTTGTTCGGTACGGCTGCTGGGTGGAGCCACCACGGCAGTGTTCTCGCCCATCGAGTCGAAGCTGTCGCGCGAAGGTGCATCTTCGACCTGGGGCGCTGCCGGCACAGGTGCTGGCGCTGCAGGGGCTGCCACGGCGGCGACCTGGGCAGCCTGCTGGGCCTGGGAAGCGGCGACCGAGGCGGCGAGCGGTGCGTTGGGCGCAGCACGGGGTGCCGAACTGCGTCGGCTGCCTATTAATAAGGAAAGCGCAGGGGCGATGCCGTTGCCGTGTTCGCCCAGCAGTTCGAGCAAGCGACCCAGGTACTTTTCATTGACCCAATCGAGTACGAACCGGTTAGGCGCATAGACGCGCAACTCGTCGCCTTCGGCTTCGACCTGTAGCGGACGGATCCAGGTGTTGAATTGCTGGGCAGGCAGTTCGTCGCGCAGAAGGTCCACGCACTGCTGCCAAAGTTCCACTGACACGGATATCCCCTGAGTTGAACGCCGGTGAGGCAAAAACAAGCGGCCATTGTACCGACCACCAGCGCAGTTATCCACATGCAGGTGTGTCGAGGGTGGCGATAAATCAGCAGGTTAGTGGCAAAAACGTCACTTTACCGCTGTGAATAAGCCCTGTGGATAACCATGCCTGAGCACTTTGCACAAGTGGGGGTCGAAATCGGTGGATAACTGCGCTGTGGATAACAGGCCTTTTAATCCACAGCTTTTGCGCCTGCACAGCACAGCCAGAGCACCGCTTCCCGACAGGGTTTCTTTTCTCTGTACATTACGTAGAACAAGGCCTGTAGCGTTCTATCCACAGAAAACAGCTGCCTAAGTTCTATAAGATTTACAAAAAAGCTTTAAATACCTTCTCTTCTTTTTTCTATGTTTAAGCGTCCGGCAAGGCTGTGTCCCTGTCATCCGGGGCACAGGCCTGTGGACGAGCACGCGAAGGCGCCCGGTTTTTTATCCATAAGGAAAAGCTGGTTGGAAATTGACCTATGGCGCTGCTTTCTCTAGAATCGCCGGTCTCTTAAAACGGGGGCCATTCCGGCCCGTTGTCGACGAACCAGGTAACACGCCATGAAACGTACTTTCCAACCAAGCACCATCAAGCGCGCCCGCACTCACGGTTTCCGTGCCCGTATGGCTACCAAGAACGGCCGTGCCGTACTGTCCCGCCGTCGTGCCAAAGGCCGTAAGCGTCTGGCAGTTTGATTTTTCGGCACAGGTGGTGAGTCAGGACTTCAGTCGGGAAAAACGTCTTCTGACACCCCGACACTTCAAAGCGGTCTTTGACTCTCCATCCGGCAAGGTGCCAGGCAAGAGTCTCTTGCTCCTTGCCCGCGAGAACGGCCTGGATCATCCCCGCCTGGGGCTCGTGATCGGGAAAAAGAGCGTCAAGCTCTCCGTTCAACGCAACCGCTTGAAGCGTTTGATGCGCGATTCGTTTCGTCTCCACCAGCATTTGCTGGCCGGTTGGGACATCGTGATCGTCGCGCGCAAAGGCCTGGGCGACGTAGAAAACCCAGAATTGCACCAACATTTTGGCAGGCTCTGGAAGCGCCTTGCACGCAGTCGGCCCGCTCCAGTGGTTAACAGCGAATCTGCAGGGGTAGACCGTCCAGATGCGTAAACTGGTACTCGTTCCGATCCAGTTTTACCGTTACGCCATTAGCCCTCTGATGGCCAGCCACTGTCGTTTCTATCCGACCTGTTCCACCTATGCGATTGAAGCCATCGAAACACATGGCGCATTGCGCGGTGGATGGTTGACCGCTCGTCGTCTCGGGCGTTGTCATCCGTGGAATGCCGGCGGTTATGACCCGGTTCCGCCTGCTCACACTTCCCGTACTTCTTCTTCGATAGCCGAGTAATCATGGATATTAAACGCACGATCCTGATCGCCGCCCTGGCAATCGTGTCCTATGTCATGGTCCTCAAGTGGAACCAGGACTACGGCCAGGCTGCCCTGCCGACTCAGAATACTGCTGCCAGCACCGTCGCGCCGGGCTTGCCCGATACCCCGACCGTTGGCACATCCGGCGCCAGCGCCGATGTTCCGAGCGCCACTGCTGAAACCACCCCTGCAGAAATTGCACCGGTTGCCGTCAGCACAGACCTGATTAGGGTCAAGACCGATGTCCTCGACCTGGCTATCAACCCCAACGGCGGTGATATCGCGCAGCTGACCCTGCCGAAATATCCACGTCGCCAGGACCATCCGGAAATTCCGTTCCAGCTGTTCGATAACGGCGGCGAGCGCGTTTACCTGGCCCAGAGCGGCCTGACCGGTGCCAACGGCCCCGATGCACGTGCCGCTGGTCGCCCGCTGTATTCCGCCGAGCAGAAAAGTTATCAACTGGCCGATGGCCAGAACCAACTGGTCGTCGACCTCAAGTTCAGCGACGCGGGTGTGAACTACATCAAGCGTTTCACCCTGAACCGTGGTGAATATGACCTGAAAGTCACTCACCTGATCGACAACCAGAGCGGCAAGCCGTGGACAGGCAACCTGTTTGCACAGCTCAAGCGCGATGCCAGCTCCGATCCGTCGTCGAGCACCGCCACCGGTACCGCCACCTATCTGGGCGCCGCCCTGTGGACAAGTGCCGAGCCGTACAAGAAAGTGTCGATGAAGGACATCGACAAAGGTAGTTTGAAAGAAAATGTTACCGGCGGCTGGGTTGCCTGGTTGCAGCACTACTTCGTGACCGCCTGGATTCCCAACAAGTCGGACAACAACGTTGTTCAGACACGCAAGGACAGCCAGGGCAACTACATCATCGGGTTCACCGGTCCGGAGCTGAACGTGGCTGCCGGCGCCCAGGGCGAAACCAGCACGCTGCTGTACGCCGGTCCCAAGAGCCAGGAAAAACTCAAGGCGCTGTCCCCGGGCCTGGAGCTGACCGTCGACTACGGCATCCTGTGGTTCATTGCCCAGCCGATCTTCTGGCTGCTGCAACATATCCATGAGCTGCTCGGCAACTGGGGCTGGTCGATCATCGTCCTGACCATGCTGATCAAGCTGCTGTTCTTCCCGCTGTCCGCTGCCAGCTACAAGTCGATGGCGCGCATGCGTGCCGTGGCACCTAAACTGGCCGCGCTGAAAGAGCAACATGGCGATGACCGGCAGAAGATGTCGCAGGCCATGATGGAGCTGTACAAGAAAGAGAAGATCAACCCGCTGGGCGGCTGCCTGCCGATCCTGGTGCAAATGCCAGTCTTCCTTTCGCTCTACTGGGTATTGCTGGAAAGCGTTGAAATGCGCCAGGCCCCGTGGATGTTCTGGATTACCGACCTGTCGATCAAGGATCCGTTCTTCATCCTGCCGATCATCATGGGCGCGACCATGTTCATCCAGCAGCGCCTGAACCCGACGCCGCCGGATCCGATGCAGGCCAAGGTGATGAAGCTGATGCCGATCATCTTCACCTTCTTCTTCCTGTGGTTCCCGGCAGGTCTGGTGCTGTACTGGGTTGTGAACAACTGCCTGTCGATCGCACAGCAGTGGTACATCACCCGCAAGATCGAAGCGGCGAGCAACAAAGCCACCGCTTGACGGGTTAGCCAGCTAACCTGTGGATAAAACGCCCCCTCGTGGGGCGTTTTGCTATCTGTCGTTTTTGTCTGAGGCCTTCGCTGATGAATGCTCGTCGTGAAACCATCACTGCAATTGCCACTGCCCAGGGTCGTGGCGGTGTAGGAATCGTGCGTATTTCCGGACCGCTGGCCAGCAAGGCCGGGTTGGCCATCACCGGCCGTGAGCTCACCCCGCGGTATGCCCATTACGGCCCGTTCAAGGGCGACGATGGCCTGGTACTGGATGAAGGCATTGCCCTGTATTTTCCCGGGCCCAACTCCTTTACCGGTGAAGATGTACTGGAGCTGCAGGGCCACGGCGGCCCGGTTGTGCTCGACATGCTGCTGCAGCGCTGCGTGGAACTGGGTTGTCGCCTGGCGCGTCCGGGCGAATTCAGCGAGCGCGCCTTTCTCAACGACAAGCTCGACCTCGCGCAGGCCGAAGCCATCGCCGACCTGATCGAGGCCAGTTCTGCACAGGCGGCGCGTAATGCGCTGCGCTCGTTGCAGGGCGAATTCTCCCGCCGTGTGGATAACCTCACCGAAAAACTGATCAGCCTGCGTATCTACGTCGAGGCGGCAATCGACTTTCCCGAAGAGGAAATCGATTTTCTTGCCGATGGCCACGTCCTGCGCATGCTCGAGGAGGTGCGCGAGAGTTTATCCACAGTGCAGCGCGAGGCGGGGCAGGGTGCGCTGTTGCGCGACGGCATGACGGTGGTGATCGCCGGGCGGCCGAATGCCGGCAAGTCCAGCCTGCTCAACGCACTGGCCGGGCGCGAGGCGGCCATCGTGACGGACATCGCCGGTACTACCCGGGATGTGCTGCGCGAACATATCCACATCGACGGCATGCCGTTGCACGTGGTGGACACCGCCGGCCTGCGCGATACCGAAGACCATGTGGAAAAGATTGGGGTGGAACGCGCCCTCAAAGCCATTGGCGAGGCCGATCGGGTGCTATTGGTGGTGGATGCCACGGCACCTGAAGCCGATGATCCGTTCGCATTGTGGCCTGAATTCCTTGAACAGCGCCCCGACCCGGCCAAGGTCACGCTGATTCGCAACAAGGCCGACCTCAGTGGCGACCCCGTGGGCCTGCAGTTGTCCGACGATGGTCACGTCACCATCACCCTCAGTGCCAAGGGCGCCGACCAGGGCCTGGAACTGCTGCGCGATCACCTCAAGGCCTGCATGGGCTACGAACAGACTGCCGAAAGCGGCTTCAGTGCCCGCCGGCGCCACCTGGACGCCCTGCGCCAGGCCAGTTCGCACCTGGACCACGGTCATGCGCAATTGACCCTGGCGGGCGCTGGAGAGCTGCTGGCCGAAGACCTGCGCCAGGCCCAGCAGTCCCTGGGCGAAATTACCGGCGCCTTCAGCTCCGATGACCTGCTGGGGCGCATCTTCTCCAGCTTCTGCATCGGCAAGTAGTCCGTTTATCCACAACGGGGCCGATCCAGGGCCTCGTTGTCGGCTGTCATCCCCCTCAATTTTTTATCCCCTGTCGAGAATTCCGGAACGCTCCGGGGCTTTCGCGTGCCTGTCTTACTCACAAACCGCAGAATAAGCCCTGTGGAAAACCCCGCCTCAGCTCGGTTGATAACCCGGCCTCAAGGCTGGAGATAACTCCCCCTGTTGATAAGTGGGTGTTTCATCCACAGGCTTAAGGCGCTTATCCAGACCCCTCATGGCCACTAGACCACAGCCTTTTGAACCTCTGTACATAAGGTGGAATAAGGGCTGTAGAGGTTTATCCACAGAAATGTGCCTCACTAAGAATAAACATAAAAACAAAGCTTTAATAAATTTCTCTCTCTTTATTTCTATTGTCAGCCACTCATCCACAGGCTGGTTAAATTTTGTTCAAGCGGTTCCTAGAAGGGGGGTAAGTCCCTATACTTGTGCGTTATTCCTATCTATTCCCGAAACAGGCACGAGGTGCGTGGTGGATTTCCCTTCCCGTTTTGAAGTGATCGTCATCGGCGGCGGCCATGCCGGAACCGAGGCTGCGCTTGCGTCTGCACGCATGGGTGTGAAAACCCTGCTGCTGACCCACAACGTGGAAACCCTCGGGCACATGAGCTGCAACCCGGCCATTGGCGGTATTGGCAAGAGCCATCTGGTCAAGGAGATCGATGCGCTGGGCGGTGTCATGGCCCTGGCTACCGACAAGAGCGGTATCCAATTCCGCGTTTTGAACAACCGCAAAGGCCCGGCGGTGCGTGCAACCCGCGCCCAGGCCGACCGCGCCATCTACAAGGCCGTGGTACGCGAGATTCTCGAAAACCAGCCCAACCTGTGGATATTCCAGCAGGCCTGTGACGACCTGATCGTCGAGCAGGACCAGGTACGCGGCGTCGTCACGCAGATGGGTCTGCGTTTCCATGCCGATTCTGTGGTGCTGACCACGGGTACCTTCCTCAGCGGACTTATCCACATAGGTCTGCAGAATTATTCCGGTGGGCGTGCCGGCGATCCGCCGGCCATCGCTCTGGCGCACCGCATGCGTGAGCTGTCGCTGCGCATGGGTCGCCTGAAAACCGGCACGCCGCCGCGTATCGACGGGCGTTCGGTAGATTTCTCGGTGATGACCGAACAGGCCGGTGACACCCCGATACCGGTGATGTCGTTCATGGGCGACAAGGCCATGCACCCGCGTCAGGTCAGTTGCTGGATTACCCACACCAACGAACGCACTCACGAGATCATTGCTTCCAACCTCGATCGTTCGCCGATGTACTCCGGCGTGATCGAGGGCATCGGCCCGCGTTACTGCCCGTCGATCGAAGACAAGATCCACCGGTTTGCCGACAAGCAGAGCCACCAGGTATTCATCGAGCCAGAAGGGCTCAATACCCACGAGCTGTACCCGAACGGGATATCCACATCCCTGCCGTTCGACGTGCAGCTGCAGTTGGTGCGTTCGATCCGCGGCATGGAAAACGCGCACATCGTGCGCCCGGGCTATGCCATCGAATACGACTACTTCGACCCGCGTGACCTGAAGTACAGCCTGGAAACCAAGGCCATCGGCGGGTTGTTCTTTGCCGGCCAGATCAACGGCACCACCGGTTACGAAGAGGCCGGCGCGCAGGGGCTGCTGGCTGGTGCCAACGCCGCGCTGCGTGCACAGGGCCGCGAAAGCTGGTGCCCGCGCCGCGACGAGGCGTACATCGGGGTGCTGGTCGACGACCTGATCACCCTGGGTACCCAGGAGCCGTACCGCATGTTCACCTCGCGGGCCGAGTACCGCCTGATTCTGCGTGAAGACAACGCCGACCTGCGTCTGACCGAAAAAGGCCGTGAACTGGGCCTGGTCGACGATGCACGCTGGGCCGCGTTCAGCGCCAAGCGCGAAAGCATCGAGCGCGAGGAGCAACGCCTGAAGTCCACCTGGGTTCAGCCCAATACCGCGATGGGCCAGGCGATTGTGGATAAGTTCGGCACGCCGCTCAGCCATGAATACAACCTGCTCAACCTGCTGACCCGCCCGGAAATCGACTATGCCGGGTTGGTGGAAGTGACCGGCGGTGGAGAAATCGACCCTCAGGTGGCCGAGCAGGTCGAGATCAAGACCAAATACGCTGGTTACATCGACCGGCAACAGGAAGAAATCGCTCGCCTGCGGGCAAGCGAAGACACCCGCCTGCCCGAGGATATCGACTACGCTGGTATTTCCGGGTTGTCCAAGGAGATTCAGGGTAAGCTCAGCCAGGCCCGCCCAGAGACACTCGGCCAGGCCTCGCGCGTTCCCGGCGTGACCCCGGCGGCTATTTCCCTGTTGCTGATTCACCTGAAAAAACGCGGCGCAGGCCGCGAGTTGGAGCAAAGCGCTTGAGTTCTATGGTCACCCCTCAACACGCCCAGGAGTTGTCCACAGGTGCCCGCCAGCTTGGTGTCGAGCTGAGCGAGGCCCAGCACGCGCAACTGCTGGCTTATCTGGCGCTGCTGATCAAGTGGAACAAGGCTTACAACCTGACTGCAGTGCGCAATCCCGACGAAATGGTGTCCCGCCACCTGCTGGACAGCCTGAGCGTCATGCCGTTTATCCACAGCGACACCGAGCGCTGGCTCGACGTCGGTAGCGGCGGCGGCATGCCGGGCATTCCCCTGGCTATCCTGCATCCGCACAAGCAGGTCACGGTGCTGGACAGCAACGGCAAGAAAACCCGCTTCCTCACCCAGGTGAAACTGGAGCTGAAGCTGGATAACCTGCAAGTTATCCACAGCCGGGTCGAGGCGTTCCAGCCGGAACAGCCTTTCTCCGGAATTGTTTCTCGTGCTTTCAGCAGCATGGAGAACTTCACCAATTGGACGCGCCACCTTGGCGACGCCCAGACGCAGTGGCTGGCAATGAAAGGGCTGCATCCGGCTGATGAGCTGGTAGCATTGCCGGCAGATTTCAAAGTGGATAGCGAGCAGGCCTTGACCGTTCCGGGTTGCCAAGGCCAGCGCCATCTGCTGATACTGCGCCGCACGGCATGACTGGGAACACAAGCAAGAATGGCTAAGGTATTCGCGATCGCGAACCAGAAAGGTGGTGTGGGCAAGACCACCACCTGCATCAATCTCGCTGCATCGCTGGTGGCTACCAAGCGCCGCGTGCTGCTGATTGACCTCGATCCACAGGGCAACGCCACCATGGGTAGCGGTGTGGATAAACACGTCCTTGAACATTCGGTCTATGACCTGCTGATCGGCGAGTGCGACCTGGCTCAGGCCATGCACGTGTCCGAACACGGTGGTTATCAACTGCTGCCGGCCAACCGCGACCTCACTGCGGCCGAAGTGGTTCTGCTCGAAATGCAGATGAAGGAGAGCCGGCTGCGCACAGCGCTGGCGCCGATCCGCGAGAGTTACGACTACATCCTGATCGACTGCCCGCCGTCGCTGTCGATGCTGACGCTCAATGCCCTGGTGGCCGCCGATGGCGTGATCATTCCGATGCAATGTGAATACTTTGCCTTGGAAGGCTTGAGCGACCTTGTGGATAACATCAAGCGCATCGCTGCCAAGCTCAATCCGCAGCTCAAGATCGAAGGCCTGTTGCGCACCATGTACGACCCGCGCCTGAGCCTGATCAACGACGTGTCCGCGCAGCTCAAGGAACACTTCGGCGAGCAGCTCTACGATACGGTGATCCCGCGCAACATCCGCCTGGCCGAGGCCCCGAGCTTCGGTATGCCGGCCCTGGCCTACGACAAGCAGTCCCGTGGCGCCCTGGCCTATCTGGCCCTGGCCGGTGAACTGGTACGCCGTCAACGCCGTCAAACCCGCACTGCCGCACAGGCAACTTAAGGAATCCGCATGGCCGTTAAGAAACGAGGTCTCGGACGTGGGTTGGATGCACTGCTCAGTGGTCCTACCGTCAGCGCGCTCGAAGAGCAGGCTGTCAAGGTCGACCAGAAAGAACTGCAACACCTGCCGCTGGACCTGATCCAGCGCGGCAAATACCAGCCCCGTCGGGACATGGACCCGCAGGCCCTTGAAGAACTGGCGCACTCGATCAAGAGCCAGGGCGTGATGCAGCCGATCGTGGTCCGCCCGATCGGCGACGACCGCTTCGAGATCATCGCCGGCGAACGCCGCTGGCGCGCCAGCCAACAGGCCGGCATGGAGACCATCCCGGCGATGGTGCGCGATGTGCCGGATGAAACCGCCATCGCCATGGCGCTGATCGAGAACATCCAGCGCGAAGACCTCAACCCGGTGGAAGAGGCCATCGCGCTGCAGCGCCTGCAGCAGGAGTTCCAGCTGACCCAGCAACAGGTCGCGGATGCTGTGGGCAAGTCGCGGGTGACCGTGGCCAACCTGCTGCGCCTGATCTCGCTGCCGGAAGTCATCAAGACCATGCTGTCCCACGGCGACCTGGAGATGGGTCATGCCCGTGCGCTGCTCGGTTTGCCTGAAGAACAGCAGGTCGACGGGGCGCGACACGTTGTCGCACGAGGCCTGACCGTACGCCAGACCGAAGCCCTGGTTCGCCAGTGGCTCAGCGGCAAGCCCGAGCCGGTGGAGCCGGCCAAGCCCGATCCGGACATCACCCGCCTTGAACAGCGTCTGGCAGAGCGGCTGGGCTCGGCGGTACAGATCCGTCACGGCAACAAGGGCAAAGGCCAGTTGGTGATCCGTTACAACTCCCTGGACGAGTTGCAGGGCGTGCTTGCTCACATCCGCTGAAACAATTCGCTTTGTAGCGCGCAGTCGGAAATCACTACCCAGCAGTTGAATAGGGGTCCAAGCGCCCCTATACTCTGCGCGCATTTTGTCGGCACAAATTATGCCAAGTCATTACTGACTGGTTGGTCGACTTTCGAGGAGCAGTTGTGATGGAGACCCGCACGCCAAACCGCTTGCCTTTCCATCGCTGGGCGGTTTTTCCGGTACTGTTCGCTCAATTTGTCGTGTTGCTGCTGGCATCGTTGGGGGTGTGGCAGTGGCATGGGGTGGTCAGCGGCTATTCGGCACTCTGCGGAGGACTGATCGCCTGGCTGCCGAATCTGTACTTTGCCTACAAGGCGTTCCGTTACACCGGCGCCAGGGCAGCGCAGGCCATCGTCAAGTCGTTCTACGCTGGCGAGGCAGGCAAATTGATTTTGACGGCAGTGCTGTTCGCATTGACGTTCGCAGGAGTGAAGCCATTGGCGCCATTAGCAGTATTCGGCGTCTTCTTGCTGACCCAGTTGGTCAGCTGGTTCGCGCCCCTGCTGATAAAAACGAGACTTTCGAGACCTTAGGGCGTTTGAGGCAAACATGGCAGCAGAAACCGCTTCGGGCTATATCCAGCACCACTTGCAGAACTTGACCTTCGGGCAATTACCAGACGGCGGTTGGGGCTTTGCCCATTCCGCAGCAGAAGCCAAGGCAATGGGCTTCTGGGCGTTCCACGTGGACACCCTGGGTTGGTCCGTTGCGCTGGGTCTGATCTTCATCCTCCTTTTCCGCATGGCGGCGAAAAAAGCGACTTCCGGTCAACCCGGCGGCCTGCAGAACTTCGTCGAGGTGATGGTCGAATTCGTCAACGGCAGCGTCAAGGACTCGTTCCACGGCCGCAGCCCGGTCATCGCACCGCTGGCACTGACCATCTTCGTGTGGGTGTTCCTGATGAACGCCGTCGACCTGATCCCGGTCGACTGGATCCCGCAACTGGCGATGCTGATCTCCGGTGATCCGCACATCCCGTTCCGTGCCGTATCCACCACCGACCCGAACGCCACCATCGCGATGGCCTTCTGCGTGTTCGCGCTGATCATCTTCTACAGCATCAAGGTCAAGGGCATCGGCGGCTTCATCGGCGAGCTGACCCTGCACCCGTTCGGCAGCAAGAACATCTTCGTCCAGATCCTGCTGATCCCGGTCAACTTCCTGCTGGAATTCGTGACCCTGATCGCCAAGCCGATCTCGCTGGCCCTGCGTCTGTTCGGCAACATGTATGCCGGCGAGCTGGTGTTCATCCTGATCGCCGTGATGTTCGGTGCCGGTCTGCTGTGGCTGAGCGGCCTGGGCGTGGTGCTGCAATGGGCGTGGGCTGTGTTCCACATCCTGATCATCACCCTGCAAGCGTTCATCTTCATGATGCTTACCATCGTCTACCTGTCGATGGCTCACGAAGATAACCATTAAGACCGCCTGGCGTGTCTGAGGCCTCTCCGCCGGGGTGGGGGGAGGCCGAAAAAGTCCGCAAGGGCAGCTGTACCAAACGATTTTGTTTTACCGCTTCAAACTAAAAAACCTAACCAATACGACGTAAAAGTCGGGAGGAAAGATGGAAACTGTAGTTGGTCTTACCGCTATCGCTGTTGCTCTGCTGATCGGCCTGGGTGCCCTGGGTACCGCCATTGGTTTCGGCCTGCTGGGCGGCAAGTTCCTGGAAGGCGCTGCTCGCCAGCCAGAAATGGTTCCGATGCTGCAAGTCAAAATGTTCATCGTCGCCGGTCTGCTCGACGCCGTGACCATGATCGGTGTTGGTATCGCTCTGTTCTTCACCTTCGCTAATCCCTTCGTTGGTCAAATCGCTGGCTAATCACTCGAATTTTCGAGTGGATTGGTGTGATGGACTTAGAACGAGCGAGGTGTTGGCGTGAACATTAATGCAACCCTGATTGGCCAGTCCGTTGCGTTCTTCATTTTTGTACTGTTTTGCATGAAGTTCGTGTGGCCTCCGGTCATCGCGGCTTTGCAAGAACGTCAGAAGAAGATCGCGGAAGGACTGGACGCTGCCAACCGAGCAGCTCGCGACCTGGAGCTGGCCCAAGATAAAGCGGGTCAGCAACTGCGCGAAGCTAAAGCTCAGGCAGCCGAAATCATTGAGCAAGCCAAGAAACGCGGTAACCAGATCGTCGAGGAAGCCCGTGACCAGGCTCGCGTCGAAGCTGACCGTGTGAAGGCCCAGGCTCAAGCCGAGATCGAACAGGAACTGAACGGTGTCAAAGACGCGCTGCGCGCCCAAGTGGGTAGCCTGGCCGTCAACGGTGCTGAAAAGATCCTTGGCGCCACAATCGATCAAAACGCGCATGCGGAGCTGGTTAATAAACTGGCCGCTGAAATTTAAGCGAGGGCGATCATGGCAGAACTGACCACGTTGGCCCGACCTTACGCTAAGGCGGCCTTTGAGCACGCCCAGGCCCATCAGCAACTGGCCAATTGGTCAGCCATGCTCGGCCTGGCTGCTGCAGTGTCTCAAGACGACACAATGCAGCGCCTGCTCAAGGCCCCGCGACTGACGAGCGCAGAAAAGGCCGCCGCGTTTATTGACGTGTGCGGTGACAAGTTCGATGCACAGGCACAGAATTTCATTCATGTTGCCGCGGAAAACGAACGTCTCCTGCTGTTGCCGGAGATTTCGGCTCTGTTCGATCTGTACAAGGCCGAACAAGAGAAATCCGTGGACGTGGAAGTCACCAGTGCTTTTGCGTTGAACCAAGAACAGCAAGACAAACTCGCCAAGGTTCTCAGTGCACGACTCAGCCGGGAAGTGCGCCTGCACGCGACGGAGGATGCCAGCCTGATCGGTGGTGTCGTAATCCGCGCCGGCGACCTGGTTATCGATGGTTCAGTACGCGGCAAAATCGCGAAACTGGCCGAAGCATTGAAATCTTGAGTTTGAAGGGGCAGCAGAGCAATGCAGCAACTCAATCCTTCCGAAATTAGTGAAATCATCAAGGGCCGCATCGAGAAACTCGATGTAGCCTCCCAAGCCCGCAACGAAGGTACTGTCGTCAGCGTTTCTGACGGTATCGTGCGGATTCACGGTCTGGCCGACGCTATGTACGGCGAAATGATCGAGTTTCCGGGCGGCGTGTTCGGTATGGCCCTCAACCTGGAGCAAGACTCCGTTGGTGCGGTAGTACTGGGCGCGTACGACACCCTCGCTGAAGGCATGAGCGCCAAGTGCACCGGCCGCATCCTCGAAGTTCCGGTTGGTAAGGAACTGCTGGGTCGCGTCGTCGACGCACTGGGTAACCCAATCGATGGCAAAGGTCCGCTGAACAACACCGAGACCGACGCTGTTGAAAAGGTTGCACCGGGCGTTATCTGGCGTAAATCGGTAGACCAGCCTGTACAGACTGGCTACAAATCGGTTGACGCCATGATCCCTGTCGGCCGTGGCCAGCGTGAGCTGATCATCGGTGACCGTCAGATCGGCAAGACCGCCATGGCCATCGACGCCATCATCAACCAGAAAGACTCCGGTATTTTCTGTGTGTATGTTGCTGTCGGCCAGAAGCGTTCGACCGTTGCCAACATCGTTCGCAAGCTGGAAGAAAACGGCGCCCTGGCCAACACCATCGTGGTGGTTGCCAGTGCTTCGGAATCCGCCGCACTGCAATTCCTGGCGCCATACGCCGGTTGCACCATGGGCGAGTTCTTCCGTGACCGCGGCGAAGACGCACTGATCGTCTACGATGACCTGTCCAAGCAGGCTGTTGCCTACCGTCAGATCTCCCTGCTGCTGCGTCGTCCACCAGGACGCGAAGCATACCCAGGTGACGTGTTCTATCTCCACTCCCGTCTGCTGGAGCGTGCATCGCGCGTTTCCGAAGAGTACGTAGAGAAGTTCACCAACGGTGCCGTAACTGGCAAGACCGGTTCGCTGACCGCACTGCCGATCATCGAAACCCAGGCTGGCGACGTTTCCGCGTTCGTTCCGACCAACGTGATCTCGATCACCGACGGTCAGATCTTCCTGGAATCGGCCATGTTCAACTCGGGCATCCGCCCTGCAGTGAACGCCGGTGTTTCGGTATCCCGTGTAGGTGGTGCCGCTCAGACCAAGATCATCAAGAAGCTCTCCGGTGGTATCCGTACCGCTCTGGCTCAGTACCGTGAACTGGCGGCATTCGCCCAGTTCGCTTCTGACCTGGACGAAGCCACCCGCAAGCAACTCGAGCACGGTCAACGTGTTACCGAGCTGATGAAGCAGAAGCAATACGCTCCAATGTCCATCGCGGACATGGCGCTGTCGCTGTATGCCGCTGAGCGTGGGTTCCTGACCGACGTCGAAATCACCAAGATCGGCAGCTTCGAACAAGCGCTGATCGCTTTCTTCAACCGTGATCACGCCGAACTGATGGCGAAGATCAACGTGAAGGGTGACTTCAACGACGAAATCGACGCTGGCATCAAAGCCGGTATCGAGAAGTTCAAGGCCACCCAAACCTGGTAAGCCGCAGCGGGGGCTTTGCAGTCCCCGCTTGCTAACCTGATAGGTGTTACATGGCAGGCGCAAAAGAGATTCGCAGTAAGATTGCGAGCATCAAAAGCACGCAAAAAATTACCAGCGCCATGGAAAAAGTGGCGGTCAGCAAGATGCGCAAGGCTCAAATGCGCATGGCTGCTAGCCGTCCCTATGCGGAGCGTATCCGCCAGGTGATTGGTCATCTGGCCAACGCCAACCCGGAATACCGCCACCCCTTCATGATCGAACGCCCTGTCAAGCGCGCCGGTTATGTGGTTGTGAGCAGTGACCGTGGTCTGTGCGGCGGCTTGAACACCAACCTGTTCAAGGCCCTGGTCAAGGACATGGCAGCCAACCGCGAGCAAGGGGTCGAAATCGACCTGTGCGTGGTGGGCAGCAAAGGTGCGGCGTTTTTCCGCAGCTACGGCGGTAACGTCGTTGCAGCGATCAGCCACCTGGGCGAAGAGCCGTCGATCAATGATCTGATCGGCAGCGTCAAGGTCATGCTGGACGCTTACCTGGATGGTCGTATCGATCGTCTGTCCGTGGTATCGAACAAGTTCATCAATACCATGACGCAAGCCCCAACGGTCGAGCAGTTGATTCCGTTGGTTGCAACCCCGGATCAAGAACTCAAGCACCACTGGGACTACCTCTACGAACCTGACGCCAAGGAGCTGCTGGACGGCCTGATGGTGCGTTACGTGGAGTCGCAGGTCTACCAGGCGGTGGTCGAGAACAACGCGGCCGAACAAGCTGCGCGGATGATCGCAATGAAGAACGCCACCGACAACGCCGGCGACCTGATCAGCGAATTGCAGCTGATCTACAACAAGGCGCGTCAGGCTGCGATCACCCAAGAGATCTCGGAAATCGTCGGCGGCGCTGCCGCGGTTTAACGGTTCAAATATTCAGAGGATCCAGCTATGAGTAGCGGACGTATCGTTCAAATCATCGGCGCCGTCATCGACGTGGAATTCCCACGTGACAGCGTGCCGAGCGTGTACAACGCACTGAAAGTACAAGGCGCGGAAACCACCCTGGAAGTTCAGCAGCAGCTGGGCGACGGCGTGGTCCGTACCATTGCGATGGGCTCGACCGAAGGCTTGAAGCGCGGTCTGGACGTCGTCGACAGCGGCGCAGCCATCTCCGTACCGGTCGGTAAAGCGACCCTGGGCCGGATCATGGACGTGCTGGGCAACCCGATCGACGAAGCTGGTCCGATCGGTGAAGAAGAGCGCTGGGGCATTCACCGCGAAGCGCCTTCGTTCGCTGACCAGGCAGGCGGCAACGACCTGCTGGAAACCGGCATCAAGGTTATCGACCTGGTCTGCCCGTTTGCCAAAGGCGGTAAAGTTGGTCTGTTCGGTGGTGCCGGTGTAGGCAAGACCGTAAACATGATGGAACTGATCCGTAACATCGCCATCGAGCACAGCGGTTATTCCGTGTTCGCCGGTGTGGGTGAGCGTACTCGTGAGGGTAACGACTTCTACCACGAGATGAAGGACTCCAACGTTCTCGACAAGGTAGCGCTGGTCTACGGTCAGATGAACGAGCCACCAGGAAACCGTCTGCGCGTAGCGCTGACCGGCCTGACCATGGCCGAGAAGTTCCGTGACGAAGGTAACGACGTTCTGCTGTTCGTCGACAACATCTATCGTTACACCCTGGCCGGTACCGAAGTATCCGCACTGCTGGGCCGTATGCCTTCGGCGGTAGGTTACCAGCCGACCCTGGCTGAAGAGATGGGCGTTCTGCAAGAACGTATCACTTCGACCAAGGAAGGTTCGATCACCTCGATCCAGGCCGTATACGTACCTGCGGACGACCTGACCGACCCGTCGCCAGCCACCACCTTCGCCCACTTGGACGCCACCGTCGTACTGTCCCGTGACATCGCCTCCCTGGGTATCTACCCAGCGGTCGATCCACTGGACTCGACTTCGCGCCAGCTGGACCCGAACGTGATCGGCAACGAGCACTACGAAACCGCTCGCGGCGTTCAGTACGTGCTGCAGCGCTACAAAGAGCTGAAGGACATCATTGCGATCCTGGGCATGGACGAACTGTCCGAGACCGACAAGCAACTGGTTTCCCGTGCTCGTAAGATCCAGCGCTTCCTGTCCCAGCCGTTCTTCGTGGCTGAAGTCTTCACCGGTTCTCCAGGCAAATACGTTTCCCTGAAAGACACCATTGCTGGCTTCAAAGGCATCCTCAACGGTGACTACGACCACCTGCCAGAACAAGCGTTCTACATGGTCGGCGGCATCGAAGAAGCAGTCGAGAAAGCCAAGAAACTGTAATCCCGGCGCCCCGCGAGGGGCGCTAATCAGGTTGAGGCAAGCAGATGGCTATGACAGTCCATTGCGATATCGTCAGCGCGGAAGGAGAGATCTTCTCCGGCCTGGTCGAGATGGTGATTGCGCACGGCAACCTGGGTGATCTTGGTATCGCTCCAGGCCACGCCCCGCTGATCACTAATCTGAAGCCTGGTCCGATCACGCTGACCAAGCAGGGTGGCGCCCAAGAGGTGTTCTACATCTCTGGTGGTTTCCTCGAGGTCCAGCCGAACATGGTCAAGGTGCTTGCCGATACCGTGCAACGTGCTGCCGACCTGGACGAAGCTCAGGCCCAGGAAGCCCTCAAGGCTGCCGAGAACGCCCTGAACGCCAAAGGCGCGGAGTTCGACTACGGCGCCGCTGCCGCACGTCTGGCCGAAGCCGCAGCTCAGCTGCGCACCGTCCAGCAGTTGCGCAAGGGAAGGTAATTCGGCCTACAGGCTGATTGCTTTCGCCGCGATTGAGTTAAAGGGTAGCCTCGGCTACCCTTTTTCTTTTTCTGCATATCTCATTTCGGTCATTCATCGACCTCTCCCCGGATTTGGTAGCCAGTCAATGTCTCTCGATATCGTTATTCTCGCGGCAGGCCAGGGCACACGCATGCGCTCGGCCGTGCCCAAGGTACTGCACCCGGTCGCCGGCAACTCGATGCTTGGCCATGTTATCCACAGCGCCCGCCAGCTCGAGCCCCAGGGTATTCACGTGGTGATCGGACATGGTGCCGAGCTGGTTCGCGAGCGACTGGCTGCCGATGACCTGAATTTCGTGTTGCAGGACAAACAGCTGGGCACAGGCCACGCCGTGGCCCAGGCCTTGCCGGCGCTCAGTGCCGACACCGTGCTGATCCTCTACGGCGATGTACCGCTGATCGAGGTGGACACCCTGCAGCGTTTGCTGGCCAGGGTAAACCCGCAGCAACTGGGCCTGCTCACTGTGACCCTGGCCGACCCGACCGGCTACGGCCGTATCGTGCGCGACGACCAGGGCCAGGTGGCTGCCATTGTCGAGCACAAGGATGCCAGCGACGCACAGAAGGCGATCAATGAAGGCAACACCGGCATCCTTGCCGTACCGGGGGCTCGGTTGGCCGAGTGGCTGGGCCGCCTGTCGAACCACAACGCACAGGGTGAGTACTACCTGACCGACGTGATCGCCATGGCAGTGGCCGACGGCCTGGTGGTGGCCACCGAGCAGCCGCTGGACCCGATGGAAGTGCAGGGCGCCAACGACCGTCGTCAGTTGGCCGAACTGGAGCGTCATTATCAATTGCGCGAAGGTCGTCGCCTGATGGCCCAGGGCGTGACCCTGCGTGACCCGGCGCGTTTCGACGTGCGCGGCGAAGTCATCGTGGGGCGTGACGTGCTCATCGACGTCAACGTTATCCTCGAAGGCCGCGTGGTGATCGAGGATGACGTGGTCATCGGCCCGAACTGCGTGATCAAGAACAGTACCCTGCGCAAGGGCGCAGTGGTCAAGGCCAACAGCCACCTCGAAGGTGCCGTGCTGGGCGAGGGCAGCGATGCCGGTCCGTTCGCGCGGCTGCGCCCGGGCAGCGTGCTGGATGCCCGTGCGCATGTGGGTAACTTTGTCGAACTGAAGAATGCCCACCTGGGTGAAGGTGCCAAAGCAGGCCACCTGACCTACCTGGGTGATGCCGAGGTGGGGGCGCGCACCAATATCGGTGCTGGCACCATCACCTGCAACTACGACGGTGCCAACAAGTTCCGTACCGTACTGGGCGAGGATGTCTTCATCGGTTCCAACAACTCGCTGGTGGCGCCTGTGGATATCCTCGATGGGGCCACCACTGCTGCGGGGTCCACCATCACCCAGACGGTCGAGGCTGGCCAGTTGGGCGTGGCCCGCGGTCGTCAGCGCAACATCGATGGCTGGAAACGGCCAGAGAAGATCAAGAAGAGCTGAGTTGTCCACAGCTCTGAAAAAGCCGACCGCATTGTGCATAAGTCGGCTTTTTTTTGCCTGGCATTCGAGTGTGGATAACCTGACCCCAGCAGCGCCTTATCCACAGAAATAGTTTCATTGCCTGCTTGACCAAATGAAAGCTTTAGGTTTTGATTGGCGTCATTATCTTTCGAATCGAAACTTAACTTCCCATGTCGAAACGAAACACACCTCAACGCCGCCACAACATCCTGGCCTTGCTGCATGAGCAGGGCGAGGTGAGTGTGGATGCACTGGCCAAGCGTTTCGAAACCTCCGAAGTCACCATTCGCAAGGACCTCGCCGCGTTGGAGGCCAACGGCCTGCTGCTGCGCCGCTACGGTGGCGCGGTGACCCTGCCTCAGGAACTGTTCGCCGACCAGGGCCAGCGCGTCTCTCTCTACAAACAGGCCATCGCTCGTGCCGCCGTGGCGCGGATTCGCGAGCATGCGCGCATCATCATCGACAGCGGCAGCACCACGGCTTCGATGATCCCCGAACTGGGTCAGCAACCGGGGCTGGTGGTGATGACCAACTCGCTGAACGTGGCCCGTGCCTTGAGCGAACTGGAACACGAACCGGTACTGCTGATGACCGGCGGCACCTGGGACCCGCATTCCGAATCGTTCCAGGGCCAGGTTGCCGAGCAGGTACTACGCTCCTACGATTTCGACCAGCTGTTCATTGGTGCCGATGGTATCGACCTGGTGCGCGGCACCACCACCTTCAACGAATTGCTGGGGTTGAGCCGGGTGATGGCCGAGGTGGCCCGCGAAGTGATCGTGATGGTCGAGTCGGACAAGGTCGGGCGCAAGATTCCCAACCTGGAGCTGCCCTGGGCCAGCGTGAATACCCTGATTACCGACGAACGCCTGCCCCAGGAGGCACGCGATCAAATTCAAGCCCGCGGCATCAACCTCATCTGTGCCGCTATCAGCTAGGAGCAACATCTATGTGTGGAATCGTGGGCGCCGTCGCCGAACGCAACATCACCACCATCCTGATCGAAGGCCTCAAGCGCCTGGAATACCGCGGTTATGACAGTGCTGGCCTGGCTGTCTTCACCCAGCAGGGCCACCTTGAACGCCGTCGTCGCATCGGCAAGGTCAGCGAGCTGGAAGCGGCCGTTGCCGCCGAGCCGCTGGTCGGCAACCTGGGTATCGCCCACACCCGCTGGGCGACCCATGGCGCGCCAACCGAAGGCAATGCACACCCGCATTTCTCCGGCCACGACCTGGCGGTGGTGCACAACGGCATCATCGAGAACCACGATGTGCTGCGTGAACAGCTCAAGGGCCTGGGCTACGTATTCACCTCGCAGACCGACACCGAAGTGATCGTGCACCTGCTGCACCACACCCTCAAAAGCCTGCCGGACCTGGCCGACGCCCTCAAGGCGACCGTCAAGCAACTGCATGGCGCGTATGGCCTGGCGGTGATCAGCGCCAGCCAGCCAGACCGCCTGCTGGCCGCCCGCAGCGGCAGCCCGCTGGTGATCGGCCTGGGCCACGGCGAGAACTTCCTGGCCTCCGACCAGTTGGCCCTGCGCCAGGTCACCGACCGCTTCATGTACCTGGAGGAGGGCGACATCGCCGAGATTCGCCGCGACCAGATCACCATCTGGGCCGTCGATGGCCAGCCGGTGCAACGCGAGGCCGTGCAGTACCACGAAGGTGCAGAGGCGGCCGACAAGGGCCATTACCGCCACTTCATGCTCAAGGAAATCCACGAGCAGCCCACCGTGGTGCAGCGCACCCTGGAAGACCGCCTGGGTTCGGATCACGTATTGGTGCAGGCTTTCGGCCCCAAGGCGGCCGAGCTGTTCCCCAAGGTGCGCAATGTACAGATCGTGGCCTGCGGCACCAGCTACCATGCGGGCATGGTTGCGCGTTACTGGCTCGAAGAGCTGGCCGGTATTCCGTGCCAGGTCGAAGTGGCCAGTGAATTCCGCTACCGCAAGGTGGTGGTGCAGCCCGACACCCTGTTCGTGTCGATTTCCCAGTCGGGCGAAACTGCAGACACCCTGGCGGCGCTGCGCAATGCCAAGGAGCTGGGCTTCCTTGCCAGCCTGGCCATCTGCAACGTCGGCATCAGCTCGCTGGTGCGTGAATCGGACCTGACCCTGCTGACCCGTGCCGGCCCGGAAATCGGCGTGGCCTCGACCAAGGCGTTCACCACCCAGCTGGTGTCGCTGATGTTGCTGACCCTGTCGCTGGGGCGCGTGCGTGGCACCTTGCCGGCTGGCGTCGAGGCCGAACTGGTGGAGCAACTGCGTCGTCTGCCGGTACGCCTGGGCGAAGCGCTGGCGATGGACGCCACCATCGAGAAGACGTCCGAGCTGTTCGCCGACAAGCATCACACCCTGTTCCTGGGCCGTGGCGCGCAGTTCCCGGTGGCGATGGAAGGGGCGCTCAAGCTCAAGGAAATCTCCTACATCCACGCCGAAGCCTACCCGGCTGGCGAGCTCAAGCACGGCCCGCTGGCGCTGGTGGATGCCGACATGCCGGTCGTTACCGTGGCACCGAACAACGAGCTGCTGGAGAAGCTCAAGTCTAACCTGCAGGAAGTGCGCGCCCGTGGCGGCGAGCTGATCGTGTTCGCCGACGAGAAGGCAGGCATGAGCAATGGCGAGGGTACCCATGTGATTGCCATGCCGCACATCATCGATGCGCTGGCACCGATCCTGTACACCATCCCGCTGCAATTGCTGTCGTACTACGTGGCCGTGCTCAAGGGCACCGACGTCGACCAGCCCCGCAACCTGGCCAAGTCGGTGACGGTGGAGTAAGGGGCCGGTCAGGCCCAGGCACTCCACACCGCCAAAAGATCCGGGAAGGTTCGCCTTCCCGGATCCTGCTTGCCCCGCACACCCGTGCGGTCGCTGCTCAATCCATCAACAAGCCTTGCCTGGCCTGATCGATCATCGCCTCGACCAGCGGGTTGTTGTGCCCGTCGTGCCAGGCCACGGCGGTGGTGACCACCTTCACTTCTGGCTGCAACGGCCGGACCAGTACGTTTTCAGGGGCCAGCTTGTCCATCGAGGCGGGCACCAATGCGATGCCCTGGCCGCAGCTGACGAACGCCACCTGGGAAGATACCGAGCGCACCTGGTGCACGATGCGTGGCGCGAAACCGCTGGCTTTGCATAACCCCACCAGGCAGTCGAAGTACACCGGGCTCACATCCCGTGAAGCCATCACCAGGGTTTCATCGGCAAGCGCCCCTAGGCTGATCGCCGCACACTTCGCCAGATGATGGTCGTTGGGTAGCGCCACCGCCAGACGATCCTCGGACAGCGGCATGGATTGCAGGTGGCGGCCCAGGTTCCCCTCCAGACGCGCAAAGGCAATGTCGATATCCCCAGCCTCCAGCGCAGGGATGGCTTCTGCACTGTCGATTTCCCGCACCGATACCGTAATCAGTGGGTGGTCCTGCTTGAACCGCTCGATCAATGGCGGCAGCACATCGATCATGGCCGAGGTGATCGCCCCGATCGTCAGCACGCCAGCATGACCGGCCACGGCTTCATGCACCGCCAGCTCGAGCCGCTCGAGCTGGTCGGCAAACTTGCGCACCGCCGGCAGAATCGCCGCCCCAACTGCGGTGAGCTGCGCGCCGCGGCGCGAGCGGGTGAACAGTTGCACGCGCAAGGACTGTTCAAGGGCCTGGATCTGTTCGGTCAACGGCGGCTGCGACATGCCCAGGCGCCTGGCGGCGCGGCTGAAGTTCTGGTCCTCGGCAACGGCCAGGAACAACCAGAGATGACGTATCAGGCGGAAATTGATCACAGTGTGCTTCCATATGTCAGGGCTATGACAAGCTTAGTTTCTTAGGAATATACGTATCAAAACACCTTGTCGATACTCAGGCCTCATCTCCCAAGAGGTCTGCAACCGATGAGCCTGAAAGCCACGCTTGAACGCCTGGCAGCGCTCGACACCAACACCGTGTCGGACGCGCTGGACTTCCTCGAACTTCCTGGCGCCACCAACGGGCTGATGCCGCTCTGGAACTGCCCGCAAATCGTCGGCCGTGCCAGCACCGTGCAGCTCGGCCCCAAGCAGGGAACGGCGCCAGACGTTCACCTGATTACACCGGTGGTGGAGCGAATCACCACCGATGATCGCGTTCTGGTCATTGCCGGTGGCCTCCACGGCGTTTCCAGCTGGGGCGACATCCTCGCCAATGCGGCGCGATGCAAGGGCATCCGTGGCACGGTCACCGATGGCTTCAGCCGCGATATCCGCGCCAATGCAGACATCGGCTACCCGGTGTTTGGCCGCGGCATAACCATGATCAGCGCACGCAATCGGCTCATTCAAGTCGACGCTGCGGTCAAGGTGCACATGGCCGGCGTGGCGGTCGAAGAAGATGACTACGTGATCGCCGACGAATGCGGCACCGTTTTCATTCAAGCCGCTGTCATTGAGCAGGTTCTGGCCCTGGCCGAGCGGATAGACCGGCGCCAGGCCGGCATGCTCGATGCCGTGCGGGCGGGCCGCTCGGTCGAACACGTGATGCATGACGCCCAATTCGAAGCCATCAAGGCGGAGCACTGAAATGAGCCTGTCCGATAAAGACCTCGTCGCGTTGTTCGATGGCCTGGATACCCCTGGCGTCTCCGATGCCCTGGACAGATTGGGCCTTGCTGGCCAGGCCTTCGGCATTGCGCCGCTGGCCAACTACGACCAGGTGCTGGTAGGTCCGGCCTTCACCGTGCAGTACGTCAGCGCAGGCACTCCGCCAGGCACGGTTGGCGACTTCATGGATGACGTGGCCCCGGGTGATGTCGTGGTGATCGCCAATCAAGGACGCACCGATTGCACGGTGTGGGGCGACATCATGACCCAGTACGCACTGGCCCGTGGTGTCGCCGCAACGGTCATCGACGGCGTTTGCCGTGATGTGAACAAGGCACTGGGTGACGGTTACCCGATGTTCAGCAAAGGCCGCTTCATGCGCACCGGCAAGGACCGCGTGGAAGTGGCTACCGTCAACCAGCCGGTGTCGGTTGGCACTGCCCGGGCCTGTGCCCGCGATATCGTCGTGGCCGACGCCAACGGTGTGGTCATCGTACCGCGCAGCCGCGCCCGGGAAGTCGCCGACACAGCACACCGTATCGAGCAGGTCGAGGCGCAGATTCGTCAGCAACTGGCCGGTGGCAAAGGCCTCAGGCAAGCCCGGGCCGCCCTCGGTTATCACACCCTGCAGAGCAAGCAGCCATGAGCCTTCCACACGATTATCAACCCATCGCCAAGGCCCTTGGCAGTTCCACCCTTTACGAGGCCTCGGGCCTGCCGTGCGCGGTTGACCGGCAGATCAGGGCCGTCTGGCCCGGTGCATTCATTGCCGCGCCGGCCTACCCGCTGCAGTGCGCGCCGGGGGACAACCTTGGCCTGCACCTGGCCGTGGCCAAGGCGCCACGCGGCAGCGTGCTGGTGTGTGATACCGCCGATTTCGTCGCCGGCTACTGGGGTGAGGTACTGACCGTGGCTGCAGAAACCGCCGGCATCGTCGGCCTGGTGATCAACGGCGGCGTGCGGGATGTTGCAGCGCTCCAGGCGCGAGGTTTCGCGGTGTTTGCGCGAGGTATCTCGGTCAAGGGGACGGTGAAGGCCACCGCGCCTTCGGTGGGCAAGCCGTTCGTCTTCAGCGGCGCCCCGGTCTGCGCCGGCGACCTGGTGGTTGCCGACGAGGATGGCGTGATCATCATTCCGGTCGCCGCTGTGGAGCGCACCCTGCGCAAAGGCCGGCAACGTGCGGACAAGGAGGCGCTGTTGATGGCCAGGCTGCGCGAAGGTCACACCACGCTCGATCTGCTTGGGCTGACCCGGCCGCAGGAGCAGCCATGAGCCTTGAAGCCCTGAATCATCGCCTGGAGGCCGCCAGGCCTTCGGCGACTTACGCCATCATCGACCGTGTAGCCGTGCTGCGCGCCGAGGGGCGCAGCATCATCTCGCTGTGTGCCGGCGAACCTGATTTCGACACCCCGGAACATATCCGCGCCGCAGCCATACAGGCCATCAATAGTGGCCACACCCGCTACACCCAGGTGGCGGGCCTTCGCGCTCTGCGCGAAGCGATCGCGCGCAAGTTCCAGCGCGAAAATGGTCTGGATGTCGGTTGGCAGGACACCCTGGTAGGCAGTGGCGGCAAGCAGGTGATCTTCAATGCCCTGGCTGCGACGCTGAACGAGGGCGACGAGGTGGTGGTCCCCGCGCCGTACTGGGTGAGCTATCCCGAAATGGTTCAGCTGTGTGGTGGCGAGCCGCGCATTGTCGCTTGTGGTGCGGGGTCAGGCTTCAAGCTGACGCCGCAGGCATTGTCAGGTGCTATCGGCCCCAAGACCCGCTGGCTCATTCTCAACTCGCCCGCCAACCCGACCGGTGCGGTATACAGCCGTGCAGAGCTCGAAGCGCTGGCAAAGGTCCTGCTGGCCCACCCTCAGGTGTTGATCCTGGCGGACGATATCTATGAGCATCTGATCTTCGATGGCCGCGACTTTCTTACCCTGGCCCAGGTAGAACCGCAGCTGGCGCCGCGCACGCTGACCATGAACGGCGTATCCAAGGCCTACGCCATGACCGGCTGGCGCATCGGCTTCGCCACGGGGCCGCGCTGGTTGCTCGACGCGATGCAGAAGCTGCAAGGTCAGCAGACGTCGGGGGCATGTTCGATCTCCCAGCATGCGGCGATAGCCGCGCTGGACGGCCCCAGGGCATTCATCGCCCACAGCCGCGAAGTGTTCCAGCGTCGTCGTGATTTCATGGTAGCGCTGCTGAATCAGGCGCCAGGCATCCGTTGCGAACTTCCGGCGGGTGCATTCTATGCCTTTGCCGACTGTACGGGGTTGATTGGCAAGTGCTCCCCGGGCGGGCGCACGCTGGTCGACGATGAGGCGGTAGCGCTGGCGCTGCTGGATGAGGCCGATGTTGCCGTCGTACAGGGCAGCGCATTTGGCCTGCCGGGCTATCTGCGCATTGCCTACGCGCTGGATGACCTGTCGCTGCGAGCGGCCTGCGAGGCCATCGGTCGTTTTTGCCACAGCGTACGTCAGCTCCCTTGAGGCGCGTGCCTCAAGCTATCACAGTGTCGACCAGCTCCAGCGCCACGCTTCCACCGGAAAAAGCGGGCAGCCGCTTCTGCTGGTTGAACAGCCGCGTTGTGCGCTGAAGGCCGGTGAACTGTCCACCGACAATCAGGGAATCAACTGGGTTTGCCGTTCAACCGCGCCAGCGTTTCATCCAGCTCATCAATCTGCCCCGGCGCTTCGGTCACCACACTGAAGTCGCTCACTTCGACCGCCCCCAACCCATGCCCCAGCAGGTGGAACGAGAACGCCTTGCGCGACTCGTTGTTGTCGAACGTGAACTCCATTTCCAGGGGCTGATCCGGCGTGACCAGCATCTCCTCGGTAGGTAGCCCCACCAGCACCTCCTGCTCGAACTCCTTGGTCTTGAGCACGATATAGGCGTTCTGCTGCGGGTCGGCCGAGCGTACCGTCAGGCGCACCCGGGTGTGCGAGCCCTTGGGCATCTCCAGGTACTGCGCGCCGATCAGGTTGTCGGCCCAGTCATCCTTGATCTGCGGCTGCAGCGGGATCACCGTCGCACTGCCGAACTGGTAGTGCTGGTTCAGCGGTGACCCCATCACTGATTGATCCAGTGCGCTGGCGCGCGCCTGCACCTGGCGTGCCCGCTGGCCACGGAAGCGATCTGTCAGGTTGGCGCGTTCGGCAATGAAGCCGGTACTGGCATACGACCGGCAGCGCTGCTGGAAATCGCATTCGGTGAAGGTGGCATTGCCATCGTGATAGCGCAGCTTGCCGTTGGTGAACGACATGATTTCACGCCCGTTGTCATAGTCGCGCAGCAGCGAACGCCCACTGAGGGCGTTGGGCACCGGGAAGCCGAAGTAGTCGAGCACCGATGCGGTCAGGTCGACGTGACCGTACACGCCGGATTTCACCTGTGGCAGTTGTGCCTGCTCGGGCGCCAGCATCAGGTTGAAGCCCCACGAAGACGCCAGGCGTACACCGTCGATGCCATGGGATTCGTCCGAGGTGATCACCACCAGGGTGTCCTTGAGTACCCCCTGACGTTCCAGCCCGGCAAGAAAGTTATCCACAGCGTCGTCGAGATAGGCCACTGCCGCTTGCTTGGGCGTGGCGTAGCGTTCGAGGTATTCCGCCGGCGCGGAGTAGGGCTGGTGGGTGCCCACGGTCAGCAGGGTGAGCATCCACGGTTCAGGCTGCTTCTGCAGTTGGCCGACATAGTCCAGCGCGCCTTCGAAAAACGCCTTGTCGTCCTTGCCCCACGGGAAGTCCAGGTAGTTGGGGTTCTTGAACCAGTCCAGGCCCAGGGTGGTATCGAAGCCGATGTGCGGCATGATCTTGTCCTTGGCCATGAAGCGCAGCCCGGCACCCTGCAGGTAGTGCGTGCTGAAGCCGTGCTCGCGCAATTGCGCCGGCAGGCATTCCTGGTTGCGCTGGTTCTGCGTCAGCATCTCGACCCCCTTGGGGGTACCGTTGTCGAGCTTGTCGTAGTCGCCACACAGCATGGCGTAGAGGCCACGGATGGTCTGGTGGGTATGCAGCACGTAGTCGGGGGTGTTCATGCCGCGTTCGGCCCAAGCGCTCAGCTTGGGCATCAGGTGTTCCTGGTAGGCGGGGTTGAGGGTGCGTCGGTTGATGTCCAGGTAAGCCCCCGGGATGCCTTCCAGCGCGACCACCAGCACGTTGCGCGCGCTGCCGGGCGCGTCGAGCAGCGGCTTGCCGCTCAGGTCCAGGCGGGTCAGGCCGGCCATGGCCACGGGTGGGTCGACCACATCGGCCTCCAGCCAGTCTTCGATACGCGCCTGGCTTTCACCCACGCCTACCGCCAGCAATTGATGTGGCAGGTTGAACACCTGCCACTCGTCCGCTTCGGCAGGTTCCCAGGCCTGGGTACCGGCATGCACCAGCAGGCAGGTCACGGGCACCGCCCACAGGTGCCGCGGCAATGGCGCGACGGGTCTGGCCCGGGCCGCCCAGCGGGTCGCAAGCCACAACAGCAGCCCAAGCCCCAGGGCAATGGCGAAGCCAGGGTTGGCCAGGCTGCCACCGGCGGAGTTTTCCATGAACTGCACATCGGTGAGGTAGTGCAGGTCGGCCGGGGTCGGCAATCGGCCTACTGCGGCCACCAGCTCGGCACTGGCCAGGCTCAGCACTCCCCACGCCAGCACCACGGGCACTGCCAGCCATACCGGACGACGGTTCAGCAGAACGACCAGTGCACCACCGAGGCCCACGTCGGACAGGTACCCCAGCGGATCGGCCCAGCCGTTCGCCACGCGCAGGCATACAGGAACCACCACCAGCAGCCCGAACAGGGCGGCGAGCGAAGCGCGAGGGTGCTGCAACCAGCGATAGATACGTTTCACGGGGGCGTTCGTCATCATGTCGTCATGTAAATGTGGTGATGGTACCAAGTGCAGTACATCTCCACAGCATTCCGGCAACAAGTCGAAACCCAGTTTTCTGGCCTGGATCAATGTCGAATGCGCCTTCATGGCTTACCGTGGTGGGTTCCTGCCACTCTTTTCAAGGATGAAACGCAATGCAGTCAATGGACCGCAATCATGATATTCAGCCCCTGTCGCGGGCAGACATGACCATCGAGCTCAACGGGCGGCCGGTACCGGCCGCGGCAGGCGAAAGCGTGCTCAACGTGCTGCACGCGGTGGGCCTGCGCCAGGTGGCGCGCAACGACCATGGCCAGGTCTCGGGTGCCTTCTGCGGCATGGGCGTGTGCCACTGCTGCCTGGTGTCGATCAACGGCCGCCCCAAGCGCCGCGCCTGCCAGACCATCGTCAAGCCGGGCATGCAGGTCGAAACCGGGGTCAACCGCTTCGACGTGGAGGGTGTCGAATGAGCCTGCGTCCGGTAATAGTCGGCGGCGGTTCGGCAGGCATGGCGGCTGCCATCGAACTGGCCCGGCATGGCGTCTCCAGCGTGCTGTTCGACGAAGCTTCGCGTCTGGGTGGGGTGGTCTATCGCGGCCCGTTGCGCAGCGGCGTCGACCTGGGCTACCTGGGCAAGCGCTATGCCAGCGCGCTGAACACCCTGCACGAAGAATTCGCCAACTGTGCCGAGCGCATCGACGTGCGCCTGGAAACCCGTGTGGTCGGGGGCGAAGGCGGCAACCGCCTGATGGTGCTGGACAGCGACGAGCAGCTGCACGAAGTGGAACACAGCCACCTGGTACTGTCCGCCGGCTGCCATGAGCGCAACGTGCCGTTCCCCGGCTGGACCCTGCCCGGCGTGATGCTGCTGGGCGGTCTGCAGTTGCAGATCAAGAGCGGCGTGGTCAAGCCGCTGGGCACCACCGTCATCGCCGGCACCGGCCCGCTGCTGCCCCTGGTGGCATGCCAGCTGCACGCGGCCGGGGTCAAGGTGGAAGGGGTGTACGAGGCATGTGCCTTCGGCAAGATCGCCAAGGAAAGCCTGGCGCTGCTGAACAAGCCGCAGCTGTTTCTCGATGGCCTGAGCATGCTGGGTTATCTGAAGCTCAACGGTATCCCCATGAACTACGGCTGGGGCGTGGTAGGTGCCAACGGCGAGGGCGAACTCACCGAAGTGCGCCTGGCCCCCTACAGTGACAACTGGCAGCCGGACATCAGCCGTGTGCAGCGCGTCTCGGCGCAGACCCTGGCCGTGGGCTACGGCTTCATTCCGCGCACACAGCTCAGCCAGCAGATGGGCCTGGCCCACGGCTTCAACGAAGACGGCTACCTGCGCGCCGAAAGCAACGTGTGGCAACAGAGCAGCGAGCCGCACATTCACCTGGCCGGTGACATGGGCGGGATTCGCGGTGGCGAAGCCGCGATGCTCACCGGGCGTATCGCCGCCGTGTCGATCCTGCACCAGGCTCAGGTCATCACCCCCGAACAGGCGCTGGACCTGCGCGAGCGCTACCTGGGCAAGCTGGCCGCGATCAAGCGCTTTCGTGCCGGGGTAGACCGCTACACACTGCGCGGCACTGAGCAGATCACGCTGCCCGCACCCGACACCGTCATCTGCCGCTGCGAGCACGTCACCCGCAGCGACATCGACCGCGCCCTGGAGCAGGGTGTACAGGACATGGCTGGGCTGAAGATGCGCACCCGCGTGAGCATGGGCGATTGCCAGGGCCGCATGTGCGTGGGCTACTGCAACGATCGCCTGCGCCAGGCCACCGGGCGTGCCGATGTGGGCTGGCTGCGCCCGCGGTTCCCCATCGACCCGATCCCTTTCTCCGCATTCAAGAACCTCGGCACGGAAGCTGAAGCATGAACAGAACCTATGATGTGGTCATCGCCGGCGGCGGTGTGATCGGCGCTTCCTGCGCCTACCAGTTGTCCAAGCGTGGCAACCTCAGGATCGCGCTGATCGACGCCAAGCGCCCCGGCAACGCTACCCGTGCCTCGGCGGGCGGGTTGTGGGCGATCGGCGAATCGGTCGGCCTGGGCTGCGGGGTGATCTTCTTTCGCATGATGTCGCAAAAGCACAAGCGCGAAGCCAACGGCGCCGCCGTGGCGGTCGATTCCAGCACCCCGCACATCCTGCCGCAGTCGTTCTTCGACTTCGCGCTGCAATCCAATGCCTTGTACCCCGGCCTGCACCAGGAGCTGATGGAGCGCCACGGCATGGACTTCAAGTTCGAGCGCACCGGCCTCAAGTACGTGATCTACGACGACGAGGACCGCCTGTACGCCGAGCATATCGTCGCGCAGATCCCGCACCTGGCCCACGAGGTTCGCTGGCTCGACCGCGATGCCCTGCGCAAGGCCGAGCCTGCCGTCAGCCACCATGCCCACGGCGCGCTGGAGTTCCTGTGCGATCACCAGGTCAGCCCGTTCCGTCTGGCCGATGCCTACACCGAAGGTGCGCGGCAGAACGGCGTCGACCTGTTCCTCAACACCAACGTCACCGGCGTGCTGCACCAAGGCGACCGGGTGGTGGGGGTCAAGACCGACGTGGAAGGCGAGTTTCACTGCCAGACCCTGATCAACGCCGGCGGCGCCTGGGCGGCAGAACTGAGCGAGATGGCCACCGGCCTGAGCATTCCGGTCAAGCCGGTAAAGGGCCAGATCCTGCTCACCGAGCGCATGCCCAAGCTGCTGCAGGGCTGCCTGACCACCGCCGATTGCTACATGGCGCAGAAGGACAACGGTGAGATCCTGATCGGCAGCACCACCGAAGACAAGGGCTTCGACGTCACCACCACCTATCCGGAAATCAATGGTCTGGTGCAGGGCGCGGTGCGCTGCATTCCGGAGCTGGCGCAGATCAACCTCAAACGCAGCTGGGCAGGCCTGCGTCCCGGTTCGCCGGACGAGCTGCCGATTCTCGGCCCGGTGCAGAGCGTGAGTGGCTATCTCAATGCCTGTGGGCACTTTCGCACCGGCATCCTGACCTCGGCGATCACTGGCGTGCTGATCGACAAGGTGCTGCATGAGGAGGCACTGCCGCTGGACCTGACGCCGTTCCTCGCGGACCGCTTCGGTACTCAGCCCAAAGCCGCCCAGGCCTGACCCGGTGCGTGCCTGAACCTGCGGTGATGGTCGCCGTCGGTTCAGGCGCACGGATCAAGCGTGCAGGCTGACCGGGGTCAGATCTGCATGGCCATGCCTTCGACGTTCATCGCCGCCTGGCGCAAGGCCTCGGAGCGAGTCGGGTGCGGGTGGCAGGTGAGGGCGATGTCTTCGGCCGAGGCCGAGAACTCCATGGCCACGCAGTACTCACCGATCATTTCGCTGACGCACGGGCCAACCAGGTGCACGCCGAGTACCTCGTCGGTTTCGGCATCGGCCAGCACCTTGGCGAAGCCTTCGGTCTCGTGGTTGATCTTGGCCCGGCTGTTGGCCATGAACGGGAACTTGCCGACCTTGTAGGCGCGGCCTTCGGCCTTGAGCTGCTCTTCGGTCTTGCCCACGCTGGCCAGTTCGGGGCGGGTGTAGATCACCCCCGGGATCAGCCCGTAGTTCACTTCGTGGGCCTTGCCGTGGATGCGCTCGATGCAGGCGATGGCTTCGTCTTCGGCCTTGTGGGCGAGCATCGGGCCGCTGGTGACGTCGCCGATCACCCACACGCCCGGCACGCTGGTGCGATGGCCCTGGTTCTCGAGCATGCCGCGCTTGTCGGTCTGCAGGCCTACCGTTTCCAGGCCCAGGCCCTGGGTGTAGGGGCGACGGCCGATGGCGACCAGCACGTAGTCGGCCTGCAGGGTTTCGGCGGTGCCGCCGGCGGCCGGTTCGAGGGTCAGGCTGACACCGTTGGCCGACGGCGTGGCCTGGGTCACCTTGCTGCCCAGCTTGAAGCTCATGCCTTGCTTGGCCAATGCGCGCTGCAGGGTCTTGGCGGTTTCTTCGTCGGTGCCGGGGCAGATGCGATCGAGGTATTCCACCACGGTGACCTGGCTACCGAGGCGGCGCCACACCGAGCCCAGCTCCAGCCCGATCACGCCCGCGCCGATCACCACCAGGTGTTTGGGCACCTGGGGCAGGGCGAGGGCGCCGGTGGAGTCGATGATGCGCTGGTTGTCGATGGTCACGCCGGGCAGCGGAGTCGGCTCGGACCCGGTGGCGATGACGATGTCCTTGGCCTGCAGTTCGGTCACGGCGCCCTGGTCATCGGTGACCTTGACCTTGCCCACGCCATCGAGCTGGCCCCAGCCCTTGATCCAGTCGACCTTGTTCTTGCGAAACAGGAACTCGATGCCCTTGGTCAGGCCCGCGACGCTCTCGTCCTTCTGTTTCATCATCTGCGCCAGGTTCAGGCTTGGCTTGACCTCGATACCGAGGTTGGCGAACTCGCTGCCGGCAGCCGCTTCGTAGAGTTCGGAGGCATGCAGCAGGGCCTTGGACGGCATGCAGCCAACGTTCAGGCAGGTGCCACCGAGGGTCGGGCGACCTTCGACACAGGCCACGCTCAGGCCCAGCTGGCCTGCGCGAATGGCAGCGTTGTAGCCGCCAGGGCCGCCGCCGATGATCACGACATCATAGGTTTTCATTGTTGTACTCCCGGATGAAGAATCGACAATGCAGCCAAGGTTAGGGGCCGATCTGGAGGTTGTATACAATTTATGCCACTACCTTTTTGCATCGGCCGGTCTACGACGATAGTCCGGCATGCCTCCCTGTTCTTGAGGATGGGCTACCCTTTTGTGCAGACGTCCGAAGATTACGGGAGGCTCATTTCATGCTTGCGCAACTTCCACCTGTTCTGCAAAGCCTGCGGTTGCCCTTGCGACTCAAGCTTTGGGATGGTCACGAATTCGATCTCGGCCCCCAGCCGCAGGTCACCATCGTGGTCAAGGATCCCCAGCTGATCGGCCAGTTGACCCACCCCAGCCTGGATGAGCTGGGCGCGGCGTTCGTCGAGGGCAAGCTGGAACTGGAGGGCACCATCGGCGAAGTCATCCGCGTGTGCGACGAGCTCAGTCAGGCGTTGCTCACGGACGAGGAAGAAGACCAGCCGGTGCGCAGCGAGCATGACAAGGCCACCGACGCGGCGGCCATTTCCTACCATTACGACCTGTCCAACGATTTCTACCAGCTGTGGCTGGACCGCGACATGGCGTATTCCTGCGCCTACTTCAAGACCCCCGGCGATACCCTTGAGCAGGCCCAGCAGAACAAGTTCGAGCACCTGTGCCGCAAGCTGCGGCTCAAGCAGGGCGACTACCTGCTGGACGTGGGCTGTGGCTGGGGCGGGTTGTCACGTTATGCCGCACGCGAGTTCGGCGCCAAGGTGTTCGGCATCACCCTGAGCAAGGAGCAGCTCAAATTGGGGCGTGAACGGGTCAAGGCAGAAGGGCTTGAAGATCAGGTGGAACTGCAGATTCTCGACTACCGCGATCTGCCGCAGGACGGTCGTTTCGACAAGGTGGTGAGTGTCGGCATGTTCGAACACGTGGGGCATGCCAACCTGGCATTGTACTGCCAGCGCTTGTTCGGCGCGGTGCGCGAAGGCGGCCTGGTGATGAACCACGGCATCACCGCCAAGCATGTGGACGGGCGCCCGGTGGGGCGCGGCGCGGGCAATTTCATCGAGCGCTATGTATTCCCCCATGGCGAGCTGCCGCACCTGTCGATGATCAGTGCGCGTATCAGCGAAGCGGGGCTGGAAGTGGTCGACGTCGAGAGCCTGCGCCTGCATTACGCACGGACGCTGGCGCAGTGGAGCGATCGCCTGGAAAGCCAGCTGGACAAGGCCGCGAACCTGGTGCCGGAAAAGGCCCTGCGCATCTGGCGGCTGTACCTGGCCGGTTGCTCCTATGCCTTTGCCAAGGGCTGGATCAACCTGCACCAGATTCTGGCAGTCAAGCCGTTCGCCGATGGTGGCCACGACCTGCCGTTGACCCGCGAGGACCTGTACCGCTGACAGTCGCGCTCAGAGGATCGGCGAGATCAGTCGGGCGATGCGCATCCCCAGTTGTTGCAGGCGGCGCGTCTGCTGGCTGTCCTCGGGGGTGATTTCCCGCGCTTGGTCGAAGTCGTGCTGGAGCATGGCTTCGACCTGCGCGGCAAAGGCAAGGTCTACGGTCAGCAGCATGATTTCGAAGTTCAGGCGGAACGAGCGGTTGTCCAGGTTGGCACTGCCGATGGCGCTGACTTCGTTGTCGACCAGCACCACCTTCTGGTGCAGAAACCCCGGCCCGTAGCGGAACATGCGCACCCCGGCCTGCACCGCCTCGAAGGCGAACAGGCTGGAGGCGGCGTACACGATACGGTGGTCAGGGCGCGAGGGAATCAGGATACGCACGTCGACGCCACGCAACACCGCCAGGCGCAGCGCGGCCGACACGGCCTCGTCGGGAATGAAGTACGGGCTGGTGATCCAGAGCCGCTCGCGCGCCGCGTGGATGGCGTCGACAAAAAACAGCGAACAGGTCTCCTGCGGATCGGCCGGCCCGCTGGCCAGTACCTGGCAAAGTACGCCGTTGTCGGGGTAGGTGTCGGGCAGGATCAGTGGCGGCAACTGGCGCGCCGCCCAGTACCAGTCTTCGGCAAAGGATTCCTGCAGGCAGGCCAGCACCGGGCCGCTGACCTGCACATGGGTGTCGCGCCAGGGCGATAGCCTGAGGTTGCCGCCCAGGTATTCGTCGCCCACGTTATGGCCCCCCATGAACCCCAGCATGCCGTCTACCACCACGATCTTGCGATGGTTGCGGAAGTTGACCTGGAAGCGGTTGAACCAACCGCGGCGGGTGGCGAAGGCGCGGATGTTCACGCCGCCTTCGCGCAAGCTCTGTATATAGGCGGAGGGCAGGGCGTGACTGCCAACGCTGTCGAACAGCACGTAGATCTTCACCCCTTCAGCGGCCTTTCTCAGCAGCAGCGCCTTGAGCTCACGGCCGATGCCGTCGTCGTGGATGATGAAGAACTGGATCAGTACCGTGTCGTGGGCCGCTTCTATCGCCTTGAAGATCGCGTCGAAGGTGGCCTGCCCGTCGATCAGCAGGCTGACCTGGTTGTTGGCCAGGCACGGCATGCGCCCAAGCTTGGGCATGGCCCGCAGCGCCGCATAGGATTCGGAGTTGCGCGCGGTCAGCGCCTCTTCCACCCAGGGGCGCCAGTTGAGGTCGGCCATGGCCACGTGCATTTCGCGGTTGGCCTGGCGGCGGGCCTGGATGTAGGCGTCGAAGGTGCGACTGCCGAACACCAGGTACGGAATCAGCGTGAAGTAGGGGATAAACAGCAGCGACATGGCCCAGGCAATTGCACCTTGGGCGGTGCGCACGGTGAACACGGCATGCAGGGCGGCAATCACGCCCAGCAGGTGAATCAAACCGATGAGGTAACCGAAGAAGTAAGGGCTGTGGTAATCCATACACATTCTGCTATCCGAAGGCACTACCCGCTAACAGAGCACGTTCGCGCCTGCACTTGCAACTGAAAGCACGAAAACGCGTCTAACCTGTGTTCCGGCTTGGGGCCGGATTCTGAAGGAGTCACTACATGAAAAGTCGTCTGCCGATGCTGGCACTGGTACTGGGCCTGGCGAGCCCGTTGGTGCATGCGCAGATGTTGCAACCGGGCCTGTGGGAGTTGACCAGCAGCAACATGCAGGTCGATGGCAAGCCACTGCCCGACATGGAATTCATGCTCGGCCAGTTGAAGAACCTGCCGCCCGAGCAGCGCGCGATGATCGAGGGTGGCCTGGCCAAGCAAGGCATCAGCGTCGGGGGCAAAGGGGTGCGTTCGTGCCTGACCCAGGAGCAGGTTCAGACCAACGACATTCCGCTGCAGGACCCGCAGTCGGGGTGCACGCAGAAGATCACCGAGCGCAACGGCAATGTGTGGAAGTTCACCTTCAGTTGCCCCAAGGCTCAAGGCAACGGTGAAGCGCAGTTTCTCAGCGATCGGGAATTTCTGACCAAGGTCAGCGGCACGTTCAATGCGTCCGGTGTTGAGCAAAAGGGCAGCATGAACACCCGTGCGGTGTGGCTGGGCAACGATTGCGGCACGGTCAAGCCGCGCACCTGATCAGCGCAGGTGCCACTGCCATTGGCTTTGCGCGACAGCGTCGTGGGCATGCAGGCTTTCGGCATGTTCCACACGCAGCTTGAAGCCGTCGATCCACGGCAGCGGTTGCAGGGCCAGATGCAGGCGCCTCGCGGCGTCTTCGCAGAACATCAGGTTCTGCCCGTTGGCCAGCGCAAACGCCTGTTCGTCGGCTCGTTTCACGGCTGTCTGCACAGCAGTGCCGAGAGCTGCCTCGGCCAGGCCTATCAGCTGTCGAAAGGGCATTTGCTCCTCGCCTGGGGCCAGGCGCAGGTGCAGATGGGCCGTGCTGCGTTGGCTGTGTGGTGTTGCGACGATGCCTTGGGCGGTGCCGAGCCAATGAAGGATGGCAGCATGATCGAGGATACTGCGGTTGGCGAAATCATCGACGAACTGCTGCTGAATCAATTGGCGGGCGAGCGCGGCGGAGCATGGGCAGGTCGAGGAATACTCGACTTGTGCGTTTAGTTCCACGTGGAACACTCCGTTTTCCAAACGTGCGTCCACACTCACCGGGTAAGCCTTCCAGCCTGCCAGCGGGCTGACCAGCGCAGGCCGCTTGAGCAACAATTCAAAGCCTAGACGCAGGTAAGCGGTGGTAGAGAGGCCCTGATGGCTGTCGATAAACCGTTCCAGGACCTGGCGCACCAACCCTACTGAAAACGCCGCGTGCTCGAATGCCTCCAACGCGAGGTACAGGCGCGACATGTGAATGCCCCGCGAGGCTCCATCATCCAGGCTGACGCCGGCATCGGCGCTGGCGCGTACCTGCACGCCGTCGAGTGTGATCGGCAGTGCGATGCCGCACATGCCAACCCATTCCAGAGGCATGGATTGCTGGCTGGCCTGAGCGGCGATATCGGGAAGGGTCAGGGCGTTCATGCTGAAACCATCGCTGAATTAAAAACCGATACGTTACATTATAACGATTCATTCATCATAGCTTTTTCCGAGTCCTCACTCGCAGCCCCCAAGGCGATTGCAACGCAGGCTGAAGCGTTGGCCGCTGGAGCTGGACACCCGGTTCTGCGTGGTCCAACCCACCCGGCGGCTATAGCCGACCCAGGCTTCGCCGTCGCTGGCCAGGCCCGTGTAGAAGGTCAGCGGCCCATAGAGGCTGTTGGTTTGCACCCAGCGTCGCTGCCCCAACACCTCAACGCCGCGCACGTACTGGGTGTTGCCCTGGCTGTGCACGCTGTACACATTGCCGTCGCGATCTTGGCAGGCCAGCAGGTTGGCGCTGCGCGTGCATTGGGCAGGCTCACTGCGCGGCATCGCGGCGTGAACCGTCGCGACAGGAATTAGCAGGAGCGAAAGCAGTACGAAGGTTTTCATCCAATCTCCGATTGGCTAAATTGCATTGTTATAATATAACATTGAAAAAGGCATCCTTCGAATGCCCCGACGCCCTGATGAGGTATTTGCGCCATGACCGACCGTCTCCCCGTTACTGTGCTGTCCGGCTTTCTAGGTGCCGGCAAGAGCACCCTGCTCAACCATGTGCTGCGTAACCGCGACAACCTGCGGGTGGCGGTGATCGTCAACGACATGAGTGAAATCAATATCGACGCCAGCGAAGTGCAGCGCAACGTCAGCCTCAATCGTGCAGAAGAAAAACTGGTCGAGATGAGCAATGGCTGCATCTGCTGCACCCTGCGCGAAGATCTGCTCGAAGAGGTCGCGCGGCTTGCCCGCGAGGGGCGTTTCGATTACCTGTTGATCGAGTCCACCGGCATATCCGAGCCGCTACCGGTAGCCGAAACCTTTACCTTCCGTGATGAACAAGGCCGCAGCCTGGCCGACCAGGCGCGGCTGGACACCATGGTCACGGTGGTCGACGGGCTGAATTTCCTGGGTGACTACCAGGCCGCCGACAGCCTGGCTTCGCGCGGCGAGACCCTGGGCGAGGGCGATGAACGTTCCATCAGCGACCTGCTGATCGAGCAGGTCGAGTTCGCCGATGTGATCCTGTTGAGCAAGATCGACCTGATCGGCAGCGATGAGCGCGAAGAACTCTGCGCCATTCTGCGCTCGCTCAATGCCCACGCCCAGATCGTGCCGATGGTGATGGGGCAGGTGCCATTGGCGCAGATTCTCGATACCGGCCTGTTCGACTTCGAGCGTGCTGCCCAGGCGCCGGGCTGGCTGCAGGAACTGCGCGGTACGCATGTGCCGGAAACCCAGGAGTACGGCATTGCCGCCACTACCTGGCAGGCCCGCCGCCCCTTGCACCCACAGCGTTTTTTCGACTTTATCCACAGGCCCTGGAGCAACGGCCGCCTGTTGCGTTCCAAGGGCTTTTTCTGGCTGGCCAGCAAGCACCAGGAAGCCGGCAGCTGGTCCCAGGCGGGCGGCATGGTGCGCCACGGCTTTGCCGGCCGCTGGTGGCGTTTCGTACCACGCGGGCAATGGCCCCAGGACCCGCAGGACACGGCGGCGATCCTCAAGCACTGGACGGCCGAATGCGGCGATTGCCGACAGGAGCTGGTGTTCATCGGGCAGCACCTCGACTTTGCGCAACTGGATGCCGAGCTGGGCGCCTGCCTGCTGAACGATGAAGAAATGGCATTGGGCGCCGAGGGCTGGCAACGCCTGCCCGACCCGTTTGGCGACTGGCACGACGAAGAGGCGGCCTGATGCTGGCCCTGAAACGCCGTGGCAGCGCCCGGCAAACAGTCGGCGAATCGCCCCAGGTGCTGACCGAGGTGCTGCAGGATGGCGTCAATCTGGCCGTGTGGCAGCGCCAGTTGCCGGTGCATGTGGCCGATTTTGCCCAGGTGCTGTTGTCCCTTGGGCAGCCGCTGGCCGAGTCCCTGACCCTGGAGTTGCAGCCAGATGACGACGCACCCGCCCTGCGCGGGTTGGCGGCAGCGTATGCCGATCTGCAGGGGTATGAGGGGTTCATCTGCGATGTGCGCTGGCTGGTGGGCGCCTACGCCTGCTTGCTCGACGCGCGTCGGGTGGGCCTGCGCCTGCGCGCACTGGAGGGCGCAATGTGCCCGCGTTTTCACGTCGACCACGTGCCGGCGCGGCTGATCTGTACCTATGCGGGCCCCGGCAGTGAATGGCTGACGGCGCCCGATGCGGTGCAGGTGGAGCAGTTGTCGACCGGTGATGTGGCCGTGCTCAAGGGCGAGAGGTGGCTGGGCAATGAGGGGCAGGGGCTGGTGCACCGTTCGCCGGCGGTACCTGCGGGGCAGCGCCGCCTTATGCTGACGCTTGACTGGATGGCCTGAGCGCGCAGCATAGTGCGTATCCTTCCTGACGAATCGATGCGCATGCTGCAGAACATACCCACCCACCTGATCGGCGGCCCCCTGGGCGCCGGCAAGACCAGCCTGATTCGGCACCTGCTGGCCCAGCGCCCGGCCCACGAGCGGTGGGCGGTGCTGATCAACGAGTTCGGCCAGATCGGCCTGGATGCCGCCTTGCTCGCCACCGACGATGATGGCGTGGCGATGGGCGAAGTGGCGGGCGGATGCCTGTGCTGCGTGAATGGCGCACCGTTCCAAGTGGGCCTGGGGCGCTTGTTGCGCAAGGCGCGCTCTCATCGACTGTTCATCGAGCCTTCGGGGCTGGGTCATCCTGCCCAGTTGCTGGAACAGCTGGGCGAGACTCCCTGGCAAGGCGTGCTGGCGGTTCAGCCGTCGGTGCTGGTACTGGACGCCCAGGCATTGGCGGCAGGCCAGGTATTACCCCAGCCGCAGGCGCAGGCACTGCACGGTGCGGGGCTGCTGGTGCTCAACAAATCTGAAGGCTTGGCGGCCGCCACGCGCCTGTGGATAAGCCAGGGCTTGCCTGATGTACCCCAGCTTTGGACGGACCATGGGCAGATTGCGCTGAACAGCCTGCCGGGCGTTGGTGTGCATCCGTTGCCGGTGGATAACTTCAAGTTGCCGGAGGCCAAGCCGTTGCCGGCGGCGCTGTGGATAAACCCGCTGACGCCGATCTGTCTTTATCAACAGCTGGAGCAGGGCTGGAGCATTGGCTGGCGCTGGCACCCGAGCCAGCAGTTGCACCCGCAGCGTTTGCAGCAATGGCTTGCAGGCCTTGGGTGGCGCAGGGCCAAACTGGTTATCCACAGCCCGGAGGGTTGGCAGTCGGCCAATGCGCTGGAGGGGCAGGCGCTGCACTGGCAGGCCAGCGAGTGGCGGCGCGACTCGCGTATCGAGCTGATTTTTGCACAGCCGCAGGCAGTGGCGGCCTTGGAGCAGGGGATGCAGGAATGCCGGATTCCCTGAAGACAGGGCCGGCCTTTTTGCAGGCAAGGCTGGCCCCGGTAGACGGAGGGAACGTCACTGGCGCCAGCGATTGTGCTCCTGGCGCCACTGGTTCATCTCGATCACGTTGCCGCCCTGCACCGGCGGCTTGATCTCGAACGGGTAGGGTGCCAGTTCGATCTGCATCGTATGCGCGCCAAACTGCGTCACCGTACCGGGGTGACGATGTTCGCCTGTCACTGTGAATTCGAAGTTGTACACACGGGCCAGGCGCTTGCGCCCGTTGGCATCGCGCACAAAACCGATGCGCTTGAGCGCCACGTTGCCATCCAGCAGTTCCAGGTCGAGCTTGGCGCAATGCTGCTTGACCCGTTCCAGTGCCTTTTCGCGCAGGCCGTGGTTATGCCACAGCCAGGTGCCTGCGGTGGCCAGCAGCATCAGCACCAGAAGGTTTTCGAGGGTTAACATCTACGTTCGCTCCAACCAGATAGGCTCAGCTTAACTGCCACCCCGGTCTGTCGTACAGGTGGCATTTGGCGCCATACTGCGCGCCTTGTTTTTCATTCGATCGTTTGGAAGCCCTGCATGAAACGTACACCGCATCTGCTCGCCATCCAGTCACACGTGGTATTCGGCCACGCCGGCAACAGCGCCGCGGTGTTTCCGATGCAACGGGTGGGGGTCAATGTCTGGCCGCTGAACACCGTTCAGTTCTCCAACCATACTCAGTATGGCCAGTGGACCGGCGAAGTGCTTGCGCCAGAGCAAATTCCGGCGCTGGTGGACGGGATTGCGACGATCGGCGAGCTGGGCAACTGTGATGCGGTGCTTTCCGGCTACCTCGGCAGCGCCGCCCAGGGCCGTGCGATTCTTACTGGGGTGGCGCGGATCAAGGCGGTCAACCCGAACGCCCTGTACCTGTGCGACCCTGTCATGGGGCATCCGGAAAAAGGCTGCATCGTACCCGCCGAGGTCAGTGACTTCCTGCTCGATGAAGCGGTGGCGGTGGCGGATGTGCTGTGCCCCAATCAGTTGGAGCTCGACAGCTTCTGCGGGCGTCGGGCCGAGTCGCTGGAGGACTGCGTGGCCATGGCGCGCAGCCTGCTCGCCCGCGGGCCCAAGGCTGTGCTGGTCAAGCACCTGGCATACCCGGGACGCAAGGCCGAAGACTTCGAGATGCTGCTGGTGACTGCCGAAGGCAGTTGGCACCTGCAGCGACCGCTGCTGGCGTTTGCGCGGCAGCCGGTGGGGGTCGGCGACCTGACCTCCGGCCTGTTCCTGGCGCGGGTGCTGCTGGGTGACAGCTGGGTGGCGGCTTTCGAATTCACTGCCGCGGCCGTGCACGAGGTGCTGCTGGAAACCCAGGCTTGCACCAGCTACGAGCTGGAGCTGGTGCGTGCTCAGGACCGCATCATGCACCCGCGGGTGCGCTTCGAGGCGCGGCGACTGTCGCTCTAGAAGGCGTCGCCCTTGAGTTCCTGGTAGCGCTTTTCGAGTTCCTGGCGAATCAGGCGGCGCTGCTTGCCTTGCACGAAGCGGCGCTTTTCCTCGCTGGTCTCTGGCTGGCGTGGCGGCACGGCGACCGGCTTGCGATCGTCGTCCACCGCGACCATGGTGAAGAAGCAGCTGTTGCTGTGGCGCACCGAACGCTCGCGGATATTTTCGGTGACGACCTTGATCCCGACCTCCATCGAGGTGTTGCCGGTGTAGTTCACCGACGCCAGGAAGGTCACCAGTTCGCCCACGTGTACCGGCTCGCGAAAGACCACCTGATCCACCGACAACGTCACCACATAACGGCCCGCGTAGCGGCTGGCGCAGGCATAGGCGACTTCATCGAGGTACTTGAGCAGGGTGCCGCCGTGTACGTTGCCAGAAAAGTTGGCCATGTCCGGGGTCATCAGGACGGTCATCGACAGCTGGGCGTTTCCAGGTTCCATAGTGTGCTCACGGTAAGGTTGCGCTGAGGCGGGGTGGCGAGTGGTCATCACGCTTCTTTTCCCCAATTTCGAATCCCATGAAAACGGGACGCTGACAGCGCCGTTGCCGTCACGCCGTTCGTGCCATCTTTGGCGTGTTACCGGTCTATCTGTTTCTTGATATTACACCGCCTTTTCGTTGCAGGCGCCGGTGTTAACCTGACCAAGCCCATGCAATGTGGTGCCTGGCGTCATTTGACAGACTAATTCCCCCGCCGCTCCACGACAGGCATGTCATCGAGCGGCGGGCTTGTTCTTCGGTTCGAAGTAAGGAGCTCCACGCCGTGCATGCCATCAGCTTTATTCAGGATCTGGCGGTGATCATGCTGGTTGCCGGTGTGGTCACCATCCTGTTTCACCGTTTCAAGCAGCCGGTGGTACTCGGCTATATCGTCGCCGGCTTCATCATCGGCCCGCACACCCCGCCATTCGGCCTCATCCACGACGAAGACACGATCAAGACGCTGGCCGAACTCGGGGTGATCTTCCTGATGTTCTGCCTGGGGCTGGAGTTCAGCCTGCGCAAGCTGTTCAAGGTGGGGGCCACGGCGTTCATTGCGGCCTTCCTCGAAATCGTGCTGATGATCTGGATCGGCTTCGAGATCGGCCGCTGGTTCGGCTGGAACACCATGGACTCGCTGTTCCTGGGCGCAATCCTGGCAATTTCTTCCACCACCATCATCGTCAAGGCGCTCAACGACCTGAAGATGAAGAACGAGCGCTTCGCCCAGCTGATCTTCGGTGTGCTGATCGTCGAGGACATCCTCGGTATCGGCATCATTGCCCTGCTGTCGGGCATTGCGGTCAGCGGCGCGGTCAGTTCCGGCGAGGTGTTCTCCACCGTCGGCAAGCTCTCGCTGTTCATGATCGTGGCGCTGGTCATCGGCATACTGCTGGTACCGCGGGTACTGGCCTACGTGGCCAGGTTCGAAAGCAACGAGATGCTGCTGATTACCGTGTTGGGCCTGTGCTTCGGCTTCTGCCTGCTGGTGGTCAAGCTCGAGTACAGCATGGTGCTGGGCGCGTTCCTGATCGGGGCGATCATGGCCGAATCGCGCCAGTTGCTGAAGATCGAGCAGTTGATCGAGCCGGTTCGCGACCTGTTCAGTGCCATCTTCTTCGTCGCCATCGGCCTGATGATCGACCTGAGCGTGCTCATCGAGTACATCTGGCCGATCGTGGTCATCACTGTAGCGGTGGTCCTGGGCAAGATGCTCTCGTGCGGCATGGGCGCCTTCATCGCCGGCAACGACGGTCGCACCTCGTTGCGGGTGGGCATGGGGCTTTCGCAGATCGGCGAATTCTCCTTCATCATCGCTGCGCTGGGCATGACCCTGCAGGTCACCAGCGATTTCCTTTACCCGGTGGCGGTGGCGGTGTCGGCCATTACCACCTTGCTCACGCCCTACCTGATTCGCGCCGCCGACCCGCTGTCGCTCAAGCTTGCCAGTGTGGTGCCCAAGCGCCTGTCGCGGGTGCTGTCGCTGTACGGCGAATGGCTGCGCAGCATCCAGCCGCAAGGCGAGGGCGCGATGGTGGCGGCGATGATCCGGCGCATCCTGCTGCAGGTGGGGGTCAACCTGGCGCTGGTGGTGGCGATCTTCTTCAGTGGAGGTTACTTCGCGGCACGCATCGGCGAGTACCTGAGCGAATGGTTGCCCGACCTGGCCCAGCAGAAAGCGCTGATCTGGGGCGCGGCGTTGCTGCTGTCATTGCCGTTCCTGATTGCCGCGTATCGCAAGCTCAAGGCGCTGTCGATGCTGCTGGCCGAAATGGGGGTCAAGCCGGAAATGGCCGGGCGCCATACCCAGCGCGTGCGCCGGGTGATCGCCGAGGTGATCCCGCTGCTGTCGCTGCTGGTGATCTTTCTGCTTCTGTCGGCGCTGTCGGCGAGCATCCTGCCCACCAGCGAGCTGCTGTTGCTGATCGCGGTGGTGGCGGCCGGTGTGGTGGCGTTGCTGTGGCGCTGGTTCATCCGGGTGCACACGCGCATGCAGATCGCACTGCTCGAAACCCTCGACAATCAGAAGGAACATCACCCCTAGGGTTTGCAGCGCAGCGGCTGGTCCCGCCATTGGGCCCAGGCCTGTGTCCAGCCTTCGGCGTGGCTCACACCGGGCAGCGCAACCTGCTGCATGCAGCGGGCACTGCCTAGTTCCACGCGGTAGTGCTCGAACAGCGAGGCCGGCACGCTGCGGTCCTGCAGCCCGAGAAGATGGCGCTGCGGCAGGTCGCGCAGGCGCTGGCGATAGTCCAGCGGCTCCAGTGAGCCCGCCAGTGGCGTCAGTTGCAGGGTCTGTGCCCAGTACCGCGGGCTGAGGTTGCCGGCCAGGGTCTGTACCTGGGTAACGTCGCTTCGCCGGGCGGCCAGCAGCAAGGCCAGCGCACCCCCGCCGGAATAGCCGATCAGCTCGAACTCCTGGTTGCCATAGCGCTGCTTGATGCCGCTCAAGGCTTGGTCCAGGCTATCGAGCACTGCCTTGCCAAAGCGCTGGTCGGTCCACATCGCTGCGCGGCAGCCAGGCGCACTGACGAACTGGCAAGGGCGCGCCAGGTACAGGCTGGGCTGTGGGTCTTCCAGGGCCAGTCGCGCCAGCAACAGGTTGCGCGGGCTGGGGTCCAGGCTGGGTTGGCTGGAGGTGGCCCAGGCGCGCCCGTCACCTTCCAGATAGACACGCAGGCGCAGGGCGCCTGGCGCCTTGAGCGGAACGCTCAGCGCCAGCGGGAAGGGCTGGGTAGGCTGGATCTCGACACGATGGCCATGGGCCTGGCTGAGGGTCTGCAACTGTGTCAGCGGCGCCTGGCAGCCGCTCGCCAGCAGCAGGGCGAGCAGTGTGAACAGTCTGGAGTACATCGACAGGGCCCCGGCATGTGAAGGTGCATTCCTGTGCGCGCGGGTCGTATGTCCGAGGGGATGGAGCGGTAGCAACACCGCCGCGCACAGGAAGGCGCGGCGATTCTACGAAGATTGATAGCTCAGAGCCATCATTTTTGTCCGACAAACTGACGGATCAGCTTTCCAGCCACACGTCGCGCGCCCAGTGCCATACCGATTCCCAGGTTTCTTCGGTCACCAGCTCTTCTTCGGCCGACCACAGCACCACGGTGCCGTCTTCCTCGACGCAGTAGTAATCGTCACCATCCTGGCAGATCGGAATCAGCGAACGGTCCACGCCGGCATCCCAGGCATTGGCCGCCACGTCAGGCAGGTAGGTATGCGATTGCGGGTCGGTAACGGTCACCGGCTCCAGGCTGCCGTACACCACATCGCTGACGGTCAGCAGGAACTCCCTGAAGACGAACGGGATATCGATGAACAGCTGTTCTTCAATCTCGACCAGCAGGTCTTCGTCGGGCAACTCAAGCGGTACGGGTACCGGTTCGTTGGCTTCACGCAGTTGCTCGATGATTTCTTCCACGGGTTCAATCCTCTTACCTTGACGACACGCTGCGCGTTATACCCTAGTAGGACGCTACGCTAAAAGCAAAACCCCGGGCAAGCCCGGGGTTTTTTGTGCAATGCCTCAAGATCAGCCGTTCTGGCGGATCCCTGCGACCAGCCAAGGCTGGTTTTCGCCCTGGGCACGTTCCATGTTCCAGCTTTCGCTGAACACTTCGCCCTGGTCGAAACGCGAGGTTTTCGACACACCGCTGAAGGTCAGGGTGGCGATGGTGCGGTCGGCACGGTCATCCACGCCTTCCAGCTGCACGTTCAGGTCGTCGATGTAGGTGGACTGGAAGCCTTCACCCAGCTCGGCACGTTCCTTTTTCAGGAACTGCAGCATCTGCGGGGTAACGAACTCGGCGATCTTGTCGATCTCGTTGGCGTCCCAGTGCTGCTGCAGGGTCTGGAAGTGGTTGCGTGCAGCGGCCAGGAAGCTCTCTTCATTGAACCAGGCTGGTGCGTTGATCACCGGGCGGGCCGCGGCAGGTGCAGCGGAACCACCGAAGATCGACGGCTGAGCCGGTTGCTCGTGAACTTCACGCTGGAACGGCGCGTGACCGGCAGCGGCCATCTGCGGCTGTTGCTTGCGGCGACGGGCGGCAATGAAACGGAAGATCAGGAAGGCGATGACCGCCATGATCAGGATGTCGAAGATCTGCATGCCCTGGAAGCCGTCGCCCATGAACATGGAGGCCAGCAGGCCACCGGCGGCGAGGCCGGCCAGAGGGCCGAGCCAGCGCGAAGCACCGCTGGCGGCTGCCGGTGGACGGCCTGCCGCATTGGGCGTGGCGGCCGGCGTGGCCGGAGCGGCCTGGCGCGTCTGGTGGGTCGGCGCGGCGCCCGAGCTCTTGCCGCCGCCGAAGCGCTTGGCGTTGGCGTCGAGGCTCAGCGTAAGGCCGATGCACAGCGCCAAGGCGATGCTAAGAAAACGTTGCATAGAAGGGTATTCCCGTTTTGTGGAGTGCACGCGCGCCATGGTGCACAGGTTGTAGGACACATGACTAGCGCCATAATGTTTCTATCTTTTGCTTGGCGCTGTGGGATGTTTATCAAGTGCGTGTAGGAACTGGCCGACCTCTTCGCCGGCAAGGCCGGCTCCCACAGGGGACGGCCTTGCCGGCGGAGGGTGTTACAGCGGCTCCAGCTTGGCGTAGCCAAGCATCAGCCACTTGCTGCCTTCGGCGAAGTTCACCTGCACCCGCGCCTGGGCACCGGCGCCCTCGAAATTGAGGATCACGCCCTCGCCAAACACCGCGTGCTGCACGCGCTGGCCGAGGTTGAACGCGGTTTCGGGGATGTTCGCCGCACCGAACAGGCTGCTCGAATTCTGTTTCTGACCCGAGCCGAACGGCCGGCTGACGCTGTTGGACAAGCGCACTTCCTGCACCAGCCCCGCAGGGATCTCACGCACGAATCGCGACACCTTGTTGTAGGTTTCGCTGCCGTACAGGCGCCGGGTTTCGGCGTAGGTCATCACCAGCTGCTGCATGGCGCGGGTAATGCCCACATAGGCCAGGCGGCGTTCCTCTTCCAGGCGGCCGGGCTCTTCCAGGCTCATCTTGTGCGGGAACAGGCCCTCTTCCATGCCCACCAGGAACACGTGGGGGAACTCCAGGCCCTTGGCGCTGTGCAGGGTCATCAGCTGGATGCTGTCTTCGTGTTCCTCGGCCTGGGCATCGCCGGCCTCGAGGGAGGCGTGGCCCAGGAACGCAGCCAGCGGCGACAGCTCGGCGTCTTCCTCGGCGCTTTCGAAGTTGCGCGCGGCGCTGACCAGTTCTTCAAGGTTTTCTACCCGTGCCTGGCCCTTTTCACCCTTTTCTTCCTGGTGATAGACGATCAGCCCGGACTGCTCGATCACGGTCTGGGTCATCAGGTGCAACGGCATGTCCATGACCTTGGCCGAGAGGTTCTCGATCAGCTCGATGAACGCGGCCAGGGCGCTGGCGGCACGGCCCTTGAGGCCCTTGTTGGCGATCAGCAGGCTCATCGACTCCCACATCGATACCTGGGCGTGACGGGCGTGTTCGCGAATCGCCTCCACGGTCTTCTCGCCGATGCCGCGCGGCGGCACGTTGATCACCCGCTCTAGCGCCGCGTCATTGCCACGCCCTTCAAGCAGGCGCAGATAGGCCATGGCGTTCTTGATCTCGGCGCGTTCGAAGAAGCGCTGACCACCATAGATGCGGTACGGGATGCGCTCGCGCAGCAGGGCTTCCTCGAGCACCCGCGACTGGGCGTTGGAGCGGTACAGGATGGCGATGTCGCTGCGCGCCATGCCGGTCTTGAGCGCGCTCTCGATGGTCTCGACCACATAGCGCGCTTCGTCGTGTTCGTTGAAGGCGGCGTACAGGCTCAGCGGTTCGCCGTCGCCGCCGTCGGTCCACAGCTCCTTGCCCAGGCGATCACTGTTGTTGGCGATTAGGGCGTTGGCCGCCTTGAGGATGCCGGCGGTGGAGCGGTAGTTCTGCTCCAGGCGGATCATCTGGGTGTCGGGGAAGTCGGCACTGTACTGGTGGATGTTCTCGATCTTGGCGCCGCGCCAGCCATAGATGGACTGGTCGTCGTCGCCCACCACCATCAGGCTGTCACCGCCCTGGGCCAGCAGGCGCAACCAGGCGTACTGCACGGCGTTGGTGTCCTGGAACTCGTCCACCAGCAGGTGGCGGAAGCGCCGCTGGTAGTGCTGCAGCAGGCCCGGGTTGTCGCGCCACAGGTCCAGCGCGCGCAGCAGCAGTTCGGAGAAGTCGATCACGCCGGCGCGCTGGCAGGCTGCCTCGTAGGCCTCGTAGATGCTGCGCATGGTGCCCAGGAACAGGTCGCCGCTGGCCTGGATGTGCTGCGGGCGCAGCCCTTCGTCCTTCTGCCCGTTGATGAACCACTGCGCCTGGCGTACCGGCCAGCGCTGTTCGTCCAGGCCCAGCTCGCGGATCACCCGCTTGACCAGGCGTTGCTGGTCGTCGCTGTCGAGGATCTGGAAGTTCTGGTTCAGCCCCGCTTCCTGCCAGTGGGCACGCAACAGGCGGTGCGCCAGGCCGTGGAAGGTACCCACCCACATGCCGGCCGGGTTGATGCCCATCAACTGCTCGATGCGCTGGCGCATCTCGGCGGCGGCCTTGTTGGTGAAGGTCACCGACAGCACCGAATGGGGTGAGGCCTGCTCGACCTGGATCAACCAGGCGATACGGTGCACCAGCACTCGGGTCTTACCGGAGCCGGCACCGGCCAGAACCAACTGGCGACCAAGCGGGGCCGCTACGGCCTGGCGTTGGGCGTCGTTGAGGGAGTTCAACAGGAGGGAGAGGTCATCGCGCATCCCGCCATTTTAGGGGCGCAAGCGAGCCGGGGGCAAACCCATGGTGGAAAAAGATCGCCCAAGGCGCCGCCCGCTCATCGGGCGCGCCCCTTGGCCCGCGTGCTTGAGGGCTCGGCACTGAAACCAGGTTCCATAATTGCCACGCACAATTTATGACCCAGAGCAGTTTGGCCCAGGCGCCTGCTTGTGTATGCTCCGTGCTCGTTCGAGGCTCACCATTACAAGAACATTGCCTATGACCTTCGCATCTGCCTCCGTCAGCGTGCCGCTGGAAGCGCGCCGCGGTATTCGCAAACAGTTCGCCACGCAACTGGCCGTCGAGCGTACCCGTCTGTTGTACCAGGGCTCGTTGCTGCCCACCCTGTTCATGCTGCTCAACGGCCTGGTGTGTGCCTGGCTGCTGTGGAGCCCGCAGCGCTACCTGCTGGTCAGTGTGTGGATCGTCTGGTTGATGGCGCTGGTAGCGCTGCGGGTCATTCAGGTGGCGGCCTTCGACGCGGCGATGCCCGATCGACAGGTGCAACCGACCTGGTGGCGCATGTTCCTGCTCGGTTCGGCCTTCAGCGGCCTGACCCTGGCCAGCGCGGCGATTGCCCTGGTGCCTGTGGATAACTTCGTGCAACAGGCCTGGGTCTTCGGCTTGCTGGGGGCCGCGACCCTGTCGGCGAGTGTGGCCTACGCGGTCAGCCTGCCGGCGTTCCTGAGTTTCACCTTGCCGTGCCTGCTGCCGCCGATCGCGTTCCTGTTCTGGCGCGGTGACGAGCAGCAGCAGGGCTGGGGTTGGCTGGGGCTGATCCTGCTCGGCGCGTTGATGGTGGTGGCCTGGCAGGTCAATCGGCTGATCGAGGGGGGCCTGTTGCGCCGCTTTCAGAACCAGGCGCTGATCGAGCACCTGCAGGCCGCGCAGGCGCGCAGCGAGCGGCTCAACAAGGCCCTGGCGACCGAGGTCGAGCAGCGTCGGCTGATCGAGGAGCAACTGCGTCAGGCCCAGGCCGGGCTGGAATCGAGGGTGGCGCAGCGCAGCCAGGAGCTGGACCGCGCCAACCAGGCCCTGAGCAAGAGCGAGCAGCGCCTGGCCCTGGCGCTGGAAGCCAGTGAGCTGGGGCTGTGGGACTGGAATCTGGAAACCGACGAGGTGCATCACACCCAATTGCACGAGCTGTTCGGCCTGAACCCGGAGCAGGTGCGGGCGGTGCAGGCGCACCTCAAGCCGCGCCTGCACCCGGATGACGTGCCGGCGCTCAAGCGCGCCCTGGTCGACCACCTCAAGGGGCGCACCGACGATTACCGTATCGAGTACCGCTTCCGCCACGCCCAGGGCCACTGGTGCTGGATCGAGGACCGCGGCCGCGCGGTGGAGCGCGATGCCGCCGGGCGGGTGGTGCGCATGCTCGGCACCCGGCGCGACGTGAGCGCGCGCAAGGCCCAGCAGGAACAGCAACGCCTGGCCGCAACCGTATTCGAGGCGGCCAGCGAAGGCATCGCGATCATGGGGCCGGACTATGCCGTACTGGCCGCCAACCAGGCGTTCTGCCACATGACCGGCTACGTGCGCGAAGAACTGCTGGGGCGCAATGCGCTGGAGCTGCCATGCAGCCGCGACGCGCGCCGGCACTACGGTGCCATCGACCAGGCCCTGGCGCAGCAGGGGCGCTGGGAAGGCGAGCTGGTTGAGGCGCGCAAGAGCGGGGAACTCTACCCGCAGTGGCTGCAACTGACCGGCGTGACGGATGCGCGTGGCCAGGTCGGCACCATCGTGGGTTTCTTCACCGACCTGTCGGCACGCCGCGAGTCCGAAGAGCGCCTGCGGTACCTGGCGCACTACGACGAACTGACCGGCCTGGCCAACCGCGCGTTGTTCCGACTGCGTCTGCATGAAGCCGGCCAGCGCCTGCGTGGCAGCGGTCGCAGCCTGGCGCTGCTGCACATCGACCTGGACCGCTTCAAGCTGCTCAACGACAGCCTGGGCCACGAACTGGCCGACCGGCTGCTCAAGACCATGGCCCAGCGCATCGGCAACGCAGTGCCCGAGGCCGATACCGTGGCGCGTCTGTCCGGTGACGAGTTCGTGGTGCTGTTCGACGGCTATTCACACCTGTCCAGCCTGGTGCGGGTGGCGACGCGCCTGCTGGACAAGCTGCGCGTGCCGCTGCGTGTCGACGGGCACGAGCTGGTGATCAGCGCTTCAGTGGGGGTCAGTCTGCTGCCCGATGCCAGCCTGGATGTCAGCACCCTGGTGAGCCAGGCCAACATGGCCATGCAGCACGCCAAGCACCTCGGCGGCGACGGGTTCCAGTTCTACACCGAGAGCCTGCAGGCCAGCACCCTGGAGCGCCTGCAACTGGAGAACCAGCTGCGCAAGGCCATCGAAGAGCGCCAGCTGGAGGTCTATTACCAGCCCAAACTGTGCCTGACCAGCGGCCGCCTGCAGGCTGCCGAGGCCCTGGTGCGCTGGCATCACCCGCAGGTGGGCATGGTGCCACCGGGCGACTTCATCGGCCTGGCCGAAGAGACCGGGCTGATCGCGCCGATGGGCGAGTTCGTGTTGCGCCAGGCGTGCTGGCAGGCCTGTGAATGGCAACGGCAGGGGCTGGCGCCGATTCGCGTGTCGGTGAACCTGTCGGTGTATCAGTTGCGCCAGGGCAAGCTGGTCAGCCTGGTGCGTCAGGTGCTGGAAGACAGCGGCCTGGCACCGCACCTGCTGGAGCTGGAGCTGACCGAAAGCCAGTTGCTCGACAGCGTGGAGCACATCATCGCGACCTTTCATCAGCTGCATGAACTGGGGGTCAAGCTGGCCATCGACGATTTCGGCACCGGCTATTCGTCGCTCAGCTACCTCAAGCGTTTTCCGGTGAATTACGTGAAGATCGACCAGACCTTCATCCGTGGCCTGCACGAAGGCAGCGAGGACGCCGCAATCACCCGTGCGATCATTGTCATGGCCCACAGCCTGGGCCTGCAGGTGGTGGCCGAAGGGGTGGAAACCCATGAGCAGCTGGCGTTTCTGCGCGAGCAGGGCTGCGATGAGGTGCAGGGCTACCTGATCAGCCGGCCGGTGGAGGCCGACAGCCTGGCCGCCTTGCTGCGTGAGGATCGGCGCTGGTAGCCCCACGGCCAGGGCCCCGATCAACGGGGCCCTGGCGTTGTAACAAGTCGCAGCCTGCCGGTCAGTGAGTGACCAGGATCTCCTCCAGGCTCACCAGCAGTTTGCCGTCGTGGAAAATATCCACTTTCGGGATGTTGCTGTGGTCGCCGTCCATTTCGAAACAGACCGCACGTTCGGTGATCACCTGGGCAGCCAGGGCGTCCACGTTCTCCAGCTTCAGTTCCAGCGCCAGGGCGTGCGATTTGTCCTGGATGGCGCGTTTCACCAGCACCGGCACGATGGCCGAGGTGGCGACTTCCACGGTGCCATACACTCGAAACCTGGCGTTGCCCGGCATCTTGTCGTTCTGCGCGATCCAGCCTTTTGCTTTCAGGGACATTCCTTTGTACTCCATTCGATGGTGGGTGGGATGTTGCGTGCCCACTATCGAACAGCGCGGCTGCACCCGGCAGCCGGAAAGCTTTCAACCGTGCCAGGCGCGTCCCTGGTGAGCCAGCAGGCTGTGGGCCTGGTCCGGGCCATTGGAGCCGGCCGGGTAAGGGCGCGGGGCCTGGAAGTGCTCCTGCCAGCCAGTCAGGATCGGGTCGATCCAGGCCCATGCGGCCTCCACTTCGTCGCGGCGCATGAACAGGGTCGAGTCGCCGTCCAGAACATCCAGCAGCAGGCGTTCGTAGGCGTCCCAGCGTCGTGCCTGGCCGAACACCTGGGCCAGGTTCAGGTTCAGTTCCACCGGCTCCAGGCGCATGCCCTTGCCCGGTGCCTTGGTCATCATCTGCAGGCTGATGCGCTCGTCGGGCTGCAGCTGGATCAGCAACTGGTTGGCCTGGTCGCCGTCGAACAGGCGATGGGGCACCGGCTTGAACTGTATGACGATCTGCGAGGAGCGCTTGGCCATGCGCTTGCCGGTACGCAGGTAGAAGGGTACGCCGGCCCAGCGCCAGTTGTTGATGTGGGCTTCGACGGCGACAAAGGTTTCGGTGTCGCTGTCGTTGTCCACGTCCTTCTCGAAGTAGTAGGCCGGAACCTCCTGCCCGCCGATCTTGCCGGCGCTGTACTGGCCGCGCACGGTCTTGTCCTGCACGTCCTGCCCGGTGATGGGTTTGAGGGCCTTGAGGATCTTGACCTTTTCATCGCGCACCGCCTCGGCCTCGAACTGCGCAGGTGGCTCCATGGCTACCAGGCAGAGCAGTTGCAGCAGGTGGTTCTGCAGCATGTCGCGGGTGGCGCCGGCACGGTCGTAGTAGCCGCCGCGGTTTTCCACGCCGAGGGTTTCGCACACGCTGATCTGCACGTGGTCCACCTGGTTGGTGCGCCACACCGGTTCCAGCAGCGCGTTGGCGAAGCGCAATGCCATGAGGTTCTGCACCGTCTCCTTGCCCAGGTAGTGGTCGATGCGAAACACCTGGGATTCGGCGAATACCGCGCCGATGGCGCTGTTGATCGTGGTGGCGGACTCCAGCGAGTGGCCGATGGGTTTTTCCAGCACGATACGCGCTTCGCTGTCGACCAGCCCGGCCACCTGCAGGTGGGTGGCGATGGGCACGAACAGGTTGGGTGCGGTGGCTAGGTAGTAGACCCGCGTCAGCCCGCCGGGCTCGCCCAGAAAGCGGGCGAGGCGGCCGAAATCGGCGCTCTGCATGGCGTCCATGGAGAAGTAGTCCAGGCGCGTGGAAAAGCGGTGCCACACCTCGTCGCTGAAGTCCTGGGGCGCGATCTGGGCGCGGCAGCGGCGTTCGACCAGCTTGAGAAATTCAATCCGTGGCAAGGGCCGGCGGGCCAGGGCGATGATCCGCACGGCGTTGTGCAGACGGCCTTCGCGAAACAGGTGGTAGAGCGCTGGAAGCAGTTTGTTCAGGGCCAGATCGCCGGTGCCGCCGAACACCAGAATGTCGCACGGGATAGTCAATGCCACCACTCTCCAAGATCGTTTAGCTGGGCGGGTCGCCGGTCATGTAGTATAACTACAAGAAAGCTACAACCCGGTCAGCCGATCATAACCGAGTCCTGCCCTTGAATCTGTTGCAACACATCGCCCAGTCGCGCCATCTGCTACGCAAATCGGAACTGAAGGTTGCCGATCACGTATTGCTCGATCCAGCGGCTGTCATGCATAGCTCCATGGCTGATCTGGCGCACAGCGTCGGGATCAGCGAGCCGACCATCGTGCGTTTCTGCCGGGCGATCGGTTGCACCGGTTTCCAGGACCTCAAGCTCAAGCTGGCGCAAAGCCTGGCGGCGGGTGCGAGCTTCGGTCAGTTCGCGATTCATGAAGACGATTCGGTAGCCGACTACAGCCTGAAGATCTTCGACACCACCCTGCACACCCTGATGGAAGTGCGCGAGCACCTCGATGCCCAGGCATTGCAGCGCGCCGTGACGGCCATGGCCCAGGCGCAGCGCGTGGAGTTCTACGGGTTTGGTGCATCGGGTGCGGTGGCTGCCGATGCCCAGCACAAGTTCTTCCGCCTGTTGCTGACGGCAGCGGCGTATTCCGACCCGCACATGCAGGCGATGTCGGCGGTCACCCTCAAGCCGGGTGACGTAGCGATCTGCATTTCCCAGTCAGGGCGTTCCAAGGACCTGCTGATCACTGCCAACCTGGTGCGTGAAAGCGGTGCGACGCTGATCACCCTGTGCCCGAGCCAGACCCCGCTGGCCGAACTGTCCACGGTCAACCTGGCCATCGACGTGCATGAAGACACCGAAATCTACACCCCGCTGACCTCACGTATCGCCCACCTGGTGGTGATCGACGTGCTGGCCATGGGCGTTGCCATGGCGCGCGGGCCGAGCCTGGTCAACCACCTCAAGAGCGTCAAGCGCAGCTTGCGCAGCCTGCGCCTGTCGCCCAAGTCGATCAAGGCGATGGACGACTGATCGTCTTGCACCGCCCGAGCTGACACCTTCGCTGGCTTGCCAGCGAAGGGCAGCACCGCATACCACGCCTGATTGTTCATGCTTTTGTAACCCTCCCGCCGCCAAACCGTAACCCCGCCCGGGCACGCTGAAACTCCCCGCAATCGACCAGGGAGACACGCAATGGCTCGTGAATTCGATGGCTCGCACCAACCTACCGCCAAGTCCCGCAAGCAGCAGGAAAAGGATCAGCGCCGCATGGAGTTTCGCCGCGCGATCGAAAGCTATTCCGAGCAGCGCCAATTGCTGCAGGACATCGCCGACTACCCCGAACTGCACGCTGTCAGCGTATGGCAGGTGTCAGCGGCAACGTCCCCGAGAAACGCTCAACAAGCGCGCTGATCTGCGCACGTTCGCTGCGGATGAACGCAACAAAGGCCAGGGCCACCGGCGACTGCCGCTTGGCCTTGGCCTGCACCACGCACCAGCTGCGATACAGCGGCAGCTCCTCTACCGGCAGCTCGCGCAGCACCCCGGTGGCCAGTTCCATGTTCAGTGCATGCCGGGTCAAAAGGGCGATGCCAAGGCCTGCGATCACGCATTCGCGCTGGGCGTCGGCCGATGCCACTTCCAGGGTCTGGGTGAAGTGCACGCGCTTTTCCTTGAAGTACTCCTCGCACGCCTTGCGCGTGCCCGAACCCTGTTCGCGCACCAGCAGCGTATGCGGCTCCAGGTCCTGCAGGCGCAGGCTGTCGAGCGTGCACAGCGGGTGATCGGGCGGGGCCACGGCCACGATCGGGTTGTTCAGGAAGGGCAAAAACTCCAGGCCCATGTCCTGCGGCACCATCGACATGATGATCAGGTCGTCGCGGTTGTCCGACAGGCGCCGGATGGCCTGGGCGCGGTTGACCACGGTGAGGGTCAGGTTGACCTCCGGGTGCAGGCGCTTGAAGGCGGCGAACAGGTGCGGCACGAAGTACTTGGCGCTCGATTCCACCGCCAGCTTGAGCTGGCCCTGCAGCGAGCCCTGCATGTCCGACAGCTGCATGTCGAGGCTCTCCAGGCGTCCGAAGATGTCCCGGCTGGCGCGCTGCAGCGCCTCGGCGGCCTCGGTGAGGTAGAGCTTCTTGCCGACGTACTCGAACAGCGGCTGGCCCACCAGTTCCTCGAGCTGGCGGATCTGTAGACTAACGGCGGGTTGCGTCAGCGACATCTCCTCGGCGGCCCGGCTGTACGAACGCAAATCACACACTTCATTGAAGATCTGCAATTGACGCAATGTCATACGCATCAATGACTTACGCATATTTCCCGTCGCCTCGGCAAAACCCTGTTACGGCACTATAAGCAATTGCTAATGCTGACCCTAACAAATATTGATTTTTGTTTATTCACGTTCGGCGCTAGGGTGATTATACGACTGGCCAGCGACGTCTGGTCACGCGCCGACCGGTACTGCCGGTTCGTTTGTTACCAACGGCTTTGGGAAGACTCCAGTGATAAAAAAAATCCTGATCGCCAACCGGGGTGAAATCGCAGTACGCATCGTGCGTGCCTGCGCCGAGATGGGCATTCGCTCGGTGGCGATCTATTCCGACGCCGACCGTCACGCCCTGCACGTAAAGCGTGCGGACGAGGCCCATAGCATCGGTGCCGAACCCCTGGCCGGTTATCTCAACCCGCGCAAGCTGGTGAACCTGGCAGTGGAAACCGGCTGCGATGCGTTGCACCCGGGCTATGGTTTTCTGTCGGAGAACGCGGAGCTGGCGGACATCTGCGCCGAACGCGGGATCAAGTTCATCGGCCCGGCCGCCGAAGTCATTCGCCGCATGGGCGACAAGACCGAGGCGCGGCGCAGCATGATCAAGGCCGGCGTACCGGTCACCCCGGGCACCGAAGGCAACGTGGCCGACATCCACGAAGCCCTGGAAGAGGGCGACCGCATCGGTTACCCGGTAATGCTCAAGGCCACTTCCGGCGGCGGCGGGCGCGGCATTCGTCGCTGCAACAGCCGCGAAGAACTCGAGCAGGCCTTTCCGCGGGTGATTTCCGAAGCCACCAAGGCATTCGGTTCGGCCGAGGTGTTCCTGGAAAAATGCATCGTCAACCCCAAGCACATCGAGGCGCAGATCCTGGGTGACAGCTTCGGCAACGTGGTGCACCTGTTCGAGCGCGACTGCTCTATCCAGCGCCGCAACCAGAAGCTCATCGAGATCGCCCCCAGCCCGCAGCTGACCCCCGAACAGCGCGCCTACATCGGCGACCTGTCGGTGCGCGCGGCCAAGGCCGTGGGCTACGAGAATGCCGGTACCGTGGAGTTCCTGCTTGCCGATGGCGAGGTGTACTTCATGGAAATGAACACCCGGGTGCAGGTGGAGCACACCATCACCGAGGAAATCACCGGTATCGACATCGTTCGCGAACAGATCCGCATCGCCTCGGGCCTGCCGCTGTCGGTCAAGCAGGAAGACATCCAGCACCGCGGCTTCGCGCTGCAGTTCCGGATCAATGCAGAAGACCCGAAAAACAACTTTCTGCCCAGCTTCGGCAAGATCACCCGCTACTACGCCCCCGGCGGCCCGGGCGTACGCACCGACACGGCGATCTACACCGGCTACACCATCCCGCCGTTCTACGACTCGATGTGCCTGAAGCTGGTGGTCTGGGCGCTGACCTGGGAAGAAGCCATGGACCGCGGCCTGCGGGCCCTGGACGACATGCGCCTGCAGGGGGTCAAGACCACCGCCGCGTACTACCAGGAAATCCTGCGCAACCCGGAATTCCGTAGCGGCCAGTTCAACACCAGCTTCGTTGAAAGCCACCCCGAACTGACCAACTACTCGATCAAGCGCAAACCCGAAGAGCTGGCCCTGGCCATCGCCGCCGCCATCGCCGCCCACGCAGGCCTGTGAGGAACCCTACAATGTCCAAGAAAATTTTCGTAACCGACACGATCCTGCGCGACGCCCACCAATCGCTGCTGGCCACCCGCATGCGCACCGACGACATGCTGCCGATCTGCGACAAGCTCGACAAGGTGGGCTACTGGTCGCTGGAAGTGTGGGGCGGCGCGACCTTCGACGCCTGCGTGCGCTTCCTCAAGGAAGACCCGTGGGAGCGCCTGCGCAAGCTGCGCGCAGCACTGCCCAACACCCGTCTGCAGATGCTGCTGCGCGGCCAGAACCTGCTTGGCTACCGGCACTACAGCGATGACGTGGTCAAGGCCTTCGTGGCCAAGGCAGCAGTCAACGGCATCGATGTGTTCCGCATCTTCGATGCCATGAACGACGTGCGCAACCTGCGCGTGGCCATCGAGGCCGTGAAGGCGGCCGGCAAGCATGCCCAGGGCACCATCGCCTACACCACCAGCCCGGTGCACACCATCGAGGCGTTCGTGGCCCAGGCCAAGCAGATGGAAGCCATGGGCTGCGACTCCATCGCGATCAAGGACATGGCCGGCCTGCTGACCCCCTACGCCACCGGCGAGCTGGTCAAGGCACTCAAGGCCGAGCAGTCGCTGCCGGTGTTCATCCACAGCCACGACACGGCCGGCCTGGCCGCGATGTGCCAGCTCAAGGCCATCGAGAACGGTGCCGACCATATCGACACCGCCATCTCCAGCTTCGCCTGGGGCACCAGCCACCCGGGCACCGAATCGATGGTTGCAGCGCTCAAGGGCAGCGAGTTCGATACCGGCCTGGACCTGCAACTGCTGCAGGAGATCGGCCTGTACTTCTATGCCGTGCGCAAGAAGTACCACCAGTTCGAAAGCGAGTTCACCGCCGTGGATACCCGCGTGCAGGTCAACCAGGTACCGGGCGGGATGATTTCCAACCTGGCCAACCAGCTCAAGGAGCAGGGTGCGCTCAACCGCATGAACGAAGTGCTGGCCGAGATCCCGCGGGTGCGTGAAGACCTCGGCTTCCCGCCGCTGGTCACGCCCACCTCGCAGATCGTCGGTACCCAGGCGTTCTTCAACGTGCTGGCCGGCGAGCGCTACAAGACCATCACCAACGAGGTGAAGCTGTACCTGCAGGGCGGCTACGGCAAGGCACCGGGGGTAGTCGACGAGAAGCTGCGTCGCCAGGCCATCGGCAGCGAAGACGTCATCGACGTGCGCCCCGCCGACCTGCTCAAGCCCGAGATGACCAAGCTGCGTGCCGACATCGGCAGCCTGGCCAAGTCCGAAGAAGACGTGCTGACCTTCGCCATGTTCCCGGACATCGGGCGCAAGTTCCTTGAAGAGCGTGAAGCCGGCAGCCTGACCCCTGAAGTGCTGCTGCCGATTCCGGAAGCCGGCGCGGTGGCCTCGGCCGGTGGCGAAGGCGTACCAACCGAGTTCGTGATCGACGTGCACGGCGAGACCTACCGCGTGGATATCACCGGTGTGGGCGTCAAGGCCGAAGGCAAGCGCCACTTCTACCTGTCCATCGACGGCATGCCGGAAGAGGTGGTGTTCGAGCCGCTCAACGAATTCGTCGGCGGTGGCAGCAGCAAGCGCAAGCAGGCCAGCGAGCCGGGCCATGTGAGCACCACCATGCCGGGCAACATCGTCGATGTGCTGGTCAAGCAGGGCGACACGGTCAAGGCCGGCCAGGCGGTGCTGATCACCGAAGCGATGAAGATGGAAACCGAGGTGCAATCGGCCATCGCCGGCAAGGTTGCAGCCATACACGTGGCCAAGGGCGACCGGGTCAACCCGGGCGAGATCCTGATCGAGATCGAAGGCTGATTCAGGCCTTCATCTGCAAGCGGTTAACCTCTGGGGAGCGAATTGCTCCCCTTTTTTTATCTTCTGTTGGATACGCCCGCTTCGGGTACCCGCCTCACGCACCCGTACGGCACGCTTCCAGCGTCTTGAGCTGACCCTCTGGGCGCTGGTTGTCCTCGCTCAGCCAGCGTTCGAAACCAGCGGCAATGGCCGGCCATTCGTCATCGGTGATGGAGTACCAGGCCGTGTCGCGGTTGTGGTCCTTGGTCACCATGTGCTTGCGAAACACCCCTTCGAAGGTGAACCCGAAACGCTCGGCCGCGCGCTTGGAGCGGGCATTGTCGTTGTTGCACTTCCATTCCAGGCGCCGGTTGCCCAGGGCGAAGGCCTGCTTGCCCAGCAGGTAGATGGCCTCGGTGCCCTTGGGCGTGCGCTGCATGGCCGCGCCGAAGGCAATGTGGCCGATCTCGATACGGCCCTGCTCGGGCACGATCGACATCAGGCTGAGGATACCCTGGGTCTGCCCGCTGGCCAGGTCGATCACGCTGTAGAACAGCGGGTCGCTGCTGGCGGCGTTGCTGTCTAGCCAGTGGTCGAAGTCTTCGCGCTCGGTGAATGGTCCGTAGGCCAGGTACTTCCACAGTGTCTGGTCGGCCTCGGGGCCCTGGAACACCGCCCACAGGTGCTCGCGGTCGCGGCGCGGGTCGAGTTTTTCCAGGCGGATGAAGCGCCCGACCAGCGGGACAGGCTGCGGGGCCTTGGCCGGCCGCCAGTTCAACGGTGTGCTCATGGTGGCTTCTCCGATTACAGGGCTTTGCGGAACTGGATGAAACCCGGCCGTTCGGCCACCTGTTCATACAGCGAAATACCGGTGGCGTTGGTTTCATGGGTCAGCCAGTGCACCTTGGTGCAGCCGGCCTGGCGCGCCGTGTCGTACACCAGCTCGATCAGCTGGCGGCCCACGCCCTTGCCGCGCTGGTTGGCGTCGACATACAGATCCTGCAGGTAGCAGGCGTTTTCCACCGTCCAGTTGGAGCGGTGGTAGATCCAGTGCACCATGCCCACCGCCTTGCCATCGACCCAGGCCAGCGCAGCGTTGGTCGGCTCGCTGGTGTCGAGCATGCGCTGCCAGGTCACGGCACTGACCGCCTCATCGATGCGGGTCTCATAGAAACGCTGGTAGGCCTGCCACAGCGGCAGCCAGGCGGCGTGGTCATCGGCGGTCACGGGGCGCAGGGTCACGGTAGACATCGAAGGATCCTTGTGTGCAATACAGGGGGTTGGCGAATGGCCCCATCCTAGGCAGGCTATTGGCTTATGGTAAGAGCCATTTCCGGCTTATTTGGTAGGTCCAATTTCATGAGCGAACGTAGCGTTGCCTTGCCCTTCGACCCCACCGGCATCGTGCTGGACCGTCGTCAGGGGCTCAGTCGCCAGTTGTACCAGGCGCTGCGCCAGCGCGTGCTGGACGGGCGCCTGGGTAGCGGCACGCGTCTTCCCGCCACCCGCGACATGGCCGCAGCGCTGGCCGTCTCACGTAACAGCGTAGTTCGTGCCTACGACCAGCTGTATGCCGAAGGCTATATCGAAAGCCGGGTGGGCGATGGTACCTACGTCAGTCAGCTGCCAAAACTATCCACAAAACTGTCCACAGGGTTATCCCTGGGTTTTTCCACAGGGTTATCCACAAAAACGGGTGATTGCACTGAGGATTTATCCAGTAAAGTTATCCACACGGACGTGCTGGAGCGCCTGGAAAACAATCATTTATCCGTGCATGAGCCTCGTGCGCCGCGGGCTTTTCAGGTTGGCATACCGGCCTTCGACCTGTTCCCCTTCGAGGTGTGGGCCAAGCTGCAGGCGGGTTTCTGGCGAAATCCCGACCCGGCGTCACTCGGTTACGGCGACCCGGCCGGAGAACCGCTGCTGCGCGAGCTGATTGCCACCTACCTGCGTCGCTCCCGTGGGTTGTCCTGCGTGGCTGAACAAATTGTGATCACCAGTGGTGCGCAGCAGGCAATCAGCCTTTGTGCACAGCTGCTGCTGGCGCCCGGTGACGGTGTGGCTGTGGAAAACCCCGGCTATCGTGCGGCGGGTAAAGCCTTCGCCATGGCGGGCGCGAAGGTGCATGGCGTGGGGGTGGATCACGACGGGTTGCAGTGCGCTGCCCTGGCCCAGTTGCCCAACTGTCGCCTGAGCTACGTTACCCCCGCGCATCAGTACCCCACCGGCGTCACCCTGAGCCTGGCGCGGCGCCTGGAACTGCTGGCCTGGGCCGAGCGCAACGACAGCTGGATCATCGAGGACGACTACGACGGCGAGTACCGCTACAGCGGCGCGCCGCTGGCCCCGCTGGCAGCCCTAGACCGCAGCGGACGGGTGCTGTATGTCGGCACCTTCGGCAAGGTGGCCTTTCCGGCGCTGCGTCTGGGCTACCTTGTGCTGCCGGCCCGGCTGGTGGAGGCATTCTCGCGCTTTCGGGCGTTGGCGGTGCGCCATTCCGAGGTCGGCACACAGGCGGTGATGGCGCAGTTCATGGCTAAAGGGCACTTCCAGCGTCATATCCGGCGCATGCGCCGCGCGGCGTTGAGCCGGCGCAATGCGCTTCTGGCCGGCTGGCCGAAGGCTGTGGCGGGGCTGGGAGCCTTGCCGGAGGTGGCGGCGGGCCTGCACCTGAAGATCGACGTGGACAGCCAGGCGCGCGAACGGGAACTGATCGCCCGTGCCGCAGCGGTGGGTGTCGAACTCAATGCGCTGAGTGATTACTGGTTGCCCGACACGCCGCTGCCTGTGGATAAGCGTGCCGGACTGGTGCTGGGGTTCGCGGCCGTGAACGAGGCCGCGATTGCCCAGGCCCTGGCACGCCTTGCACGTGCCTGGGTCGACTGAGCCTAGCCTTGACGGGCGCGCTCGAAACCCTCGAGCACGTTGACCGCGTTGACGCCGATTTCGGCCACGGCATAGCCACCTTCCATGATGAACAGGGTCGGCTTGCCCAGCTGTGCGATGCGCTCGCCCATGGCCAGGTAGTCCGGGCTGTCGAGCTTGAATTGCGAGATCGGGTCGTCCTTGAAGGTGTCCACGCCCAGCGAGATCACCAGCACTTCGGGGTCATACGCGCCGATGCGTTCGCAGGCTTCGTCCAGCGCGCCGCGCCAGGTGGCCCAGTCGCTGCCTGCCGGCAGCGGATAGTTGAAGTTGCAGCCCAGCCCGTCGCCTTCGCCGTGCTCGTCGGCATAGCCGAGGAAGAACGGGAATTCGGCCTGCGGGTCGCCATGGATCGAGGCGAACAGCACGTCGTTGCGCGCGTAGAAGATCTGCTGGGTACCGTTGCCGTGGTGGTAGTCCACATCCAGGATCGCCACGCGCTGGCGACCGTGGTCGATGAAGGCCTGGGCGGCGATCGCGGCGTTGTTCAGATAGCAGTAGCCCCCCATCACGTCGCTGGCGGCATGATGCCCCGGTGGCCGGCACAGGGCGAAGGCGCTGTGGGCACCGGCCTGCACCGCCGCCTGTGCGGTCAGGGCAACCTGCGCCGAGCTGTAGGCGGCCTGCCAGGTGCCGGCGGTGATCGGTGCACCGGCGTCGAAGCTGTAATAGCCCAGCTCGCCATGCAGGCCGCTGGGTTTGACCTGGCGCAGGCTGCGCGCCGGCCAGGTGAACGGCAGCAGGTCGCCGTCATGGCCCAGTGCGCTCCAGCGCTGCCAGGCGCCCTGAAAGAAATCCAGGTAGTCGGCGCTGTGCACGCGCAGCAGCGGTGCGCGGCCAAAATCGGTAGGGCCTTCGACGGGCCCCAGGCCCTGGGCCTTGACCCGCTCGAGCACATGGTCGGCACGCGAGGGCATTTCGAAGCAGGGCATCAACTGCCCGTCGATCAGCTCGCAGCGGCCGTGGTGCAGGCGATGGTCATCGGAATAGATCGTCAGCATTTTTTGTTCTCCGGGTTTACTGGCGTGGCCCCATTGTCGAGAGGTACGCCCACGGGCAGAACGGCGCAAACGGCCAAAAGGGGATCGATATGGCCAACACGGTTGTCCGCATTTCGCCCCCTCGCGGTGCATGCGCGTGTTTCAGGCGCGAAAATGGCTCGGTGCCACGCCGCTCCAACGCAGGAAGGCGTGTCGGAAGCTGGCCGGCTCGCTGAAGCCCAGCACCTCGGCGATGCGGTAGATCGGCAGCTCGTCCTCGGCCAGCAACTGCTTGGCCCGTTCGAAGCGCAGCTCATCGAGCAGCTGTTGATAACTGCTGCCCAGCTCGTGCAGGTGGCGACGCAGGGTGCGTGATGAACAGCTCATCTGCCGCGCCAGGCCCTCGAGGCCTGGTGGTGCCTCCAACTGCTGCTGCAGCAGCTGGCGAATGCGCCCGAGCCAGGCCTGGCGCCCGGTGAATTCCAGGTTCTGCCGGCGGCAGCGTTCGCTCATCGCACGGTGGGTGATCGGGTCGGCCAGGGGCAGGGCCCGGGCCAGCCAGTGGCGTTCGAAGGCAAAGGCATTGTCGCTGGCGCCGAACTGCAGCGGGCAGTCGAAAGGCGCGCTGTAGAGCGCCTGGTAATCCGGGGCAGGGTGAGCGAAACGCGCGCGCAGCAAGGGCAGCGGCTGGCCGAGCAGGTCGTTGCAGATGACCTTGAGCGACGTCAGGCAGAACTCGGCATTGAACGCCGCAAGCTCCGGGGCCTGGCCGTAGTCGCTGGCGCTGAACCAGACCCGCTCGCCGTCCTCGATCAGGCGCAGCTGGAAAAGTGTTCCCAGCAGCGCGGGGTACTGCAGGGCCAGGTGCAGGGCGTCACCCAGGGTGGCACCGGAAAGCAGGGCGTAACCGAGCATGCCGTAGGATGAAACGTGCATGCGCTGGCCCAGTTCCAGCCCGACTTCCCGGCGCATGGCCACGGCGTTGGCGCACACCCGCAGTTCCTGGTGCGTGGTGATGCGCCAGTCGGCGCGGCCCAGGTCGGCCGTGGTGATGCCGGTGCCTTCGAGCAGCCGCTGGGCGGCACGGTCTTCGTCCTTGAAGGCCTGCAGCATCAGGGAAACCGCGTTCAGGGTGGTGAGGTGGGAGTGGAGCATGCTCGGCATCCGGCTGAGGGGGCTTGGGGTTGAGTGAGCAATTTGTATGCCCTTCAGGGCCTGTTCGCTGGCAAGCCAGCGAAGGGCTCAACGTAATTCGCCAGCCAGGTCCAGCCCAACCAGCCGTCGCACCTCGTCAACCGGCAACTGGCTACCGAGCAATGCCTGCAATTTGCCGAACGCCGCCTCCCGGGTCATTCCGCCACCCGACAGCACACCGGCCTCGCGCAGGCGGCTGCCGGCTGCGTACACCTCCAGTTCGACCCCGCCTTCATGGCACTGGGTGATCGCCACCACCACGATGTCACGCGCGCGGGCCTGTTCCAGCACGGCCACGAACGCATCGTCATCACACGGCCCGGTGCCGCTGCCGTAGCATTCCAGCACCAGCCCCTGGACCCCGCTGTCGAGTGTGGCCTGTAACAGCGCGGCGTCGAGGCCTGGCACCAGCGGCAACACTGCAACCTTGGCCACATGCAGCGGCGCGCGATAAGCCAGTGCTGCCGGTACAGGCGCCTGCGCCGCACCGTCCGAGCGCTGCAAGGTCGCGAACGGGTTCCGGCCGAAGCTGCGCACCTTGGCGGTGCGGTTTGGTGCCAGCAGCTGACCGTGGAAATACAGCTGAACACCCGGCGACGTACCCTGGCTCAGCACCTGCAGCGCCCCCGTGAGGTTCTCCCACGCATCGCTGTCCGGCGTACCGGCCGGCAGCATCGAGCCGGTGAACAGCACCGGCACCGTCAGCCCGAGCAACTGGAAGCTCAAGGCGGCGGCGCTGTAGGCCAGGGTGTCGGTGCCATGCAGCACCAGCACCCCATCGCAGCCCTGGCCATCCACCGCCTCGATGATCGCGGAGCGCAGGCGCTGCCAGTAGCAGGGCGTCATGTTGGCGCTGTCGATCAGCGGCAGCAGTTCGCGGAACTGCCAGGCTGCCAGGCCCGGTTGCCCGGCCAGTTGCTCACGCATGCGCTGCTCGAAGCCCGACGCCGGGGCCAGGCCGCCGGCGCTGGCCTGCATGCCGATGGTGCCACCGGTGTACAGCACCATGATGTTGTGGGCAGGGGCCGGGGTCATGGCCTGTCTCCGTGCTCGACTGAAGGAAAGCCGACCACCTTACGCCATCCCCCGGCGCGCTGTCAGCGGCCGGGCCGCCCGAGTTCGCGATGGGCAGCGTGACGGCCAGCGGTTACCATCGCGCCTGCTTCAGGACGAAGGTGCCAAGGACGTGTCGACGAACAAGTACAAATCCGCGCAAGAGCGCCTGTGCGCCGCGGTGGACCTCAATTGCCCGGCATGCGGCCACGTCTGGTTGCCGAGCGAGGGCGAGCTGGAAACGCTCATGGGCGGGCAGCCGCTCACCTGTGCAAAGTGTGCGCAGGCACTGGTGTTGCCCGAGGCGGATCACCGGGCCATGAAGCGCCACCTCAGCCGTTCCAACTGGGCAGACCTGATCAGCGGGCTGGGCGTGGTGCTGTGCTTTATCGGGGTGCTCACGGTGCGCCATTACACGGGCGATCTGACCGCCTTCATGGTGGCGCTCTGCCTGGCGTTCGTGTGGTGGTTCATGAAGGAGATCGTCAGCGATTCGACCTTCCTGAATGTGCTGCTGCTGCCCTCGTCGGCAGAAGCAGCCGACACTACCCGTTCCCTTTAGGCGCCGGCATTGCTGGCGAAGGTCGCACCGCAGGCAAAAAAAAGGGCCCGGAGACAAAGTCCCTGGGCCCTCAAAAGGTGAGAGGTGTCTAGTCCCTCAACCTGGTGAGCGGTAGTACGGCGTCGGTTACGCTTTGAGCGGAACCAGACGCGGTGCAATCATGTTTTCCGGACGCAGGATGTCGTTGAGCATCGCTTCGTCCAGCAGGCCTTCCTCACGCACCAGTTCCAGTACGCCGCGGCCGCTTTCCAGCGCGATACGGGCAATACGGGTGGCGTTTTCGTAGCCGATGTACGGGTTCAGGGCGGTGACCAGGCCGATCGAGTGTTCGACCAGTTCACGGCAGCGCTGTTCGTTGGCGGTGATGCCGACGATGCAGTGCTCGCGCAGCATGTCCATGGCGCGTTGCAGCAGACGGATCGAGTCGAAGATCTTGTAGGCGATCAGCGGCTCCATCACGTTCAGCTGCAGCTGGCCGCCTTCGGCCGCGATGGTCAGCGCGATGTCGTTGCCGATGATGGCGAAGGCCACCTGGTTGACCGCTTCCGGGATAACCGGGTTGACCTTGCCGGGCATGATCGAGCTGCCTGGCTGACGCGCCGGCAGGTTGATCTCGTTGATGCCGGTGCGCGGGCCGCTGGACAGCAGGCGCAGGTCGTTGCAGATCTTCGACAGCTTGACTGCAGTGCGCTTGAGCATGCCGGAGAACAGCACGAAGGCGCCCATGTCGGAGGTGGCTTCGATCAGGTCGGCAGCCGGTACCAGCGGCTGGCCGCTGATCAGCGCCAGACGCTGTACGGCCAGGGCCTGGTAGCCCGGGTCGGCGTTGATGCCGGTACCGATCGCGGTACCGCCCAGGTTGACTTCGGTCAGCACTTCCGGCGCCAGGGTGCGCAGGCGGTTGAGGTCTTCGGTCAGGGTGGTGGCGAAGGCACGGAATTCCTGGCCCAGGGTCATCGGCACGGCGTCCTGCAGCTGGGTACGGCCCATCTTCAGTACGTGGCTGAACTCTTCACCCTTGGCAGCGAAGGCCTGGATCAGGCTGTCGAGGCTGGCCAGCAGCGCATCGTGACCCAGCAGCAGGCCCAGACGGATGGCGGTCGGGTAGGCGTCGTTGGTCGACTGCGCCATGTTCACGTCGTTGTTCGGGTGCAGGTACTGGTACTCGCCCTTCTGGTGACCCATCGCTTCCAGCGCGATGTTGGCGATCACTTCGTTGGCGTTCATGTTGGTGGAGGTACCGGCACCGCCTTGAATCATGTCGACCACGAACTGCTCGTGGAAGTCACCGCGGATCAGGCGGGCACAGGCCTCGCTGATGGCGGCGTGCTTGGCATCGCTCAGGTGACCCAGCTCGCGGTTGGCGTCGGCAGCTGCCTGTTTGACCATGGCCAGGCCGACAACCATTTTCGGGTAGTGCGACAGCGGCACGCCAGAGAGGTGGAAGTTGTTGGCAGCACGCAGGGTCTGGATACCGTAGTAGGCATCAGCAGGGACTTCGAGGGTGCCAAGCAGGTCTTTTTCGACACGGAACGATGCAGCAGCGGACATGATAGAGATCATCTCGAGTTAGGCCCGGCACATGCCGGAATGGCGCCAATCCTAGGCCTGCACGGATTTTGCGGCCAATGCTGTTGCACGCTAACCTATGCACAAACGGCATAACGTTCCATGTGACGCCAATTGACATTCGAGCGTGTACCATTTTGGTGCATGCCTGGAGAGCCCGATGAACCTCGAAAGCAAATGGCTGGAAGATTTCAGCGCCCTGGCCGCCACCCGCAGCTTTTCCCAGGCGGCGGAGCGTCGCTTCGTGACCCAGCCGGCGTTCAGCCGGCGCATTCGCAGCCTGGAGGCTGCGTTGGGGCTGACCCTGGTCAACCGCTCGCGCACGCCGATCGAGTTGACCGCTGCCGGCCAACTGTTCCTGGTGACGGCGCGCACGGTGGTCGACCAGCTGGGCGAGGTGCTGCGCCACTTGCATCACCTGGAAGGCGGGCAGGGCGAGGTGATCCAGGTGGCGGCGGCGCACTCGCTGGCGCTGGGCTTCTTTCCGCGCTGGATCGCGCAGTTGCGCAACGACGGTCTGAACATCGCCACGCGGCTGGTGGCGACCAACGTCGGCGATGCGGTGCACGCCCTGCGCGAAGGTGGCTGCGACCTGATGCTGGCGTTCTACGACCCGGATGCGGCCCTGCAGATGGACGCCGAGATCTTCCCCTCGCTGCACCTGGGGCACACCGAGATGCTGCCGGTGTGTGCAGCGGATGCCGACGGCAAGCCGCTGTTCGACCTGGAAAACGACGCCAGCGTGCCCTTGCTGGCCTACAGCGCCGGAGCGTTTCTGGGGCGTTCGGTGAATCTGCTGCTGCGCCAGCGCAACCTGCGCTTTACCACCATCTACGAAACCGCCATGGCCGACAGCCTCAAGAGCATGGCCCTGGAAGGCCTGGGTATTGCCTGGGTGCCGCGCCTGTCGGCCCGCGCCGAGCTTGAACGTGGCGAGCTGGTGATCTGTGGCGGTGCGCAATGGCACGTGCCGCTGGAGATCCGCCTGTACCGCTGCGCGCTGGTGCGCAAGGCCAACGTGCGCCTGCTGTGGCGCAAGCTCGAAGGCGGGCCGGCGACGGCTTGACTCCAGAGTCAGCCCGAAGCCCTGAAAAAGCCCGAAAAATAAGGCTTACAGTTGGTCGCCGGGGTGCATCAAACACACGGCTTTACGATATACTGCGCGGCCTTCGGTCGGTACACCCGGCCCTAATTCGCATAACAAGCCACGCCGGTCGTCCCTGCGTGGCTTGTTGTTTTTTGACGCGCCTGAAGGCGCCCAAGAGAAGAGGCTCGACGATGAGTGCACTGGTTGGCGTGATCATGGGCTCCAAGTCCGATTGGTCCACCCTTAGCCACACCGCCGATATGCTGGAAAAACTCGGCATTCCCTACGAAGTGAAGGTGGTTTCCGCCCACCGCACGCCGGACCTGCTGTTCCAGTACGCCGAAGAGGCCGAAGGCCGTGGCATCGAGGTGATCATCGCCGGTGCCGGTGGCGCTGCCCACCTGCCAGGCATGTGCGCCGCCAAGACCCACCTGCCGGTGCTGGGTGTGCCGGTGCAGTCGGCCATGCTCTCGGGCGTCGACTCGCTGCTGTCGATCGTGCAGATGCCGGCCGGCATCCCGGTTGCCACCCTGGCCATCGGCAAGGCCGGCGCGATCAACGCCGCGCTGCTCTCGGCGAGCATCCTGGGCGCCAAGCACCCGCAGTTCCATACCGTTCTGAAACAGTTCCGCGCTGAGCAGACAGACAACGTTCTGGACAATCCAGACCCGCGCCAGGCCTGAGGTCACACGCATGAAAATCGGTGTAATCGGTGGCGGCCAACTGGGCCGCATGCTGGCCCTGGCGGGTACCCCGCTGGGCATGAACTTCGCTTTCCTCGACCCGGCCCCTGACGCCTGTGCGGCCGCCCTGGGCGAGCACCTGCGTGCCGACTATGGCGACCAGGATCACCTGCGCCAGCTGGCCGACGAAGTCGACCTGGTGACCTTCGAATTCGAAAGCGTGCCAGCTGAGACGGTGGCCTTCCTGTCGCAGTTCGTGCCGGTGTATCCGAGCGCCGAAGCGCTGCGCATCGCCCGCGACCGGCTGTTCGAGAAGAGCATGTTCCGTGACCTGGGCATCCCGACCCCGGCCTTCGCCGACATCCAGTCGCAAGCCGACCTGGAGGCCGCCGTCGCCAGCATCGGCCTGCCGGCCGTGCTCAAGACCCGCACCCTGGGTTATGACGGCAAGGGCCAGAAGGTGCTCCGCACCGAAGCCGATGTTGTCGACACGTTCGCCGAACTTGGTAGCGTGCCCTGCCTGCTGGAGGGCTTCGTGCCGTTCACCGGCGAGGTGTCGCTGATTGCCGTTCGCGGCCGCGATGGCGAGACGCGCTTCTACCCGCTGGTGCACAACACCCACGACAGCGGCATCCTGCGCCTGTCGGTGGCCAGCGAAGACCACCTGCTGCAGAGCCTGGCCGAAGACTACGCGAGCCGCGTGCTCGAGCAGCTCGACTATGTCGGCGTGCTGGCGTTCGAGTTCTTCGAGGTCGACGGTGGCCTGAAGGCCAACGAGATCGCGCCGCGTGTGCACAACTCCGGGCACTGGACCATCGAAGGCGCCGAGTGCAGCCAGTTCGAGAACCACCTGCGCGCCGTGGCCGGCCTGCCGCTGGGCTCGACCGCCAAGGTCGGCGAAAGCGCCATGCTCAACTTCATCGGCGAAGTGCCGGCGGTGGCCGCGGTCGTGGCTATCGACGACTGTCACCTGCATCACTATGGCAAGGCCTTCAAGGCCGGGCGCAAGGTCGGTCACGCCACCCTGCGCTGCGCCGACATGGCCACGCTGGAGCAGAAGATCCAGCAGGTCGAAGCGCTCATCGCAGGCTGAGCGGAACCATTCCCGCCGCGCATCCCTCTGATGGCAGGATGCCAAAGCGCTGACTAGGCTTTGGCTCGTGCACTCAATTCAGAGGGAATGCCATGGGTATCATCGGAACCATCTTCATCGGCCTGATCGTCGGCTTGCTGGCACGTTTTCTGAAGCCGGGCGACGACAGCATGGGCTGGATCATGACCATTCTGCTGGGTATCGCCGGCTCTCTGGCGGCGACCTACGGTGGCCAGGCGCTGGGGATCTACCATGCGGGCGAGGGTGCTGGCTTCCTCGGTGCACTGGTGGGTGCAATCATCCTGCTGGTGATCTACGGCATGATCAAAAAGCGCTGACAGGGCGCTAGAATGCTCGGCAACTTTCCGTCAGTTGCCGAGCTTTTTTTCATGCGCCGAGTCGTACTGCTTACCCTGTTGCTGTGTAGTGGCCTGGCCCGCGCCGAGCTGCCCGAGACCGACTGGCTGGAGCTGATGCCCAAGTCGGACCAGAAGGCGCTGGAGCAGATGCCCGAGATCGACCACAACTCCCCCGAGGCGATGGGTACCTTTACCGAGAAGGGTGGCCTGAAGCAGAGCAAGGGCCTGCCGGCGGTGATGTATTCGAGCAAGACGGTGGCTGCTATGAACGGCAGGCAGATCCGTCTGGGCGGGTACCCGGTGCCGTTGGAGACCGACGCCAAGGGCAACAGCACGCTGTTCTTCCTCGTGCCCTATCCGGGCGCCTGCATCCATGTACCGCCACCGCCGCCCAACCAGCTGGTGCTGGTGCGTTATCCCCATGGCCTGAAGCTGGACGATATCTACACGCCGCTGTGGGTCAGCGGCACGCTGAAGGTGGAGAAGGTCAGCAATGACCTGGCCGATGCGGCGTATGCGCTGGATGCGGGGAAGGTGAGGGTTGTGGAGGACTCCGACCTGTAACCGCGTCGTCTGCATCGCGGGTCAAGCCCGCTCCCACAGGTACAGTGCTGCCCTCATGATCAGTGCAATGCCCGGTGGGAGCGGGCTTGACCCGCGATAGCGGTCTAGAGCGGTTCGCTGCCGATACTGACACTCAGCGAATGGGTCGCCCCGGGCGCAAGTTCCACCACGTCATCCCACACGTTCGCCGTCTCGATGCACAGCATCCGCTGCCAGCCGTCATCGGCCATGTCCGTGAGCTGCGCGGCGCGGTCCACCCATGGGTTCCAGATCACCGCCGAACGCGAACCCTGGGTACGCAGGGTGATACGCCGGTTCCAGCCCGGGTCGACGATGCTCAGACGCTCAGGTGTCTGCAGGTAGATGCGGTCGGTTTCCCCGGCAAACCCCAGGTCGCCCTGCTGGGTGCGTTGCTCCCAGTCTGCCAGCGTCTCGATGTAGGCCAGCCCGTCCACGCCTTCAACTCGCGCGCCACGCACGTCGCTGACTGCAAAGTAGCTGTGCAGCGCCTGGCTGAGGGTGACGCTGCCACTGCCCAGGTTGTGGCTGTCGAGGGTCAGCGCCAGTTCTTCGCCGAGCACGATGCTCAGTTTCAGTTCCACCGTGTGCGGCCAGCCGGGAAGCTCCCCCAACGCTTGGGGCAGCGTGAAGTCCACGCGTACCGAATCCGCACTGCTGTCGATACCCAGCAACTGCCAGTCACGCCCGCGCACCAGCCCGTGGGCCGGGGCCTCGGCGCCGTGGAACATGGCCTGTACGGCCGCTGGGTTGCGTTGCAGGTTGCCGAACCAGGGCCAGCACACCGGGGCACCGGCGCGCACCGATTTGCCCTGCCTGAAGATCGCCTGATCGCTGAGCCACAGCAGCGGCGGCTCGCCCACGCGCTGGTAACTGAGCACCTGTGCGCCCTGCTGGGCAATCAGCAGCTCGGCGCGAGGCGTGGTGATACGCCAGCAGGCAAGCTCGCCATGCTGTTCGACTTCTACCTTGGATGTGGACATGCGTTGCTCTCGAAGGGTGGCCTACGAGGTCTTGGACCTCGCGCAGACCCTCGAGTTTAGCGCGCCCCAGGCTCAGCGACGAGGCGGCACCGAGCGGGTGCGGCCGCTGCCGTCGATGGCGACGAACACGAACACCGCCTCGGTGACCTTGCGCCATTCACTGCTCAGCGGGTCGTCGCTCCACACCTCGACCATCATCTGGATCGAGCTGCGGCCGATTTCCAGGGTCTGGGTATAGAAGGACAATTGCGCGCCCACCGCCACCGGCACCAGAAAGGCCATGCGGTCGATCGCCACGGTGGCGACGCGCCCGCCTGCGACTCGGCTGGCCATGGCCGTGCCGGCCAGGTCCATCTGGGCGACCAGCCAGCCGCCGAAGATATCGCCGAAACCGTTGGTTTCACGGGGCAATGCGGTGATCTGCAAGGCCAGGTCGCCTTGCGGAATAGGATCTTCTTGTTCGAGTTCAATCATGCCGGGGGTGCCTCTGACCCGTAACGCTTCGTTGGTTTGCGCTGGTGCGGACGCCGCGAAAAACGATTCAGCACGAACATACTACGCTGCTTCGCTCTGCCGTGCGGCGAAGGGAAACTCTGCGAAACCGACTAAGCATACCTAGCGGCGTTTTCGCACAACATCCCACACAAGGCGTAACCGTTTGATACGAGCGGCCAGTATATAGAGCCGCGCGTGGGGCGACGACCATGCGGTCATGATTATCTGCCCCGATTATGTCGATCCATGTGCTTTTTCGAACAATTTGCTATCGTTCGACCTCCTGACAGGCCGGGGCCAGCGCTGCCGCGGCCTGATTTGCCAATAAGAGACGCTTCGATGACCTCCGTGCCCCCCTCCATAGAGCAGCCCTCGCGGCCGCTCACCCGCAGTGACTACAAGACCCTGTCGCTCTCCGCCCTGGGCGGGGCGCTGGAGTTCTACGACTTCATCATCTTCGTGTTCTTCGCCGCGGTGGTGGGCAAGCTGTTCTTCCCGGTCGACATGCCCGAGTGGCTGCGCCTGATGCAGACCTTCGGCATCTTCGCTGCCGGCTACCTGGCGCGCCCGCTGGGCGGCATCGTGATGGCCCACTTCGGCGACCTGCTGGGGCGCAAGAAGATGTTCACCCTGAGCATCTTCATGATGGCCGTGCCGACCCTGATCATGGGCCTGCTGCCCACCTACGCACAGATCGGCATGTGGGCACCGATCCTGTTGCTGCTGATGCGCGTGATCCAGGGTGCCGCCATTGGCGGTGAAGTGCCGGGTGCCTGGGTGTTCGTGTCCGAACACGTGCCGGCGCGCAACATCGGCTACGCCTGCGGCACCCTGACGGCGGGCCTCACCTCGGGCATCCTGCTCGGCTCGCTGGTCGCGACCCTGATCAACACCGTGTACACCCCCGAGCAACTGAGCGACTACGCCTGGCGGATCCCGTTCCTGCTCGGCGGCGTGTTCGGCCTGTTTTCGGTGTACCTGCGCCGCTGGCTGCACGAAACCCCGGTGTTCGCCGAGATGCAGCAGCGCAAGGCATTGGCCGAGGAAGTGCCGCTGCGCGCGGTGCTGCGTGACCACCGTGGCGCCATCGTACTGTCGATGCTGCTGACCTGGCTGCTGTCGGCCGGCATCATCGTGGTCATCCTGATGACCCCGACCGTGCTGCAGACTCTCTACGGCATCAGCGCCACCGAGGCCCTCAAGGCCAACAGCCTGGCCATCGTGCTGCTGAGCATCGGCTGCATCGTGGCCGGGCGCCTGGCCGACCGCTTCGGCGCCGGGCGCGTGTTCATCGTCGGCAGCCTGGCGCTGCTGGCCAGCTCCTGGAGCTTCTACCACAACCTGGCGGCGCACCCTGAGTGGCTGTACCCGATGTACGCCGTTACCGGGCTGTGCGTGGGCATCGTCGGTGCGGTGCCTTACGTGATGGTGCGCGCCTTCCCGCCGGTGGTGCGTTTCAGCGGCCTGTCGTTTTCCTACAACCTGGCCTACGCGATCTTCGGTGGCCTGACCCCGATCATGGTCACCTCGCTGATGAAGTTCAGCCCGCTCGGCCCGGCCTACTATGTCGCCGGCATCTGCACCCTGGGCCTGCTGGTAGGCATCTACCTGCTGCTCACCAAGCGCTGAAACCCCGCCCCGCGTCCGCTATAAAGGCCATCCCTCGAACGAGGTGATGGCCTTTCATCTAATTGTCACATTCAGTTCATAGAGTAGTCATACGGCCTGCAGATACTTGGGCCCGATCCATCTACCCCCAATTCCTGCTAGGAGTAAGGCATGAAACTGAAGCGTTTGATGGCGGCCCTGACCTTTGCCGCCGCTGGCGTTGCGACTGCCAACGCAGTTGCCGCTGTTGATCCTGCTATTCCGACCTACGTCAAAACCACCGGCGTATCGGGCAACCTCTCCAGCGTCGGTTCCGATACCCTGGCCAACCTGATGACCCTGTGGGCCGAGGCCTACAAGAAGGAATACCCGAACGTAAACATCCAGATCCAGGCCGCCGGCTCCTCCACCGCGCCACCCGCGCTGACCGAAGGCACCGCCAACCTGGGCCCGATGAGCCGCAAGATGAAAGACGTCGAGCTGCAGGCGTTCGAACAGAAGTACGGCTACAAGCCGACCGCCATCCCGGTCGCCGTCGACGCCCTGGCCGTGTTCGTGCACAAGGACAACCCGATCAAGGGCCTGACCATGGCTCAGGTCGACGCCATCTTCTCCTCCACCCGCCTGTGCGGTGCCAAGGCCGACGTGAAAACCTGGGGCGACCTGGGCGTGACCGGCGACCTGGCCAACAAGCCGGTCCAGCTGTTCGGTCGCAACTCGGTATCCGGCACCTACGGCTACTTCAAGGAAGAAGCCCTGTGCAAAGGCGACTTCAAGCCTAACGTCAACGAACAACCTGGCTCGGCGTCCGTCGTGCAGTCGATCAGCAGCTCGCTGAACGGTATCGGTTACTCGGGCATCGGCTACAAGACCGCCAGCGTGAAAACCGTGGCCCTGGCCAAGAAGGAAGGCGGCGCGTTCGTCGAAGACAACGAAGCCAACGCCCTGAACGGTACCTACCCGCTGTCGCGTTTCCTCTACGTCTACGTCAACAAGGCCCCGAACAAGCCTCTGGCCCCGCTGGAAGCCGAGTTCGTCAAGCTGGTGCTGTCGCAGGCCGGTCAACAGGTCGTGGTGAAAGACGGTTACATCCCGCTGCCCGCCAAAGTGGCCGAGAAAGCGCTGGCCGACCTGGGCCTGAACCACGCCGCCAAAGGCGTCGCTGCAAACTGAGTGTGAACGGGCGCGCCCTGCATTTGTGCGGGCCGCGCTGCAAATTGCGAGTCCGCTGCCAGGCATGCCTGAGCGGCGGGCTTTTTTGCGTCACTGCATTGTCATGTTTTTGTCATACGGGACCGCTAGGGTGAGCGCATGAATGATCTGGCCAACTCCACCATGACCCAAAATTCTCCCCCCGTGCGGATTGATTTCAATACGCCCGAGCTGCAACGCAAGCGTCGCCTGCGTGCATTCAAGGACCGCCTGACCCGCTGGTATGTACTGGTGGGCGGGCTCGCCGTGCTGGCGGCGATCACCTTGATCTTCTTCTACCTGGCCTACGTGGTGGTGCCGCTGTTTCAAGGCGCCGAACTGACCACCAAGAAGGCCATGACCCCGGCCTGGCTGACCCAGGACGCCGGCAAGCCGCTGATGATCGCGCTCGAAGAGCAGAACCTGGTCGGCATGCGCGTCTCGGACAAGGGGCAGGCGCTGTTCTTCGACACCAAGACCGGTGCCGAGCTCAAGCGTGTCGACCTGCCGGTACCGGCCGGCACCCAGGTGACCTCGATCGGCGCCGACCAGCCGGGCAACCCGCTGGTGGTGCTGGGCCTGTCCAACGGCCAGGCACTGGTGTTCAGCCACAGCTACAAGATCACCTACCCGGACAACCACAAGACCATCACCCCGGCCATCGACTACCCCTATGGCCAGCAACCGTTCGCCCTCGGCGATTCGGGCCGTGCGCTGGAGCACGTGAGCCTGAACGTCAATGGCGACACCCTGGTGGTGGCCGGCTCCAGCGGTGCGCAGTTGCAGGTACTGCAACTGAGCCGCGAAGAAAACATGATGACCGGCGAAGTCACCAGCGAGCAGAACCACATCGAACTGCCGCAGATGACCGAGGCGGTCAAGGCGATCTTCATCGACCCGCGCCAGCAGTGGTTGTACGTGATCAACGGGCGGGCCCAGGCCGATGTGTTCAGCCTGCGCGACAAGAGCCTCAACGGTCGTTACAAGCTGCTCGACGACGCCGATGCCGAAGTCACCGCCAGCGCCCAGCTGGTGGGCGGCATCTCGCTGATCATCGGTGACTCCAAGGGTGGCCTGGCCCAGTGGTTCATGGCCCGCGACCCGGACGGCGAACAGCGCTTCAAGCAGATCCGTACCTTCCAGATGGGCAAGGCGCCGATCGTGCAGATCGATGCCGAAGAGCGCCGCAAGGGCTTCGTGGCACTGGATGCCAGCGGCAAGCTCGGCGTGTTCCACAGCACCGCGCACCGCACCCTGCTGGTGGAGCCGATGGCCGAAGGCGCCGGCGTGCTGGCACTGTCGCCACGGGCCAACCGCCTGTTCGTCGAAGAGGGCGGCAAGCTGATCCCGGCCAGCCTGCGCAACCCGCACCCGGAAGTGTCCTGGAGCGCGCTGTGGAGCAAGGTCTGGTACGAGAACTACGACGAGCCCAAGTACGTCTGGCAGTCCACCGCGTCGAACACCGACTTCGAGCCCAAGCTGAGCCTGTCGCCACTGACCTTCGGTACGCTCAAGGCCGCGTTCTACGCGATGATCCTGGCCGCACCGCTGGCGATTGCCGCAGCGATCTACACCGCCTACTTCATGGCCCCGGGCATGCGCCGCAAGGTCAAGCCGGTGATCGAGCTGATGGAGGCGATGCCCACGGTGATCCTCGGCTTCTTCGCCGGGCTGTTCCTGGCGCCGTACCTGGAAGGGCATCTGCCCGGTGTGTTCAGCCTGTTCGTGGTGATGCCGTTCGGCATCCTGCTGGCTGGCTTCATCTGGAGCCGCCTGCCGGAGTCGATCCGCCTGCGTGTGCCGGATGGCTGGGAAGCGGCGATCCTGATCCCGGTGATCCTGTTCACCGGCTGGGGTGCGCTGACCCTGAGCCCGTTCCTCGAAACCTGGTTCTTCGGCGGCGACATGCGCCTGTGGATCACCAATGACCTGGGCATCACCTACGACCAGCGCAACGCCCTGGTGGTCGGTATCGCCATGGGCTTTGCGGTCATCCCGAACATCTACTCGATTGCCGAGGACGCCGTGTTCAGCGTGCCGCGCAGCCTGACCCTGGGCTCGCTGGCACTCGGCGCCACGCCGTGGCAGACCCTGACCCGCGTGGTCATCCTGACCGCCAGCCCGGGCATCTTCTCGGCGCTGATGATCGGCATGGGCCGCGCGGTGGGTGAAACCATGATCGTGCTGATGGCCACGGGCAACACCCCGGTCATGGAAATGAACCTGTTCGAAGGTATGCGCACCCTGGCGGCCAACGTCGCGGTGGAGATGCCCGAATCGGAAGTCGGTGGCAGCCACTACCGCGTGCTGTTCCTCGCCGCGCTGGTGCTGCTGATGTTCACCTTCGTGATGAACACCTTGGCCGAGCTGATTCGCCAGCGTCTGCGCAAGAAATACTCGTCGCTTTGATAGAAAGGTAGAGATCCGTGAAAAAGGATTCCCTCAAGAGCTGGTTCAAGAGCGGCGCCCCTGGCGTCTGGATAAGCGGTGGCGCGGTGTCCATCGCGGTGATCATGACCATCGGTCTGCTCTCCGTGATCGCCGTGCGCGGCCTGGCGCACTTCTGGCCGGCCGACCTGATCCAGGCCAGCTACAACGTGCCGGGCCAGGCCAACCACATCGTCATCGGCGAAGTGGTGCAGAAGGAAGAGGTGCCGCTGGCACGCCTCAAGGGGGCCGGCCTGCCGGTACCCGACAACGGCCCGGAGTTCATGACCCGCGAGTTGATCAAGGTCGGCAACCGCGACCTCAACGGCAGTGACTTCACCTGGGTGGTCGGCGACTGGCTGGTGGACCAGCAGAAGCCGGTCGACCTGATCGCCCTGGAGCGCCGCGAGTGGGGCAACTTCTACGGCTACCTGGTCAGCGTCAAGGAAAACGGCAAGGTGGTTGCCGAAGGGCAGGCCGCCTGGAACGAGCTGCAGGCACGCCTCAAGCGTGCTGCCGGCCTGGCCGGCGAGCTGCAGAAGCTCGAGAAGAAGGACATCGGTGCGATCAACCATGGCCTTGAGCGCCTGCGCCTGCAAGCCCGCAAGCTGGAACTGCAAGGCAAGCTGACCCCTGTAGCGCAGGCCGACATGGATGCCGAGCGCGCCGAGCTGAACAACCGCTACAAGGCCATCGAGGACCGCCTGGGCAAGCTGCACCAGGACTTCAGCCGCGACAGCCTGGTGGCCCGTGACGGCAATGGCCGCGAAGTCGAGATCAACCTCGACAAGGTGGTGCACGCCTACCAGCCCAACGCCATGAACAACTTCACCAAGCTGGGCACCTACTTCGCCAAGGTGTGGGAGTTCCTCAGCGACGACCCGCGTGAAGCCAACACCGAGGGCGGGATCTTCCCGGCGATCTTCGGCACTGTGATGATGACCCTGATCATGGCCGTGATCGTCACCCCGTTCGGCGTGCTGGCGGCGGTGTACCTGCGTGAATATGCCCGCCAGGGCCCGGTGACCCGGCTGATCCGCATCGCGGTGAACAACCTGGCCGGCGTGCCGGCGATCGTCTACGGCGTGTTCGGCCTGGGCTTCTTCGTGTACGTGCTGGGCGGCTCGCTCGACCACCTGTTCTTCCCCGAAGCACTGCCGGCGCCGACCCTGGGTACCCCGGGCCTGCTGTGGGCCTCGCTGACCCTGGCGCTGCTGGCGGTGCCGGTGGTGATCGTGGCCACCGAAGAAGGCCTGGCGCGGATCCCGCGGACCGTGCGCGAGGGCTCGCTGGCCCTGGGTGCGACCAAGGCCGAGACGCTGTGGAAGATCGTGCTGCCGATGGCCAGCCCGGCGATGATGACCGGCATGATCCTGGCCGTGGCCCGTGCCGCGGGCGAGGTGGCGCCGCTGATGCTGGTGGGTGTGGTGAAACTGGCGCCGTCGCTGCCGGTGGACGGCAACTACCCGTACCTGCACCTGGACCAGAAGATCATGCACCTGGGCTTCCACATCTACGACGTCGGCTTCCAGAGCCCCAACGTCGAGGCCGCGCGGCCGTTGGTGTACGCCACGGCGCTGCTGCTGGTGATGGTGATCGCCACGCTCAACCTCTCGGCGGTATGGATACGCAACCACCTGCGCGAGAAGTACAAGGCGCTGGACAGCTGATACCCCTTATTGCAAGCGCCGCCCGTGTGTTGTGCCGGGCGGTACGATGAAACGAAATTGATAGCGTATGGAGTCTTACCATGCAGCATGAATCCCACACCCACGGCATCGACATGTCCGCCCTGGGTCGCACCAAGCAGAGCCTGCAGCTGGCCGACGAGACCGTGGCCATCGAAGTGCCGGGCCTGAGCCTGTTCTACGGCGAGAAGCAGGCGCTGTTCGATGTCAGCCTGAACATTCCCAAGCAGCGCGTGACCGCCTTCATCGGCCCCTCGGGCTGCGGCAAGTCGACCCTGCTGCGCACCTTCAACCGCATGAACGACCTGGTCGACGGCTGCCGGGTGGAAGGCGCGATCAACCTCGACGGCAACAACATCTACCGCAAGGGCGAGGACGTGGCCGAGCTGCGCCGCCGCGTGGGCATGGTGTTCCAGAAGCCCAACCCGTTCCCCAAGACCATCTACGAAAACGTGGTGTACGGCCTGCGCATCCAGGGCATCAACAAGAAGCGTGTACTGGATGAAGCCGTGGAGTGGGCACTCAAGGGCGCCGCCCTGTGGGAGGAGGTCAAGGACCGCCTGCACGACTCGGCCCTGGGCCTGTCCGGCGGCCAGCAGCAGCGCCTGGTGATCGCCCGTACCATCGCGGTGGAGCCTGAGGTGCTGCTGCTCGACGAACCGTGCTCGGCGCTGGACCCGATTTCCACGCTCAAGGTCGAAGAGCTGATCTACGAACTCAAGTCCAAGTACACCATCGTCATCGTGACCCACAACATGCAGCAGGCCGCGCGGGTTTCGGACTACACCGCGTTCATGTACATGGGCAAGCTGGTGGAATACGGTGACACCGACACCCTGTTCACCAACCCGGCGAAGAAGCAGACCGAAGACTACATCACCGGTCGGTATGGCTAGGATTCAACGATTGAACGCCGCCTGACAGCACTTACCGGACGCGCCAAGGATTTCTCATGATCGACAAAGACAGCCTTACCCATCACATCTCCCAGCAGTTCAACGCCGAACTTGAAGAGGTTCGCAGCCATCTTCTGGCAATGGGCGGCCTGGTCGAGAAACAGGTCAACGACGCCGTCACCGCGCTGATCGAGGCCGATTCGGGCCTGGCCCAGCAGGTGCGCGAAGTCGATGAGCAGATCAACCAGATGGAGCGCAACATCGACGAGGAGTGCGTGCGCATCCTGGCCCGGCGCCAGCCGGCGGCGTCGGACCTGCGCCTGATCATCAGCATCTCCAAGTCGGTGATCGACCTGGAGCGCATCGGCGACGAATCGACCAAGATCGCCCGCCGCGCCATCCAGTTGTGCGAAGAAGGCGAGTCGCCGCGCGGCTACGTGGAGGTGCGTCACATCGGCGACCAGGTACGCAACATGGTGCGCGACGCGCTCGACGCCTTTGCCCGCTTCGATGCCGAGCTGGCGCTGTCGGTGGCGCAGTACGACAAGACCATCGACCGCGAGTACAAGACCGCCCTGCGCGAGCTGGTGACCTACATGATGGAAGACCCGCGCTCGATCTCGCGGGTACTGAGCGTGATCTGGGCGCTGCGTTCGCTGGAGCGCATCGGCGACCACGCGCGCAACATCGCCGAGCTGGTGATCTACCTGGTGCGCGGTACCGACGTGCGTCACCTGGGCCTGAAGCGAATGAAGGAAGAAGTCGAGGGCAACGGCAACGGCGAAAAAGCTAATGTTCCGGGCAAACCTGACGATAAATAGGACTGCCCCGAGAATGAACGCCCGGCCTTGGCCGGGCGTTTTCGTTTGCGGCAGCGCAACAGCACGCACCCGCGAATGATTTGACGGAGCCCCGGCATGAGCGAAGTCTTGGCAAATGGCCATCAGTCAACGTTATGCTAGCCGGGTCTTGAAGGAGTGGCGATGAGTAAAGTCAGTGTTCTGGTCGTGGATGACGCGCCGTTTATCCGTGACCTGGTGAAAAAGTGTCTGCGCAATTACTTCCCCGGCATGGTCATCGAGGACGCGGTCAACGGTCGCAAGGCCCAGGTGCTGCTGGAGCGCGAGCGTTTCGACCTGGTGCTGTGCGACTGGGAGATGCCCGAGATGTCGGGCCTGGAGCTGCTGACCTGGTGCCGCCAGCACGAAGCGCTCAAGGCCATGCCGTTCATCATGGTGACCAGCCGTGGCGACAAGGAAAACGTGGTGCAGGCGATCCAGGCCGGTGTGTCGGACTTTGTCGGCAAGCCGTTCACCAACGAGCAGTTGCTGACCAAGGTGAAGAAGGCGCTGACCAAGCTGGGCAAGCTCGATACCCTGATGGCCAGTGCGCCCACCCGCGCCACCTCCGCGTTTGCCAATGACTCGCTGTCGGCCCTGACCGGCGGCAAGGCCGAGACCGTGCGCCCGGCCGCCCCAGCTGCGGCCCCGGTGGCGGCGGCCAAGCCACTGATCAATGCGCCGCAACCGGGCGCGGCCAAGGCGGCGGCGCCGGCGGGCCGCGGACAGGGCCAGCTGCGCCTGTCCAGCGGCAACCAGGCCTGCGTGATCAAGGCCCTGAGCCTGAAGGAAGCCTTGCTGGTGGTACGCCGTGGCGAAGTGCTTCCGCAGATCCTGGAAGGCGCGGTGCTGGACCTGGAGCAGGGCGACAATGCCGAGATCGCGCGGCTCAACGGGTACCTGCATGCGGTGGTGGCGGTGGAATCCAAGCCGGACAGCGACTGGCTGCAGCTGACCTTCCGCTTTGTCGATCAGGATGCGCAGAAGCTCGACTACCTGTCGCGGCTGATTGCCCGCGGTACGGCGCTCAAGCACTTCGTGCCGGGGGCCTGACAGGCCCTTTGCTGCTCGCAGCCTCTTCGCCGGCAAGGCCGGCTCCTACAGCCGTAGGAGCCGGCCTTGCCGGCGAAGGACACACCACTGATCGCCTGCCATACCCCGCATCACTCCCCGCAACACGCCCTCCATATTCCCCTGCTAGGCTTGCTCACAGCTAACCTGTCAGATGGCCACTACCGATGCCGCCACACCTGCTGCTGTTCTGCGCCCTGTTGCTGGCTGCCGGCCCGAGCTGGGCCATGACCATCTACAAGAACACCGACGCCGACGGCGTGGTGTCCTATTCCGATCGCCCCAGCCCCGGCGCTCGCGCACTGGTGTTCCGTGATCGCATGGTCGAGCAGCTGGGCCAGCAGGTGCAGTTGCAGGTCAGCAAGTACGCCGACGGCGTGCGTTTCAGTGCCCGCAACGAGCTGCACGCCCCGGTCGAAGTGGAACTGCGCCTGGAGCGCCTGGGCAACGTGCAGAACCTGGCGCCGCGCATCGTCCGGCGGGTGGTACCGGCCCGTTCCACGCTGCTGCTCACTGCCCTCGGTGCGCGCAAGCCCGGTACCCCGGTCAGCTACCGCGAGCAGTTCAACTACACGTTGGGCAACCCCGCCCAGCGCACCCAGGCCTATCGCTACCCGTTCCCCTGGCGCGGCGGCCCGTTCCGCCTCTCCCAGGGCCCCAATGGCACCTACAGCCACTTCGGCCCCAAGGGCCGCTATGCCATGGACATCGCCATGCCCGAAGGCACGCCGATCATCGCGGCGCGGGCAGGGGTGGTGATAAAGACGGAAAACACCCAGAGCGGGCGCGGTACCAACCCGGCAGGCAATTTCGTGCGGATTCTGCATGCCGACGGCACCATGGGCGTGTACCTGCACCTGATGCGCGGGTCGGTGGTGGTCAGCGAAGGCCAGCGGGTGGCCTATGGCACGCCGCTGGCAAGGTCCGGCAACACCGGCAACAGCAGCGGGCCGCACCTGCATTTCGTGGTGCAGCGCAACGTGGGGCTGGCGCTGGAGTCGATCCCGTACCAGTTCAACCAGCCCATCGGCGGGCTGCCGAGCTTTACCGCCGGCAACCCGTAAGGCGCGTCAATCGAGCTTGAGCACCTTGGCCAGCACGATCTTGGGCCCTTTCATCTTCTTGATGATGATGCGCAGGCCGTCGACCTCCAGCACCTCTTCTTCTTCCGGTACGCGCTTGAGCGTCTCGTAGACCAGGCCAGCAAGGGTTTCGGCCTCGATATGGTCCAGGTCCACGCCCAGCAGGCGCTCGACCTTGAACAGCGGGGTGTCGCCGCGAACCAGCAGCTTGCCGGGCTGGTAGGCGAGGATACCGCGCTCGGTCTTGCGGTGTTCGTCCTGGATGTCGCCCACCAGCACTTCGAGCACGTCTTCCATGGTCAGGTAGCCGATCACCTTGCCATCGGCCTCTTCGACCAGGGCAAAGTGCGCGCCGCCCTTGCGGAACTGCTCCAGCAGCTGCGACAGCGGCATGTGGCGCGATACGCGTTCCAGCGGGCGGGTCAGCTCGGCCAGGTTGAACGACTCGGGCAGGTGGTCCAGCGCGGCCAGTTCCAGCAGCAGGTCCTTGATGTGCAGCAGGCCGACGAATTCGCCGCTTTCGGCGTCGAGCACCGGGTAGCGGCTGAACTTGTGCCGGCGGAACATCGCGAGGATCTCCTTGAGCGGCGCATGGGCGTCGAGGCTGACCATGTCTTCACGGGAATTGGCCCAGTCGACCACCTCCAGTTCGCCCATCTCCACCGCCGAGGCCAGTACGCGCATGCCCTGGTCGCTGGGGTCCTGGCCCCGGCTGGAGTGCAGGATCAGCTTGAGCTCCTCGCGGCTGTAATGGTGCTCGTGGTGCGGGCCGGGCTCGCCCTGGCCGGCGATGCGCAGGATGGCGTTGGCACTGGCGTTGAGCAGGTAGATGGCCGGGTACATCATCCAGTAGAACAGGTACAGCGGTACCGCCGTCCACAGCGACAGCAGTTCGGGCTTGCGAATGGCCCAGGACTTGGGCGCCAGCTCGCCGACCACGATGTGCAGGTAGGAGATCACGAAGAAGGCGCTGAAGAACGATACGCCCTTGATGACTTCGGGCGATTGCACGCCCACCGCCGCCAGCAGCGGCTCGAGCAGGTGCGCGAAGGCCGGCTCGCCGACCCAGCCCAGGCCCAGCGAGGCCAGTGTGATGCCCAGCTGGCAGGCCGACAGGTAGGCGTCCAGCTGGCTGTGTACGGTACGCAGGATATGCCCGCGCCAGCCGTTCTTGCCGGCAATCGCCTCGACCCGGGTCGAGCGCAGCTTGACCATGGCGAACTCGGCCGCAACGAAGAATCCGTTGAGCAGAACCAGCAGCAGAGCAAAAAGAATCATGCCGAAATCGGCGAACAGTGAAGCGAGGGTGATACCAGGGGAAGGGTCCATGATGGAGTTTTACGGGGTCCGTCTTCTGAAATAAGGGAGTGTGGCAATGCCAGCAGGTACTGGCGCGAGTCAGCCAATGTAGCGGCTGACTGCGCAAATTTAAAGGGCGGTCGCTCAGGAAACGGTGCGGGTTGCCACCTGAACGGGGGCGAAATGGCAGGTAAAGGTACTGCCGTGGCCCGGTACGCTGCTGATCTCCAGCCGGCCGCGGTGGCGCAGCAGTACGTGCTTGACGATCGCCAGGCCAAGGCCGGTGCCGCCGGTGGTGGAGTTGCGGCTGGAGTCGACGCGGTAGAAGCGCTCGGTCAGGCGTGGCAGGTGCTTGGGGTCGATGCCGATGCCCGAGTCCTGCACGCTCAGGTGCGCGCCCTGGGCGTCGGCCCACCAGCGGATGCGGATCTGGCCCTCATCCTGGGTGTACTTGACGGCATTGAACACCAGGTTGGAGAACGCGCTGCGCAGTTCCGCCTCGCTGCCCTTGAGGCGCACGCCCGGCTCGGCGTCCAGGGTGATGCGCTGGTTGCGCTGGCCGGACAGGGCCTGGGCATCGCCCTTGATCGACTGCAGCAGGGTGTCTATGGCCACCGGCTGGTTGTCGGAGGGGTAGTCGGTGGCCTCCAGCTTGGCCAGCAGCAACAGGTCGTTGAGCAGTGTCTGCATGCGCACGCCCTGCTGCTGCATCTGGGTCAGGGCCCGCACCCAGCGCGGGTTCACCTCCTCGACGTTGTCGAGCAGGGTCTCCAGGTACCCGGCAATCACCGTCAGTGGCGTGCGCAGCTCGTGGGAGACGTTGGCGACGAAGTCCTTGCGCATCTGTTCGAGCTGGTGGATGCGGGTCACGTCGCGCACCAGCATCAGGTGTTCGTTGTTGCCGTAGCGGGTGATGTGCAGCTGGATGCGCAGGCGGTCGCTGATGGGCGAGGGGATTTCCAGCGGTTCGAGGTAGTTCTCCTGTTCGAAGTACTCCTTGAAGCGCGGGTGGCGCACCAGGTTGGTGACCGGCTGGCCGCTGTCCTGTGGGGTCTTGAGCCCCAGCAGGGTCTCGGCGGCGCGGTTCCACCACTCCAGGTTGCCGTCGCTGTCGAGCATGATCACCGCGTCCTTGAGGGCGGCGGTGGACTCCTGCACGCGGTCGATCACTGCCTGCAGGCGCCCGCGCACGCGTTGGTCGCGGCGTTGCAGGTGGTAGATGCTGTCGAACACCTCGCCCCACAGGCCATAGCCGTCGGGCGGGGCCTCGTCGGGTTTGTGCTGGCGCAGCCAGTCGTGCAGACGCAGCAGCTGCTTGAGGGTCCAGCCCAGATACACGCCAAGGCCCAGGGCCAGGCTCCAGCCGTAATGGCCGCTGATCAGCCCTGCCAGCAGGCAGACGGTGGTCAGCAGCAGCATGTGGCGAATCAGGGTGCCATGCCAGTTTTGGTTCACGGTGGGTCCTTAGGACCCGCTGCAAGCTGCAAGCGGCAAGCTGCAAGATTGAAGCGGATCTGCGTTTGCTTTTGCTCTTACTTGAGGCTTGTAGCTTGCCGTGTTCTCAACTCTTGGTTGAGAACCGGTATCCCGTGCCGCGCACGGTTTGTACCAGATTTTCGTAGGCTTCACCCAGCGCCTTGCGCAGACGGCGGATATGCACGTCGACGGTGCGCTCCTCCACGTACACATTGCCGCCCCATACCTGGTCGAGCAGCTGGCCACGGGTGTAGGCGCGCTCCTGGTGGGTCATGAAGAACTGCAGCAGGCGGTATTCGGTAGGGCCCATCTCGGCAGGCTTGCCGTCGATGGTCACGCGGTGGCTGATCGGGTCGAGCAGCAGGCCGCCGACCTCGATCGGGGCCTCGCCATCACTGGGGCCGGCACGGCGCAGCACGGCCTTGAGGCGGGCCACCAGTTCGCGCGGGGAGAACGGCTTGGTGATGTAGTCGTCGGCGCCGACTTCCAGGCCCTGGATCTTGTTGTCTTCCTCACCCTTGGCGGTGAGCATGATGATCGGGATGTCGCCGGTCAGCTCGTCGCGCTTGAGGCGCCGCGCCAGTTCGATGCCCGAAGTGCCCGGCAGCATCCAGTCGAGCAGGATCAGGTCGGGCTTGCGGTCGACGATGATGGCATGGGCCTGCTGCGAGTTTTCCGCCTCCAGGCAGTCGTAGCCGGCCATTTCCAATGCAACGACGATCATCTCGCGAATCGGCGCCTCGTCGTCAACGATCAGAATGTTCCTGCCAACCATGCTCAAACCTCTTCCCATTAAGGTGTCTTGGCCCGCATTAGATAACGGAATTATTGCAGTCGTGTGACAGGTCGTGTGGCCTGGCGGCAACATTCCTTGGCTGAGCTAGGCTTTAGCTCCCACCCATCACCAAAAACGGTGAATCCAATGACACGACATACGCTGAACTGGATGGCTCTCTTTGCTGTTGCAGCACTGGCCCTGCCGGGGGTGGCAGCGGCCGCGCCGGGGATGGAGAAGAACGGCGTGCTGGTCGATTCTGCCGGCATGACGCTGTACACCTTCGACAAGGATGCAGGTGGCAAATCCATGTGCAATGACGACTGCGCCAAGAACTGGCCGCCCCTCAAGGCCATGGCGGGCGAAGCCGCCGAGGGCAAGTGGACGCAGATCAAGCGCGAAGACGGCTCGATGCAGTGGGCCTACGATGGCAAGCCGCTGTACACCTTCGTCAAGGACAAGAAGGGCGGTGACATGACCGGCGACGGCATGAAGGACGTCTGGCACGCCGCCAAGCCATGAGGCCGGCCTTGCGCGGCCGCCCCCGGGGCGGCTAGCGCAGGGCGTAGTCCAGTACCACGCCGATGAACACCAGCAGCCCGGCCCAGTGGTTGTGCAGGAAGGCCTTGAAGCAGGCGTCGCGATCCAGGCTGCGGGTCGACCAGTATTCCCAGGCGAAGCACAGCGCCGCGCCTACCAGCCCCAGGTGGAACCAGCCACCCAGCTCGAAGCGGTTGCCGGCCATCAGCAGGCAGCCCAGCGACAGCAGCTGCAAGGTCAGGATGATGGCGCGATCGGCTTCGCCGAACAGGATCGCAGTGGACTTGACCCCGATCTTCAGGTCGTCGTCGCGGTCGACCATCGCGTAGTAGGTGTCGTAGCCCACGGTCCACAGCAGGTTGGCGATGTACAGCAGCCAGGCGATGGCCGGCAGCTCGCCGGTGGCGGCGGTGAAGGCCATGGGGATGCCCCAGGAATAGGCTGCGCCCAGCACCACCTGCGGGTAATAGGTGTAGCGCTTCATGAACGGGTAGCAGGCTGCCAGCGCCACGGCGCCGAACGACAGCCATACCGTCTGCGCATTGGTGCACAGCACCAGCACGAAACTCAGCCCCACCAGGGTCGCGAACAGGACCAGCGCCTCGCGCCCGCTGATGCGTCCGGCCGCCAGCGGGCGTTCGGCGGTGCGCTTGACGTGACCGTCGACCTTGCGGTCGGCAAAATCGTTGATCGCGCAGCCCGCGGCGCGCATCAGCACCACGCCGAACAGGAAGATCAGCACGTTGGCCACGGTGGGCGTGCCTTTGGCCGCGATCCATACCGCCGTGAGGGTGGGCCACAGCAGCAGGTAGATGCCGATCGGCTTGTCCATGCGGCTGAGCTGGATGAAGTCCCAGGCCCGGGGGTGCAGGCGATTGAGCGACTTGAGCAGGCTCAGGTACATCAGCGGTCCTCCAGGCGGGTATCGGTGGCCTGCCACAGGGCAGGCAGGAAGATCTCGGCCACCAGGATGCTCAGTTCACCCTGGTCGAACCGCGAACGGCGTGCCCACAGGCCGTCATGGCGCTGCTCGCGGGGCAACCAGGCGGCAGGGTAGTGGCACACCTCGATGGCCTGGCGGGTAAACCCGGGGCTGCAGAACAGCAACTCGCCCAGCGAACGGCTGCCCAGCGCTTCCATGTCCAGGCCGCCCTGCTGCAGGGCGCTGCGCGCGGCCACACTGCGTGCGTACACCCACGGCTGGCCATGCCCGCGCAGGTACACCTCGCGCACCCAGCCTTCGCTGCCCGGGGCCAGGCCGAGGCTGGTGCACTCGTCGGCGCGCAGCGGCTGCCAGCCCTCGTACAGGGGGGTCACGCTGAAGTGATCGGCGGATAATCGGGTCAGGCGGCGGGTCAACGAGCCCTGGTCGAACAGCCAGTCGGCGGTAAGGGGGTCGGCGCTTGCGGCCAGCGGCGTTTGCTGCTGCAGCCAGTGTGGCGCGGGCACTTGCGAGGTTTCGTACGGCACGGTAGGTATGCGGTTACAAGCCAGTGAGGCGCCGAGCTTAGCATGTTTGCCGGTTGCGCTTGCATCGCGCCACCAGCCTCAGTACAAAGCCCCCTGACGATCCATGCAGCGCCAAGACTGTAATGATCACAACCGATGTGCGTCTGGATTACTGGAGGGAGAGCGATCATGAAGAAGTGGCAATGCGTGGTATGCGGGCTTATCTACAACGAGGCCGATGGGTGGCCGGATGACGGCATTGCGCCGGGCACCTTGTGGCAGGACGTGCCGGAAGACTGGCTGTGCCCGGACTGCGGTGTGGGCAAGATGGATTTCGAGATGATCGAAATCAACTGATCATTTTTTATACAGGGAAGGGATGAAGGCATGAGCGATCCGGTGGTGATTGTCGGTACGGGGCTGGCGGGCTACAACCTCGCCCGCGAATTTCGCAAGCTCGACGGCGAGACGCCGTTGCTGCTGATCAGCGCCGATGATGGTCGCTCGTATTCCAAGCCGATGCTGTCCACCGGCTTTGCCAAGGACAAGGACGCCGACGGCCTGAGCATGGCCGAGCCGGGGGCCATGGCCGAGCAGCTCAAGGCCCAGGTGCGTACCCATACGCGCATCAGCGGCATCGATCCGGGCCACAAGCGCCTGTGGATCGGCGAGGAGCAGGTGCCGTACCGCGACCTGGTGCTGGCGCTGGGCGCGCAGACCATCCAGGTGCCGGTGCAGGGCGACGCAGCCGATGCGATCTTCCCGATCAACGACCTCGAAGACTACGCGCGCTTTCGCGCCGCGGCGGCCGGCAAGCGCCGGGTACTGATTCTGGGGGCCGGGCTGATCGGCTGCGAGTTCGCCAACGACATGCACCTGGGTGGCTTCGAGATCGACATCGTCGCCCCCTGCGAGCAGGTCATGCCGACCCTGCTGCACCCGGCCGCCGCGGCTGCGGTGCAGGCTGGGCTGCAAGGGCTTGGTGTGCGCTTTCACCTGGGCCCGGTGCTGACCCGCCTGGAACGTTCGGCCGATGCCCTGCAAGCGCATCTGTCCGATGGCAGTGTGATCGTCTGCGACCTTGTGGTATCGGCCATCGGCCTGCGCCCCCGCATCGACCTGGCTGCCGCCGCTGGCCTGCAGGTCAATCGCGGGGTGGTGGTCGACCGCCACCTGCGCACCTCGCACGCCAATATCCATGCCCTGGGCGACTGTGCCGAGGTCGACGGCATCAACCTGCTGTACGTGATGCCGCTGATGGCCTGCGCGCGCGCGCTGGCGCAGACCCTGGCGGGCAATCCGACGGTGGTCAGCTACGGGCCTATGCCCATCACGGTGAAGACCCCGGTATGCCCGCTGGTCGTTTCGCCGCCGCCACGCGCCCGCGAAGGCCAGTGGCAGGTCGAAGGGCAGGGCAGCGACATCAAGGTGCTCTGCCGGGATGCCGATGGCCAGCTGCTGGGCTATGTATTGACCGGTACGGCAGTGATGGAAAAGCTGGCGCTGAACCGTCAACTTCCGCCGTTGCTGGCATAAATAGCTGTCGTTCTGTCGGATATACCCTGCCATTGCCTGAACAATGGCCGCCCAGAGACTGGCGCGGCCACTGGCGGCGTGCCATTCTCACACCCGTCTGCCGCAGTTTAGAGCCTGCGGTGCCTTAGGCGCTGCCTGCAAGGCAGCACGGCATAACAACAAAAAATCCGTCAGAGGGGCTTCACCATGCGTAAACCAGAACTCGCCGCAGCCATTGCCGAGAAAGCCGACCTTACCAAGGAGCAGGCCAACCGCGTGCTCAATGCCGTACTGGAAGAAATCACCAACGCGCTGCACAAGAAAGACAGCGTCACCCTGGTAGGCTTCGGCACGTTCCTGCAGCGCCACCGTGGCGCGCGCACCGGCAAGAACCCTCAGACGGGCGAGCCGGTGAAGATCAAGGCCAGCAACACCGTGGCGTTCAAGCCAGGCAAGTTCCTCAAGGACAGCGTCAATCCGTAAGGCCGTGGGCTACTGATTGCATTGAAGAGCGGGCACCCCTACAAGGTGCCCGTTCTTGTTTGTGTGGCGGCTCTTCGCCGGCAATGCCGGCGCCTGCAGGAGATAACCGCCGTCTGCAGGAGCCGGCGTTGCCGGCGAGGAACCCACCGTGCAGTGCGCTATTGCCGTGCCCCGTGCTTGTGACTAGCATACGCCGCCGCCCACACCCGCGCGGCGGTGTTCCAGGGAGGGAGCGGCATGGGCAACTCATCATTCATCGAATCGTTCGGCTCATGCCTGTGAGCTGTGCGCCCCCCTATCGCTTCTACGTCTGGTTACCCTGGGTATGCCTGGTTTCGCTGCTGTGCCTGGATGTCTACCAGTACGGCCTGCGCGTGACCGGTTTCGAGCCGTTCCTGCAAATCTACCTGCTGGGCTTCGGCCTGCTTGGCTACCCCCTGTTCGCGCTGTGGGCCAGCCGCCGCCTGCACCTGGCGCCTCGGCACCTGTGGTGGGCGCCGTTGTGGTGCGTCCCTTTCTACGCACTGCCCTGGGTGCTGTATGGCCTGGTCTACCTGCTCACCGGCCGTATCGCCGGGTTGGGCCTGATGCTGATGTGGGTGGCCTTTGTGCCCTACCTGCTGGGCGCCGGCTATTTTTTCGTCACCCTGACCGCGCTGCTGCTGGCGGCGCAAAGGCGCCTGTGCAATGGACCTTGAGCTGAAGAATTACCTGGCAGGTCTCGCCGACAGCAACCTGTTCGGCAGCCTGGCCATCCTGTGCCTGTTCGCCTTGCTGCTGAACCTCGGCGAGCGCCAGCGCAACACGCGCTGGGTTAGGCTGCTGACGTTTGGCTGCCTGTTGTCGGTGGTGCTGCTGCACGGTGTGGGCACCTACTGCATGAATACCCAGGTACCGTGATGAAGGCAGTAATCGGGGTGGTATTGGTGGCCGTGCTGGCGCTGGGGGTGGGCACGCCGCTGTTCGGCAACCTGCTGATGCTGCTGATGGACCGCGACAACTTCATCCCCGCCGAATCGTCGCTGCTGAGTTTCGAGCCGTATCAGGTGTCCCAGGGCTCATCGAACTATTGGCTGTACGGCGAGGACGACCGTTACTACTACCACTTCACCCATGAGCCCGCTCACCCCTATCGCTATATCGCCAAGGACAATCACTGCCCGGCGTTCGACCGTGACGATGTGCGCAGCTGGTGCAATGCGCTGCAAGGAACGCCGCCCAAATGAAGCGACAACTGCTGATCAATGTCGCCCTGCATGCACTGGCCATCGTGCTCTACGGGGTGCTCAACGATATTGCCGTGGACTGGTACAAGGGCCACTACGGCGGCTTTACCGCCCGTGGCGTGTCCTCCGGCAGCATTGTGTTCCTGGTGATGTGGGTGTTCGTGCCGCTCAATGTGGTGCTGCCCCTGTTGACCAACTGGAAGCTCAAGTACTGGCTGGTGGCCGCGCAAATCGTGTTGATCCTCTGGTGGCTGTTGCCCGAGCACCCGGTGCGGGCGTACTTCTTCAGTTGCCTGGCGGGCGGCCTCAGCCTGTCGGCGGTGCTGATCTCGCACTGGCTGAGGCGTAAATGAGCAGCCCGACCGTAAAGCAGCAACTGTGGCGCTGGCTGGTGGTGCTGGGCGTGTTGGCGTGGGTGGGCTATCAGATTCACGCGCTGATCGAGGCACCCGGCCAGACCTCGTTCGTCAGCGAGTCGGGGCGCTACCGTTTCCAGAACGTGCCGGCGCGCAGTTGGCTGATACCCTTCGGCGGCATGGGCTACATGCGCGTGACCGATCGCGAGCGCCCGGGCGAGGTCTGGCGCACGCCGCTGTACGACCTGCAGTCGCTGGACATGCGCGACTTCGAGGATGAAGCCGAAGTGGGCATCTACTGGATCAATTTCAACAAGCGCGACCGCCATTTCGACATCGCCATGCCGCAATGGGAGCCGCACTGGCTCAACAGCTTCATCGCCAATACCGACTACACCGTGGCCGAAGAACAGGCCCGCTGCCGCAAACCCGAGCACCTGGTGCGCTACTTCTGGGACCTGTGGCTGTGGCTGGTGTGGGTCAGCGACTACCCCTGCACGCAAACCGAGTACTACATCAACCCGCCCCCGGTGTATCAGCCATGAAGTCGAGTATCCCGATGCTGCTGGCCGGCCTGCTGGCAAGTGCGCTGGCGCAGGCCGCGCCGGTTTGCCCCAGCCGCGACTTCGCGATTTTTTTCAAGGCGTTTGCCGAGGATGCGCAGCTGCAGGCCGACTTTACCGCCCATACCCTGGTCGAGCAGCGCCTCCAGGCCGGGCCCGAGGGGCCGCAACCGGTGGTACGCAAGCTCGAGCCGGCCCTGCGTCCTGATCTTTCGCAGCTGTCGTCGGAGCGGGTGGCGGCCAACGGGCTGATCCGTGAAATCGCGCTGCCCGACCGGGTTTACCTGCGCGACCAGCGCGGCGAGGTGTTGCAGGCATTCATCTTCGAGCAGGCCGACTGCTGGGCGCTGGCACGGGTCGAGGACTGGTCGCCGAGCGACGCGCTCAAGAGCGTGAAAACCCCCGATGATGCCGCCCCCGGCGTGCGTGCGCTGCAGCGCGGCGATGCCTACGAGCAACTGGGCCAGGGTGAAATCAAGCCCATCGACAAGCAGCTGTTCATCGCTGCGCTCAACAGCTACCTCGATGCCGTGGACCAAGGCTCTGCCTACGCTGCCTACAGCGCTGCGGCAATCAGCCTGTCGGGCATGGCGCCGCGCCTGAGCAACCAGCGCCTGGAGCAGTTGCTGCGCCTGTCGTCGGCCACTGTCCCTGAAGGGGCACTGATGCTGGCGAGCTTCTATTGCGACGAGGGCCAGTACCGCCCCGACGACAACACCTGCAAACACCCGCAGAAGGCCCTCGAGGCCTTGCGTCAGTCCGCCGCGATGGGCTCGGGCAATGCCTTCAACGAGCTGGGCAGCGTGTATGCGCGCGGTGAAATCGTGCCCGCCCAACCGGCACGCTCGCTGGCCTGCTACACCGAGGCGGTGGCGCACGGCGCAGACTGGGCGGACTTCAATGCCCAGGAGATGATCAAACGCGGCGCCCGCGCCGACAAGGACCAGCCATGCCTGTAGCCCACAACTGGCGCGAATGCCTGCAAGACCCGGCGCTGAGCCCGCCCGCGCCCTGGGTCAGTTTTCCCGAGCTCGACCCGCAGGGGCTGGGCAGCCTGCAGGGCGATTTCGAACACTACTGGCATTACTGCTGGTGGCCGTTCTGGTTGCGCCTGGGCAAGGCCCGCCAGCAGGCCTACCTGCTGCGCCACAACGCACCGCGTGGCTGGGCAGAGTATCTGGCGCACATCGACAACCAGCCTCCGTCGCCCGGGCTGGCGCCACTGCCCGAACACTGGCGTGGCGACAGCCCGGTCACCCACCGCCAGTTGCTGCGCTGGGTGCTGCCGATAGTGGTGCACCTGTTTGCGGTGGTGGCCTACGTGGCGCTAAACGGCACGCTGGTGAGCTGGTACAAGCAGTACGCCGGCGGGCTGACGTCGCGCGGGGTAGCCGTTGGCATAGCGATGTACATGGTGTTCTGGTTCTTCGTCGGCATGAACCTGCTGATCGCCCTGCTGCCACGAGTGTGGGGCAAGGTACAGGCCACGGTGTTCATGGTGGCGATCATCGGCTTCTACCTGTGGCCCGAGCATCCGCTGCGGGCGCTGTTCTACAGCACGCTGTCTGCCAGTGTGACCCTGGTGGCCATCGGCGCTAATGCGCAGCTGCACCGTCACTTTCTCAACCTCATCTTCAAGGGTTCGAAATGAAGCGTACCCCTCACGCCGTTGCCTTGGCGTTGTCACTGTCACTGGCAGGCACTGCCCATGCCGCAGTACCTGCCGAAAAAACCATCGAGGGCGCAGGCGGGGCGAAGCTTTCGTTCTCCAAATGGAGCGCCGAGGAGAACGGCTGGCATGCGGTGCAGTGGCAAGGCGCCAATGGCAAGAGCTTCACCTTGTACCCGCACGAGTTTGCGCGGGATGCGATCGATGGCGACGCTTCGGCAGTGTCGCCTGACGGGCGCTTCGTGATGCTCTACCGCCTGCGCCAGTCGGGGCGGCAGTTCACGCCCCCCACGCTGCGCTGCGACATGGTGGCGATGGACACCGGTTGTGTGATGGCCACGCGGCTGGCCCAGTACTGCGTGGGCCGTTGGCAGAACGGCGCCTGGCAGCCGGAGAACAAGCTGCCCTGGGCTACCAAGCTGGAAACCATCAAGCCGGCCAAGGTCGCAGGCCTGCTGCACAGCAGCGAGAACCGCGAGATACCCGCGCGTCACGCCGTACTGGCCGAAGAGGTGTACATGGGCCTGGATTCCTACATGGCCTGCCATGCGCCCCAGGACAACGTGCCCGGCTACAACGACATGGGCTACCTGATCGGCGACGACTGGAACCCCAACCTGATGCTGCGCATCTATCGCGCCATCGAGCCCTTTGCCCAGGGGCGTCGGGCGCTGCAGCTGAACATTGCCGATATTCTCTGGGGCTACGGCAACTCGCGCGAAGCCGGCCCTTACTACGCGCGCTATCGCCAGCAGATGCTGGAGGCCGGCGCGGCGCAGAAGATTCCGTCACGGGTGCAACTGCGCCTGGATGCGGTACCGGCTGCCGACCCCAACCGGTAGGCCGCACACCCTGACATACAGTCGCCTTCAACAAAGCGAAGTCGGCTGTAGCCTTTGGTCGCAAAAAAGCTAAACTGCGCCCCTCAGTCACTTTTCGCCTAGGGGCGCATATGAAGTTTCGTTTTCTGCTCTGGGCCATGGGTTTGCTGATGGCCCGGGCCAGCCGCAACAACCCGGCGTTCCAGCAGCAACTGAAGGACAAGGACCTGGTGTTCCAGTTGCAGACCCTCGACGGCAAGGTCGCCCGGCACTTCATCGTCAGCAACCAGCGCATCCGCAGCAAGGGTGGCACCCATGCCGAGCCTGCGTTCGCCATTGCCTTCAAGGATGCCGCCTACGGCTTCGCCACGCTGCAGGCCAAGAACAAGCAGCTGGCGTTCATGCAGGGGATTCAGGACAAGTCGATTCAGATCAAGGGCAACCCGGCCCTGGTGATCTGGTTCCAGGGCCTGATGAAGTACCTGATGCCGCGCAAGAAGAAAGCCTGAGCGCAGCGCCCAGGCTTCAGGTTGTCAGTGCGGGGTGAACTGTGACGCCAGTTCACGCAGCAGCGATTCGGCTTCAAGCACCTTGTGCACCACGTCCTCGGCCTTCTCGCGGCTGATGTTCAGGCGCTCCAGCAACGCGTCGGGGATGCGGTCGTCCGGCCCCGAGCCGATGCCGCGCGCGCGCAGCAGGCGTACCGCCACGCACACCAGGTTGGGGAAGGCGGCATGGTCGCCCGCGTAATTCGGGTCGTGCTGAAAGCGCAGGGCGGTGGCCAGCTCTTCGGGCATGTCCCAGAAGCGCATCAGCCAGGCACCGATCTGCTCGCGGCTGATGCCCAGCAGGTGCTGCTCGACATAGCTGTGGCACAGGTGCGGGTTTACCTCCAGGTGGCGGCAGATCAGCGAGAAATGCGGCGGGAACACATGCGCCAGCAGCAGGTAGCCGAAGTTGTGCAGCAGCCCGGCCAGGTAGGTCAGGCCCGACTCCGGACGCTCGGCGCGGGGCATGGCGCGGGTCAGGCCCTCGATCACGGCGGCGGTGTAGATCGATTGCTGCCAGTAGGGGGTGGTCTGCTGCGGGTGATCCTTGGGCAGGCTCAGGGTCTTGCCCAGGGCCAGGCCCAGCGCCAGGTTGATCACCAGGTCGAAGCCCAGCACCCGCACGATGGCGTCTTCCACCGAGCGGATCTTGCCGGGGGAGGCGTAGTAGGGCGAGGCGGCCCAGCTGACCACCTGCGCGGCCAGCGCCGGATCGGTCTCGACCACACCGGTGATGTCGTCGATGGTGGCGTTGGGGTCGACCCGCAGCTTGATGATCTTCTGTGCGGTCTCGGCCAGCGGCGGGATCTCGATGGTCGATTCCAGGCGCTGCTGGATGCGTCGTGCGGTAAATGCCTGCACCGCCTCGGTGATCTCCTTGCTGTCATCGGCCGGCCGGTCGAGGTTGGGGCGGATCTCGCTGAGCAGTACACCGAAATGCCCGGCACTGGCCTTGGCCAGCATCTTCCTGAAGTGCTCGCTGTGGATTTCCAGCAGCAGGCCGGGAGTTCCGGAATGAATCAGCAGGGCCGGCTGCTTGAGCAGGCGCTCCTCGTACAGGCACGGTGAGCTGGTCAGCGCCGGAATGGCGGGCAGGATCGTCAGGCCGTGCTTCTTGAGCATCAGTTCGAGCCGCTCGAGCGGCACGGCGGTGAGCTTGCGGCCGGTCAGCTCGGTCAGGTGGCTGAGGTCCAGCAGCTGGTTCTGCGGGAACAGCACCATCAGCGCACCGACCGCGTCGTCGAGCAGCACGGCCTGGACCTTGGCCTCGGGCGGCAGCTGCGGGTGGTCGATGACCTCGCGGTAGGCGATGCCGAGGTTGTCGAGCAGCAACCGGATAACAGACGGTGTGTGGGGGGTTGCGGTATCCAGGGCAACTTCAGTCATGGTCTGTATCCAGTATTTTTTCAGCGGCCAGTATAGCCGGCTCGATGGGGGCGGCCCGCGTCGACATGGGAGGTACGTCACACCTGGCCATATTGCTGCCCGTGGCGTAACCAGCGGTCGAGCAACGGGCTGACGTGGTCCGGCCAGCGTGCCAGCAGGGCCTGTGCAGCATCGCGCACCGCCGGCAGCAGGTCGGCGTCGCGCATCAGGTCGGCGACCTTGAACTGCAACAGGCCGGTCTGGCGGGTCCCGAGCATTTCGCCCGGGCCACGCAGTTGCAGGTCTTTCTCCGCAATGACAAAGCCGTCATTGGTTTCGCGCATGATCCCCAGGCGTTCACGCCCGATCTGCGACAGTGGCGGATGATACAACAGTACGCAATGGCTGGCCGCACTGCCGCGTCCGACTCGCCCGCGCAACTGGTGCAGCTGGGCAAGACCAAGGCGTTCGGGGTTCTCGATGATCATCAGGCTGGCGTTGGGTACGTCCACGCCCACCTCGATCACGGTGGTGGCCACCAGCAGTTGCAGGTTGCCCTGCTTGAACTCGGCCATCACCGTAGCCTTCTCGGCCGGCTTCATGCGCCCGTGGATAAGCCCCACGCGCAACTCGCCCAGGGCACTGGTGAGCTCTTCGAAGGTGGTTTCGGCGGCCTGGCAGGTCAGCTCTTCGGACTCTTCGATCAGGGTGCATACCCAATAGGCCTGGCGCCCTTCGGCACAGGCGGCGCGCACGCGCTCGACCACTTCGATGCGGCGGCTGTCGGCCACCAGTACAGTGTTGACCGGGGTACGCCCCGGCGGGAGCTCGTCGAGCACCGAGGTGTCGAGGTCGGCATAGGCGCTCATGGCCAGGGTGCGCGGGATCGGCGTGGCAGTCATGATCAGCTGGTGAGGGCACAACTGGCCGCCCACGCCTTTCTGGCGCAGGGCCAGGCGCTGCTGTACGCCAAAGCGGTGCTGTTCGTCGATGATCGCCAGCGCCAGGTTGTGAAACTTCACCTCTTCCTGGAACAGCGCATGGGTGCCCACCACCATTGGCGCGCCGGCGGCGATCTGCTCCAGCGCGGCGGTGCGCGCCTTGCCCTTGAGCTTGCCGGCCAGCCAGGCGACTTCGATGCCCAGCGGTTCGAGCCAGCGCTTGAAGGTGACGAAGTGCTGCTCGGCAAGAATCTCGGTGGGGGCCATCAGCGCCACCTGGTAGCCGGCTTCCAGCGCCTGCAGGGCTGCGAGCGCGGCGACCACGGTCTTGCCGGCACCCACATCGCCCTGCACCAGGCGCAGCATCGGCTCGGGCTGGCTGAGATCGTAGGCGATCTCGTTGCCCACGCGCTGCTGTGCGCCGGTTGGAGCGAAGCCCAGGTTGGCCAGGTATTGGGCCGCCAGCCTGCTCGCCCTGGGCAACACCGGGGCCCGCTGGGCGCGCAGGCTCTCGCGCAGGCGCTGCTGCGACAGCTGGTGGGTCAGCAGCTCTTCGAAGGCCAGGCGGTGCTGGGCCCAGTGGTGGCCCACGGCAAGCTCTTCGACATCGGCATCGGCCGGCGGGTGGTGCAGGTAGCGGATAGCATCGGCCAACGGTGCCAGCTGGTAGTCGCGTGCCAGTTCCAGCGGCAGCCAGTCGGGCAGGCTGCGCGGGCCGAGCAGGCCCAGGCTCTGCTGGCACAGCTGGCGCAGGCGCTGCTGGGTGAGGCCTTCGGTGGTCGGGTAGATCGGGGTCAGGGTGGTATCGACCGGGGGCGGCTCGTCGCCGGTCAGGGCGCGGTACTCGGGGTGGTAGATCTCCAGGCCCGAGGCGCCGGGGCGCGCTTCACCGTAGCAGCGCAGGTGGGTGCCGCGCTTGAGCGCTTCTTTCTGGGCGTTGCTGAAGTGGTAGAAGCGCAGGCTCAGCGAACCTGTGCCATCGCCCAGGCGCACCAGCAGGCTGCGGCGCCTGCCCATGGTCACGTCGGTGCCACTGACCACGCCTTCGATCACTGCATCCTGGCCCGGGCGCAGGGCGCCGATCGGCACCACGCGGGTGCGGTCCTGATAGCGCAGGGGCAGGTGGAACAACACGTCCTGGATGTTCTCCAGGCCAACCTTGGCCAGCTTCTCGGCCAAGGCTTCGCCAACGCCCTTCAGTGCCGTGACCGACACCTTCGACAACTCGGTCATGCTCGGGCCCTAAGGTGCGGCGGGTGGCTTGGCCACCGAACACAGGCGGATCGAGTCGGCCAGAATCTCGATGGCCTTGGGCCGCGGGAAGCTCGCGCGCCAGGCGATCGCCACGGTGCGAAACGGTGCCGGCGGGCTCAATGGGCGGACTTCGATGATGCCCGGCGCGTAGTGATGGCTGTGCACGGCCGACAGCGGCAGGATCGACACGCCCAGCCCCGAGGCGACCATGTGGCGGATGGTTTCCAGCGAGCTGGACTCCACCGTGGTGTGCTTGGCGCCGTCGTTGCCCTTGGTCAGGGTCGGGCAGGCCTCCAGCACCTGGTCGCGGAAGCAGTGGCCTTCGCCGAGCAACAGCAGGCTCTTGTCGTTGAGCAGGCTGGCGTCGATGGTCTCTTTCTTCGTCCAGGGATGCTCGCTGGGCATCAGCACGTAGAACGGCTCGTCGTACAGCGGCAGCGTCAGCACGTCGGCTTCATTGAACGGCAGGGCGATGATCACCGCATCCAGCTCGCCGTTGCGCAGCTTGTCACGCAGGATATGGGTGAAGTTTTCTTCGATGTACAACGGCATCTGCGGGGCAACCCGGTGCAGTTGCGGAATCAGGTGCGGGAACAGGTACGGGCCGACGGTATAGATGGCCCCGACCTTGAGCGGCGCGGTCAGCTGGTTCTTGCCGGCCTGGGCCAGTTCACGGATGCCCTGGGCCTGCTCCAGTACCTTCTGCGCCTGGGCCACGATGCCTTCGCCGACCGGGGTCAGGCGCACCGCGCTCTTGCTGCGCTCGAAGATCAGCACGCCCAGCTCGTCCTCCAGCTTCTTCACGCCCACCGACAGGGTCGGCTGGCTGACGTGGCAACGCTCGGCCGCGTGGCCGAAGTGCTGTTCCTGAGCGAGGGTGACGATGTAGCGCAATTCTGTGAGGGTCATAACGTGCGTCCATGAAGTTGCGAGCCCAGCATAGCGGCTGCAATCGATAGACGCACGTTATCAGACTTGCGTGCGTGTGACAGAAACAAACAACTCAGCGTTTCTTGTCCAGCGAGTACACGAACGGCGCGACCACTTCGATACTGCCGTTGTTGAGCAGTTCCTGAGGCGGCTTGGGCACGGGTTGAGCCTTGCGGATCATTTCCAGGGTTGCCCGGTCCAGTGCCGCGCTGCCTGAACCACCGGCCAGCGAGTACGATAGGATCTTGCCTTCGGCGTCGACCACGAAGCGCAGCCGGTTGATGCCCTGCAGCCCCCGCCGACGCGCGTCTTCCGGGTAGCGCTTGTACTTGCCAAGGTGACGCAACAGGTCGCTCTGCCAGGTAGGCAGGGCATTGCTGTTGGCGGCGATGCTTGGCGCCGGTGCTGCGGATTTCTGCGCCGGAGCGTTGCTTGGCGGGGAATCCACGGTTTCCTGGTCGACCGGCTTGTCCTGCGGCGGCTCCGGTTTTTTCTCCGGTTTCGGAGGCTGGGGCTTGGCCTTGGGCTTGGGCGGTGGCTTGGGTATCGCGATTTTCGGTTTGGGCGCTTCTGCCACCTTGGGCAGTGGTGGCTCCTCGACCGGCGTCGGCGGCTGTGGCGGGGCCACGACCTTCGGCGGCGGTGGTGGGGCCGGCTCGGGCATCGGCGCCATCTCGATCATCATCGCCGCAGGCGGCAGTTCGATTGCCTGGGGCACCGACCAGTTGAGCATCAGCACCACGGCAACGGCATGCACGGCCAGCACAATCGCCAGGCTGACGCCGTAGCGCGCCAGTTTATGCCGCGTATTGGTCATTTCTTGGCTGCCGTCTCAAGTCCCACCAGGCCGACCTTCAAGTAGCCGGCTGCGCGCAGGGTGTTCATGACTTCCATCAGGTCGCCGTAATCGACGCCCTTGTCAGCCTGGAAGAAGATGGTGGTGTCCTTGTCGCCCTTGGTCTTGGCGTCCAGTACCGCGCCCAGCTGGTCGCGTTGCACCTGATCGTCGCCGACGTACAGGTTCTGGTCGGCCTTGACGCTGAGGAACACCGGCTTCTCCGGCCTGGGCACGGGCTTGGCGGTCGAGGCCGGCAGGTCGACCTTGATGTCGACCGTGGCCAGGGGCGCCGCCACCATGAAGATGATCAGCAGTACCAGCATCACGTCGATGAACGGCGTGACGTTGATTTCGTGGTTCTCGGCGAGATCGTCGCCGCCCTCGTTAAGATGCAGGCCCATGGTTTACCCCACTTTCACCATGTGTGGCGCAGCGGAACGCTCGCCTGGCTGGTGGTCCAGGTCGCGGCTGACCAGCAGCAGCACGTGCGCCGAAGCGTCGGAAACCTGTGCCTTGTAACCGGCGATGGAACGGGCGAAGACGTTGTAGATGACCACTGCGGGGATCGCGGCAACCAGGCCCAGGGCGGTGGCCAGCAGGGCCTCGGCGATACCGGGTGCAACCACCGCGAGGTTGGTGGTCTGGGTCTTGGCGATGCCGATGAAGCTGTTCATGATGCCCCACACGGTACCGAACAGACCGACGAACGGAGCGGTGGAGCCGATGGTGGCAAGCACGCCGGTACCGCTGCTCATGTTGCGACCGCTGGCCGCGACCAGGCGCTCGAGGCGGAAGCTCACGCGCTCCTTGATGCCTTCTTTTTCACGGGCATTGGCCGACAGGTGCATTTCCTCGAGGGCATCGTGCACCAGCAGGTGTGCCAGGGTGCCGGGCTTGTCGGCGGTTTCGCTGGCGTCCTTGATGCTGGTGGCCTTCTTCAGCAGGGCGATTTCAGAACGCAGGCGGCGCTTGGCGCCCATCAGTTCGAAGCCCTTGGCAATCCAGATGGTCCAGGTGATCAGCGAGGCGATGGCCAGGCCGATCATCACGATCTTCACCACGATGTCGGCGTTCTGGTACATGCCCCATGGCGACAGGTCGTGGGCCATGCCCAGGCTGGTGTCTTCGACCAGCGCTTGGGTGGCGTCGTCGGCCTGGCCTTCGACAGGGGCAGCGCCCGGCGCGGCGGCGGCATCCGCAGGCTCGGCGCCCGGGGCAGCAGGTGCGGCCGGGGTAGCATCGGCAGGGGCAACGGCGGCGGCCGGTGTGGCGTTCTGTGCGGCGGGCTCATCGGCCATGGCGGCGGGGGCCAGTACCAGGCTGAACATCAGCGCGGCAATGGCGCGCCAGGCGCGCGACAGGGTTGGCGAAGCGGAAGGTTGAATACGTGTCATGCTGGCCGGACCTGATGAAGAAGAAATGGGTAGTTGTCCTTCCAGGCCTCGAGTCGGGCCGAGAACAAAATTTGGGCGGCCATTATTGCAAGTAATTCTTGTTAACAGAAGATACACAGTATCTTTTTTTGCATATTAACTAGCCGCCTATCGATTTCCACAGATAGGCTGTGGCTTTGTCTGACGGAGTGTGCGGATGTCTTCGCCTTCAGTTCTGATCGTCGGTTGCGGCGATGTGGGTGGCCGTCTGGCCCAGCAATTGCTGGGCCTTGGCTGGTCGGTAAGCGGTTTGCGCAGAAATGTGGCGGCCTTGCCCGCGGGGGTTGCCGGCATCGCGGCAGACCTGGAAAACCCGCAGTGCCCGACCGATTGGCCTTTGGTCGCACCCGACTACCTGGTGTACTGCGTGGCCGCCAGCCAGCATGACGAGGCGGGCTATCAGGCGGCTTATGTACAGGGCCTCAAGCATGTACTGGGCTGGCTGGCCGAGCGTGGCCAGCGACCGCAGCGCCTGCTGTTCGTGTCCAGCAGCAGTGTGTTCGCCCAGCAGGACGGCGAGTGGATCGATGAAACCGCCGCCACCTTGCCGTCAGGTTACTCGGGGCAGGTCATGCTCCAGGCCGAACAGCTGGCACTGGCCAGCGGCATCCCGGCCAGCATCGTGCGCCTGACCGGTATCTACGGGCCGGGCCGCGAATGGCTGCTCAGCCAGGTGCGCCAGGGGCATCGGGTGACCGAAGAGCCGCCGCTGTACGGCAACCGCATCCATGCCGAGGACGCGGCAGGGCTGCTGGCCTTCCTGCTCAAGGCCGATGCGGCGGGGCGTGCGCTGGAGGACTGCTACATCGGGGTGGACGATGCACCGGCGCCATTGGCCGACGTGGTGGCCTGGTTGCGCGAGTACATGGGCGTCACGCATTGGTCGGAGCAGCAGCGTGTGCGGCGCACCGGCAGCAAGCGCTGCAGCAATGCGCGTGCCCGGGCACTGGGCTGGGTGCCACAGTACCCGAGCTACAAGGAAGGCTACGCGGCGATTCTGGCGGCGCAAACCTGAGGGCTCACCCGATCAGTCGCGCTCGAGCAGCCATTGCCGGGCGCCGGGATACAGCTGCGGCATCTCGTCTGGCTGGGCGCTGTTGAGGGCACGCAGGATTTCCAGCTTCTTGCCATCACGCTTGAAGATCCACGGGTTGCCCTGCTGGTTGCGCTCCAGCCACAGGCTGTCGTACTCGCCGCTCATGCTGGCGCAGTCGCCGGCCAGGCACAGTGCGTAGCGGTCCAGATTGGGCAGGCCCTCGACACTGCCCGTGTCGCCGAAGCGTACGACATTGCCCTGACCAGGGCCCTCGATCACCTTCCAGTCACCCTTCAGGTAGGCGCCGTACAGCGCCTGCTCGAAGGTGGTCCCGGTGCGGGCTTCCATTGGGGCGGGAGAGCTGGCCTTCTGGAAGCTGTGCTGCGGCGCCATCGGGGTGGCGTGCTGCACCAGTTCGTCGCCATCCAGGCTCAACGTCTGTATCTCATTCCCCGGGAATACCACGTCCCGTTGTTTTTCGCCGGCCTTGAGCTGGCCTTCGACGATCTCGAAACCGTTGGTGTAGCTGGCCTGTTCGGCCGCGACGTTGACCTTCCATTCCAGGTTGCCGCCGCTGTCCTGCAGCGCCTTGCGCAGGCTCACGCCTTTGGCGGCAGCATCGATGGCCTGCTGGTTGATCCAGATGCCGTTGTAGTCTTCGGGTTTGTGGCTGGCGCAGCCGCTCAACAGTGCGGCGGCCAGAGCCAGGGCAAGCGCGTGGCGCATGGCGGGGTCCTTCCAGAACAGTGCGGCGGCGAGCCGGCCGGCCCGCCGCGCGAGGTATTACTCGAGGACCAGGATCGCGTCCATTTCAACCTGCGAGCCGCGTGGCAGCGCAGCGACGCCGATGGCGGCGCGGGCAGGGTAGGGCTGTTCGAAGTAACGGCCCATGACTTCGTTGACCTTGGCGAAGTGGCTCAGGTCGGTCAGGAAGATGTTCAGCTTGACGATGTCCTTGAACGAGCCGCCGGCAGCTTCGGCCACGGCTTTGAGGTTTTCGAACACCTGTACGGTCTGGGCTTCGAAGCCTTCGACCAGCTCCATGGTTTTCGGGTCCAGCGGGATCTGGCCCGACATGTACACGGTATTGCCGGCCTTGATCGCCTGGGAGTAGGTGCCGATGGCCGCTGGGGCCTTGTCGCTGGTGATGACGGTCTTGGTCATGGTGACTCCTTGCAGGGGGAGGGCTACGTGCGCATGCGGGTGATGCGAATCACCCCGGTCAGGGCACGCAGTTTCTTGATCACGCGGGCCAGGTGCACACGGTCGTGCACGCTGACCACCAGCTGGACCACGCTGATGCGGCCATCACGTTCGTCCATGCTGATCTTCTCGATGTTGCCGTCGGCGGCGTTGACGCTGCTGGCCAGCAGGGCAATCAGGCCGCGCTGGTGTTCCAGCTCGACGCGCAGCTCGACATTGAATTCGCCGGTGACATCCTTGGCCCAGGACAGCTGGATGCATTTTTCCGGGTTGTGGCGAATTTCGCTGATGTTGCGGCAGTTCTCCAGGTGCACCACCATGCCCTTGCCCGCCGACAGGTGCCCGACGATCGGGTCGCCCGGAATCGGCGTGCAGCACTTGGCGTAGCTGAGCACCAGGCCCTCGGTGCCGCGGATGGCCAGCGGACCCTCGGGGTTGGGCAACTGCTCGCCTTCGCTGGAGAGCAGGCGGCGCGCCACTACGTAGGCCATGCGGTTGCCCAGGCCGATGTCTTCGAGCAGGTCTTCGATCACTTCGAGGCGATACTCGGCCAGCATGGCCTGGATGCGCTCCTGGGGGATCTTGTCCAGCGCGCTGTCGAAACCGTTGAGCACCTTGTTGAGCAGGCGCTCGCCCAGGTTGATCGATTCGGAGCGGCGCTGCAGCTTCAGGGCATGGCGGATATGGGTGCGCGCCTTGCCGGTGACCACGAAGTTCAGCCAGGCCGGGTTCGGTCGTGCGCCTGGGGCGCTGACGATCTCGACCGTCGAGCCGCTCTGCAGCGGTTCGGACAGCGGTGCCAGGCGGCGGTTGATGCGGCACGCGATGCAGCTGTTGCCGACGTCGGTATGCACCGCGTAGGCAAAGTCGACCGCCGTGGAGCCCTTTGGCAGCTCCATGATGCGGCCCTTGGGCGTGAACACGTAGACCTCGTCCGGGAACAGGTCGATCTTCACGCTTTCGATGAATTCGAGCGAGTTGCCCGCGCGCTGCTGCATTTCCAGCACGCCCTTGACCCACTGGCGCGCCCGGGCATGGGTGCCCTTGGGCTGCTCGTCGTCACTGGACTTGTACAGCCAGTGCGCCGCGATGCCGTTGTTGGCCATCTCTTCCATCTCGCGGGTGCGGATCTGGATCTCGATGGGCACACCGTGCATGCCGAACAGGGTGGTATGCAGCGACTGGTAGCCGTTGGCCTTGGGGATCGCGATGTAGTCCTTGAAGCGCCCCGGCAGCGGCTTGTAGAGGTTGTGCACGGCGCCGAGCACGCGATAGCAGGTGTCGACCTTGTCGACCACGATGCGGAAGGCGTACACGTCCATGATCTCGTTGAAGGCGCGGCGCTTGCCGCGCATCTTCTTGTAGATGCCGTAGATGTGCTTCTGCCGCCCGCTGACCTCGCCTTCGATACCGTCCACGGCCAGGCAGTGGCTGAGCGATTCCTCGATCTTGTTGACCAGCTCCTTGCGGTTGCCGCGGGCACGCTTGACTGCCTGGTAGATACGCGCCGAGCGCATCGGGTACATGGCCTTGAAGCCCAGGTCCTCGAACTCCACGCGCACAGTGTGCATGCCCAGGCGGTTGGCGATGGGGGCGTAGATCTCGAGGGTTTCCTTGGCGATGCGCCGGCGTTTTTCGCCCGACAGCACTTCCAGGGTGCGCATGTTGTGCAGGCGGTCGGCCAGCTTGACCAGGATCACGCGAATGTCGCGGGCCATGGCCATGGCCATCTTCTGGAAGTTTTCGGCCTGGGCTTCGGCCTTGGTCTCGAAGTTCATCTGGGTCAGCTTGCTGACGCCATCGACCAGTTCGGCGACGGTTTCGCCGAATTGGGAACTGAGGGCTTCCTTGGCGATGCCGGTGTCTTCGATCACGTCATGCAGCATGGCGGCCATCAGGCTCTGATGGTCCATGTGCATGTCGGCAAGAATGCTTGCCACCGCCAGCGGGTGCGTGACGTATGGCTCGCCGCTGCGACGGCGCTGGCCGTCGTGGGCTTGTTCGGCGTAGAAATACGCCCGGCGTACCAGGTTGACCTGGTCGGCGCCGAGGTAGGTCGAGAGGCGATCGGCGAGGGCGTCTATGCTCGGCACGATGTTAGCTCCTGCCGAGAAAGTGGGCCCTGCGCCGTACAACGTCGACCAGGCATGGACTTAGACGGCCTCGTTGGCCTCGTCCTCACCGAATGCAGCGAAGACCGGGTCTTCGTGGACGATGTCCTGTTCGGCCATGAATTCTGGGGTGCAGATGCCTTCGGCGATTTCGCGCAGGGCGACGACGGTCGGCTTGTCGTTTTCCCACGCCACTTTCGGCTCTTTGCCGCCGGTGGCCAGTTGGCGGGCACGCTTGGTAGACAGCATGACCAGCTCAAAGCGGTTATCCACGTGTTCTAGACAATCTTCAACGGTTACGCGGGCCATGGTCTTCCTCAGTAGCAAATGCGGTGTTCAGCCCGAATGGGCGAGCGGACTCGATAGTTTAAAAAATCACCAGCCTTTAGGGAAGCGCTGATTTCACGTCGAGACCTGTGTAAGCCGACAATAACCAGTTGTGAGGCTCTAGCACAACTGTCTTGTGGGGGTGGATTCAAATGCTTGGCCGGCAGGTCGGCGCCTGCAGAACTGCGCACCTGCCCCGTGGGAGCCGGCCTTGCCGGCGAAGGGGCCCGAAAGTCAGGCCTGGCCCTCCTGGCGCCCCAGCATCCCGCGCAAACGCGGGGTCAATTCGTCGAACAGGGTCTGCACCGAACGCAGCGCACGGCAATCGGGGCGGGTCAGCAGCCACAGTTCGGTATTGCACCCGGGCAGGGCACCGCTCAACTGTTCCACCCCCGGCAAGGTATCGGCCATGTAGTCGGGCAGGGCAGCCACCCCCAGCCCGGCCGCCACCAGCTGTGCAATCGCCGCGATTCCGCTGCAGCGATAGCGCGGCATCACCCCCGGCAACTGCTGGCTGCGCCACACCACTGTGGCGTGGTCCTGCATGGAGTCGTCGGGGGCAATCCAGGGCACGCTGGCCGGGGCCTCGGCCAGCCGCTCGCGGTACTCCTCGCGCCCGCACACCACATACGAGGCCGCCCCCAGGCAGCGCCCCACAAGGTGCTCGGGTGGCGAATTGGTCAGGCGCAGCGCCAGGTCGGCGTCGCGCCGGCTGAGGTTGGCGAAGGTGTTGGAGGTCGCCAGTTCCAGTGACAGGGCCGGGTATGCCGGCATGAAGTCGGCCAGGGCCGGCAGCAGCAGGCTGTGCAGCACCGCATCGGTACAGGTCAGGCGCACCGTGCCGCTGACCACCTGTTCGCCGTGCTCCAGCGCCACCCGCGCCGCATCCAGCGCCTGCTCGGCGCGTTCGGCCTGCTCGGCCAGGGCCTGGGCGGTGCCGGTGGGGATGTAGCCCTTGCGGCTCTTCACGAACAGCGCGGTGCCCAGTGCGGCCTCCATGCGCCGGATCGAGCGGAACACCGTCGACACATCGACCCGCAGCAGGTCTGCAGCCTTGGCCAGGGAGCGTCCGCGTACCAGCGCGAGCACCAGGGAAAGGTCGGCGTGACTGATCTGATATTGCATGGGTGCACTCTTTGCTTGCCTAAATGCCAATGTCTGTTGCGTGGGGGCCATTCTATAGTGAGGCGGCAGTCGTGAATCAACCCGCGACGTTGTCAGAACCTGGAACGACCGTGCAATGCCACGGCGTTCGGCATTCCCCACGATGGGAACCTTAAAAAGAACAAATGAAACCATCGCCGCTCCCGATAGCGCAGTAACACCTCCTCCATTGCCGCCCGATAAAAAATCAAAGGATGCCTAGCCATGACGTCGGTCTCCCCGTGCGCCATCCCTCTCGACGAGATGGGTGAATTTCTCAAGGCCCACCCTGAGGTGCAATTTGTCGATCTGCTGATTGCAGACATGAACGGCGTGGTGCGTGGCAAGCGCATCGAGCGTGCGAGCCTGGTCAAGGTCTACGAAAAAGGCATCAACCTGCCGGCTTCGCTGTTCGCCCTGGACATCAACGGTTCCACCGTCGAAAGCACTGGCCTGGGCCTGGACATCGGCGACGCCGACCGTATCTGCTACCCGATCCCCGGCACCTTGAGCTTCGAGCCCTGGCAGAAGCGCCCCACCGCGCAGCTGCTGATGACCATGCATGAACTGGACGGCACGCCATTCTTCGCCGACCCGCGCGAAGTGCTGCGCGGCGTGGTGGAGAAGTTCGACGCGCTGGGCCTGGATATCTGCGCCGCGTTCGAGCTGGAGTTCTACCTGATCGACCAGGACAACCTGAACGGTCGCCCGCAGCCGCCGCGCTCGCCGATCTCGGGCAAACGCCCGCAATCGACCCAGGTGTACCTGATCGATGACCTGGACGAGTATGTCGACTGCCTGCAGGACATGCTCGAAGCGGCCAAGGAGCAAGGTATCCCGGCCGATGCCATCGTCAAGGAAAGCGCCCCGGCGCAGTTCGAGGTCAACCTGCACCACGTGGCTGACGCGATGAAGGCCTGCGACTACGCAGTGCTGCTCAAGCGCCTGATCAAGAACATCGCCTACGACCATGAGATGGACTCCACCTTCATGGCCAAGCCGTACCCTGGCCAGGCAGGCAACGGCCTGCACGTACACATCTCGCTGCTGGACAAGAAGACCGGCAAGAACATCTTCGCAACCGACGACCCCGAAAACAGCGAAACCCTGCGCCACGCCATCGGCGGCGTGCTCGAAACCATGCCGGCATCGATGGCCTTCCTGTGCCCCAACGTGAACTCCTACCGCCGTTTCGGCGCGCAGTTCTACGTGCCCAATGCCCCGAGCTGGGGCCTGGACAACCGTACCGTGGCCGTGCGCGTGCCTACCGGCAGCAGCGATGCCGTGCGTATCGAGCACCGCGTGGCCGGCGCCGATGCCAACCCGTACCTGATGATGGCTTCGATCCTGGCCGGCATTCACCACGGGCTGACCAACAAGGTCGACCCGGGCGAGCCGGTCGAGGGCAACTCCTACGAGCAACTGGAGCAGAGCCTGCCGAACAACCTGCGCGATGCGCTGCGCGAGCTCGATGACAGCGAGGTGCTGAACCAGTACATCAGCCCCGACTACATCGACATCTTCGTGGCCTGCAAGGAAAGCGAGATGGCGGAGTTCGAAGTGTCGATCTCCGACCTCGAATACAACTGGTACCTGCATACGGTGTGATGGCTGGATAAAGCTGCAACGGAGGCTTAACCGATGAACGAGCGCGCAGGGCGGCTGCCCCTGATTGGTGTGAGTGCTTGCCGCCAGCAACTGGGCAAGAACTCGTCGCATACCGTGGGCGACAAGTATGTCGAGGCGGCCGGTTTTGCCGGATTGCCGCTGATTCTCCCGGCCCGGGACGTCGCAAGCGACCCGAACCTTGTGCTGGAGCATCTGGATGGCATTCTTTTTACCGGTTCGCCTTCTAATGTCGAGCCGCATCATTACAATGGCGCCCCCAGCGTGGAAGGCACCCGCCACGACGTGTTTCGTGACCGGCTGACCCTGCCGCTGCTGCAGGCCGCGATTGCCAGGGGTGTACCGGTGTTCTGCGTGTGCCGGGGCTTCCAGGAACTCAACGTCAGCCTGGGCGGCACCTTGCACCAGCGTGTGCAGGAGCTGCCAGGCTACCTGGACCATCGCGAGTCGCAGGATGCGCCGCTGGAAGAGCAATACAGCCCCCGCCACCTGGTGACATGTCAGCCCGGGGGGAAATTCGAGCAGATGGGGCTGCCTGCCCGCTTCATGGTCAACTCGCTGCACAGCCAGGGCATCGATCGCCTGGCCGCCGGCCTGCGCGCCGAAGCCCTGGCTCCCGATGGACTGATCGAAGCTGTGTCCATGGATGACGCCCCAGGCTTTGTGGTCGGTGTGCAATGGCACCCGGAATACCGCTTTGCCGAAAACCCGGTGTCGCTGCGCCTGTTCGAGGCGTTTCGCGAAGCCTGCATCGCCCATGCGCTACGCCGGGAGAAGGCCCTATGAGGTCACCCGGCTGAGCCGGCGATGCACTGCAACAAGTTTCATTGAGTGATAGCGGGCACCCCACGGGGGGCCCGGAAAATAATACCAATAGTGACGGCAACTACTCATGAGCGAACACAAAGCAGGCCTGTCCCCAGGTGTGGGCGGGCGATCCAAAGGGCTGGCCAAGGGCCGGCTCGGACTGCTGGCCAGCATCGTGCTGGGCATTTCCACTATTGCGCCGGTGTATACCCTCACCGGCGCCCTCGGCCCGACCGTACGCGAAGTCGGCGCCCACCTGCCGGCGGTGTTCATCGTCGGTTTCCTGCCCATGTTGCTGGTGGCGCTGGGTTATCGCGAGCTGAATGCCGCCGAACCCGACAGCGGCACCTCGTTCACTTGGTCGGTACGTGCCTTCGGCCCGATGATCGGCTGGATCGGTGGCTGGGGGCTGGTCACCGCCACCACCATCGTGTTGTCGAACCTCGCCGGTGTGGCGGTGGACTTCTTCTATCTGTTCCTCGGGCAGATCACCGGCAAACACGAGGTGGCGGCGCTGGCCGACAACCTGCTGGTCAATGTGACCACCTGTTGCGTGTTCATCGCCATGGCCGTGTGGATCTGCTGTCGCGGCATCGCCACCACCATGACCGTGCAGTACGGCCTGGTGGCGCTGCAACTGATCGTGCTGCTGGGTTTTGCCATGGCCGCATTCGGCGGGTCGTCGGAGGCGCCGCCGCTGACCTTCGAGATGGACTGGTTCAACCCGTTCGGGGTGGAGTCGTTCTCGGCCTTCACCGCCGGCCTGTCGCTGTCGATCTTCATCTTCTGGGGCTGGGACGTGTGTCTGAGCATCAGCGAAGAATCGGTGGGCAGCGATGACGTACCGGGCAAGGCAGCGACCCTGACCGTGCTGCTGATTCTGGGCCTGTACCTGGTGACCGCAATTGCCACCCTGCAGTTTGCCGGCATCAGCGATATCGGCCTGGGCTTGGGCAACCCGCGTATCCAGGAAAACGTCTTCGCCCACCTGGCCGGCCCGGTGATGGGGCCACTGGCGATCCTGATGTCGATCGCGGTACTGGCCAGCACCGCGGCCTCGTTGCAGTCGACCTTCGTTTCGCCGGCGCGCACGCTGCTGGCGATGGGGTACTACGGCGCAGTGCCGGAGCGCTTCGCGAGCGTCTGCCCGCGTTCGAAAACCCCGCGTTATGCCACCATCTGTGCCGGCGTGGCCGCAGGCGTGTTCTACGTCACCATGCGTACCCTGAGCGAGAACGTGCTGGCCGACACCATCACTGCCCTGGGCATGATGATCTGCTTCTACTACTCGCTGACCGCGTTCGCCTGCGTGTGGTACTTCCGCCACAGCCTCACCGACAGCCTGCGTCACTTCCTGATGCGCGGCCTGTGCCCGTTGCTGGGCGGCGGCATTCTTTCGGTGATCTTCCTGCAGACAGCCTATGACAGTGCTTCGCCGTCGTTCGGCAGCGGTTCGCATGTAGGGGGGTTGGGGCTGGTGTTCGTGATCGCGATGATCATCACCCTGCTGGGCCTGGTGCTGATGATGCTGTCGCGCCTGCGTGCGCCGGCGTTCTTCCTGGGCATGACCCTGCGCCGTCACGCAACGGTGCCCGGCCGCGGTTAAGCGGCCGGGGCACGCTGCTCAGGCAAGCAGTTGCCTGAGCAGTTCGCTGTGACGTTGCTGCTGCTGGCCGCGCTGCAGGCGGTTGGCACGGAACACCGCCTTGAGGTCGTCCAGTGCCGTGGCGAAGTCGTCGTTGATGATGACGAACTCGTATTCGTCGTAATGCACCATCTCGCTGACCGCCTCGCGCATGCGCCCTTCGATGATCTCGTCGCTGTCAGTGCCGCGGTTGGTCAGGCGCTGGCGCAGGGCCTGCTGGCTGGGCGGCAGGATGAAGATCGAACGCGCCTCGGGCATCAGCTTGCGCACCTGCTGTGCACCCTGCCAGTCGATTTCCAGGATCAGGTCATGGCCCTGGTCAAGGGTCTGCTGCAGTGCGCTGCGCGAGGTGCCGTAGCAGTTGCCGAAGACTTCGGCCTGCTCCAGGAAGTCGCCCTGGGCGATCATGCGGTCGAACTCGGCGCGGTCGACGAAGTGGTAGTTCACCCCGTCATGCTCGCCCGGACGCATGGCCCGCGTGGTGTGCGAGACCGACACGCGAATGTGGTTGAGGTCGTCGGTGAGCGCCTTGACCAGGCTGGTCTTGCCGGCGCCCGAAGGGGCCGAGACGATGAAAAGGGTGCCGCTGCTGTGGGTCATGGTAGGGGTGGCCTTACTCGATGTTCTGTACTTGTTCACGCATCTGCTCGATCAGAACCTTGAGGTTGACCGCCGCTTGGGTGCTGCGTGTGTCAAAGGCTTTGGAGCCCAGGGTGTTGGCTTCGCGGTTGAGTTCCTGCATCAGGAAATCCAGGCGCCGGCCGGCGGCGCCGCCCGACGTGAGCACGCGGCGCACTTCGGTGACATGCGTGCTGAGGCGGTCGAGTTCTTCGGCCACATCGCTCTTCTGCGCCAGCATCACCATCTCCTGCTCCAGACGCTGCGGGTCGAGTTCGGCCTGCATGTCGGCAAAGCGGTCCAGCACCTTCTGGCGCTGGGCGGCGAGCATCTGCGGCACCAGGGCGCGCAGGGTGGTGACTTCCTCGCTCATGCTGTCGAGGCGCTCGTTGATCAGTCGGGCGAGTTCCGCGCCTTCGCGGTTGCGGCCGTTCTTGAGCTCCTTGAGGGCCTGTTCGAACAGGCCCATGGCCTCGGCATTGAGCGTCTGCGGGTCGCTGGCATCGGCCACCAGCACGCCCGGCCAGGCCAACACCTCGAGCGGGTTGAGGGGGCCGGGCTGCTTGATCAGGCCGGCCACGGTCTCGGCGGCGGCGACCAGCTGAGCGGCACGCTCGCGGTCGACCTGCAGCGGCTTGCCGGCGTTCTCTTCATTGAAGCGCAGGGTACATTCGACCTTGCCGCGCGACAGGCCCTGGCGCAGGGACTCGCGCACCGCGCCTTCGAGGTCGCGCAGGGCTTCGGGCAGGCGCAGGTGCGGCTCGAGGTAGCGATGATTGACCGAGCGCAGTTCCCAGATCAGTGTGCCCTGGGTCCCGGCCTGCTCGACGCGGGCGAAGGCGGTCATGCTGTGCACCATGGGAAGTACCTCGCAGATTAGGGAGCAAGCCGACAGCCTGCAAAGGCGCAGGATTGTAACGCAGTGCGGCGCCGGCTCCCAATGCGCTGATGCTACAAAGCAGCGGGCAGGGCGCCGCAAATACCGGGCGGCGCGGGCAGATCGGGGCTTTTGGCGTGGTGCGCCGATGATCGGCTGGCCGTGCATTTGGCCGCAGGCATGTCCACCGAGGGCCCTGTAGCCCTATAATGCCGGGCAGATTCATATCCAGTACAGGTAGCCCAAATGAAACGTCCAAGTGGTCGCGTTGCCGATCAGCTGCGCTCGATCCGCATCACCCGCAACTACACCAAACACGCCGAGGGGTCTGTACTGGTCGAGTTCGGAGACACCAAAGTCATCTGCACGGTCAGCGTCGAGAACGGCGTACCGCGCTTCCTCAAGGGCCAGGGCCAGGGCTGGCTGACCGCCGAGTACGGCATGCTGCCGCGCGCCACCGGCGAGCGCAACCAGCGCGAAGCCAGCCGCGGCAAGCAGGGTGGTCGTACCCTCGAAATCCAGCGCCTGATCGGCCGCTCGCTGCGCGCCGCGCTGGACATGAGCAAGCTGGGCGACATCACCCTGTACGTCGACTGCGACGTGATCCAGGCCGATGGCGGTACCCGTACCGCGTCGATCACCGGTGCCATGGTTGCGCTGGTCGACGCCCTGCGCGTGGTCAAGAAGCGTGGCGGCCTGAAGGGCGGCGACCCGGTCAAGCACATGATTGCGGCCGTATCGGTCGGCATGTACCAGGGCGTGCCGGTGCTCGACCTGGACTACCCGGAAGATTCGGCGGCCGAAACCGACCTGAACGTTGTGATGACCAGCGCCGGTGGTTTCATCGAAGTCCAGGGCACCGCCGAAGGTGCTCCGTTCCAGCCTGAAGAGCTCAACGCCATGCTGGCGCTGGCGCAGAAGGGCATGACCGACCTGTTCCAACTGCAGCAGGCCGCGCTGGCGGACTGATCGGGAGTCGACATGGCCGATCCGTCCAACGCGCCGATGCCCGGTGATGCAGCCCGTCATTGGGGCATGTTGTGCCACCTGGCGGCGGCTGCCGGCATGGTGGTGCCGTTCGCCAACCTGATCGCGCCGCTGGCCTTGTGGTGGTTCAAGCGCGGCATCGACCCGTACGTCGACGCCCAGGGCAAGGAGGCGGTGAACTTCCAGCTGACCATGACCCTGCTGGGCATGGTGTGCGTGGTGGGGTTTACCGTACCGATGGCCAAGCTTGCGCTGACCATCATCTCGCTGGGGGTGGCGGTACTGATCGTCATTGCGGCGGTCAAGGTCAAGCAGGGCAAGGCCTTTCGTTATCCGTGGGCCTGGCGTGTGCTGACCTGACATGCTTCGTCGGCAAGGCCGGCTCCTACGGCGGTTGCGTTGACCCGGTAGGAGCCGGCCTTGCTGGCGAAAGGGCCCAAAGGCCAGATACGAAAAAGCCGACACGCAGTCGGCTTTTTTGTGGCTGAGCGATCAGATCGTCAGCGTCCAGTCATAGTCCACGATCAGTGGCGCATGCTGGGAGAAGCGTGGCTGACGCGGCAGGCGAGCGCTTCGTACGAAGCGGCGCAGGCCCGGGGTCAGCAGCTGGTAGTCGAAACGCCAGCCCAGGTTGAGCATCTCGGCCTGCTCGTTGTCCGGCCACCAGCTGTACTGGTCGCCCTCACGGCTGACTTCGCGCAACGCATCCACATAGCCCATGTTGCCGACGATCTCGTCCATCCAGGCCCGCTCTGGCGCCAGGAAACCCGGCGACTGCTGGCCGTCGCGCCAGTTCTTCACGTCGAGCTTCTGCTGCGCCACATACAGCGAGCCGCAGTAGATGTACTCGCGACGCTTGCGGCGCTGCTTGTCCAGGTATTTGCCGAAGTCGTCCATCAACTTGAATTTCTGGTTGAGGTCTTCGTCACCGTTCATGCCCGAAGGCAACAGCAAGGTGGCAATACTGACTTTGTCGAAATCGGCCTGCAGGTAACGCCCGTAGCGATCGGCTGTCTCGAAGCCCAGGCCGCTGATGACTGCCTTGGGCTGCAAACGCGAGTAGAGTGCCACGCCGCCTTGGGCTGGAACTTCTGCATCGCAGGCATAAAGGAAGTAGCCATCGAGCTGGAAAGCTGGGTCGTCGAGTTCAAAGGCCGAGGCGCGGGTATCCTGAAGGCAGATGACGTCGGCATTCTGGGCTTGTAGCCAGCTGAGCAAACCACGCTCGACTGCAGCCTGAATGCCATTAACGTTCACACTGATGATCCGCATAAATGGCCCCAAAAATCTCGTGCGTGTATGATACCCGAGCTGTACTCATTTAGCTAAATCTGTGGTAGCCGGGACTCTTCATGCAGCCGTATCAGCGCGAATTCATTCGTTTTGCCATCGATCGTGGGGTTCTGCGCTTCGGTGAGTTCACCCTCAAGTCGGGCCGCATCAGCCCGTATTTCTTCAACGCCGGCCTGTTCAACAGTGGCGCTGCCCTGGCTCAGCTCGGTCGGTTCTATGCGGCGGCGATCGTCGACAGCAAGATCCCGTTCGACGTGCTGTTCGGCCCGGCCTACAAGGGCATCCCCCTGGCTGCCGCGACGGCGGTGCAACTGGCCGAGCACCATGGGCTGGATGTGCCGTGGTGCTTCAACCGCAAGGAAGCCAAGGCACACGGCGAGGGTGGCAGCCTGGTGGGCTCGCCACTGGCAGGCGACGTGCTGATCATCGACGACGTGATCACTGCCGGCACGGCCATCCGCGAGGTGATGCAGATCATCCAGGGCCAGCAGGCCAGGGCGGCGGGCGTACTGATCGCGATGAATCGCCAGGAGCGTGGCAACGGCGACCTGTCGGCGATCCAGGAAGTGGAGCGTGACTTCGGCATTCCGGTGGTCAGCATCGTATCGCTGACCCAGGTGCTGCAGTTCCTCGCCGATGACCCGGCGCTCAAGCAGCACTTGCCGGCCGTCGAGGCCTACCGGGCCCAGTACGGTATCTGAGGCAAACAAAAAGGCGACCCGCGGGTCGCCTTTTTTGTACCTGTGGTGGCCCGCTCCTGTAGGAGCCGGCCTTGCCGGCGGATACCTCAGCGCGGTTCGTGATTGGTAATCAGGGTACCTACGCCGCTGTCGGTGAAGATCTCCAGCAGTACCGCATTCGGCACGCGGCCGTCGATGATGTGCGAGCTGTGCACGCCGCCCTGTACTGCTTCCAGTGCGCAACGGATCTTGGGCAGCATGCCGCCGTAGATGGTGCCGTCCGCGATCAGTTCGTCAACCTGCTCGGTGGTCAGGCCGGTGAGCACGGTGCCCTGCTTGTCCATCAGGCCGGCGATGTTGGTCAGCAGCATCAGCTTCTCGGCCTTGAGCGCTTCGGCCACCTTGCCTGCTACCAGGTCGGCGTTGATGTTGTACGACTCGCCGTTGGCGCCCACGCCGATTGGCGCGATCACCGGGATGAAGTCGCCCTTGACCAGCATGTTCAGCAGGTCGGTGTTCACCCCGACCACTTCGCCCACATGACCGATGTCGATGATTTCCGGGCTGGTCATCTCTGGCGTCTGGCGGGTGACGGTGAGCTTCCTGCCGCGAATCAGCTCGGCGTCCTTGCCGGTCAGACCGATGGCGCTGCCGCCATGACGGTTGATCAGGTTGACGATGTCCTTGTTCACCTGGCCGCCGAGCACCATCTCCACTACGTCCATGGTCTGCGCATCGGTGACGCGCATGCCATCGACAAACCGGCTTTCGATGGACAGACGCTTGAGCAGGTCGCCGATCTGCGGGCCGCCGCCGTGCACCACCACCGGGTTGATGCCGACTGCCTTCATCAGCACCACGTCGCGGGCGAAGCCGGTCTTGAGCTCTTCGCTCTCCATCGCGTTGCCGCCGTACTTGATCACCAGCGTCTTGCCGACAAAGCGGCGGATGTAGGGCAGCGCTTCGGACAGTACCTGGGCGACATGGGTGGCGGCATCACGATCAAGGGTCATGCAGGGCTCCAGTTGGAACAAGGGGTCGGTCAGAACGTTGGTTGCAGATCAGGGGCTGCGCGCTTGAGCTGGGCAAGGAACACGTCCTTGATTCGCTGCAGCTCGGCTTCGCTGTCGGCCTCGAAGCGCAGTACCAGCACCGGCGTGGTGTTGGAGGCGCGAACCAGGCCCCAGCCGTTGGGGTAGTCGACCCGTACACCATCGATGGTGGTCAGGTTGGCGTCTTGGCCCCAGTCGGCGTCGCGTTGCAGTGCCTCAATGATGCTGAATTTACCCTCGTCCGTCACATCAATGTTGATTTCAGGGGTACAAATATCGTTCGGGAACGCCGCGAACAGCGTTTCGGCATCGCTATCGGCCTTGCTCAGGATCTCCAGCAGGCGCGCGGCGCTGTAGATGCCGTCGTCGAAACCGTACCAGCGCTCCTTGATGAAGATATGCCCGCTCATCTCGCCGGCCAGCAGGGCGCCAGTCTGCTTCATCTTCTTCTTGATCAACGAATGACCTGTCTTCCACATCAGCGCGCGGCCGCCGTACTGTTCGATCAGCGGGGTCAGGCGGCGGGTGCATTTGACGTCGAAGATGATCTCGGCGCCCGGGTTGCGCGCCAGCACGTCCTGGGCGAACAGCATCAGCAGGCGATCGGGGTAGACGATGTTGCCGGTGTTGGTCACTACGCCGACACGGTCGCCGTCACCGTCGAAGGCCAGGCCCAGGTCGGCGCCGCTTTCCTTGACCTTGGCGATCAGGTCCACCAGGTTTTCCGGCTTGCCCGGGTCGGGGTGGTGGTTGGGGAAGTTGCCGTCGACCTCGCAGAACAGCGGGATCATCTCGCAGCCCAGCGCCTCGATCAGCTGCGGGGCGATCACCCCGGCGGCGCCGTTGCCGCAGTCCACCACCACCTTGAGCTTCTTCGCCAGCTTGATGTCGCCGGTGATCTGGGTGAAGTAGCGGTCCAGGATCTCGACCTTCTCGACGCTGCCTTCGCCGCGGGTGAGGTCGTTGGTCTGCAGGCGAATCAGGAGGGCCTGGATCTGCTCATTGGCCAGGGTGTCGCCGGCGATGACGATCTTGAAGCCGTTGTAGTTCGGCGGGTTGTGGCTGCCGGTGAGCATCACCCCGGACTTGCCGGCCAGCACGTTGGCGGCGTAGTACAGGGCGGGCGTGGGGACCAGGCCGACATCGCTGACCTTGCACCCGGCCTCGACCAGGCCCTTGATCAGTTGCTCGACCAGCATCGGGCCGGACAGGCGACCGTCGCGGCCAACCGATACGTGCGGCTCGCCCTGGGCCAGGCTCTGTGCACCGATGGCGCGGCCGATCCAGTAGGCGGTTTCGGCGGTGAGGCCTTCGCCGACCACACCTCGGATATCGTAGGCGCGGAAGATGCTGGCGGGGAGGTTCGGGGTCATGCGTTCCATGTTGCTCACCTGGGGAAACTCCAATTGGAAGGGGCTATGTTGGGTCGACGGTCGGCATGCGCTGCAGGCACCCGGCGCGCCGCGCGGCTAAAGATGTCCGGCTTTGACGGCATTTTCGACATAGAGTTCTTGAGCCGGGCGATTCATCCGTCGATCACCTCTGGAAGATCGCCCCGGGCTGAAAGTGCAGGCTCCATGCATCGTTGAAGGTCCCTATCGGGGTTATTGCCGGGCTATCACTTTCGCCTGCGCTGGCCAGTACGGCCTGAGGGTCGTCGAACACGCCTTGCACGAGGCTGGCCTTGCCGATTTCCGGCATGTCTATTTTCAGAGCAGCACTTACACGTTGCAGCTCGAAAGTCATGAGCAGCACGGCCTGCACCGGGCCTGTCGCACTGCCTCGAATGGGCGTGACACTGTGGATATGCAGTTGCCCGTTGGTCGGGTGGGCCTCCAGGTTCGGTGGTACCCCGCGTTCGGCTCGCCCGATCATGTCCAGCAATGGCGGGCTGAGTGAGCGGTCGTGGAGGCTCTCGCGCCTGGCCTGGCCGGGCGTGAGCAATCGACTGCTGACCAACCCTTCGAGGTAGCTGAAGTCGTCCAGCACCTGGCGCGCCTGGCGGGCGTCAGCCGCCTTGGCGGCGGCAAGCAGGGCCGGATGGCGGGCCACGGTGTCGACCTCGGACACCAGACGGGCGATCTGCTGGTCGAGCGCAATGACCAGCCCGAAGGCCGGAAAATACGTCTGCAGGTTACGTTGCTCGCGTTGCAGAGGGATTACCAGCGTCAGCCACACCGCGAGCCCGGCGACGAGCATGCCGGCCAGGCCCCAATACAGGCCTGGCAGCAGGGCTCGCGCGTTGTTCAATGGCTGCCCGAATGGCCGAAGCCGCCAGCGCCACGCTGGGTTTCGTCGAAGGTTTCGACGATGTCGAAGTGCGCCTGTACCACCGGTACCAGCACCAGTTGAGCAATGCGCTCGCCGATGGCGATGGTGAAAGGGGCCTGGCCGCGGTTCCAGCACGACACCATCAGCTCGCCCTGGTAGTCCGAATCGATCAGGCCGACCAGATTGCCCAGCACGATGCCGTGCTTGTGGCCCAGGCCCGAGCGCGGAAGGATCAGCGCGGCCAGGCCCGGGTCGCCGACGTAGATCGACAGGCCGGTAGGGATCAGTATGGTCTGGCCCGGCTCCAGGACTGTCTCTTCCTTGAGCATGGCGCGCAGGTCGAGGCCGGCAGAACCGGGAGTGGCGTATTGCGGCAGCGGGAAATCGCTGCCAAGGCGCGGATCGAGAATCTTGGCTTGTAAGGCGTGCATGCAGAGTTAAACCTGGTTGAGACGTTCGGCGATGAAGGCTACCAGCTGACGGGCGATCTTGCCCTTGCTGGTCTGTGCAAAGAGTGTTGCTTGAAGTTGGCGATCGATCACGCTGCAGGCGTTCTCCTCGCTGTTGAAGCCGATGCTGGGGTTGGCCACGTCATTGGCGACGATCAGGTCGAGGTTCTTGTCCTTGAGCTTGCGCGCGGCGTAATCGAGCAGGTGTTCGGTCTCGGCGGCAAAGCCGACGCTGAACGGGCGGTCGGGGCGGGTGGCGATGGTGGCCAGAATGTCCGGGTTGCGCACCATCTGCAGCAGCAGGCCGTCACCTGTCGTAGGGTCTTTCTTTAGCTTTTGCGGGGCGACGACTTCGGGGCGGTAGTCCGCAACCGCAGCCGATGCGATGAACACATCGCACGGGATCGCCGCTTCGCACGCGGCGAGCATGTCCCGCGCGCTCACCACGTCGATACGGGTCACCCGGTCGGGTGTGGGCAGGTGCACCGGCCCTGTCACCAGGGTTACCCGAGCACCGGCTTCCACCGCCGCTTCGGCCAGGGCAAAGCCCATCTTGCCCGAGCTATGATTGGTGATGTAGCGCACCGGGTCGATGTTTTCCTGGGTCGGGCCTGCGGTAATCAGCACGTGCTTGCCGGTCAGCGACTGGCGCTTGAAGGTTTCGGCGGCGCACCAGGCCAGGTCGGTGGCTTCGAGCATGCGGCCAAGGCCCACGTCGCCACAGGCCTGGCTGCCGGAGGCCGGGCCGAACACCTGGATGTCGCGGCTTTGCAGCAGCTGCAAGTTGGCCTGGGTGGCCGGGTCGCGCCACATGGCCTGGTTCATGGCCGGTGCCAACGCCACGGTGGCGTCGGTAGCCAGTACCAGGGTGGTCAGCAGATCGTTGGCAACGCCTTGCGCCAGGCGCGCGATCAGGTCGGCGGTGGCAGGTGCGATCAGCACCAGGTCGGCCCACTTGGCCAGTTCGATATGGCCCATCGCCGCTTCGGCGGCAGGGTCGAGCAGGTCCATGTGCACGGGGTGCCCGGACAGGGCCTGCATGGTCAGCGGGGTGATGAATTCGGCCCCGCCGTGGGTCATGACGACGCGCACTTGCGCGCCGTGCTCCAGGAGTCGGCGAACCAGCTCGGCGCTCTTGTAGGCAGCAATGCCGCCGCCGACGCCAAGAACGATGCGTTTCCGATACAGCCGCTGCATAGGCTTGCCTTTCTTTGATCAGTGTTTGCACGCGGCGACGACGCCTCCCCAGGCCGAATCGTCGCGTAAAAAGAGGGGGCTACGATAGCACAGGGCTGAAATGGGGAGCAGCCACACACAGACAGAGGGACAGCTATGGGTATCAGGGATTGGCCGTCGGCGGAACGCCCGCGGGAGAAGTTGCTGGAGCGAGGGGCCGCGAGCCTGTCGGACGCCGAGTTGCTGGCGGTGTTCCTGCGCACCGGTGTGGCAGGCAAGAGCGCGGTGGACCTGGCGCGCCACCTGTTGCAGCAGTTTGGCGGCTTGCGGCAACTGCTGGAGGCCGATCAGCCGACGTTTCAGCGCGAGCTGGGGCTGGGCCCGGCGAAGTATGCGCAACTGCAGGCGGTGATGGAGATTGGGCGCCGGCACTTGGCCGAAACCATCATCCGCGACCCGGCGTTGCTGAGCCCGGGGGCGGTCCGGCGTTACCTGAAATCGATGCTGCGTCATGAAGAAAGCGAGGTGTTCGGCTGCCTGTACCTGGACAACAAGCACCGTCCTCTAGGGTTCGAGGCGTTGTTCCGCGGGTCCATCAGCAGTGCCAACGTCTACCCTCGGGAAGTCATCAAGCGGGCGCTGGCCAGAAATGCCGCAGCATTGATCCTTTGCCACAATCATCCGTCAGGTGTTTCCGAGCCAAGCCAGGCAGATATCAATCTGACCCTGCGCTTGCAGAAAGCCCTGGGCCTGATCGAGGTGCGGGTGCTGGATCACATCATCATCGGCGATGGGGAGCCATTGTCGATGGTGGAGCGGGGCTTGTTCGCTGCCTGACGCTGCTGTGCGTGGGCGGTACTAGTCGATCAGCTTTGTTGCAACAAACGACGCAGCCAGCCCGACAACCGAAGCCAGCAGCAGGTAGTGACGCACCACAAGCTCGGTTCTGATCGTGGCTGGAAAGGACTCCACGTCTGCGGCCTGCAGCGATCCTGTTCTGATGAAGAGCTTCGCATGAGCCAGAAGCGCAGCGATGCATACGGTAAACACGATTCTGCCAAACACCGTGTTGTACATCACCGGGCGCTGTCGATTCACCACCGCCTTGCAGTTGGCAAGGTACCGGGATGCACTGGTCATGTAGCGCATGCCAGCCTGTGCGTACTGGGTGGCGACCCACCCCAGGCCGGCGATGCAAGGCAGTTGCAGTGCAAGGGGCAGCCAATAGGGTGAACACCCGCCGAGCCCGAACTCCGTCGGCTCGCCCTGGTGCTGAACGGCTTTGAGCGCCTGCAGGGCAAGGGCCAGCAGCACCAGAACGGCCAGCATTGCCAGCCTGAGGTGGTGGCTAAGAACCAGCAGCGTTCTGAGGTTGTCGGGGAAGCGCTTGATGTCCTCTGCGCTCAGGCCCCCGAACTCGACCGGGCAATCGGGGTAGGCCAACAGGCCGGCGATGTCGCCCACTGCCCTGAATCGTTGGCGCAGGCCCAGGTTGAGGCTGTACCGATGAGCGTCAACCAGCGGCGAGTTGTGAAGGTGCTCGAGTGCTTCGGCCAATCGCTGGGTAGCAATGTAGAGAAGCAGTGCGCCGAAGACCACCGGGCCGAGTATCAGTGCCACGGTGAGGCCGGCGATAGCCGCTTCGATCCAGTATTCAATATCCAATGCGGCTATCCGTACGGTGCGGTTCGCTGGGCAACCATCGTAAGTCGATGGCGAGAGTCACCTGGCGGCCTGAACACGCGCTGCAGGCTGCTGCAGTGTCCTTCGGGCTACCAGAGGACGCTGTCAGGAGCCTGCAGGCGCGAGTCGTTCAGCGTGCGGTCTTCACCGTGGCAAAGTCCTGCCGGCCGAACGGGCTGACCGTGTAGCCCTCCACATCCTTGCGCATCAGCACCGCTGCCGTGGGGTGCGCCAGTGGCAGCCACAGCGCCTGCTGCTGGATCAGCCCCTGGGCCTGCTGGTACAGGCGGCTGCGCACGCTCTGGTCGTTGGTGGTCTTGCCGGCACTGATCAACTGGTCCAGGCGCTTGTCGCAGTACCGCGCGAAGTTGGTCCCCGACTCGACTGCCGGGCAGGCAAACTGCGGGCTGAGGAAGTTGTCGGGGTCGCCGTTGTCGCCGGCCCAGCCCATGAACAGCAAATCGTGCTCACCGGCCTTGGCACGGCGGATCAGCTCGCCCCATTCGATCACGCGAATCTCGGCCTTGATGCCGACCTTCGCCAGGTCTGCCTGCAGCAGTTGTGCCCCCAGGCTCGGGTTGGGGTTGAGCAGGCTTCCCGAAGGGCGCGTCCAGATTGTGGTGCTGAAGCCGTCCGGCAACCCGGCCTTGACCAGCAGCGCCTTGGCTTTGGTCGCGTCGGTCGGGTAACCCGGCAAGTCCTTGGCGTAGCTCCAGGTGTTGGGCGGCAGGGGGCCTTCAGCGGCGACTGCGGTGCCTTCGAACACGGCCTTGAGGTAGCTGGTCTTGTCGAACGCCAGGTTGATCGCCTGCCGTACCTCGACCTTGTCCAGCGGCGGGTGCTGGCTGTTGATCGCGACGAACGCGGTCATGAACGCCTCGGTCTTCTCGACCTTCAGGTTTGCGTCTTCGGCGGCTGCCGCAACGTCCAGCGGCTTGGGCGACAGGGCGATCTGGCACTCGTTGCGCCGCAGTTTCTGCAGGCGCACGTTGGCGTCGGGGGTGATCGCGAAAATCAGCGGGTCGACGCTCGGCTTGCCGGCAAAATAGTCGGCATTGGCGCGGTAGCGGATCACTGCGTCCTTCTGGAAACGCTGGAACACGAACGGGCCGGTGCCGATCGGCTGGCTGTTGAGCTTCTCCGGGGTGCCGGCCTTGAGCAACTGGTCGGCGTATTCGGCCGAATAGATCGAGGCGAAGCCCATGCTCAGGGTGGCGAGGAAGGTCGCGTCCGGATGGTCGAGGGTAAAGCGCACGCTCAGCGGATCGGGTGCCTCCACCTGCTTGATGAGGCTGGGCAGCTGCAACGACTGGGCATGCGGGTAGCCGCTCTGGGTGATCTTGTGCCAGGAGTGGGCGGGGTAGAGCATGCGCTGGAAGCTGAACAGCACGTCGTCGGCGTTCAGCACGCGGCTGGGCTTGAAGTACGGCGTACTGTGAAACTTTACCCCCGGGCGCAGCCTGAAGTCGTAGACCAGGCCGTCGGCCGATACCGTCCAGCTTTCGGCCAGGCTCGGCACCACCTTGCCGCTGGTGGCGTCGAATTCCACCAGCCGGTTCATGAGCACATCGGCAGAAGCATTGGTGGTGGTCAGCGCGTTATACTGCACCACGTCAAAGCCTTCGGGGCTGGCCTCGGTACATACGCTCAAGGCGCCTGCCTGGGCCAGTGCGGGGCTTAGCAGCGCTGCGAGCAACAGGGGTAAAGCGGCACGACGCATGGTGACTCCTTGGCTGATCAATGGCCCATCTGCCCGTGCAGTCTGGAAAACTCCTACCCTAGTGCGCAAGGCCGTAAATGGCCAACTCCTTTTTCAAGGAATATTGCGACGAGCGGTTTTGTCGCTGGAAGCCCTGCATCCGGGCGGCCTGGGTTGATTCATGCATCGTGCGATCACATCAAATGTTGTTGTACCCCGGCCTTTCTGGTATAAAGCAGCGCTCTTTTCTAGGGGCTCGGTTTGTCGCATCTGCAGATCTTGCCGATAAGACCCTGAAGAAACACGGCGCCTGGCGCCAAAGACTGAGAGATTAAGCGGCCAACCCATGCCGGGTTGGGCATGTGGTTTTAGAGGGCTGAGGCATGTCGAGAGTCTGTCAAGTTACCGGTAAGGGTCCGGTAACCGGGAATAACATTTCCCACGCGAATAACAAAACCCGTCGTCGTTTCCTGCCGAACCTGCAGCATCACCGCTTCTGGGTCGAGTCGGAGAAGCGTTTCGTGCGTCTGCGCGTTTCTGCCAAAGGCATGCGTATCATCGACAAGCGCGGCATCGATGCCGTTCTGGTCGAAATTCGCCGTAACGGCGCCAAGGTCTAAGGGAGAAAATCATGCGTGAATTGATCCGTCTGGTGTCGACCGCTAATACCGGCCACTTCTACACCACCGACAAGAACAAGCGCACCACTCCGGACAAAATCGAAATCAAAAAATTCGATCCGGTTGTTCGCAAGCACGTGATCTACAAGGAAGCCAAGATCAAGTAATTGATCCCGGCTTACGAAAAAAGGCCCGCATCTCACGATGCGGGCCTTTTTTTATGGCGATTTTCTGTTCAGCCGAAATGGAAACCGCTGATCAGGCCCGCCTCGTTGCCGCTGATGTTCACGCGTTGCGGGTCCATTTCGCGGGTCGACATCTCGCCGATGCCGACCACGCGCTGGCGCCCGGTCAGTTCGCTGATGTAGGCCTTCACGGTCGGCACGTAGCGGGTGCCGACCAGGCGGCCGATGCAGGTGAGCACTTCGTCGTTGCTCAGCTGCAACGCTTCGATGGGGCAGACGACCGGTTGATCCTTTTGCATGGTGAGGCTCCTTGAGTTCAGGTGGGTCCGGATAAGGACCTCGCCATGCTCGCGCCAGGGAGGGCTGGCGCGGCGGTATCTATCTATGGCCTATGCCTTGGGCTCGAACATCACGTAGATCTTGCGGCAGGTCTCCAGCACCTCCCAGGTGCCCTTGAAGCCGGCCGGGATCACGAAGCGGTCACCGGTGCGCAGGGTCTTGGCGTTGCCTTCTTCGTCGCGCAGCACCGATACGCCGTGCACGATCTCGCAGTATTCGTGTTCAGTGTAATTGACGGTCCATTGCCCGGGCGCCCCCTCCCACACACCAGCGGCGAATTGCCCGCAAGGGCTGGCGTAATGGTTGTAGACCGCCTGCTCCGGGTCGCCCTTGAGCACTTTTTCGGCAGCCGGGCGGTAGCGCTCGGCCTCGGTCAGTACCTGTGCGAAGTCGACAATCTGCTGGATATTCATGTTTGGGTCCCCTGATTGTTAAATAAAGTGCACATCACTAGGCATTTGGCCATGTATTGTCAAATATATTGATAATTCAGGTGCCAGAGTTTAGGGTGTCGAGTGCCGTAGAGCGACAATCGCTCCGGCCGTATTCTGACAGCGCCCTGGCCCCTCGTGCGGCGCTGCATTTCAACAACAGGAGGAGTTTCGTATGACCACCCTGACTCGTGCGGACTGGGAACAGCGTGCCCAGCAACTCAAGATCGAAGGCCGTGCTTTCATCAATGGTGAATACACCGCCGCCGTTTCCAACGCCACGTTCGAGTGCCTGAGCCCGGTTGACGGACGCCTTCTGGCGCAGGTCGCCAGCTGCGACGAGGCCGACGCCCAGCGCGCCGTGGAAAACGCCCGCGCCACCTTCGAGTCCGGCGTGTGGTCACGCCTGGCCCCGGCCAAGCGCAAGGCTACCCTGATCCGTTTCGCCGCGCTGCTCAAGCAGAACGTCGAGGAGCTGGCCCTGCTCGAAACCCTCGACATGGGCAAGCCGATCAACGACTCGCTGAACATCGACGTGCCGGGCGCTGCCCAGGCACTGAGCTGGAACGGCGAAGCCATCGACAAGATCTACGACGAAGTCGCGGCCACCCCGCACGACCAGCTAGGCCTGGTAACCCGCGAGCCTGTGGGTGTGGTGGCGGCCATCGTGCCGTGGAACTTCCCCCTGCTGATGGCCAGCTGGAAACTCGGCCCGGCGCTGGCCACCGGTAACTCGGTGGTGCTCAAGCCGTCCGAGAAGTCCCCGCTGACCGCCATCCGCATCGCCCAGCTGGCCATCGAGGCCGGTATCCCGGCCGGCGTGCTGAACGTGCTGCCTGGCTACGGCCACACCGTCGGCAAGGCTCTGGCCCTGCACATGGACGTCGATACCCTGGTGTTCACCGGCTCGACCAAGATCGCCAAGCAGCTGATGATCTACGCCGGCGAATCGAACATGAAGCGCGTGTGGCTGGAAGCCGGCGGCAAGAGCCCGAACATCGTGTTCGCCGATGCCCCGGACCTGAACGCCGCTGCCGCCGCCGCGGCAAGTGCCATCGCCTTCAACCAGGGCGAAGTGTGCACCGCAGGTTCGCGTCTGCTGGTCGAGCGCTCGATCAAGGACAAGTTCCTGCCGCTGGTACTGGAGGCCCTCAAGGCCTGGAAGCCTGGCAACCCGCTGGACCCGGCCACCACCGTTGGTGCCCTGGTCGACACCCAGCAGATGAACACCGTGCTGTCCTACATCGAGGCTGGCCACACCGATGGCGCCAAGCTGCTGGTGGGCGGCAAGCGCATCCTCGAAGAAACCGGCGGCACCTATGTCGAACCGACCATCTTCGACGGCGTGAGCAACGCCATGCGCATCGCCAAGGAAGAGATCTTCGGCCCGGTACTGTCGGTGATCACCTTCGACAGCGTCGAAGAAGCCATCCAGATCGCCAACGACACCCCTTACGGCCTGGCCGCAGGTGTATGGACCGCCGACATCAGCAAGGCGCACAAGACCGCCAAGGCCTTGCGTGCCGGCAGCGTGTGGGTCAACCAGTACGACGGTGGCGACATGACTGCGCCGTTCGGTGGCTTCAAGCAGTCGGGCAACGGCCGTGACAAGTCGCTGCACGCACTGGACAAGTACACCGAGCTCAAGGCCACCTGGATCAAGCTGTAAGGCCATGGGCGCGGCCTGGTGCCGCGCCCCGAGCGATCCGCGCCACAGCCGGGCCCTGCGTTAGCGCAGGCCCGGCTGTGTTGCTTGTGGCGATCCATCATTCTGCGAGGAAGTACACATGCGTTGGGCTACCTACTTCGCCGTGTTGTCGTCGGTTCTGAGCGTCGGCCTTGCCCTGGGCGTGAGCATGCCGTTGGTATCGCTGCGTCTGGAGAGCTGGGGCTATGGCAGCTTTGCCATTGGCGTGATGGCGGCGATGCCGGCAATTGGCGTGCTGGTTGGCGCCAGCCTGTCCAGCCGCCTGGCGGCGTATTTCGGCACCGCCACGCTGATGCGCCTGTGCCTGCTGGCCGGTGCGTTGTCCATCGGCCTGCTGGCGCTGCTGCCCAGCTATCCGGTGTGGCTGGCGTTGCGCCTGCTGATCGGGGTGATCCTGACCATCGTGTTCATCCTTGGCGAAAGCTGGATCAACCAGCTGGTGGTCGAGCAATGGCGTGGCCGCCTGGTGGCGCTGTATGGCAGCAGCTATGCCCTCAGCCAGCTGGCCGGGCCGCTGCTGCTGGGCGTGCTGGGTTCGGAGGATGACCTGGGCTTCTGGATCGGGGCCGGGTTGCTGGTGGTGGCACCGCTGGTGCTGATCGGTCGCAGCGGGGCGCCCAGCGCTGAAGCCTGTGGTGTGGGCCTGCGTGACCTGGTGGGCTTCTGCCGGCGCTTACCGGTAATCGCCTGGGCCATTGCGCTGTTCGCCGCGTTCGAGGCGATGATCCTCACCCTGTTGCCGGTGTACTGCCTGCAGCAGGGCTTCACCACCGAGCTGGCGCTGTTCATGGTCAGTACCGTGGTGGTGGGCGATGCGGTGCTGCAACTGCCGATCGGGGCGCTGGCCGACTACATGTCTCGCCGTACGCTGTTCACCGGCTGCGCCATGACCCTGCTGGTGTCGAGCCTGGCCATTCCGGTGCTGATGCACACGCCGGCGATCTGGCCATTGTGGGTGCTGTTCGGCGCCAGTGCCGGTGGCCTGTTCACCCTGTCGCTGATCCTGATCGGCGAACGCTATCGCGATGATGCGCTGGTGCGCGCCAACGCCCACGTGGCGCAGCTGTGGGGCATCGGCTGCCTGATCGGGCCATTGGCTGCTGGGGCCGGTAGCCAGTGGGTGAGCGGGCATGCACTGCCGCTGCTGATGGCGGCGGGCGCGTTCGGGCTGGTGCTGTTGGCAATGCGGCCGAATGCCTTCGAGCCTGCCACGACCTAGGGCCGCTTTGTACTGGTTGAATCTCCTCGAGGAGCGCTATTCTCGGGGGATTTCACCTTTCGTCGCTTTCACCCAGCTGCGCAACTTCTTGCGCACCAAAATGTGGATAAACCTGTGCATACATTGCTGCAGGTCATAATAAACGTGGCCTGCAGCCAACTGCGCAACTTCTTGCACAGTACTGCGCAAGAAGTTGCGCACTTTTTCGAACATCATCCGCCACGTGCACCCCGACGGTAGCCAGGACCGCTACAGCTTTGATGAGCGTAGCAACCTGCTGCAGCACATCCGTCCCGACCACAGCACGCTGCATTACGCCTACGACGACCATGACCAGCTGATAAA
>NZ_QLAD01000010.1:0-176133 GCF_024355235.1 Pseudomonas sp. S12(2018)
TTTTTTTACGTAATACGATTCAGGCCAGCGGGTCCGTCCTGTCCTTCTCGTCGGTGCCTTCTGCCGACAGTGTCTGTGAACCTGCCAGTGCATTGACCGCATCCATCTGTTGAGGCGGTTGCAGCTTGGCCATGGTTTTTATCTCCATTTCTTCCTTGATGCGTTGAGCGATCTGCTTGTCGATCAGTTCTTTCTTCTCAGGGGGTAACTCTTCGTATTCTTCAAGGCTCAGCCCAAGTTCGCGCAGCATCTTTTCGCGAATTTTCTGCTCGGGAGACAGTGCCATGTAGTCGCGAAACTCTTGCAAGGCAGTGCTCTCTGGTTCTTTCGTGTCGAAGATCTCTTCCAGGTTCTGCAGACTGACCTTGAACTTTGCGAACGCTTCTTGCTGGTTGTCGTGAAAGCGCTGCTCGGAGTGACTGGCACTCCCGCGCGTGTCGGACGTCGACTGAATGGCAACTGAAACAGGTACATACGGCACAGCATCGCTGTCTGTAGAAACACTGCTACGTTGCTGAGTGGTAGCGGCTACCTGCCAGCCATAATCATTGATGATGCTCACCTGAAGGTCTCCCGATACTGTGCAGAGCAAGGGAAGAGCAAGGGCTGTGCCAGTTACCTCACGCTCTGAACCCTCTGCATTACAAGGGGGCAGCAATGCTCGGCCTTTTAACTCTGGCACGCTGTTGCCCCAAAGAGGAGGATGATTGCCGCAGGCGGCAACAGCCAAGGCTTGCAGTTGGACGTGCGGTCGGTTCCGCCTGCCGCTTCCATTCTTTCGCGAGTATATTGTTCGAAATTTCGCGCAGGCTTTGGCGCATAACAATCGGCAGCACCATCATTGAGCTGGGGCGTAGTTGCTGGACAGGGGAGAGTGTCCATGAGTGAGAATACCGCTTGCGTGATGGCGCCATTGAGCGACCTGGGGCAAGAGCAACTGCAAACCCTCCTGGACCTGGTCAGTGATGGCATCTGGGACTGGAACGCCAACACCGGCCATGTCTATCGCAACCCGGGTTGGTATCGCATGCTGGGCTACCCCAGCCACTCGCTGGACAATACGGTGTTCACCTGGGAAAACGTCATTCACCCCGAGGACTACTCGCGGGTGATGGCCTGCTTCGAGGACTACCTGAGCCAGCGCGCGCAAAGCTACCAGGTGGAGTACCGTTGCCGTTGCAAGGATGGCAGCTACCTGTGGATCGAGGACAGCGGGCATGTGGTTGCGCGCAACCCTGATGGGTCGGTGGCCAGGATGTTCGGTGCACACCGCAACATCGACGACCGCAAGCGCCTGGTTGCCCATCTGGAGCAGCGCAACAGCTCGCTGGAATCACTGATAGCCGAACGGACCCGGGAACTGTGCTGGGTGAACGAGCAACTGAAACGTCAGCTCGATGAGAACCGTGACCTGGCCGAGCGCGACTCGTTGACCCTGGCGGCCAATCGTTATCGCCTGGAAAAGGCCCTGCTTCAGGAATGCGAACGTGCCGGCCGCTTTCGTTTGCCCTTGAGCCTGATCCTGATGGATTTCGACGATTTCAAGCCGATCAATGATCGTTACGGCCACGCCCGTGGCGATACCGCCCTGGTAGAGGTGGTCGAACAGATTCGTAAGTGTGTCGGCCCCGAGCACCTGCTTGCCCGATGGGGGGGTGACGAGTTCATGGTGTTGATGCCAGGGAGTGACCTGCAGGCAGCAATGGCGGTAGCCGATGCCATCCGCCAGCAGGTGTTGAGGTTGCCCCCAATTGGCGAGCACCGCGTCACATTGAGTTTTGGCATCGCCCAGTGGCGTGGCGGCGAGCGCCCGGAGCAACTGGTCGCCCGTGCCGACCAGGCGCTCTATCGCGCCAAGGCCGGCGGCAAGAACCAGATCGCCTGATGCCTGGGCGTCGATGATCGACGCCCAGTGGTTCTGGCTACAGGTGCAACGCGTGCCCCAAGGCACGCAATGCAGCCTCCTGCACAGCCTCCCCGAGGGTAGGGTGGGCATGGATGGTTCCGGCCACATCCTCGAGCCGGGCGCCCATCTCCAGTGATTGTGCAAACGCGGTAGACAGTTCCGAAACCCCCACGCCGACAGCCTGCCAGCCCAGGATCAGGTGATTGTCGCGACGCGCCACCACGCGTACGAAGCCGCTTTTGGATTCCAGCGTCATGGCCCTGCCATTGGCCGCGAACGGGAACTGCGCAACGATGCAATCCAGGCCTTGCTGTTGTGCGGCCTCGGGTGTCTTGCCTGCCACCACCACCTCGGGGTCGGTAAAGCACACTGCCGCGATGGCCACCGGATCGAAAACCCGCTGCTTGCCGGCGATGAGTTCGGCCACCATCTCGCCCTGGGCCATGGCGCGGTGGGCCAGCATCGGCTCGCCGCTCAGATCGCCGATTGCCCACACATTGCGCATGCTGGTCTGGCAACGCTCATCGATGGCAATGGCAGAGCCATTCATCTTGAGCTCCAGGGTTTCCAGGTTGAACCCTTGAGTGCGTGGCCGACGTCCTACGGCAACCAGCACCTGATCGGTTTCCAGCGTCAACTGTTCGCCATGCGGGTCCCTGATCTGCAGGCACTGGGTGGCGTTATCGAAGCCTTCGACGCTGTGCTTGAGGTACAGCGTCATGCCCAGTTTCTTCAGCGACTCGGCTACCGGCTGAGTGAGCTCGCTGTCATACGTAGGCAGGATACGCTCGCGCGCTTCCACCACGCTTACCTCGACCCCCAGCTTGCGGTAGGCAATACCCAGCTCCAGGCCGATATAGCCTGCACCCACCACCGTCAGGCGCCTTGGCAGGCGTTGCGGGGCCAGGGCTTCGGTGGACGAGATGATCGGGCCGCCCAGTGGAAGCATGGGCAGCTCCACACTGCTGGAGCCCGTGGCGAGCAGCAGGTGCTCGCACTGAATGCGCTGGCCTTCGACGTCGACGGTTTTGCCGTCGACGATCTTTGCCCAGCCATGAATCACCGTCACGCCGTGTTTCTTCAGCAAGGCGGCAACGCCGCTGGTCAGGCGGTCGACGATGCCGTCCTTCCAGGCCACGCTCTGGGTAATGTCCAGGCTGGGAGCCTGTACCTTGATGCCCAGGCTGGAGTGCTGGCTGTGCTGACAAGTCTGGTGGAACTGCTCCGCTACATGGATCAGTGCCTTGGATGGAATACAGCCGATGTTCAGGCAGGTGCCGCCCAGTGCCTGGCCTTCGACCAGTACAGTGGGGATGCCCAGTTGACCGGCACGAATCGCCGCGACATAACCGCCGGGGCCGCCCCCAATGATCAGCAGGGTGGTATTGAGAGTCTGCATGGTCACTCCACAAACAGGCTGGCAGGTTGTTCGAGCAGGCCGCGGATGGCCTGGATGAAGAGCGCGGCGTCCATGCCGTCGACCACACGATGGTCGAACGAACTGGACAGGTTCATCATCTTGCGCACCACGATCTGGCCGTTGACCACCATTGGCCGCTCGACGATGCGGTTGACCCCGACAATGGCCACCTCCGGCGTGTTCACCACCGGTGTGCTGACGATGCCGCCCAGTGCGCCGAGGCTGGTGAGCGTAATGGTCGAGCCGGACAGCTCTTCACGGCTGGCCTTGTTGTTGCGGGCGGCGTTGGCTACCCGGGCGATCTCGCTGGCATTGCTCCACAGGCTGCCGGCCTCGGCATGGCGCAGCACCGGTACCATCAGCCCGTTGTCGCCCTGGGTGGCGATACCCACATGCACTGCACCATGGCGGGTAATGAGCTGGGCTTCGTCGTCATAGGTGGCGTTGATCTGCGGGAATTCGCGCGCGGCGATCACCATTGCCCGTACCAGGAAGGGCAGCAGGGTCAGCTTGCCGCGGCTGTCACCATGCTTCTTGTTCAGGTGCACGCGCAGTTCTTCCAGCGCGGTCACGTCGATTTCCTCGACATAGCTGAAGTGCGCGACGCGGCGCTTGGCATCCTGCATGCGCTGCGCGATCTTGCGGCGCAGGCCGATCACAGGCACCTGCTCGCTGTCGTCACGCCTTGCATAGCCACCGGGGCCCGATGCACTGCTGGTAATCGGTTGAACGAGAAAAGCGTCCAGGTCTTCGTGCAGGATGCGCCCGGCAGGGCCACTACCATGCACATAGCGCAGCTCTATGCCCGCATCCAGCGCGCGCTTGCGCACCGCCGGGGAGGCCAGCGGACGCTCGTTGGCCTCACGTGGCACGATCGTCGGTGAACGCTGTGCGTTGCCTGAAGGTGCCGCTGCCGGGGTAGACACGACGGCGGGCTGGGGTTGGGCTTCGGGTACGCTGGCCTTCGGTGCGGCAGCTACCGCAGGCGGCGTGGCTGCTGCCGGCTTGCCGGCGCCTTCCTGATAGTTGCCGGCCCCTTCGACCTCGATGCGAATCAGCTCGCTGCCTACGGCCATGACCTCACCGGGCTGGCCGCCCAGGGCCAGCACCTTGCCGGTGACCGGCGAAGGAATTTCCACGGTGGCCTTGTCGGTCATGACGTCGGCGACCACCTGATCTTCTGTGACGGTATCGCCGACCTTTACGAACCACTCCACCAGCTCAACCTGTGCGATGCCTTCGCCGATGTCCGGCATCTTGATGACGTGCGTGCCCATTCAGACCTCCATGACCCGTTTCAATGCCGCACCCACTCGCGATGGGCCGGGGAAGTACGCCCATTCCTGCGCGTGCGGGTAGGGGGTGTCCCAACCGGTGACGCGTTCGATCGGGGCTTCGAGGTGATGGAAGCAGTGCTCCTGTACCAGCGCCACCAGCTCGGCGCCAAAGCCGCAGGTGCGGGTGGCTTCGTGCACGACCACACAGCGGCCGGTCTTCTTCACCGACTCGACGATGGTCTCCAGGTCCAGCGGCCAGAGGCTGCGCAGGTCGATGACCTCGGCGTCGATGCCGGTCTCTTCGGCAGCCACCTGGGATACATACACCGTGGTGCCGTAGGTCAGCACCGTCACCGCATTGCCTGGGCGGGTGATGGCAGCCTTGTCCAGTGGCACGGTGTAGTAGCCATCCGGTACGGCGCTGGCGGGGTGTTTGGACCAGGGCGTTACCGGCCGGTCGTGGTGCCCGTCGAAAGGGCCGTTGTACAGGCGCTTGGGCTCCAGGAAGATCACCGGGTCGTCGTTTTCGATCGAGGCGATCAACAGGCCCTTGGCGTCGTAGGGGTTCGAAGGCATCACGGTACGCAGGCCGCAGACCTGGGTGAACATCGCCTCCGGGCTCTGGCTGTGGGTCTGGCCGCCGTAGATGCCGCCACCGCACGGCATGCGCAGGGTCAGCGGGGCCACGAACTCGCCGGCAGAGCGGTAGCGCAGGCGGGCCATCTCCGAGACGATCTGGTCCGAGGCAGGGTAGAAGTAGTCGGCAAACTGGATTTCCACCACAGGGCGCAGGCCATAGGCACCCATGCCCACGGCGGTGCCGACGATACCGCTTTCGGAGATCGGTGCGTCGAACACCCGCGACTTGCCGTACTTGTTCTGCAGCCCTTCGGTGCAGCGGAACACGCCGCCGAAGTAACCGACGTCCTGGCCATAGACGACAACATTGTCATCGCGCTCAAGCATGATATCCATCGCCGAGCGCAGGGCCTGGATCATGGTCATGGTGGTAGTCGCCATGGCGGTTTCCAACTGGATAGTGGTGTTGTGATCGTTCATGTCAGATCCCCAGTTCCTGGCGCTGGCGCCGCAGGTGTTCCGGCATTTCCTTGTACACATCCTCGAAAATGCTCGCCGGGCTGGGCATCTGCCCGCCGGCCAGGGTGCCGTACTGCTCGGCTTCCTTCTGCGCACTGATGATTTCGGCTTCCAGCTCAGCAGTCACCGCCTGATGCTCTTGCTCCGACCAGTGCCCGATGGCCACCAGGTGCTGCTTGAGGCGGGCGATCGGGTCGCCGAGGGGGAAGTGGCTCCAGTCGTCGGCCGGACGGTACTTGGACGGGTCGTCCGACGTGGAGTGCGGCCCGGCGCGGTAGGTCACCCATTCGATCAGGGTCGGGCCCAGGCCGCGGCGGGCACGTTCGGCGGCCCAGCGCGAGGCCGCGTACACCGCGATGAAGTCGTTGCCGTCGACCCGCAGCGAAGCGATGCCACAGCCAACGCCGCGGCCGGCGAAGGTGGTGGATTCACCACCGGCGATGGCCTGGAAGGTGGAGATGGCCCACTGGTTGTTGACCACGTTGAGAATCACCGGGGCCTGGTACACGTGTGCGAAGGTCAGCGCGGTGTGGAAGTCCGACTCGGCCGTAGCACCATCGCCGATCCAGGCCGAAGCGATCTTGGTATCGCCCTTGATGGCCGAGGCCATGGCCCAGCCGACCGCCTGCACGAACTGGGTCGCCAGGTTACCGCTGATGGTGAAGAAGCCGGCTTCGCGCACCGAGTACATGATGGGCAGTTGGCGACCCTTGAGCGGGTCGCGCTCGTTGGACAGCAGCTGGCAGATCATTTCCACCAGCGACACGTCGCGGGCCATCAGGATGCTCTGCTGGCGGTAGGTGGGGAAGCACATGTCGCTGCGGTTCAAGGCCAGTGCCTGGCCGCTGCCGATGGCTTCCTCGCCCAGACTCTGCATGTAGAAGGACATCTTCTTCTGGCGCTGCGCCACGACCATGCGGCTGTCGAACAGCCGGGTCTTGAGCATCGCGCGCATGCCTTGGCGCAGCACTTCGGGGCCGATGTCCTCGGCCCAGGGGCCAAGCGCACGGCCCTGTTCGTCGAGCACGCGGATCAGCCCGTAGGCAAGGTCGGCGGTACCGGCGGGTTCGGCATCGATGGCGGGTTTGCGGACCTGACCGGCGTCATTCAGACGCAGGTAGGAAAAATCGGTCTGGCAGCCTGGCCGGCCTGTAGGCTCGGGCACATGCAGACGCAGGGGGGCGTACTCGTTCATGCTTTTTTACGCTCGCTCTGTCTTGTGTTTTTGTTGAGCTTTGAAGCGGTCGCTACTGAACCCGGCTTGTGACCGGAGAGTCAGTCTTGCCTACATCATATTCCGCTGGCGGAAGAATATTTTTCTCAAGTTCATTGCCTTTGGGCTGGCTTGCGGATAAACATTCTTCAAAAGAACAAGAAGCAGGTGAATTTGTCTCATGCGCAAACTGGATCGTACTGACATCGGCATTCTCAACAGCCTTCAGGACAATGCCCGCATCACCAACGCCGAGCTGGCCCGTTCGGTAAATCTGTCGCCCACCCCCTGTTTCAACCGGGTCAAGGCGCTGGAGGAACTGGGCGTGATTCGCCAGCAGGTGACCTTGCTGTCGCCCGAAGTGCTGGGGCTGGACGTGAACGTATTCATCCACGTCAGCCTGGAAAAACAGGTGGAGCAATCGCTGCACCGCTTCGAAGAGGAAATCGCCGAGCGCCCGGAAGTGATGGAGTGCTACCTGATGACCGGCGATCCGGATTACCTGCTGCGTGTACTGCTGCCGAGCATCCAGGCCCTGGAGCGGTTTCTGGACTACCTCACCCGCTTGCCCGGGGTGGCCAATATTCGCTCCAGCTTCGCCCTCAAGCAGGTGCGCTACAAGACTGCGCTGCCGCTGCCGGCCAACGGTATTACGCTGCCAGGCACAGTGTAGACAGCTTCTACGGGTTGGCTGGCGGCGTTCGTCCAGCGATCGGGACTATATGGTGCTTGATATTTTTAACACCCCCGGACTATGTTGTTCGGGTCGCCGTTCGCGGCTTGTTAAAAATAACAAGGATCAAGTCATGACGACCAATGGCCAACGTTCTCTCGCCGAGCGATTGACGGGCATTGATGAAATCGAATGCGTCACCCCCGACCTCAATGGCGTGCCTCGCGGCAAGGTGATGACCGCCGAGGGGTTCCTGGAAGGGCGGCGCCTGCAGATGGCACGCGGCGTGCTGCTGCAGTGCATCATGGGCGGATACCCTGCGGCACGCTTCTATGGCAGCGACGACGGCGACCTTGCCCTGGCGGCCGACCCCCTGCATATCTACCGCCTGCCCTGGAGCGACGAACCAAGGGCACTGGCGATCTGCGATGCCAATGAGCTCGATGGACAGAGTTCGGGCTTGTCCACCCGCGGCCAGCTCAAGGCGGTGATCGAGCGGTATCGCACGCACGGCCTGGCGCCAGTGGTGGCCACCGAACTCGAGTTCTTCGTGTTCGCTCCCAATCCCGACCCGAGCCAGCCGTTCCTGCCGCCCACCGGGCTGGACGGTCGGCGCGAGGACGGCCATTCGGCGTTCAGCGTCAGTTCCAACAATGGCCTGCGCCCGTTCTTCAGCGAGGTCTACCGTTGCATGGAGGCCCTGGGCCTGCCGCGCGACACCTTCATGCACGAGATGGGCGTCAGCCAGTTCGAGATCAACCTGCTGCACGGTGACCCGCTGCTGCTTGCCGACCAGACCTTCCTGTTCAAGCACCTGCTCAAGGAGGTTGCGCTCAAGCATGGCCTGAATGTGGTGTGCATGGCCAAGCCGCTGGCCAGAACTCCAGGCAGTTCGATGCACATTCACCAGAGCGTGGTCGAGATCGACAACGGCCGCAACGTGTTCAGCGACGCCCAGGGGCAGCCCACGCCCGCCTTCTATCACTTCATCGGCGGCCAGCAGGCGTGCATGGCCGACTTCACCGCGTTGTTCGCGCCCAACGTCAATTCCTATCAGCGCCTGTGTCACCCCTATGCCTCGCCCAACAATGCCTGTTGGTCTGAAGACAACCGCGCTGCGGGCCTGCGTATTCCTGCCAGCGCACCGGTAGCGCGCAGGGTCGAGAACCGCCTGCCCGGGGCCGATACCAACCCCTACCTGGCCATCGCCGCCAGCCTGGCGGCCGGCTTGTACGGTATCGAACAGCAGCTGGAGCCGGCGCCGGCGATCCAGGGCGAATTCGAGGTGCCCGACAACCTGTCACTGCCCTGCACGCTGCACGCGGCACTGGAGCGTCTCAAGCGCAGCCAGTTGGCGAGGGAACTGTTCGGGACTGAGTTCATCGAAGGTTACATCGCGTCCAAGACCCTGGAACTGACCAGCTTCTTCGACGAGATCACCCCGTGGGAGCGGCGCGTGCTGGCGGCACAGGCGTAACTGCGGCGCGGCAATGCCGCCTGGCGCCAGGGTAAGCAGAGGCAGGTGGCAGCCATGATCGAGATCATGGTTTGTCACCTGTTTTTTTATGCCCGGCCCGCCGCGTCGGTGTTTTTTTCACTTATGCTTTCAAGCAGTTTTTTCACCTGCTCAAGGGGCCCTCAGGGACGTCGATGCGAAGTATCTGGAAGTCTTTTCGCGCGCTGTATTTCGCCGCATTGATGATGTTGATCGGTTCCGGCCTGTTGAGCACCTACCTGGCCCTGCGCCTGGCGGCCGATCAGGTCGACAGCCTGTGGGTCGGTGCGCTGATGGCGGCCAACTATTTCGGCCTGGCGCTGGGGGGCAAGATCGGGCACCGGCTGATCGCCAGAGTGGGGCATATCCGCGCCTACGCTACGTGTGCCGGCATCGTCGGCGCAGCGGTGCTTGGTCATGGTCTGGTCAGCTGGTTGCCGGCCTGGCTGCTGCTGCGGGTGATCGTCGGCCTGGGCATGATGTGCCAGTACATGGTGATCGAGAGCTGGCTCAACGAACAGGCCGACGCCAAGCAGCGTGGGGCGGTGTTCAGCGGTTACATGATCGCCTCCTATCTGGGCCTGGTACTGGGCCAGCTGATTCTGGTGGTTCACCCGCAGCTGGGCCTGGAGCTGCTGATGCTGGTGGCCATGTGCTTTGCGCTGTGCCTGGTTCCGGTGGCCCTGACCCGGCGCATCCACCCCGCACCGCTGCGTCCGGCCCCCATGGAGCCGCGGTTCTTCATCAAGCGCGTCCCCCAGTCGCTGAGTACGGTACTCGGGGCGGGGCTGATCGTGGGGTCGTTCTATGGTCTGGCGCCTCTTTACGCCTCCAAGCAGGGGCTCAGTACAGAACAGGTCGGTGTGTTCATGGGCTGCTGCATCTTTGCCGGCCTGCTCGTGCAGTGGCCATTGGGCTGGTTGTCGGACCGTTACGACCGGGCCGTGCTGATTCGCAGTGTGGCGGTGGGGCTGGCCGTCACCTCCCTGCCATTGGCGCTGCTGCCGAGCGTGCCGCTCGAGGTGCTGTTCATCACCGGTTTTGCGGTCTCGCTGCTGCAGTTCTGCCTCTACCCGCTGGCGGTGGCGTTTTCCAACGACCACGTTGAAAGCGAGCGACGGGTCTCGCTCACCGCGATGCTGCTGGTGACCTATGGCGTGGGGGCGAGCATCGGGCCGCTGGTGGCCGGTGTGCTGATGAAGACCCTGGGCGACCAGATGCTGTACGCGTTCTTCTGTTTCTTCGCGCTGGTGCTGGTGTGGCGCATCCGTCCCAAAGCGGTTACCAACCTGCATCAGGTCGAGGATGCGCCATTGCTTCACGTAGCGATGCCGGCGGCAGGTTCACCGCTGTCTGCGGCGCTCGACCCGCGGGTTGATGAGCAGGTGGTGCAGGATCAGATGCAGGCACCGGTAGGTGCCGAAGATACCGAGGAGGAGGGCACGCCCGGGGAGGCTGAGGGCGTCGAACCTGTCAAGCCTGCGCCAGAAGTGTGAGTGGCGTGGGGGGCAGATAGTGGCGAAGGGCTGCGTCTGAGTTCCGCTGGCAGGCGGGGCGCCAGGCGCCCCTTTGCGGATGAATCCGTTGCCGCTGAATGGGTAGCGACCCTTGGAAATGTGAAGCGTGATGTCTATCAGTAATCGTCTTTGTCGAAGCGTCGCGCTTCACGTTGCAGCTGGTACACAAAGCTTTCGATCTTGCGCGCCATCTGTCCTGTCACGTTATGAAAGCGAATGCCGGCGAAGGTGGCGTTCAGGCGCTCTTCATAGTGCAGGTGGCGCAGCTCGACCATTACCTGAGAAAGCCCCAGCGGCAGGCCGGTAGCAAACTTCTCGTAGACCTGTCCCAGCTGCAACCGCTCCTCGATATCGCCCTCGAAGCGAAGCTTGCAGCCAGTAGCCGAAATATCCAGCAGCTTGCCCTTGAGCGGGTGCTCGCCACGCAGTTTCTCGCCGTCGAAAATCACGTCGACCAGTTGCGACAGCTTCAGTGCTGCGCGAAACGCATTGCGACGTTGGTGATAGGTAACTTCTGTGGGCAGGCTGCCGCGGTAGCAGCGTGAGCCGTCAGAGGTGCTGATGCTCAGCGGGGTAGTGCAGTCCCAGGCAATGCGCACGCCGTCATGGAAGCCTTCGATACGGAATGGTTCGCCATTTTCGAGGAAGCGTTCGCCATCGCGCGGGATCATTTCGTCCAGGGCCATGCTGTTGCTGTCCCGGTCTACCTCCACCACATAACTCTGGAAGCGCTGGCTGCGTTCGGGGAACGTGATGATCAGTGGGTCATGGCTCTCTAGCAACATCCGCAAATGAGCGGCAATTTCCAAAGGCGTAGTCAGCACCTTCGGAGGCTGAGGAGCTTCTTCGTCATTGAACACGGTTGATGAATCTCCAGGCAAAAACGACACAGGCAATTGCTGGCATTCTGCCAGCATGAATCGTGCCTTGATAGAGGGGGTCACGCCTGGCTGAGTGCACGAGGCTTTGAAAGCGGCGATGTAGTGCCACGGGCATCGTAGAGCGACGGTGATTCGCCACCCATGAGGATCTTGATCTGGTTTTCGGTGGTGTACTGCTGAAGCTGGATCGCCTGGCCGTTGCGTGCGTTGACCGCCTGGCAATCATTCATCAGCGCAGCCAGCACATCGAGCTGCTCGATGAGCAGGGAGCCCAGGTCCGATTGCTCGGCCATGGCCACTACACCTTCGCGGCTTTGCGGCAGGCCCAGGTTCGCAAGCAGCGCACTACGTCGTTGTCCGCCTTGATCGAGCAGCACCACCAGCGATTGCTTGCGGGCCAGAATATTTTCCAGCAAGGGCATGTCGCGGCCATGCAGGGCCACGGCTTCAGCCTGCAACAACTCGAGCAGTTGTTGCGCTGGAGCAATATCATCTTCGATCAGTTGCAGCAGAGTAGTGTCGTGCATTGGCTGGCTCTTGGTTCTAGCGTCCTGAAGTCAGCGCGCCAGAGGGCTAGCGCTGGGCTTCGAAATTAAGCAGTTTGCTGGCGACGCGCTGGGCGTCCACCTGGTAGCTGCCGTCGGCGATGGCCTGTTTCAACTCGGCCACGCGGGCGCTGTTGACAACCGGTTGATCGCGCAGCTTGTCGCTGACCTGTTGCAACTGCTGGGCCTCGTGGCTCAGGTGTACGGCTTCTCCGCTCTGGCCAGCCTCGGTAGCGCTGGTGGCGGTGCGAGCAGTGGCCGTGCTTTCCTGGCTGTTGCCAGTGCGCACGGCGCCCGTCACGGACGGGGAATTATTCAAACGACTGAAGTCGATGACCATGATCAGAAAACCTCTGGGTGTTTGGACGCTTGCCTTGTTTTCGGCCAACCCGAAAGAAACTTTAGACGCAAATGCAGTGCAGCTTGCGCGGCCAGCCCATCAACCCGGTTCGACACAGTTTAGGAAAAGCGGTTCCTGATCGCCAGCCTTGTTTGTTCTGGCGTCGTGACCCGCTTCACATCGCGACTTCCACCTGCCCTGGTCCAGTGACCCGTGCCTTCACCACCCGTTTGGAGTTCAGATTGCGTACCCGTATCTGTTCACTGATGCCGCCCTTGCTCAAGGCTTCTCCCGGCATGCGCACGCTCAGCGTGCCGCTGCGGGCGATGATGACCACATGATCGCCCTTGCGGACCACTTCGGCCTGCTCCAGATGCAGCGGCGTGAGCACCTGATCGATGACCGTCGGTCGGATGACCTTCAGGCCCACGGCCTGCTCCAGGCTGGTCAGGTAGCCCTGGTTGAGCATGCCCACGTCCCGCTCGCGCAGGCTCACGTCCTGTTCGCCGACCACGCTGTCGCGCTTGAGCGGACGCGCCACGGTTACCACATTGCGAAACAGCCGCACCTGGGCCGGCACGAACACCGTCCACGGGGAGCTGCCATCGCAGCGTACGCGCACGGTCACCCTGCCCAGCGGTTGCGCCGGGCTTTCCAGGGTGGCGCCCAGTTGCTGGTCGCACAGTGGCATGCGCAGGCGCGGGTCGAGGCTGTTGACCTGGATCTCGAAGCGCCCTTCGGTCTGGCTGGTCGCCAGGTAATCCTCGACCGTGAATTCAAGAAACCCCTGAGTGACACCGATAAGCTGTTCAGGCAAGGTGAAAGCGTCAGCCAGAGTTCGAACGCCGGGGGCCAGCAGGCACAGCGCAGCAAGGATGCCGGGCAAGGGGCGGGTCAGGCGTCGGAAAAATGTCGTTTTCGTGTTCATACAGTTAAAAAAGCAAGGCGCGTGCCGACTGCGGTACGACGCTCGAGCATTTGGTCGAGGAGTCTGGCATGGCTGGTGTAATGGATTCGGTTAACCAGCGCACACAACTGGTAGGGCAGAACCGTCTCGAACTGCTGTTGTTCCGCCTCAATGGCGAGCAGCTGTACGGGATCAACGTGTTCAAGGTGCGGGAGGTGCTGCAATGCCCGAACCTGACCGTGATGCCCAAGTCCAACCCGGTGGTGCGCGGTGTGGCGAATATTCGTGGGGCAACCATCCCGATCCTGGATCTGGCGATGGCGACCGGCATGCCCGGTCTGAGTGAAGATGTCAGCAAGAGCTTCGTGATCATCACCGAGTACAACACCAAGACCCAGGGGTTTCTGGTGCACTCGGTCGAACGCATCGTCAACATGAACTGGGAGGAGATCCATCCGCCACCCAAGGGCACCGGTCGTGACCATTACCTGACGGCCGTGACCCGGGTGGACGGCAAGATGGTCGAGATCATCGACGTGGAGAAGATCCTCGCCGAGGTCTCGCCGACCTCCGAGGCGATCTCCCTGGGTGTGGTCGACGAAGAAGTGCAGGTCAAGGCCGTGTCGCTGCGCGTGCTCACCGTGGATGACTCCTCGGTGGCACGCAAGCAGGTCAGCCGTTGCCTGCAGACGGTGGGGGTCGAGGTGGTGGCGCTCAACGACGGCCGGCAGGCGCTGGACTACCTGCGCAAGATGGTCGATGAGGGCAAGCATCCGGAAGAGGAATTCCTGATGATGATTTCCGACATCGAGATGCCGGAAATGGACGGCTATACCCTGACTGCAGAAATCCGCAACGACCCGCGCATGCAAAAGTTGCACATCATCCTGCATACTTCGCTTTCCGGCGTCTTCAACCAGGCCATGGTCAAGAAGGTGGGCGCGGATGATTTTCTCGCCAAGTTCCGGCCGGATGACCTGGCGCAACGCGTGGTCGACCGGATCAAGGCCACCCACTAACGGCCAGGGCTCGTCCCTGGCGTTACACATGATTTAAGAGGCGGCATCATTGTCTACGGGTAATTTGGATTTCGAACAATTCCGGGTCTTCCTGGAAAAAGCCTGTGGCATCCTGCTGGGCGAAAACAAGCAGTATCTGGTCTCCAGCCGTCTCAACAAGCTGATGGAACAGCAGGGCATCAAATCGTTGAGCGAGCTGGTGCAGCGGATCCAGACCCAGCCGCGCAGCGGCTTGCGCGAGCAGGTGGTCGATGCGATGACCACCAACGAAACCCTGTGGTTTCGCGACAACTATCCGTTCGAGGTGCTCAAGAACAAGGTCTTGCCCGAGCAGATCAAGGCCAACCCTGGCCAGCGCCTGCGCATCTGGTCGGCGGCCTGTTCGTCGGGGCAGGAGCCGTACTCGATCTCCATGGCCATCGATGAGTTCGAGCGCAGCAACATCGGGCAATTGAAGATGGGGGCGCAGATCGTCGCCACCGACCTGTCCGGCTCGATGCTGGCCAACTGCAAGACCGGTGAGTACGACAGCCTGGCCATTGCCCGTGGCTTGTCCCAGGAGCGCCTGCAACGCTATTTCGACCCCAAGGGGCCGGGGCGCTGGGCAGTCAAGGCCCCGATCCGCAGCCGCGTCGAGTTTCGTTCGTTCAACCTGCTCGACAGCTACGCGAGCCTGGGCAAGTTCGACATCGTGTTCTGCCGCAACGTGCTGATCTACTTCTCCGCCCAGGTGAAGAAGGACATCCTGCTGCGCATTCACGGCACGCTCAAGCCCGGCGGTTACCTGTTCCTGGGGGCGTCCGAGGCGCTCAACGGGCTGCCCGACCATTACCAGATGGTGCAGTGCAGCCCGGGGATCATCTACCAGGCCAAGTGAAACGAAAAAGGCCGGTGTCGCGAGACACCGGCCTTTTTCATGCAGCTGCTGTCATCGATCAGAAGTCGTAACGCACCTTGGCCGAGAACACATCGGCGTCAAAGCCCGATTTGCCGATGTAGTCGTAGTTCACGCCCAGGGTCACCGCGCCCAGCTTGTAGTCGGCGCCTACGCCGGCTTCGTAGCTGTTGCGCACGGCCTTGGCGCCGCTGGTGACGAACGGGGTGCTACCCAGCAGGAAGGTCGAGGTGCTCTTGGCTTCGTCCGCCGCGAAGTCATGGTATGCCATCAGGCGAGCCTGTGGCTGCAGGGTGCCGGCGCCCAGCGGATACTCGCCGGCAACGCGCAGGCCTGCGCCCAGCTCGATGGCCTCGTAGCGCTGGTCTTCGACCTTCAGTGCAGCCGACGAACCCTTCTCGCGGTAACCGTCGATGTTCACCAGGCTGTAGCGTGCGGCAATGCGCGGCTCGACCAGCATCTGCGGGTTGATGTGATAGGTGTAGCCACCCACCACGTTCAGGCCCAGCAGGTCGCTGTCGTAATCGGCCTTGGCCGAGGTGCCGGCAATCTTGCGTTTGCTGTCGTTGTCGTTCAAGCCATAGCTCAGGCTGGCATCGACGAAGTAGTTGCCCTGCTCGAAGCCGCCGTACAGCGTGAAGGCGTGGCTGTCCACCTTGGTCTGGTTGCCGCTTTTGCCGTTGACGTCGGTGTTGATGAAGCTGTACGCCAGGCCCAGGGTCAGATTGTCGTTGAGCTTGCCGTCGGCACCCACCGCGATGCCGCGGCTGTAGGCGTTGTAGCCGGCCACGCCGTCGCGCAGGTCCTGGCTGGCATCGCTGTAGAGGGTCTGCACCCACACGCCGGTGTCCTTGAACGCTTCGCCCGAGGAGGCGCCACGCAGGCTGCTGGTACGGCTGCCGGTGACATTGCTCACCAGGTTCTGGCTGGTGGTGGCTGCCTGGGTGGCGCCGCCGTTGACTTCAGGTGTCAGTTGCTCGGCCAGCTTGGCCAGCTGGGCCTCGTCGGCATTGGCGAAAGCTTGCAGCAGCGGGTCGTGGGCGCTCAGTTTGCTCAGGATGCTGTCGCGGTTCAGGCTGCCCAGGGCCAGTTGGCTATTGGCCGAGGCACCCTGGCCGACCAGGATGTCGGTGACTTCTTCGGCGCCCTTGCCGGTGACGGTAGCCACCAGCTTGTTGTCCTGCAGGCTGTAGCTGTCGATCTTGAGCAGGGCCGAGCTGCTCACCAGGTTCAGCTTGCCGTTGGCGTCGACATTGTCGGAAGCGTCCAGCAGATCGATGCGCCCGGCCTGGAACAGGTTGTACGTGCTGCCCTGGGCGCTGAAGTCGCTGCCCTGTGCGGCCAGGCGAATCTGTGCGCCCTTGCCGAACTCGGCAGTACCGCTGACGGCCACCACGGCGGTGTCGGCACGGGTGGCGCTGCTCAGGTTCAAGTCCAGCGACGAGTTGCCGGCCACGTACAGGTTGCCGTCGATGGTGGTGTGCGGCTGCACGAAGTTCAGGTGCGCTGGCGCATTGCGGCTGACGCTGCCCACGTCCATCCAGCCGCCCTGGCGCAGACGGATGTTGGCACCGTCGCTGCTGCTGTCGGTGCCGCTGAAGTCCACCTTGCCGTACACCTCGACGGTGGTCAGGTCGATCAGGTTGCCGGTGATCTTGCTGCCGTCCAGCAAGGTCAGGTACACGCTGCGCTCGGTTTCGGAGGCATCGACCGCTTCGTCTTCGGAGATCAGCGTGCCGCTGTTGACGATTTCCAGCCCTGCATAGCTGTTGTACAGCCGGTTGTCATCGTAGGCATCGATGTCGAAGTTGCCGATCACGATGGCCGCATCGGTCGCCTTGATGGTGCCGGTGTTGACGATCTGGCGCTCGGCGGTGGTGAAGCTGGCGCCGTCCACACGGATGCCTTCGGCGTCATCGCCGGTGGCGATGATGGTGCCGTTGTTGACGATGCCGGCCAGGTCGACCATGTCCACATTCTGCCCGTTGAAGCTGGTAGTGGCGTCGATGGCGGTAGCGCCGTCGCCGGTAACCTGGATCAGGCCGTTGTTGATCAGCTTGCCGTCGATACGGCCGCCTTCCAGGTTGATGCCCTTGGCGCTGGTGCCCTTGGCGATGATGCGGCCAGTGGTGTCATTGAGCAGGTCGCCCTTGATCGTGCCGGTGAAGTCCAGTGCACGGGCCACGTCCATTTCGCTGCCGTCGAGCAGCGGTTCGCCGGTGGCGCTGAGCAGGCCCTGGTTGATGACGCTGCCATTGATGGTGGCCGGGTCGATCATCAGGGCATTGGAGCCGCCGCCCACGGCGCTGATGCTGCCCTTGTTGATCAGGTTGCCGTCGATCTGGTTGCTGGCCCAGCTGCTGCCGTCTTCCCAGGCGTCCAGGTCGATGCCGCCGGCAAAGTCGCCGCTGCTGTTGATCGTGGTGTTGAGAATCAGGTCGCCCTTGACGTGGTTGCCGTTGAATTCGATCGCGTCTTCGGCGGCACTGCCGGTGTAGGCGCCAGTGAATTCGAGGTTGCCTTCGTAGGTCTTGTGCTCGCTGATGAAGCCGGCATCGGTCAACTCGATGGTTTGGGCGCCGACAGGCAGGGCGGTGGCAGTGATTGCCAGGGCGAGCAGGGTCTTGCGAAACATCACAGGAGTCACGGTTTATTCCTTAAACACAGCGTATTGAATTCGGCGCTTGCCTGCGTGGCGTGACGGCTGTGCGGTGATAGCCAGATGCCACGTAGCGGAGCGGGACGGATCTTAGATGAGAGATGGCGAATTGACATTAAAATTTGACGCCAAAAGGGCGCAGGGTGGGGTTGCCGCTGCCAGGCAATTGCCGCTTTGCCGGTGTCTGGCGGAAATCCGTTGCCGCTTTTCTGGCATTGCCATCGCTGGCAAGCGCGGCAAAGCCCCGGCTTTGCTGGGTTTTGTGTTTTGGCACGGGACTTGCTCTATCACCGGCAACGAACCCTACGGTCAACCTTCAAAGGTTTCCCCGACATGAGCATCAGTTTCGACAAAGCGCTTGGCATTCACGAAAAGGCACTGGGCTTTCGCGCCCAGCGTGCCGAAGTGCTGGCCAACAACATCGCCAACGCCGACACGCCCAACTACAAGGCGCGCGACATGGACTTCTCGTCCGTGCTGGCGGCCGAGACCGACAAGGTCAAGAACGGCCATTTCTCCCTCGAGCGCACCAACACCCGGCACATCGAGGCCCAAGGCCTGGCGATGGGTGACGAAACCCTGCAGTACCGCACGCCCATGCAGCCCTCGATCGACCAGAACACCGTTGACGCGCAGCTCGAGCAATCCAGCTATGCCGAGAACGCCGTGGGTTTCCAGGCCAGCTTCACGCTGCTCAACAGTAAATTCAAAGGGCTGGTGTCAGCCCTGCGCGGAGAGTAAGTCATGTCCCTTGCCAGCGTTTTCAACATTGCCGGTAGCGGCATGAGCGCGCAGACCACGCGCCTGAACACCGTTGCCTCCAACATCGCCAACGCCGAGACCGTTTCCTCGAGCATCGACCAGACCTACCGTGCCCGCCACCCGGTGTTCGCCACCACGTTCCAGCAGGCCCAGAATGGCGTCAGCCAGTCGCTGTTCCAGGACCAGGGCGAAGCCGGGCAGGGCGTTCAGGTACTGGGTGTGGTCGAAGACCAGAGCAACCTCGAGGCACGCTATCAGCCCAACCATCCGGCGGCGAACAAGGACGGCTACGTCTACTACCCGAACGTCAACGTGGTCGAGGAAATGGCTGACATGATCTCCGCCAGCCGCTCGTTCCAGACCAACGCCGAACTGATGAACACGGCCAAAACCATGATGCAGAAGGTCCTGACCCTGGGTCAGTGATAAGGGGCGTTTTTTATGGCTGATGTAAACCTGAACGACGTCATTTCCAATTCCGGCGTCAAGAAGTCCAGCAATACGAACGCGGCAAGCGGCCTGGGCGGCAAGACCGCCAACGGCCAGACCCTGGGCAAGGACGCGTTCCTTCAGCTGCTGGTTACCCAGATGCAGCACCAGAACCCGCTCGACCCGCAGGACAACAGCGAGTTCGTGGCCCAGCTGGCGCAGTTCTCCAGCCTCGAAGGCATCACCTCGCTGAACGATTCGGTCAACGCCATCACGGGGGCCATGGGTTCCTCGCAGGCGCTGCAGGCCTCCGGGCTGGTCGGTCGCTCGGTGATCACCCAGGCCGACAAGGCCGTGGTCGACACCACCAAGAGCTTCACTGGCCAGGTGGTGGTCCCGCAGTCGATCACTTCGGGCACCGTCACTGTCACCGACAAGGATGGCAAGACCATCAAGACCATCGACCTGGGCGAGCAGAAGGCCGGCAATGCCGACTTCATCTGGGACGGTACCAACGAGAAGGGCGAAAAGGTCGACCCGGGTACCTACACCTTCACGGCCAAGACCACCGTCGATGGCAAGTCGGCCGAGATGTACACCCTGCTGCCGGCCACCGTCAGCAGCGTCACCATCAGTCAGACCGGCGGCGAGCTGATGCTCAACCTCGCTGGCCTGGGCAGCGTTGCGCTGTCCAAAGTCCAAACTATCGGTATATAGAGCCGGCTAACGCGGCACAAGGAGTGGAAAGATGTCTTTCAATATCGGCCTTAGCGGTCTCTATGCAGCCAACAAGCAACTGGCTGTCACCGGCAACAACATCGCCAACGTTTCGACCACCGGCTTCAAGGCCTCGCGCGCCGAGTTCGCCGATGTGTACTCGGCCAGCAAACTGGGCGTGGGCAGCAAGACCGTCGGCAACGGGGTGCGTCTGGCTGCAGTCTCCCAGCAGTTCGGTCAGGGTGACATCAACAACACCGGCAACGTACTGGACATGGGTATCCAGGGCCAGGGCTACTTCGTCCTGAGCGACAACGGCTCGCTGAGCTACACCCGTTCCGGTGCGTTCCAGACCAACAAGGACAACTACGTGGTGACCTCGGACGGTATCCGTCTGCAAGGTTACGCGGCCGACGTCAACGGCAAGATCATCAAGGGCGTGCTGACCGACCTGAAGATCGACACCTCCGCGCTGGCGCCAAAGACCACCACGCTGATCGATCAGGGCATCAACCTGAACTCCTCGGCGCCGTCGATCCCGCTGCAGGTACTGGATGACAGCACGCCGCCGGTGCTGGTGGACAACAAGACGTTCGACCCTTCGGACGAGAGCACCTACACCAAATCGTTCCCGACCAAGATCTACGACAGTCAGGGCAACGAGCACACGATGGAGCAGTTCTATCGCAAGACCGGCGACAACCAGTGGACCACCTACACGCTGGTCGATGGTCGCAACCCGTTCGACCCTGCCAGCACCAAGCCACTGTCCGGCACCATCAGCTTCAATCCTGATGGCAGTGTCAAGGCCATGACTGCCGACAATACCGGTCACCCGGCGGGCTCCGAATTCACCGTGGTCAACAACAACTTCACCATGAAAGGCTGGGTGCCGGCGTCCTACGACAAGGCCACCGACAAGTGGGCATCCAACGGTTCGGCCGGCAATGCCGACGGCATCCGTATGAACATGACCAGCACCACGTCGTACAACACCGACACTGCCCGCATGTCCCAGGCGCAGGACGGCTATGCCACCGGCATCCTGTCCAGCCTGAGCATCGACTCCACCGGTGTGATGTTCGCCAGCTTCAGCAACCAGCAGTCCCGCGCCATCGGCCAGGTCGCGATTGCCAGCTTCGCCAACGAGCAGGGCCTGGAGCAGCTGGGTGGTACCCGCTGGAAAGAGACCTACGCCTCGGGCATCCCGGGCATCGACACCCCGAAGACCGGTACCCTGGGTTCGATCGAGTCCAACGCACTGGAAGCGTCCAACGTCAACCTGACCATGGAGCTGGTCGAGCTGATCAAGGCGCAGAGCAACTTCCAGGCGAACTCCAAGACCATCTCTACCGAAAGCACCATCATGCAGACCATCATCCAGATGACCTGATGATCGCCTGATGGAATGAGCATGGACGAACCCCTTTCTCGGAAGGGGTTCGTTGTTTCGGAGGCAGTAGAAATGAAGTGCGCACTCGCAATCGTGGGCTTCGCCTTGCTGGTGGTGGCTGTGCAGGTCGGCGCCGACATGGCCGCCTGGTATCGCTGGGAAAGCCAGGCCGATGGCCGGCTCGTCTGTTCGCAGGTTTCGCCGGGCGAGGGCTGGCGTCGGTTTGCCGGGCCTTTCAACAATGGCGCTTGCCGTGACAACTGAGGTTTGCCGCTAGCGGCAAGCTGGCGCCGTATTTTCGACGGTGCATCGCACGCGCAGGCGCTGGCCTGTGCTCCAGCCCCCGCATTGACGGGGCTTTACCCCTATTTTGCAGAGTTGGTTTGAAACTTGCTTGAGTGACCGGCAAAGCAGCGGTGAACGGCAAGTGTTCGCCAGCGCAGCGGAGGATGATCTGTGGACAAGATGCTTTACGTGGCCATGACCGGTGCCAGCCAGAACGCACTGGCGCAACGGGCGCATGCCAACAACCTGGCGAACATTTCCACCAGCGGCTTTCAGCGCGACCTGGAGCAGGCGCGCTCGATGCCGGTGTTTGGTGACAGCTTTCCGGCGCGTGCCTATGCCATGACCGAACGTCCTGCCACCGATTTCAGCCCCGGTGCCATGCAGGAGACCGGCCGCGACCTGGACATCGCCATTGGTGGCGACGGCTTCATCGCCGTGCAGGCCCCGGATGGCAGCGAAGCCTACGTGCGTACCGCCAGCCTCAACATCGATGCCCTGGGCGTGCTGCGCGCGGGCAACGGCATGCCGGTGATGGGCAATGGTGGCCCGATTGCCGTGCCGCCTGAGCAGAAGGTCGAGATCGGCCAGGACGGCACCATCAGCATTCGCGCCATGGGTGAAGGCCCGCGGGTGATGGCCGAGGTCGATCGCATCAAGCTGGTCAACCCCGACGTCAAGACCCTCAACAAGGGCCTGGACGGCATGATCCACACCAAGAGCGGCCAGCCTGCCGATGCCGATGCCAACGTGCAGGTGGTGTCCGGTTTCCTGGAAGCCAGCAACGTCAACGCTGTCGAGGAAATGACCTCGGTGCTGGCGCTGTCCCGTCAATTCGAACTGCACGTCAAGATGATGACCACGGCCAAGGAAGGCGACGAAGCCATGGCTCGGGTTTTGCAAATCGGCTAATTACACAGACGTAGCGCCGTAAAACAGGCGCACGAGGAGAACAGCATGCTTCCGGCTCTTTGGGTCAGTAAAACCGGTTTGTCCGCCCAGGACACCAACCTGACCACCATTTCCAACAACCTGGCCAACGTCTCGACCACCGGCTTCAAGCGTGATCGTGCCGAGTTCCAGGACCTGCTCTACCAGATCAAGCGCCAGCCAGGTGCCCAGTCGACCCAGGACAGCGAGCTGCCATCGGGTCTGCAGGTGGGTACTGGTGTGCGCATCGTCGGCACCCAGAAAAACTTCAGCACCGGCAGCCTGCAAACCACCGAGAACCCGCTGGACATGGCCATCAACGGTCGCGGCTTCTTCCAGGTACTGCAGCCAGACGGCACCGTTTCGTACAGCCGTGACGGTACCTTCCACCTGAACTCCGATGGCCAGGTGGTCACCGCCAACGGTTTCGCCCTGGAGCCTGCCGTGGTCGTGCCGCCAGACGCGCAGACCTTCACCGTGGGCCAGGACGGCACCGTATCGATCACCACCGCCGGCAACCCGGCCGCGCAGATCATCGGCAACATCCAGACCGCCGACTTCATCAACCCGGCCGGCCTGCAGGCCATGGGCAACAACCTGTTCCTGGAAACCGCCGCCAGCGGTGCGCCGCAGATCGGCACGCCGGGCCTGAACGGCTTCGGTACCACCCTGCAGCAGACCCTGGAAAACTCCAACGTGAGCACCGTGGAAGAGCTGGTCAACATGATCACAACCCAGCGTGCCTACGAGATGAACTCCAAGGTGATTTCCACCGCCGACCAGATGCTCTCGTTCGTTACCCAGAACCTGTAAGTGAAGCCCCAGGGGCGCTGATGCGGCGCCTGTTACACCGTGAGGTCAGAGTCATGAGCCGTTTGTTGTCCGTATTCGCCCTGGGTGGGGTGGTGTTGCTGGCCGGTTGCGTCGCGCCGACGCCAAAGCCCAACGACCCGTACTACGCGCCTGTGTTGCCGCGTACACCCCTGCCTGCAGCGGCCAACAACGGCTCCATCTACCAGGCCGGTTTCGAGCAGAACCTGTACAGCGACCGCAAGGCGTTCCGGGTGGGCGACATCATCACCATCACGCTCAACGAGCGTACCCAGGCGAGCAAGAACGCCAACTCGCAGATCGCCAAGAACAGCAAGGCCGAGCTTGGCCTGACCTCGCTGTTCGGTGCCGGGGTCAACACCAACAATCCGTTTGGCGACGGTGACCTGAGCCTCAGCGCCGGCTACAGCGGCGACCGCGCCACCAAGGGCGACAGCAAGGCGGCCCAGGGCAATACCCTGACCGGTTCGATCACCGTCACCGTGGCCGACGTGCTGCCCAACGGCATCATCGCGGTACGCGGCGAGAAGTGGATGACCCTCAACACCGGCGACGAGCTGGTGCGTATTGCCGGCATGGTGCGCGCCGACGACATCGCCACCGACAACACCGTGCCGTCGACCCGGGTCGCTGATGCGCGCATCACCTATTCGGGCACCGGCTCGTTTGCCGATGCCAGCCAGCCCGGTTGGCTGGACCGCTTCTTCATCAGCCCGCTTTGGCCTTTCTAGGTTCGGATGATCATGTTCAACATCAAGCAGCTGATTGCCGCGACTGTCCTGTTGTCCACCGCGTTCGGCGTACATGCCGAGCGCCTCAAGGACATCGCCAGCATTTCCGGCGTGCGTACCAACCAGTTGATCGGCTACGGCCTGGTGGTGGGGCTCAACGGCACGGGTGACCAGACTACCCAGACCCCGTTCACCCTGCAGACCTTCAACAACATGCTCTCGCAGTTCGGTATCAAGGTGCCGCCGGGCTCGGGCAACGTGCAACTGAAAAACGTCGCGGCAGTGTCGGTGCACGCCGACCTGCCGGCGTTCGCCAAGCCGGGCCAGGTAGTGGACATCACCGTGTCGTCCATCGGCAACTCCAAGAGCCTGCGCGGCGGCAGCCTGCTGATGACCCCGCTCAAGGGTATCGACGGCAACGTCTACGCCATTGCCCAGGGCAACCTGGTGGTGGGCGGCTTCGATGCCGAGGGCCGTGATGGTTCCAAGATCACCGTCAACGTGCCATCGGCCGGGCGTATTCCGGGCGGTGCATCGGTAGAGCGCTCGGTGCCGAGCGGCTTCAACCAGGGCAACAGCCTGACCCTGAACCTCAATCGCCCCGACTTCACCACCGCCAAGCGTATCGTCGACAAGGTCAACGAACTGCTCGGCCCGGGTGTGGCCCAGGCGCTGGATGGTGGCTCGGTGCGCGTCACCGCGCCTCTGGACCCGAGCCAGCGCGTCGACTACCTGTCGATCCTGGAGAATCTCGAGATCGACCCCGGCCAGGCAGTGGCCAAGGTCATCATCAACTCGCGTACCGGTACCATCGTGATCGGCCAGAACGTCAAGGTATCGCCAGCGGCGGTCACCCACGGCAGCCTGACCGTGACCATCACCGAAGACCCGATCGTCAGCCAGCCCGGCCCGTTCTCCAATGGCGAGACGGCAGTGGTGCCGCGCTCGCGGGTCAACGCCGAGCAGGAAGCCAAGCCGATGTTCAAGTTCGGGCCGGGCACTACGCTCGACGAGATCGTGCGTGCGGTCAACCAGGTGGGCGCGGCCCCCGGTGACCTGATGGCGATTCTCGAAGCCCTCAAACAGGCCGGCGCGCTGCAAGCCGACCTGATCGTGATCTGAGGGGCTGGTCATGGATATGCCTAAAAGCGGCATCAGTGCCGCCGACAGTGGTGCCTACACCGACCTCAACCGCCTCAACTCGCTCAAGGTGGGTGATCGCGACAGCGACGCCAACCTGCGCAAGGTCGCCCAGGAATTCGAGTCGCTGTTCCTCAACGAGATGCTCAAGTCGATGCGCTCGGCCAGCGATGTGCTGGCCAAGGACAACCCGCTCAATACCGAAACCACCAAGCAGTACCAGCAGATGTACGACCAGCAGTTGGCGGTGAGCATGTCCCGCGAGGGCGGCGGCATCGGCCTGCAGGATGTGCTGATGCGCCAGCTGTCCAAGCAGAAGGCCACCAACGCTGCAGCGGCGGCCAGCAGCCCGTTCCCGCGGGTCGATCTGCAGCAGCGCAGCCTGTGGGCGACCAAGGTGGCCGAGCCACTGCGTGATGCCGCCAGCACCAGCCACCGCAACGACATGGCGGCGCTAAATTCGCGGCGTCTGGCATTGCCCGGCAAGCTCACCGATCGCCTGCTGGCCGGTATCGTGCCGTCGGCAGACGGCACGCCAGCCACCACCAATACCGCCGCGTTGCCGCAGCGCACCACGGCCATGACCGATGCGCTGGTCAAGGGCGACTGGGCCCCGGCCCAGACTTTTGCCGCGCCGGGCTCGATGCGTATCTACGGACGTGCCGTGGCGCAGCCGCCACTGGCCCCGGCCAAGCGCGCGTTCGATTCCAGCGACGAGTTCGTCACCACCATGCTGCCGATGGCCGAGCAGGCCGCCAAGCGTATCGGCATCGACCCGCGGTACCTGGTGGCACAGGCCGCCCTGGAAACCGGCTGGGGCAAATCGGTGATGCGCCAGGCCGATGGCAGCAGCAGCCACAACCTGTTCGGCATCAAGGCCACCGGCAACTGGAAAGGCGATCAGGCACGTGCGATCACCAGCGAGTTCCGTGACGGGCAGTTCGTCAAGGAAACCGCTGCGTTCCGTTCCTATGACTCCTACCAGGACAGCTTCCACGACCTGGTGAGCCTGTTGCAAAACAATGCTCGCTATAAAGATGCGGTAAATGCGGCCGATAAGCCTGAACAGTTTGTGCGAGAGCTGCAGAAGGCCGGGTATGCAACCGATCCGGACTACGCCAGCAAGATCTCGCAGATCGCAAAACAGATGAAGTCGTACGAGAGCTACGCAGCTGTCGCTACTACAACGAAACTATAAGGTTTGAATTATGGCGAGTTTGATCAATATCGGCTTATCCGGTGCCAGCGCTGCCCAATCGGGCATGCACACCACGGGTAACAACATCGCTAACGTCGATACCGCTGGTTACTCGCGCCAGCAGAACATTCAAAACTCCAAGAGTTCGATCCGCGAAGGCCAGGTGTTCATCGGCACCGGCACCACGCTGGCCGATGTGCGCCGCGTGTACAACAACTTCCTGGAAAACCAGCTGCGTACCACCAATTCGCTGAGCAGCGAGGCCAACGCCTTTCTCGATCAGGTCAGCCCCACCGACAAGCTGCTGTCCGACAAGGACACCGGTATCACTGGCGCCCTGCAGAGCTTTTTCACCGCCCTGCAGAGCGCTGGCGCCAAGCCGACCGAAGACGCCTCTCGCCAGTTGCTGCTGACCAGCGCCCAGGCACTGAGCAAGCGCTTCAACACCATCGCCGCGCAGCTCAACCAGCAGAACACCAACATCAACGGCAACCTGTCGTCGATGGCCACCCAGGTCAACAACCTGACGGCCACCATTGCCAACTACAACGACCAGATCTCCCGCGTGTCGTCATTGCAGGGCAGCCCCAACGACCTGCTCGACAAGCGCAACGAAGCGGTGCGCCAGCTCAGCAACCTGGTGGGCGTGGATGTGGTCGAGCGCGAGGGCAACCTCGACGTGTACCTCAAGAACGGCCAGTCGCTGGTGCTCGGCAAGACCACCAACACCCTCGAGACGGTGAACAGCCCGACCGACCCGACCCGTTCCAACCTGGTGCTCAACCGCGGCACCACCAAGATCGACATCACCAACAGCGTCAGCGGTGGCGAGATCGGCGGCCTGATCACCTACCGCAATGACGTGCTGGAACCGGCGCTCAACGAACTCGGCCGTGTGGCCCTGGTGGTGGCCGACCGGATCAACAGCCAGCTGGCGCAAGGTATCGACAAGAACGGTGACTTCGGCGCGACCCTGTTCAACGATATCAACAACGCCACCATGATGGCCCAGCGTAGCATCGCCAAGGCGGGCAACAACGCCGCCACCGGCAGCCTTAACGTCAACATCAAGGACACCGGCAAGCTGACCACCAGCGACTACCAGGTGACCTTTACCGACGACAACAACTACACCGTCACCCGGCTCCCGGGTGGCACTGCAGTGGGCTCCTACAAGCTGGACGAGACCCCACCGCCGGTGATAGACGGCTTCACCCTGGAAATGAACGGTGGCCTGCCCAGCAAGGGCGACTCGTTCAAGATCACCCCGACCCGCGGCGCCGCGGGCAGCCTCGACACCGTGCTCACCGACCCCAAGCGCATCGCGCTGGCGGCGCCGCTGACCGGCACCAGTGGTGCAGGCAACCAGGGTACCGGCATCATCGGTCAGCCCAACCTGACTTCGATGATCGACATCTACGACTCGGCCCAGCGCATCGAGCTGCAGAACGGCCTGAAGTACTCGACGCCGGTCAAGCTGGTGTTCGGTGATGAAAGCACCAACCCGCAGACCTACAAGATCCACAACGCCCAGGGCGATGAAATCGGCAGCGGTACTATCATTCCGGGCCAGGAAAACAAGCTGCAGATCAACGTGCCGATGGTCGATGCCAGCGGCAACCCGGTGGGTACGCCACAAAAGAACATCACCTTTGAAATGACCGTGGCAGGTTCGCCCAAGCAGGGCGACAACTACACGGTGGGCATGACCGGTGCCGGCTCGGCCGACAACCGCAACGGCCAGGCGGTGATCGATCTGCAGACCAAGGCCACCGTCGACGTCGGCCCCAATGGCAAGGGCATCAGCCTGACCGACGCCTACGGCAAGCTGGTGGAGAACGTCGGCGGCAAGGCGGCCCAGGCCAAGCTCGATACCGAGGCCACCGGAGCCCTGCAGAAGTCTGCGGTAGCCGCCAGCGCTTCGGTGTCCGGCGTCGACCTGGACGAAGAAACCGGCAACCTGATCAAGTTCCAGCAGTACTACACGGCCTCCTCGCAGATCATCAAGATCGCGCAGGAAATTTTCTCCACGCTGATCAACAGCCTTTAAGGAGTCGTAGATCGTGCGCATTTCCACCGCCCAGTTCTACCAGACCAGCACCTCCAACTATCAGGCTAACTTCGCCAAGGCCGTGGAGTCCCAGCAGCAGGCCAGTGACCAGTTGCGCGTACGTACCGCCGCGGACGACCCGGTCGGTGCCGCGCGCCTGCTGCAACTGGAACAGCAGAACAACCTGATCACCCAGTACAGTGGCAACATCTCCAGTGCACGCTCCAGCCTGGGCACCTCCGAGGCCACCCTCAACAGCATCACCAATGTGCTGTCGCGGGTGAAGGAGCTGGCGATCGGCGCCGGCAGCGGCAACATGACCGACAATGATCGCAAGGCCAACGAGCAGGAGTTGTCGCAGCTCGAAGAGCAACTGTTCAGTCTGATGAACAGCCGCGACGAGAACGGCAAGTACATCTTCTCGGGTTCGCGTGGTGACACCCAGCCGTTCGAACGCAATGCCGATGGCACCTACTCGTACAAGGGCGACCAGAGCACCACCAACCTGCAGGTCGGTGACATGCTCAGCGTGGCCACCAACGAGACCGGCTACGACGTGTTCCAGAAGGCGCTAAACACCAGCCGCAGCCAGACCACCATGACCGCGCCTGCCAACCCGGCCGACGTGCGTGTCAACCTGTCCAATGGCCAGGTCTCCGGCAGCTCGACCTACAACGACCTGTTCCGCAGCGGCGAGCCGTACAAGATCGAGTTCGTCAGCGCCACCGAATTCAAGATCACCGACGTCAACAACGTCGACCGTACCCTGGAAGCCACCAATGGCGGGGTCTTCAACCCGAAGGGCGGCAACACCACCATCAATTTCCGCGGCGTCGACATCCGCATGGAAGTCGGCCTGCAGGGCGACGAATTGACCGACCCCACCGCCGCTGACGACGCGGTGCGCGGGCACGAGTTCACCCTCGCTTCCAAGCCCGACGAAATCACCGGCACCCGCAGCCCCGGCAACGTGTCGCCCGACGGCCAGCTCAGCGGCCTGTCGATCGCGGACAAGGCAAAATACGACGCTGCGTTCCCCGGTGGCGGTGCGATCGTCAAGTTCACCAGCGACACCACGTTCGATGTCTATGCGCAGCCGATGACCGCCGACAGCCGTCCTGTGGGCAGCGGTGATACCACCGTCAGCCCGACCCGTGTGGCCGGCGTCGACTTCACCTTCACTGGTACTCCGAAAGATGGCGACCAGTACTCGGTGCAGGTCAACAACCACCAGAACCAGAACGTGCTCGACACCATCCATCAGTTGCGTACCGCGCTGCTGACACCTGTCGACAACGATCCGACAGCCCGCCGCAACTTCCTCGCGTCGATGGACTCGGCTATCTCCAACCTGGCCAGCGCAGCGGACAAGATCGCCGAATCCATCAGCTCCATCGGTGGACGCGGTGCGGCACTGGATGTGCAGGCAGAAACCAACGAAGCCTTGCAGTCGGCCAACACCATCACGCAGAACTCGATCCGCAACGCCGACCCTGCCGAGACGATGATCCGTCTCACGCTTCAGCAGAACATGCTGCAAGCCTCGCAACTGGCCTTCAGCAAGCTGGCCGCGCTCGGGCTGTTCAACCGGCTCTGATTGACCCTTTTCTGCAGTACCCACCCGGGGGCGCTCAGTCGCCCCCGGGGTTTTCTCCAGGTCTATCTCAATGAACGAACTGCCGCTCGTCAGCATCGCCATCCCCGCGTTCAACCCCGAATTTTTCAGCCGCGCCCTGCACAGTGCCATTACCCAGCGTTATGCCAATGTGGAAGTGGTCGTGTGCGACGACAGCCAGGGTGACGAGATCAAGGCGATTTTCGACCTGTGGGCAGGCCAGGCCACGTGCGCGCTGCGGTATGTGCGCAACCCGTCGACGCTGGGCTTTTCGCGCAATGTGCTGATGTGCCTGGAGCAGGCGCAGGGTGAATTCATCAAGTTTCTCTGCGATGACGACTGGCTGGTGAGTGACTGCATCGCTCAGTCGGTGCAGGTGATGCTCGACTGCCCGGATGTGAATGTGCTGGTTCACCATCGGCTGATCTGCGCGGCGGACGAGACGCTGCTGCCCATGCGCCCGGCCAACTGCATGATTTCCCCCAGCAGTGCGGTGATCAACGGCGGCGATTTGCTGGAAGCGCTGGAGAGCAGCCTGCCGAACCTGTTCGGTGGCATCAGCCATGCCCTGGTGCGCCGCGCCCAGGTTCAGGCATTGCTGCCGCAACTGGTGCAGGACGGCGAGGGCTTTCGCGCGCGTCTGGTCGAGGCGCTGTTCATCTGCCTGCTGCGCCATGGCCATCTGGCTTATCTGAACACCATGCTCAGCCTGGAGCGCGTTCACCCCGGGCGCTTGAGCCATCACCCCAGCATGACCCTGGCTTTCGCTACCGAAAGCGAGTGGTTGCGCCAGATGCTCGCCTCGCGCACCAGTGAACCGGCGCCGGCCAGCGGTTGGGTGCGGCACATACCACTGGAGCTCTACACCGCCGGCGCTGACAAGGCCTGGGAAGAGTTCGAGCTGACGCGCCTGTATGCGCGCCAGGTCGCCAGTTTTCAGCAACAGGTCGGCACCAGCAGCCTGAGCTTCACCGAGCTGTACGGCGAGTGGCTGGGGTGTCGGGTATTGTCGGCGGCGCAGCTTGACCTGGTGCCCAAGCGCATTGCGCAATGGCCGCGTCGCCCGCGCATCGACGTGCTGGTGCTCGCTGCCCAAGACGATGGCGTGGCACTCAAGGCCACGCTGGACAGCCTTGAGCAACAGTCCTATGCCGCTGCGGCCATTTGCGTGCTGGGCCCGGCAGCGCTGCAACCGTTGAACCCCAAGTTCGTGCAGGTGCACGCCCAGGGCCATGCCATCGAGCAGCTCAATGACTGCGTGACCCGCGATGGGGCGGGTGACTGGGTATTCCTGCTGCGTGCAGGCGACTGCCTGCACCCGCATGCGTTGGTCATCATGGCCGAGCGCATGGCACTGCAACCCGACTGCGCGTGCCTGTACACCGATGAAGGCACCCACGACAACCTGCAGCCCAGCCAGCCGATCTTCAAGCCGGACTTCAACCTGGACCTGATGCGCAGTGTTCCCTACGTAGGCAGGCTGCTGGCCTTCGATACCGCCCGGGTGCGTGAGCAGGGCGGTTTCGACCCGCAGTTCGAGTCGTTGGCCCCCCACGACATGCTCTGGAAACTGGTCGAGAGTCAGGGGTTGGGCGCGGTGGGGCATGTCGCCGAGCTGCTGGTGCAATGTCGCTACGGCTATGAGGCCTGGCAGCGGGAAGCGGCCTGTGCCGTACAGGCACCCAGGGTGCTGCGTGCGCATCTGGCACGCCTGGGCGTCGAGGCCGAGGTGGTCAGCGCCGAAGGCTCGATGTTTGCCCACGTGCAGTATCGACATGCCGATACGCCGGCGGTGTCGATCATCGTTGCCGCAGGCGATGACGTAAAGGCACTGACGCGCTGCGTCGAATCGATTTTCGAGCACACCGCCTACCGCAACTACGAGATCCTGATTGCTGTCAGTGGTCGTGAGTCGATGCCGGTACAAGGCTGGCTGGCTGCAATGCAGGGGCTTGGCAGCGAGCAGTTGCGCATTGTGCCGGTAGCCTCGGCGAATGGCCCGGCGCTTTACAACCAGGCCAGCCTGCAGGCACGTGGCAGCTACCTGCTGTTGCTCGATTCGGACTGCGTGTTTTTCGACGCGCAATGGCTTGATGAACTGGTAGGTCAGGCCCAGCGTCCAGAGGTCGGCATCGTCGGGCCAAAATTGTGCAACCAGACTGGCAACGTGACCGGAGCAGGCCTGGTGCTGGGGCTGCACGGTGTTGCCAGCAGTCCGTTTTTCGGCCAGCCCGCAGACGCCAATGGCTACATGAATCGGTTGGCCTGCGTGCAGAACTACAGCGCCGTGAGTGGCGTCTGCCTGATGGTACGTCGCGAGCTGTTCGACCAGCTTGGCGGTCTGGACGGCGAAACCTTCTCGACCGGCTTGAGTGATGCCGACCTTTGCCTGCGTATGCGCGACCATGGCTATCTGATCGTCTGGACTCCCTTTGCGGTGGTTGCCAAGGCCACCTCGCAGACGGTGGCCCTGGACGAGCAGCACAAGGACAGCTTCTACGAGCGCTGGCTGCCGCGCGTGGCCAATGACCCGGCGTACAACCACAACCTCAGCTTGCGCATGGCCAGTTTCAACCTGGAGCCGGGCCTGCGCGAGGGATGGGTGCCGTTCATCCAGCCGGTGCTGCCTTTTGTCATGGCCTTGCCAATCAACACCACTGCGGTCGGACACTATCGCGTCAGCCAGCCGTTCAAGGAGCTGGAACGGGCCGGCTGGATACAGGGACAGTTGAACTATGTGCTGCCGAGCATGGTGGAGCTTGAGCGTTGCAAGCCGGATGTGATCATCCTGCAGTGCCGCTATACCACCGGCTCGCTTGAGGAGATGGCGCGCATTCAGAGACTTTCTTCGGCTCGGCGCATCTACGAGATCGATGACTACATCATCGATGTGCCCGAGAAGAATGAACACCGGCGCAACATGCCCGGCAACATGCGCGAAATGGTCAGCCGCGGTATCGCCCTGTGTGATCGGGTGGTGGTCTCCACCGAGCCACTGGCCGACGCGCTGTCGAGCATGCACCGGGATATTCGCGTGGTCCCCAACATGCTCTCGCGCTCGTTGTGGGGCGGCCTGAAGGGGCGCCGCCAGACGTCGGCGCGTCCGCGTGTCGGCTGGGCGGGCGGCACCAGTCACCGCGGCGACCTCGAACTGCTGGCCGAGGTGGTCAAGACCTTGGCCAATGAGGTCGACTGGGTGTTCTTCGGCATGTGCCCGCCGCTGCTGCGTCCCTACATCAAGGAGTTTCATGCCGGCGTGCCGCTGCACCTGTACCCGCAGAAGCTGGCGGGCCTGAACCTCGATCTGGCGCTGGCGCCGCTCGAGCAGAATCTGTTCAACGACTGCAAGAGCAACCTGCGCCTGCTGGAATACGGTGCTTGCGGTTTCCCGGTGATCTGCACCCAGACCAAGGCCTACGGTGGTTACCTGCCCTGTACGCGGGTCGCCAGTAACACCACCGAGCAGTGGCTGGACGCGATCCGCATGCACCTGGCAGATCCGCAGGCCAGTTATCGCCAGGGCGATGCGCTACGCGAAGCGGTACTGCGTGACTACGTACTCAATACACACAATCTGCAGCAATGGGCCAACGGCTGGTTGGCCGATTGACCTCCACCGGCCGGCAAGTCGCCTGGCCGGGCATCCAACAACAGAGGTAGGTGCTTTATGACTGACAACGCAACCGGGTTGGGCAAAGACGTTACGGTCGTGCTGCTGGGGCATGAAGAGCAGGGCTATCGCGAGCGCGCACTGCATTACTACAAGACGCAGGGTCTCGCGTGTGCAGTGGTCGAGCACGCCTCGTCGAACCTGACTGGCGATGCCTGCACCCAGGGGCTGCAGGCGCTGCTTTCGCAGCTTGCAACGCCGTTCGTGAGCCTGGCGCTGGATACCGACTTTGTCCGTGTTCAGGCCTTGGAGGCTGCGGCAGAGCATCTTCATGCGCACCCGCAGTGCCAGTTGGCCCAGGGCTACGTGCTGGGCTACGCCCCCGGCAGCAAGCAGGTGGCCTACCACAAGATCGGCGATGCACTTGATGCCGCCGTTGGCGAAAACGCACGTGTTGCCATCGAGCAGTATGCCGCCAGCGGACAGTCGGCCTGGCGTGCGCTCGTGCGAGTGCCGACGCTGCAGGCTGTGCTGTCGAGCTTGCCCGCCGGGCTCGATTTCGATACCTGGCTGGTGGTGGTGTCGTACTCGATGCTCGGCCAGGGCGCGCTCAAGCGGCTGGACCAGACCGATGCGTTGGTGCAGTACGCCGAAAGCCGGCTGAGCCAGGTCGAACGCGAAGAGCAGCGAGTGCGTGCGGTGCGCGTGCTGCGCCAGTGGGACGCCGACCACCTTCGGCTATGCGCCGACGATGAGGGCTTCACCGTCATCGACCGGTTCGTTGGCGCCACCCAGGGTGGTGTTGCTACCGATCTGCTGTTCACCTCCACCTGGAGCGGCATGAATGCAGCGCCCGAGCGCAGGTTCGAGCCGCGCCAGTTTGTCGAGCTGCCTTACTACAATGCGCCGTTGTTCGAGGTACTGACCGGTCTGGAATTCCTGTTGCACGCCTGGCCTGTGGGACAGGCCCATCGGCAGGCGGTCGAGGGTACCTGGGTGAGCCAGTTCGAGCTGTTGCGCGAGCACCCCAACGACACCGTCGATACCCTGAGGGCACGCTACTGGCAAGCGTTGGACCTGGGGGTGTTCACCCCCGAGGTTTGCCGCCGTCTGCTTGCGACCCTGGTGGATGAGGACGTCCAGGCCGATGCCCGCGAGCTGCAGGCATGGCTGGAACGCCTGGATGGTCTGCCGGGCATCGACCCGGCCGCGTGGCTCAGGGCCACCGCCTCGGGCCTGGTGCAGGAGTCGATTGCCGCTGCCACGCCGGACGCCGCCACCCAGCAGCGCATCGTCGCCCACCTGAACAAGCAGCGTGCTGCACAGATCGCCTTCGTGGTTGTCGACCTGGAAGACGACAACGGCGCACTGCAGAACACCTTCGACAGCCTGTTGGCCAGTGGCCTGCGCGACTTCAAGCTGGTCGTGCTCAAGGCCGGCAAGCCGCCGGTGGTGACCACGCCACGCGATACCCTGCATTTCATCCAGGTGACGCCGGGCAATTTCGTCTCCCACCTGAACCAGGTGGCGCGTCAGGTACCAAGCGAATGGCTGTTGCTGCTGCAGGCCGGCGACCTGCTGACCGTGGGCGGCTTGCTGCGCCTGCAGGTGGAGCTGGCGTCAGCCCCGGGCTGCCTGGCCATCTGCGCCAACGAAGTGCAGCGCGACTCCGACGGGCGTCTGGTCAGCGTGGTGCGCCAGGGTGGCAACCTGGACTTGCTGCGCAGCCGTCCCGACCTGATGTCGCAGCACTGGCTGGTACGTCGCGAGGCAGTGGTCGAGCTGGGCGGCTACAGCGAAACCTACCCGCAGGCGGTGGAGTTCGACCTGCTGCTGCGTCTGGTCGAGCACAACGGCCTGAACTGCCTGGCACACATGGACGAGTACCTGGTGATCGGTCGGGGCGGGCGTGAGGGCATGGCCCAGGACGCGCTGTCCACGCTCAACCGTCACCTGGCGGCGCTGGGCTACCGTGGCCAGGTCAATGACGCAGGCGAGGGGCAGTTGCAGATCGACTTCCGCCATCAGTCCACGCCACTGGTGAGCATCCTGATCGCGGCCGACGATGACCTCGAGCAACTCAAGGCCTGCGTGGTCAGTGTGCTGCAACGTACCCGCTACCCGCGCTACGAAGTGCTGGTGGCCTGCCGCGACACCCTGGCAGACCTCACGGTCGCTGCGCTGCAAGGGTTTGGCGGGCGGGTCAAGCTGCTGGCCGGCGAACACGTGCAGTCAGCCTCGCAGCTCATCAACCTGGCTGCCGTCAACGCCAGTGGCGAGTACCTGGTGCTGCTCTCCAGCCGTTGCCAGGTGGTGACGCCGGCCTGGATCGAAGCCCTGCTCAACCAGGCCCAGCGCCCTGAAGTGGGCGTGGTGGGTGCGCGTCTGGTGGACCGCGAAGCCGCCATCAGCCATGCCGGTTACGAACTGCTTGCCGGCGCCCAGGTGCAGTCGCCCTGGCTGGGGGTGTCGACGCGCGACAGCAAGGCGTCGCTGTGGTCGGGCGTGGTCCGCAGTTGTGCGGCGGTGTCGGCTGACTGCCTGATGGTACGCAAGGCACTGTTCGAGCAGTGCGATGGCCTGTCTGCCGAGGGCGGTGCCGACATCGAGCTGTGCCTGAAGGCAGCCGATGCCGGCCTGCTGGTGATCTGGGCGCCACAGGCGCAGTTGCTCAGCGACCAGGTGCCGATGCCGGATGCCCAGGCCTGTCAGGCGCTGGAAGGCCGTTGGCCGGCTGCGTTCAGCAGCCGGGTGATCATCGACGGCCGGTTTGGTGTCGATGTGTCGCGCTCGGTCGCTGCCGGTGGTTCGCCGGTGCTGGAGTGGCTCGCCGACCTGGGCTGATGGCGCGGGTTTTGCAAAAGCCGGGTTTCGTGCCCGGCTTTTTTGTGCCCGACCCGCTCAGGCATGAGCGCCGCGTCAGGATCATGCCGGGGTACGGCAGTTTATTGACAGCCATCGCAGGGCGGGCGGGCTTTTCAAGCCGCAGGTGCGCCGTTGTGATCGCCTGAAAAACCTACACAGATCGTATCGGCCCCAGGGCCGTGCGATGGAGGCGTTACCGTGAGCAAACAGGTTATCCCTTTCAACAAGCCGTTCGTGGTTGGCAAAGAGCTGTTCTACATTGCCCAGGCGGTCATGAACGGCTCCATTGCGGGGGACGGCGAATTCACCACGCTGTGTCAGGGCTGGCTGGAAAACAACCTGGGCTGTGAAAAGGCGCTGCTGACCCATTCGTGCACCGCTGCGCTGGAAATGGCCGCGATCCTGGCCGACGTCGGGCCGGGCGACGAAGTCATCATGCCGTCCTTCACCTTTGTCTCCACGGCCAATGCCTTCGTGCTGCGCGGTGCGGTACCGGTGTTCGTGGACATTCGCGACGACACCCTGAACCTGGACGAGCGCCTGGTCGAGGCGGCCATCACCGACAAGACCAAGGCCGTGGTGGCAGTGCACTACGCCGGGCAGCCGTGCGACATGGATGTCTTGGCGCAGATCTGCGAAAAGCATGGCCTGTTCCTGATCGAGGATGCCGCCCAGGCGATCCTGGCCCGCGACCGCAAGCGCGCCTTGGGCACCATCGGGCACCTGGGCTGCCTGAGCTTTCACGAAACCAAGAACGTCATCAGCGGCGAGGGCGGTGCCCTGCTGATCAACGATCCGCGGCTGGTCGAGCGGGCCGAGATCATCTGGCAGAAGGGCACCAACCGCAAGGCCTTCAGCCGCGGCGAAGTGAGCAAGTACACCTGGGTGGATGTCGGCTCGTCGTTCCTGCCCAGCGAGCTGACGGCCGCATTTTTGTACGCGCAGCTCGAGCATGGCGAGCGCATCAACAAGCACCGTCGGACCCTGTACGAGAAGTATTTCAGCCTGCTGCGACCGCTGGCCGCCGATGGTCTGTTCCAGCTGCCGCGTACCCTGGACGACAAGCCGGCCAACGCGCACATCTTCTACCTGCTGATGCGCAGTGTCGAAGAGCGCACGGCGTTGATCGCGTTTCTGCGCGAGCATGGGGTGAATGCGGTGTTCCATTATGTGCCATTGCATGACTCGCCAGCCGGCCTGCGTTATGCGCGCAGCAGCGGCCAGTTGCCGATCACCACGGATGTCTCGCAGCGCCTGTTGCGCCTGCCGTTGTTTTCCGACATGCGTAGCCGCCAGGTGGCGCATGTGTGTGCGTGCATCGCGCGCTTTTTCCAGGACAAGCCTTCGAGCGCCTCGCGCTGACAGCAGCACGCCCCTAATCAGAGATTGGAGTTTCACCATGTCGCATGCCTCGCAGGTCGACGCGCAGGTCCTTGAGCAGGCGTTGTTTCGACACACCCTGATGTTCGCCAAGCCCGAACACCCTTACTACATCATGGCGCCCGACTACCGGGACACCTCCTCGGGCATCGTGTCGCTGCACTACCTGTGTCACGTGCTCAACCTGAACGGGCGCGAGGCGTACCTGTGCGGGCCCAAGGTGGTCAACCCCAACCTGAAGACGCCGCTGCTCGACGCCGCCACCGAGCAGCGGCATCAGCAACAGGGCAAGGTGGCCATCGCCGTGTATCCGGAGGTGGTGGTCGGCAACCCGCTGGGGCGCAGGGTGGTTTCGCGCTTTTTGCTTAACTTCGAAGGGCTGATCAACGGCAAGTCGATGGAGGCCGCGCCCACCGACCTGCTGTTCTACTACGGCCCGGCGCTGGCTGAAAAACGCGGCCACGCCAACCCCGACCTGCTGGGCCTGCCGGTGCTCGACATCGACCTGTTCAAGGCGCCGCCGGCGGGCACGCCACGCAGGGGTTGCTACCTGTATCAGAACCGTCATCCCCTGGAGCAGATCGACTACTCGCTGTTGCCCGAGGGTATCCAGCTGCTGCGCATCGCCAATGCGCTGCCGCTTCATGAACTGGCCCAGGTGCTGCGCTCGGCCGAGGTGATGTACAGCTACGAATGGTCGATGACCTGCGTGATCGCCGTGCTGTGTGGCTGCCCGGTGATCTTCATGCCCGGTAGTGGTGTCGACCAGGCGTTTCTCGAAACCGGCTTCCTTGGCAGCGCCGGCTTTGCCCTGCTTGACCAGCCGGACGCGCTGGCCACCGCCAGGGCAGGGGTGGAGGGGGCATTGCAGCGCTACGTGCTGGCAACGCTGCCGTTCTGGCAGCAGCTGGATACGTTCATTGCCAAGACCCAGGCCGCGGCCGCGCTCGAAGCGGCGGACCTGAACCTGGGCGTGCTGCCCTGGTTGCGCGAGCGCCACCCTGATGCCCAGCAGCTGCGCCTGATCAACGAGCGCCTCGACAGCCAGCCGATGCCGGTCATCGGTGTGCTTGTGCTGGATGACGGTGATGATCGCCAGCGCCTGGCCGCCACCCTGGCCAGCCTGGGTACGCAGCGCTGCCTGTACCCGCACCTTGAGGTCAGCGTGCTTGGCAACCAGTCGTTGGCCGACCCGCAGGTACGGCATGTGCCCTGTGCCCGGGAGCGGCAAGCTGAAGCCATCAATACTGCGCTGCAGCACAGCCGGTGCGACTGGTTCCTGATCGTGGAGGCGGGCGTCGAATTCACGGCCTCGGGCCTGCTGATCGCGGCACTCGAGCTTGTCGGTGCCGAGGCCGGTTGCCTGGCGTACATGGCTGATGAAGCGATGCGCGCGACCAACGGCAGCACCGACATCGCACTGCGACCGGATTTCAACCTCGACCTGCTGCTGAGTTTCCCGGCGAGTCTGTCGCGGCACTGGTTGTACCAGCGCCAGGCCTTGTTGCAACGGGGCGGCTTCGCCCTCGACTGCGCTCGGGCCTTCGAGCTGGAGTACCAGCTGCGTCTGGTCGAACAGCAGGGCCTGGGCTGCGTGGGGCATGTCGCCGAGCCGTTGCTGATCGGCGAGGCCCTGCCGTTGCGTGATTGCGCCCACGAGCGCGCGGTGCTGGAACGCCACCTCCAGGCCCGCGGTTACACGCAGGGGCAGGTCGCGGTGCTGGCGTCGTCGCCGGGCCGTTATCGTCTCGATTACGGGCATGCCCAGGCCGCCTCGGTGAGTATCCTGATCGCCCTGGAAGGCAGCGTCGGCCACTTCCAGCGCTGCATCGAAACCTTGCTGGAGAACACGACGCTGGCTGGCGGCTTCGAAGTGCTGTTGCTGGCGCCGTCTGCCCTGGACGAGGCTGCCCGTGAATGGCTGGCGATGGTCGAGCAGATCGGCGGTGAGCAGATTCAGGTCCTGCACTATGCTGCCGGCCAGTCGCGGGTTGCCATGTGCAATCACGCGGCGCAGCAGGCCCGTGGCGATTTCCTGCTGTGGCTGGATGCGCGTGCGGGGATCCTCGCGCGCGACTGGCTGCAGCAATTGCTCAATCACGCCCAGCGGCCCGAGGTGGGCGCGGTGGGGGCCAAGCTGCTGGCGGCCGACGGCAAGGTCCGGCATGCCGGCCTGGTGCTGGGGCTCACCGGCCTGGTGGGCTCGGCATTCGACGGGGTCGATCATCAGCAGGCCGGTTACATGGGGCGGCTGCAGGTCGATCAGGACTGTTCGGCGCTCAGTGGCGAATGCCTGATGCTGCGCCGGGCGCTGTTCCTCGAGGCCGGCGGCTTTGCCGAAGATCCGCTGCTGGCCCGCTGGGTGGATGTCGACCTGTGCCTGAAGCTGCAGGAGGCCGGTTACCTGAACGTCTGGACGCCCCATGTGCAATTGCTGATGGACGCTTGCGAGCGCGACGCGGCGACCACGGAGCAGGAGGACGCTCTGCTGGCCCGTTGGCTGCCACGCCTGGCCCGCGATCCGGCATACAACGCCAACCTGTCGTTGCAGGTGCCGGGTGGCTTTGTCCGGGCGAACAACTCGCTGGTGTGGAACCCGCTGAAAAGCTGGCACCCGCTGCCCATGTTGCTGGCTCACCCGGCCGACCTGCAGGGCGCCGGCCAGCAGCGCATCGTCGAGCCGTTCAAGGCGCTGCGCGAGGCGGGGTGGGTGGACGGGCTGGTCACGCCGCACCTGCTGTCTGCCGTGGAGCTGGAGCGCTACGCACCGGACACCGTGCTGCTGCAGCGCCCGCTCGATGACGCGCAACTTCTGGCCATGCGGCGCCTGCGGGCGTTCTCGCGGGCGTTCAAGGTGCTCGACGTGGACGGCTATCTGCCGCAGATGCGCTTGCAGGGCGCGCATGCCGGGTTTGGCGCCGACGAAATCAGCCAGCGCTTGCAGAGCGCGGTGATCCTCGCCGATCGCATCATCGTGCCTGCGCCCGCGCTGGCCGAGGTGCTGGCAGGCCAGCACGACGATATTCGTGTGCTGGAGGCCAGCTTGCCGGGCCGATGGTGGCGCAATCTCCAGGGCAAGCGTGGCATGGGCAGCAAGCCCCGTGTCGGCTGGGCCGGGGCGGTGGATGCCGACCTGCTGGTCGATGTGGTCAGGACGCTGGCCGCGGAGGTGGAGTGGGTGGCGCTGGGCGACTGCCCCGAGGCCCTGCGCCCCTACATGAAGGAGGTACACGCCGCCGTCGCCCCCGAACGGCAGGCCGCAGCGCTGGCCGCGCTCAACCTGGACCTGGCGCTGGCGCCCATGGCCCAGAGCCTGCTCAATGCCTGCTCGGGCAACCCGGGGTTGCTGGAGTACGCCGCCTGTGGCTACCCGATCATCTGCAGCAATGTGCCGGGCTTTGCCGGTGTCGATGTGCTGCCGCTGACCCGCGTGGCCAACACCACGGCCGACTGGCTGGCCGCGATCCGCCTGCACCTGGGCGACCCGCAGGCTTCCGCCAGCCTGGGCGAGGTGCTGCAGGCCAGCGTGCGGCGCGACTGGCTGCTCGAGGGCGAGCGCCTGGCGCTGTGGCGCGCGGCCTGGCTGGCGGGCTGAGTGGTTTTGCAGGGCGGTCGGGCCTTCCCGACCTGGCCGTCCTCACGTGACCGTGAAGTGCTGTGCACAAGCATCGCCCTGGTTCGCGTACAATGCCGTGACTTGGCAGTCGAAACGTGCATCTCTAAGCTAATGAATCAGCGGGCGGTGCAGGTGGCCTGGAGCGGCGCTGCGTGAGATCCCTTGCCTGCAGGGGAGTGAGGCCCGTGAAAATCCGCATATCTATCGGGAAGCCACAATGATTGGCATCAAAAGTATCGCGAGTTACGTACCTGTCGAGGGTCTGAACAATTACGCCCAGGGTGCGAAATTCGGCAAGGATCAGGACTTCATTCTGGGCAAGATCGGTTCGACCTTTCTGCCGCGCAAGGAGGCAGGTCAGGAGACCTCGGACTTGTGTGTAGAGGCCGCCAAGGTCCTGTTCGCTGCCAATCCTTCGTTGTCCCCGGAGTCGATCGATGTGCTCATCGTGGTCACCCAGAACGGCGACGCCGAAGGGTTGCCGCACACTGCCGCGATCGTCCAGCACAAGCTTGGCTTGCCCACCCATGTGGCGGCCTTCGACATTTCCCTGGGCTGTTCCGGTTACGTCTACGGCCTTTATGCCATCAAGGGCTTCATGGAGGCGGCGGGGCTGAAGAACGGCCTGCTGATCACCGCCGATCCCTATTCCAAGATCGTCGATCCGGAAGATCGCAACACCACCATGCTGTTCGGTGATGCTGCCACGGTCACCTGGATGGGCGAGGACGCGGCCTGGCAACTGGGCAAATCGAGCTTTGGCACCGACGGTGGCGGCGCAGAGCACCTGAAGGTGAATGACGGGGTGTTCTTCATGAACGGTCGCCAGGTGTTCAACTTCGCGTTGCTCAAGGTACCTGCGCACCTGCGTCAGTTGCTCGAGGCGAGCAATCTGGGGGCCAACGACATCGACCTGTTCTGCATTCACCAGGGCAGTGCGGCAATCGTCGATGCCGTGGCGCGCCGCTTCGAGGAAGACAAGCCCGAAACCATCGAGAAATTCGTCAAGGACATGGTCGAGACCGGCAACACGGTGTCCTCGAGCATTCCGTTGCTGCTGGAAAAGCACGTACTGGGCACCCAGCACAGGCGTGTGGCCTTGAGCGGTTTTGGCGTGGGCCTGTCGTGGGGCTCGGCAATCATCGAGCGTCGGGACTGAACCGACCTCCCGTCTACAGAAGCGCTGCCTTGAAGGTGGCGCTTTTTTTTGCCTTTGCGGTATGCCACAACCAAGGCTGTGCCGCAGGGGCCATAAAGCTGGCGTCAAACCCTTGATTTCATTGGAGTGGCAGGGTGCCAGTAAAAATTTTCAAAAAACCCCTAAAGCAACCTGCACAGACGACGATAACTATTACGAAGGTTCTCTAGGCCACACCCGGCGCTTGCCAGGGCCGGAAGCCGCAATACCCACAAACGAGGAATTCGTCATGGCATTAACCGTAAACACCAACGTCACGTCGCTGAACGTTCAGAAAAACCTGAACCGCGCTTCCGACGCCCTGAGCACCTCGATGACTCGCCTGTCTTCCGGCCTGAAAATCAACAGCGCCAAAGACGACGCCGCTGGCCTGCAGATCGCTACCCGTATGACCTCGCAGATCCGCGGTCAGACCATGGCAATCAAAAACGCCAACGACGGTATCTCGATCGCCCAGACCGCTGAAGGCGCGATGCAAGAGCAGGTCAACATCCTGCAGCGTATGCGTGAACTGGCTCTGCAATCGCGAAACGACTCGAACGATTCGGACAACCGTGACTCGCTGAACTCCGAGTTCGCTCAGATGCGTGACGAGCTGACCCGTATCGCTCAGTCCACCCAGCTGAACGGCAAGAACCTGCTGGACGGTTCCGCCAGCACCATGACCTTCCAGGTCGGTTCGGAAACCGGTGGCATCAACCAGATCAGCATCGACCTGACCGGCAAGTACCTGGCCAGCGACCTGGGTATCACCAACGCCATCACCATCGCCGGTAGCGACAGCGCCACTGCCGAGACCAACTTCTCGGCTGCAATGGACGCGATCGATGCTGCGGTCAAGACCATCGGTGAAGGCCGTGCTGCACTGGGTGCCGTTCAGAACCGTCTGACCAGCACCATCAACAACCTGCAGAACATCAACGAAAACGCCGACGCTGCCCGTGGTCGTGTACAAGATACCGACTTCGCTGCCGAGACCGCTCAGCTGACCAAGCAGCAGACTCTGCAACAAGCTTCGACTTCGGTTCTGGCCCAGGCCAACCAACTGCCATCCGCCGTACTGAAACTGCTTCAGTAATCGCCTGATGGTTATCGGCGGGGGAGTGCACCTGTGGCGCTCCCCCGCCTTTTGCATTGAGAGGTGGTTGGCATGGATATGAGCGTCAAGCTGAACCTGTCCTACCAGGCTGCAAAGCCTGTGGAGCAGCCCACCGAGCGCCCTGCGGTCAAGCCCGTGGAGGCTGTCGAATCCATCAAGCCAGCGAAGGAAAGCGCCGACAGCGGCCTGACCGAAGCTGAGAAGGTCAAGAACGCGCTCAAGGACATCGAGAAGTTTCTCGCCTCGTCGCGTCGCAATCTCGAATTTTCCACGGATGAAGAATCCGGCCGAATTGTAGTTAAAGTCATCGCCAGTGAAACCGGTGAGCTGATCCGCCAACTTCCTTCGGAAGAGGCGTTGAGAATTGCCCACAGTCTGAGCGATGTTAACAGCCTGCTGTTCAACGCCAAGGTCTGATGCTGGCGTCCGAGCAGCACGTTCGCTAGCCTTGATCGGCTAGGGGCGGCGCGCAACCAAGAGGGAATAGCAATGGCGAGTTCAATTTTACCGGGCACCGGTCTGGGTTCTGGGGTCGATATCAACAAGATCGTCAGCACGCTGGTGGCGTCTGAAACCGATCCGAAAGCCAACCAGATCAAACGCCAGACTGCCAACAACTCGGCCATGCTTTCTGGTGTCGCATCGCTCAAGAGCGCGCTGTCTGTCTATCAGGCGGCGATGAAGAAGCTCAATGATCCCCTCGCGCCGTCGTTCAATGCCTATGCGGCAACGTCCAGCAACGACGCCGCGATCAAGGCAACCTCCAACAATACCGCGGTGCCTGGTACCTACACGATCCGTGTCGACAACCTGGCCACCTCGTCCAAGGTGGCCAGCCAGAACTTCGACACCGGTGCCACCACGCCGATTCCCGAAGGTGACCTGCTGATTACCCAGGACGGTGTCACCCACACCGTCAAGGTCGGCCCTGGTGCAACCTTGCAGTCCGTGCGCGACACCATCAACTCGTCGCTGTCCGAGAAAGGCATCACTGCCAACCTGGTCAATGGTGCAGACGGTTCGCGCCTGGTGTTCAGTTCGACCAAGACCGGTGAGGGTACGGACATTTCCGTCGACGGCACCATCGACGCGCTCAAGATCGCGCCGGGCGAGAAGATGGTTGGTGACGGTGCCGGCTACATCGGTGAGCCGGCCAAGGACGCAAAACTGTACGTCGACGGCCTGCCGGTCACGAGCAAGAGCAATACCGTCACCGGTGCCATCAGTGGCATCAGCCTGGACCTGCTTCAGGCAACCGGCCCCGACGCCAGCAAGGCTGTACAGGTTACGGTGGGTGAGAACACCGATGGCCTGAAAAAATCGGTGCAGGCCTATGTCGATGCCTATAACACCCTGATCAAGGCGGTCACCAACCTGACCTCCGTGAGCAAGGATGCCGATGGCAACACCGTGCTGGGCCCGTTGACCAACGACCCGACCACCCGTTCGCTGCTGAGCGACCTGCGCAGCCAATTGGCGACCGAGTCGGACGGTACCCGCCTGACCACCCTCAGCCAGCTGGGTATCAACACCCAGAAGGACGGTACCCTCGAGTTCAACTCCGTCAAGTACGACGCAGCGATGAAGGACAAGAAGCTCGGTGCCGACGTGCAGGAGCTTTTCACCGGCAAGAATGGCGTGTTCGCGCACATGAACAAGGCGATCGAACCGTACCTGCAGACCGGTGGCATTCTCGACTCGCGAAAGAACGGCCTGGACAGGCTGCAGAAAGACCTCGAGAACCAGCAGGAGGCCCTGGATCGGCGCATTGCGTCGCTGACCGAGTCGCTGACCAAACGCTACGTGGCCATGGATACCCTGGTCGGCAAGCTCGAGGCGCAGCGCAAGAACATTGCCTCGATGTTCGCCTCGATCGAAGCGCAGCAGAAGAACTCCTGATAGCAGGGGCCGCAAAAAAGCCCGGCAGCACCCCTTCGGGTGCTCCGGGCTTTTCGTTTTCGGGGTTAAAGTTTTTTGACCCGCAGGCGATACAGGCGGTATATGAACCTTTTCGTTTGTTACGAGGTAGAACATGAACCCTATGTTGGCCCTTCGGCAGTACCAGAAAGTCAACGGCGTGGCGCAGACCTCCGAGGCCAGCCCGCACCGTCTCGTGCAGATGCTCATGCAGGGCGGGCTGGATCGCATCGCGCAGGCCAAAGGTGCAATCGCGCGCAATGACCTGGCCCAGAAGGGCATCCTGATCGGCAAGGCCATCGGGATCATCGGCGGTCTGCGCGAAGGGCTCGACCTCGAAAACCAGGCCGAGGCACTGGCCGACATCGATGGGCTGTACGCCTACATGAGCAGGCGCCTGGTCGAGGCCAACGTGCAGAACGACCCGGAGATCCTCAATGAAGTCGCACGCCTGCTGATTACCGTCAAGGAAGGTTGGGACGCGATCGGCGATCAGGTCGCCGACGTCTAGGAGAACGCCATGAGTGCCGTGCTCGAACGTATCGAACAAACCCGCGAAGCCCTGCTCGGGGCATTGGCCAGCCGCGACTGGGAAACGATCACCGAACTGGACCTGAGCTGCCGTGTTTGCGTCGAGGACGTACTGGCCGAGGCATCGACCAATGAACAGGTTCTGCGCACCAGTCTTGAGGAGTTGCTCGACGTCTACCGCCAACTAATTGATGTTGCAAGTGGTGAACGTCAAACAATAGTCGACGAGATGACGCAGATCCGCCAAGCGAAAAACGCCGCAAAGGTATACCATCTGTTCAGCTGACGCTGGACGGTTCGAAAATGCAGTGCGCCATAAATTTGACTGTGTACGATTTTTTGACTTAACTAGTGGCTGTTTTCTAATTTCAGACGTCCGATCACTGACCGCTCCAGTCGGAATGGATGTCGAGCATGCCCACATTGGGTGTCGAGTTGACTAGGGAAGTTTCGATTGCATGTGGCGTGAAACCAAAATTCTCCTGATCGATGACGATGACGCTCGCCGCCGCGACCTGGCGGTGGTGCTGAATTTTCTTGGCGAAGAAAATCTTTCCTGCTCCAGCCACGATTGGCAGCAGGTCGTTCAGTCGTTGTCATCCAGCCGTGAAGTACTCTGTGTCCTGGTCGGCACCGTGAACGCTCCGGCAAGCCTTTTGGGCTTGCTTAAGACCGTGGCTGCCTGGGATGAGTTCCTTCCGGTATTGCTGTTGGGTGAAATATCTTCTGCCGAGTTGCCCGAGGACCTGCGCCGCCGGGTGCTTTCCAACCTGGAGATGCCGCCCAGCTACAGCAAGCTGCTCGATTCGCTGCACCGTGCCCAGGTCTATCGCGAGATGTACGACCAGGCCCGCGAGCGCGGTCGTCAGCGCGAGCCCAACCTGTTCCGTAGCCTGGTCGGTACCAGCCGCGCCATCCAGCATGTGCGCCAGATGATGCAGCAGGTGGCCGACACCGACGCCAGCGTGCTGATCCTCGGCGAGTCGGGTACCGGCAAGGAAGTGGTCGCGCGCAACCTGCACTACCATTCCAAGCGCCGTGAAGCGCCGTTTGTGCCGGTCAACTGCGGCGCGATCCCGGCCGAGCTGCTCGAAAGCGAACTGTTCGGTCACGAGAAGGGGGCGTTCACCGGCGCCATCACCAGCCGTGCCGGGCGTTTCGAGCTGGCCAATGGCGGCACCCTGTTCCTCGATGAAATCGGCGACATGCCGCTGCCGATGCAGGTCAAGCTGCTGCGCGTGCTGCAGGAACGCACCTTCGAGCGTGTGGGCAGCAACAAGACCCAGAGCATCGATGTGCGCATCATCGCCGCCACTCACAAGAACCTCGAGAGCATGATCGAGGTGGGCAGCTTTCGCGAAGACCTGTACTACCGCCTCAATGTGTTCCCGATCGAGATGGCCCCGCTGCGTGAGCGGGTCGAAGACATTCCGCTGCTGATGAACGAGTTGATCTCGCGCATGGAGCACGAGAAGCGGGGGTCGATCCGCTTCAATTCCGCCGCGATCATGTCGCTGTGCCGCCATGGCTGGCCGGGCAACGTGCGCGAGCTGGCGAACCTGGTGGAGCGCATGGCGATCATGCACCCGTATGGCGTGATCGGCGTGTCCGAGCTGCCGAAGAAGTTCCGCTACGTCGATGATGAAGACGAGCAACTGGTCGACAGCCTGCGCTCGGACCTGGAAGAGCGCGTGGCAATCAACGGCCATACGCCCAATTTCAGCAACCATGCGATGTTGCCGCCCGAAGGTCTCGACCTCAAGGACTACCTGGGCAGCCTCGAGCAGGGCCTGATCCAGCAGGCGCTGGACGATGCCAACGGTATCGTGGCGCGTGCCGCAGAGCGCCTGCGCATCCGCCGCACCACGCTGGTGGAAAAAATGCGCAAGTACGGCATGAGCCGTCGCGATGGAGACGAACAGGCGGAGGATTGACGCCTGCTTCCTGCCGGCAGGCCCCGACCGGGGCCTGCCGAACGCAATACCCCTATTTTCCACAGGGCTGTAAAGCCTGCCCTTGCTGGCTTTGGGCGGCGCGCCGCTGCTGCTGGCAACCCCCCGTCAAAGTATCCGGCACGTCTATTGCTATACCGCTGGCAACATACCGTTTTATGACGGTGAGCCATGCGAGAGAGCAACCCATGCCCCACGCCGCCCACATCCCCGCCGCCGAGCCCAGGCGTTCTGACGCCGCCGAACAGCAGAGTCGTCAGGGGCTCGAGCAGGCGTTTGCCCTGTTCGACCAGGTGTCGACCCAACTGAGCCAGTCCTACAACCTGCTCGAGGCCCGTGTCACCGAGCTCAAGGGGGAGTTGGCCGTGGTCAGTGCGCAGCGCATGGCGGAGCTGGCGGAGAAGGAGCGACTGGCCAACCGCCTGCAGAACCTGCTGTCGCTGTTGCCCGGCGGGGTGATCGTGATCGACGGCCAGGGCCGCGTGCGCGAGGCCAACCCGGCCGCCGTCGAACTGCTGGGCCAGCCGCTGGTGGGCGAGCTGTGGCGTCAGGTGATCGCCCGCAGCTTTGCGCCGCGCGAGGACGACGGCCACGAAGTGTCGCTGCGCGATGGTCGCCGCCTGTCGATCGCTACCCGCTCGCTGGATGCCGAGCCGGGCCAGCTGGTGCTGTTGACCGATCTCACCGAAACCCGCCACCTGCAAAGCCAGCTGGCGCGGCACGAGCGCCTGTCGACCCTGGGGCGAATGGTGGCCTCGCTGGCGCATCAGATCCGCACGCCACTGTCGGCCGCCTTGCTGTATGCCAGTCACCTGGCCGAGCAGGACCTGCCGCTGGACACCCGTCAGCGTTTTGCCGGCAGCCTCAAGGAGCGTCTGCACGAACTCGAGCACCAGGTACGCGACATGCTGGTGTTCGCCCGCGGGGAACTGCCGCTGACCGACCGCGTGACCCCCAAGGCGTTGTTCCAGGCGCTGCAGCAGGCCGCGCAGGTACATGTACAGGGGCATGCTGTGCGCTGGCAGTGCGACAGCCACCTGGGTGAATTGCTGTGCAACCGCGACACCCTGGTGGGGGCGCTGCTCAATCTCATTGAAAACGCCCTGCAGGCCGCGCCCGGCGCTGCTCGGCTCAAGGTACACCTGTATCGTCGCGGGCAAAGCCTGCGCCTGTGCATCAGCGATGCCGGGCCGGGCATCGACAGTGCATTGCTGGCGCGCCTGGGCGAGCCGTTCCTGACCACCAAGGCCACTGGCACCGGGCTTGGCCTGGCGGTGGTGATGGCGGTTGCCCGAGCACACCAGGGCACCGTGCAGCTGCGCTCGCGCCCCGGGCGCGGTACCTGCGCGCTGGTGACCCTGCCGCTGATCGGCGCACCGCTGGAGGCAACGGCATGAGGGCGATCAAGGTTCTGCTGGTCGAGGATGACCGCGTACTGCGCCAGGCCCTGGCCGATACCCTGGAGCTGGGTGGCTTTGCCTATCACGCGGTGGGCTCGGCCGAAGAAGCGCTGGAAGTGGCGGCCAGTCAGCCCTTCAGCCTGGTGGTCAGCGACGTCAACATGCCGGGCATGGACGGCCACCAGTTGCTGGCCGCGTTGCGGGCCCGCCAGCCGCAGTTGCCGGTGTTGCTGATGACCGCGCACGCCGCCGTTGAGCGTGCAGTGGATGCGATGCGCCAGGGCGCTGCGGACTATCTGGTCAAGCCCTTCGAGCCGCGCGCTTTGCTCGACCTGGTGGCCCGTCATGCCCTGGGCGTTGCCAGCGGCGCGGACGCCGACGGTCCGGTGGCGCGCGAGCCTGCCAGTGCGCAGTTGCTCGAACTGGCCGCGCGGGTGGCGCGCAGTGATTCCACCGTGCTGATTTCCGGCGAATCGGGCACCGGCAAGGAGGTGCTGGCGCGCTACATTCACCAGCAGTCCCTGCGTGCCGACCAGCCATTCGTGGCCATCAACTGCGCCGCCATCCCCGACAACATGCTCGAAGCCACGTTGTTCGGACATGAAAAGGGCTCGTTCACCGGGGCGATAGCCGCCCAGCCAGGCAAGTTCGAGCAGGCCGACGGTGGCACGCTGCTGCTCGACGAGATTTCCGAAATGCCGCTGGGGCTGCAGGCCAAGCTGCTGCGGGTGCTGCAGGAGCGCGAGGTCGAGCGGGTAGGCGGGCGCAAGCCGATCGCGCTGGACATCCGCGTGGTCGCCACCACCAACCGCGACCTTGCCGGCGAAGTGGCGGCGGGGCGGTTTCGCGAAGACCTGTTCTATCGCCTGTCGGTGTTCCCGCTGGCCTGGCGACCGCTGCGCGAGCGCAGCGCCGACATTCTGCCGCTGGCCGAGCGTCTGCTGGCGCGACACGTCAATAAAATGAAGCATGCCCCCGTGCGCCTGTCGGCCCAGGCCCAGGCCTGCCTGCAAGGCTATCCGTGGCCGGGCAACGTGCGCGAGCTGGACAACGCCATCCAGCGGGCGCTGATCCTGCAGCAGGGCGGGGTGATCGAGGCGGCGGACTTCTGCCTGGCCGGGGTGCTCCCGTTGCTGGCGGCATCGCCCGTAGAGCCGGTGCCGGTGCTGGCCGAGCCGGCCGAACCAGCCGGGCTGGGGGATGACCTGCGCCGCCACGAGTTCCAGATGATCATAGATACCCTGCGCGCCGAGCGCGGGCGCCGCAAGGAGGCTGCCGAGCGTCTGGGCATCAGCCCGCGCACCTTGCGCTACAAGCTGGCACAGATGCGTGATGCCGGCCTGGATGTGGAGGCGAGTCTCTACGCCAGCGGCGTGTGACGCCATAACCGGTCGTTTTTGTTGGTCCTGGGGGTAGAGCTGGCACTCTTGTTGCTAAGTTCTGCCTGTCCGCTGCGTAGTGTCAAAAAAATGCGGGTCGTCGGAGAGAAGAGTCAATGAGCCAAGGTGTTGAATTTAATCGATTGATGTTGGACATGCGGGCCATGCAGGCGGACGCCATGTCGATGTCGAAGGCTGCCCCTGCGCCAGAGCTTGGCTCGAGCGGTTTTGCCGACATGCTTGGCCAGGCCATCAACAAGGTCAGCGATACCCAGCAGGCGTCCACCCAGTTGGCCAACGCCTTCGAGATCGGCAAGAGCGGCGTCGACCTTACCGACGTGATGATCGCCTCGCAGAAGGCCAGCGTGTCGTTCCAGGCCTTGACCCAGGTGCGCAACAAGCTGGTGCAGGCGTATCAAGACATCATGCAGATGCCGGTATAAGGGCGAGATTGAGTCATGGCCGAAGCAGTCGTTGATAACGTGCCCGCCAAAGGCAGCCCGGCGCCCAAGCCGCCGCTGTTCGGCATGTCCTTTCTGGAAAACATCGCAGAGATGCCCATGCTGCGTCAGGTCGGCCTGCTGGTCGGGTTGGCGGCGAGCGTGGCGATCGGCTTTGCCGTGGTGCTGTGGTCGCAGCAGCCCGATTACCGCCCGCTGTACCCAAGCCTTGCCGGCATGGACACCAAGCAGGTCATGGACACCCTGTCCGCCGCCGACATCGCCTACAACGTCGAGCCCAGCTCCGGGGCGCTGCTGGTCAAGTCCGAAGACCTCTCCCGTGCGCGCCTGAAACTTGCCGCGGCCGGCGTGGCGCCAGGCGATGGCAACGTCGGCTTCGAACTGCTCGACAAGGAGCAGGGGCTGGGCACCAGCCAGTTCATGGAGGCCACCCGTTATCGTCGCGGCCTGGAAGGTGAACTGGCGCGTACCATCTCCAGCCTGAACAACGTCAAGGGTGCCCGCGTGCACCTGGCCATTCCGAAAAGCTCGGTGTTCGTGCGCGACGAGCGCAAGCCCAGTGCCTCGGTACTGGTCGAGCTGTATTCGGGGCGTGGCCTCGAGCCCGGCCAGGTGGCGGCCATCGTCAACCTGGTGGCGTCCAGCGTTCCGGAACTGAACAAGTCCCAGGTGACCGTGGTCGACCAGAAGGGCAACCTGCTGTCCGACCAGGGCGAGAACTCCGAGCTGACCATGGCCGGCAAGCAGTTCGACTACAGCCGCCGCATGGAAGGCATGCTCACCCAGCGCGTGCACAACATTCTGTTGCCGGTGCTGGGCAACGACCGCTACAAGGCCGAAGTCTCCGCCGACGTCGACTTCAGTGCGGTCGAGTCCACCTCCGAACAGTTCAACCCCGACCAGCCTGCCTTGCGCAGCGAGCAGTCGGTGAACGAACAACGCTCCAGCAGCATGGGCCCGCAGGGCGTGCCTGGTGCCCTGAGCAACCAGCCACCCGGCCCGGCCACTGCGCCACAGCAGACCGGTCAGGCACAGGCTGCCGCGGGCATGGTGCAACCAGGCCAGCCGCTGCTGGACGCCAACGGCCAGCAGATCATGGACCCGGCCACCGGCCAGCCGATGCTCGCACCGTACCCGGCCGACAAGCGTCAGCAGTCGACCAAGAACTTCGAACTGGACCGTTCCATCAGCCACACCCGCCAGCAGCAGGGGCGCCTGAGCCGCCTGTCGGTCGCGGTGGTGGTCGACGACCAGGTCAAGCTCGACCCGGCCACTGGCGAGTCGACCCGCGCTCCATGGGGGGCCGAAGACCTGGCGCGCTTCACGCGCCTGGTGCAGGACGCCGTCGGCTTCGATGCCAGCCGCGGTGACAGCGTCAGCGTGATCAACGTGCCATTCGCCGCCGACCGTGGCGAAGTGTTCACCGAGATTCCGTTCTACCAGCAACCGTGGTTCTGGGACATCATCAAGCAGGTCATGGGCGTGCTGTTCATCCTGGTGCTGGTGTTCGGCGTGCTGCGCCCGGTGCTCAACAACATCACCGGCAACGGCAAGCAGGGCGCCGGTGCCGATGGCGACATGGAACTGGGCGGCATGCTCGGTCTGGATGGCGATCTGGCCAACGACCGCGTCAGCCTGGGTGGTCCGCAAAGCATTCTGTTGCCTAGCCCGAGCGAGGGTTACGACGCTCAGCTGAACGCAATCAAGAGCCTGGTGGCCGAAGACCCGGGTCGTGTGGCCCAGGTCGTGAAAGAGTGGATCAACGCCGATGAGTGATAATCGAGCCCTTACCGCCAAACTGACCCGTGTTGACAAGGCGGCCATCCTGCTGCTGTCGCTGGGTGAAACCGACGCGGCGCAGGTGTTGCGCCACATGGGCCCCAAGGAAGTGCAGCGGGTCGGCGTGGCCATGGCGCAGATGGGCAACGTCCATCGTGAACAGGTCGAGCAGGTGATGAGCGAGTTCGTCGAGATCGTCGGCGACCAGACCAGCCTGGGTGTCGGCTCCGACGGCTACATCCGCAAGATGCTCACCCAGGCCCTGGGCGAGGACAAGGCCAACGGCCTGATCGACCGCATCCTGCTGGGTGGCAACACCAGCGGCCTGGACAGCCTGAAGTGGATGGAGCCGCGTGCCGTGGCCGACGTGATCCGCTACGAGCACCCGCAGATCCAGGCCATCGTGGTGGCCTACCTGGACCCCGACCAGGCTGGTGAGGTGCTGGGCAACTTCGATCACAAGGTGCGCCTGGACATCATCCTGCGCGTCTCCTCGCTCAACACCGTGCAGCCGGCGGCGCTCAAGGAGCTCAACCAGATTCTGGAGAAGCAGTTCTCGGGCAACTCCAACGCGGCGCGCACCACACTGGGCGGTATCAAGCGCGCGGCCGACATCATGAACTTCCTCGACAGTTCGGTCGAAGGCCAGCTGATGGACGCGATTCGCGACGTCGACGGCGAGCTGTCCGAGCAGATCGAAGACCTCATGTTCGTCTTCAACAACCTGGCCGATGTCGACGACCGCGGTATCCAGGCGCTGTTGCGCGAAGTGTCCTCGGACGTGCTGGTGGTGTCGCTCAAGGGCGCCGACGAGAAGGTCAAGGACAAGATCTTCAAGAACATGTCCAAGCGGGCTTCCGAGCTGCTGCGTGACGACCTCGAGGCCAAGGGCCCGGTGCGGGTCAGCGACGTGGAAACGGCGCAGAAAGAGATCCTCACCATTGCCCGGCGCATGGCCGAAGCCGGCGAGATCGTGCTTGGCGGCAAGGGCGCCGAAGAAATGATCTAAAGCCGTTCGCCGGTTCCGGCTCCTCCACAGGAGCCGGCCTTGCCGGCGGATGCCTCAACGCGGTACACGCCGGTGCCTGGCAGCCGCATCGCCGACCACCCCGGCGCCTACCCAATTGAACGCGTGGAATCATGTCGACCAACGAGCACCTGAGTGAACTGATCCCCGCCCGCGACGTCGAGGGCTTCGACCGCTGGGCGCTGCCCAGCTTCGACCCGGAGCCGGAACCCGAGCCCGAACCCGAGCCGGAAATCGTCGAGGAAGTCGAAGAAGTGCCGCTGGAAGAAGTCCAGCCGCTGACCCTCGAAGAGCTCGAAAGCATTCGCCAGGAAGCCTACAACGAAGGCTTTGCCACCGGCGAGCGCGAAGGGTTTCACAGCACCCAGCTCAAGGTCCGCCAGGAGGCCGAAGTGGCCCTGAGCGCCAAGCTGGCGAGCCTGGAGCAGCTGATGGGCCACCTGCTCGACCCGATCGCCGAGCAGGACAATCAGATCGAGAAGGCCCTGGTGCACATGGTCAGCCGCATCACCCGCGAGGTGATCGGGCGTGAGCTGGCCACCGACTCCAGCCAGATCACCCACGTGCTGCGCGAGGCCCTCAAGCTGCTGCCGATGGGCGCCGAAAACATCCGCATTCATGTCAATCCGCAGGACTTCGAGCTGGCCAAGGCCCTGCGCGAGCGTCATGAGGAAAACTGGCGCCTGCTCGAAGACGACGCCCTGTTGCCCGGTGGTTGCCGCATCGAGACGTTGCACAGCCGTATCGACGCCACCGTCGAGACCCGCATCGAAAAGGCCATGACCCAGTTGTTCGACCAGTTGCATGACCAGGGCCTGCACCCTGCCGCACCAGACTTGCACGTCGACCTTGCTGGCGACCCGGGCACTAGCGAGGCCACGCCCGATGCGCCTTGACCGCACCAGCTTCGGCAAGCGCCTGGGCACCTATGCCGAGGCCGTGAGCCTGCCGGCGCAGCCGGTGGTGGAGGGGCGGTTGTTGCGCATGGTCGGCCTGACCCTGGAGGCCGAGGGCCTGCGCGCTGCCGTCGGCAGCCGCTGCCTGGTGATCAACGATGACAGCTACCATCCGGTGCAGGTCGAGGCCGAGGTCATGGGCTTTGCCGGTGACCGGGTGTTTCTCATGCCGGTGGGCAGCGTTGCCGGCATCGCGCCCGGTGCGCGGGTGGTGCCGCTGGCCGAAAGCGGCCGCCTGCCGATGGGCATGAGCATGCTCGGTCGCGTGCTGGACGGTGCCGGCCGGGCGCTGGATGGCAAGGGCGGGATGAAGGCCGAGGACTGGGTGCCGATGGACGGCCCCACCATCAACCCACTCAACCGCGACCCCATCAGCCAGCCGCTGGACGTGGGCATTCGCAGCATCAATGGCCTGCTGACGGTGGGCCGTGGCCAGCGCCTGGGCCTGTTCGCCGGTACCGGCGTGGGCAAGAGTGTGCTGCTGGGCATGATGACCCGTTTCACCGAGGCCGACATCATCGTGGTGGGGCTGATCGGTGAGCGGGGGCGTGAGGTCAAGGAGTTCATCGAGCACATCCTGGGCGAGGAGGGCATCAAGCGTTCGGTGGTGGTGGCATCCCCTGCCGATGATGCGCCGCTGATGCGCCTGCGTGCCGCCATGTACTGCACGCGGATCGCCGAGTACTTTCGCGACAAGGGCAAGAACGTGCTGTTGCTGATGGATTCGCTGACCCGTTTCGCCCAGGCCCAGCGGGAAATCGCCCTGGCCATCGGCGAGCCGCCAGCCACCAAGGGCTATCCACCTTCTGTGTTCGCCAAGCTGCCCAAGCTGGTTGAGCGCGCCGGCAACGGCGAGGCCGGTGGTGGCTCGATCACCGCCTTCTACACCGTATTGTCCGAAGGAGACGACCAGCAGGACCCGATTGCCGACTCCGCGCGGGGTGTACTCGACGGCCATATCGTGCTGTCCCGGCGCCTGGCCGAAGAGGGGCATTACCCGGCCATCGATATCGAGGCTTCGATTAGCCGGGTCATGCCGCAGGTGGTCAGCCCCGAGCAGATGACCCAGGCCCAGCAGTTCAAGCAGCTCTGGTCGCGCCTTTCGCAAAGCCGCGACCTGATCAGCGTGGGTGCCTATGTGGCTGGCGGCGACCGCGAGACGGACCTGGCGATTTCCCTGCAACCCAAGCTGGTGCAGTACCTGCGCCAGGGGCTCAATGAAAACGTCAGCCATGAGCAGAGCCGCGATGAACTGGCGGCGGTCTTCGCCCCAGCGGCTTCGGGCTGATAACCGATGGCCCTGCCAAGTCGTGCCGCGCGCCTGGTGCCGGTGGTGGAGATGGCCGAGGAGGCCGAGCGCAAGGCCGTGCAGCGCCTCGGGCATTTCCAGCAGCAGGTGAGCATGGCCGAAACCAAGCTCCGGGAGCTGGATCAGTTTCGCAGCGAGTACCAGAACCAGTGGATGGAAAAGGGCGGCCAGGGCGTTTCAGGCAGCTGGCTGCTGGGCTATCAGCGCTTTCTCAGCCAGCTGGACACCGCCGTGGCCCAGCAACACCAGAGCCTGGTGTGGCACCAGACCAACCTCAACAACGCACGGGCCACCTGGCAGCAGGCCTACGCCCGGGTCGAAGGCCTGCGCAAGCTGGTACAGCGCTACCGCGATGAAGCCCGCATGCTCGAGGACAAGCGCGAGCAGAAGCTGCTCGACGAATTGTCCCAGCGATTGCCGCGCCACGATCGCTTCTAGCACGGCATTGGTCGGCGCAGGTTGCCCAGGGGCGGGCGGGCTGCTAAACCTGTGGTGTCTGCAATCGCCATGATCGAAGGAGTCGAGCATATGGCCGTGGAGCACGATCTATCGCCGGATGGGAACAGCCTGACGATCAGGGTCAAGGGACGGTTCGATTTCGGCAAGCACCAGGCGTTTCGTGAATGCTACGAGCGCGAGCCAGTACCTTCCAAGGGCGTGGTCGTCGACTTGAAGGACGCCACCTATCTCGACAGCTCCGCCCTGGGCATGCTCCTGCTGCTGCGTGACCACGCCGGCGGCGACGATGCGTATATACGGGTGATCAACGCCAGCTCCGACGTTCGCAAGATCCTCGCCATCTCCAATTTCGACAAGCTGTTCGAGATCACTTGAGCGACCTCGTGAACGAGCAGTCGTCGCTGACCGTGCTGATTGCCGAAGATGGCGCCACCGACCGCCTGTTGCTGGCGCGCATCGTGCGCGAGCAGGGGCATTCGGTGATCACGGCCGAGAACGGTGCGCAGGCAGTGGCGCTGTTTGCCGAGCTGCGCCCGCAACTGGTGCTGCTCGACGCGCTGATGCCGGTGATGGACGGCTTCGAGGCGGCTCGCCAGATCAAGCTGATGGCTGGCCAGGCGCTGGTGCCGATCATCTTTCTTACCTCGCTGAGTGAGGAGCAGGCCCTGGTGCGTTGCCTGGAGGCCGGTGGCGACGACTTTCTGCCCAAGCCTTATCGCCCGGTGATCCTGGCCGCCAAGATCAAGGCGATGGATCGGCTGCGTCGCCTGCAGGCGACCGTGCTGGAGCAGCGCGACGAGCTGGCGCGCCACCACGGTCACCTGCTCAACGAGCAGCGGGTGGCCAAGGCGGTGTTCGATCAGGTCACGCATTCGGGGTGCCTGAATGCGCCGAACATCCGCTACCTGCAATCTCCCTATGCGCTGTTCAACGGCGACCTGCTGCTGGCGGCGTTCACGCCGACCGGTGAAATGCATGTGCTGCTGGGCGACTTCACTGGCCATGGCCTGCCGGCTGCAGTGGGCGCCATGCCGTTGGCCGAGGTGTTCTACGGCATGACCGCCAAGGGCTACGGCCTGGCCGAAACCTTGCGCGAGATGAACGCCAAGCTCAAGCGCATCCTGCCGGTCGACATGTTCTGCTGCGCAATGATGCTCAGCCTGAGTTTCGAACGACGCCTGGCCGAGGTATGGAACGGCGGCATGCCGGACGGCTACCTGCTGCCCGCGGCCGGTGGCGAGCCCCAGGCGCTGGTGTCGCGGCACTTGCCCTTGGGGGTGCTGGCGCCGGAGCGTTTCGACGAGCACCCCGAGGTGGTATCGCTGGCGTTGGGGGATCGTCTGTTCCTGCTGTCCGATGGGGTGGTGGATACCTGCGACCAGGATGAGCAGCTGTTCGGGGTGGAACGCCTGCGCCAGGTGTTTGCGCGCAACCGTGCGCCGCAGCACCTGTTCGAGGATGTACTGCAGGCGCTCGAAGACTTTCGCGGCCAGTCCCGCGACGATGTCAGCATGCTCGAGATCAGTGTGGTCGAGCCACAGACACTGGCCCCGCCGCCGCTGGTGTATTCGGACAGCGGCCAGTCCAGCCCGCTGGACTGGTCGCTGTCGTTCGAGTTTCGCGCGCAGACCCTCAAGCGCTTCAACCCCTTGCCCTATCTGTTGCAGGTACTGCAGGAAATACACGGCCTGCGCCCCCAGAGCGGTGCGCTGCACAGCGTGCTCAACGAGCTTTACACCAATGCACTGGAGCACGGTGTGCTGGCCCTCGACTCTGCCCTCAAGCGCGACGCCCAGGGGTTTGCCGCCTATTATCAGGAGCGCAGCCGACGCCTGCAGGCATTGCAGGAAGGTTACATACGCTTGCACCTTCAGGTTGAACCCGTAGCGGGTGGCGGGCGTCTGGTGATTGAGATCGAAGATAGCGGCAGTGGCTTCGATGTGGGTACAGTGCTGGCCCGACCGGTGTTGGAGCAGCGGTTGTGCGGGCGTGGCCTGAGCCTGATCCGGCGTTTGAGCCGTCACGCCGAATGGGCCGACGGAGGGCGCAGGGCCCGCGTGGAGTTCGCCTGGGCGGCTCTGGCATAATTGAACTTGATCAAGGAGTGAGCAAGTGTCCGATCAGCGTATCGATAACAAGGTAGTGGGCGAGTTGCGGGAGGTCATGGGTAGCCAGTATGCCGAGTTGCTGGAGACCTTCCTGGCCGATTGCGAAAAGCGCATGGTGCAACTGCGCGACGCCCGCTCCCCCCGGCAGCTGAGTGAGGCTGCCCACAGTTTCAAGGGTAGCTGCAGCAACATGGGCGCCACCCACCTGGCCGAGTTGTGTCGGCAGCTGGAAGTGCGCGTGATGGAGCAGCCGGCACACGGCATCGAGGACCTGATCAGCCAGATCAGGTGCGAGTACCTCGAAGTGCGTCCCTTCTATGTCGCCGAGTTGGAGCGCGTGTCGCCGCAGGCGGTCAGGCATCCTGTGTAGCGCAAACCTGGCGCGACTCTTGCAGTCTCTTCGCTATTCAAGTTCGCGCTTCTGTAGTGGAGACCCTTCCCATGCCTGTCGCTTCAAACCCGCTGCTGCAACCGTCCGCCGTGGCCAAGGCCTCGCGCACGGCTGCGCCAGCGCCCGAAAAGGTGCCCCAGGTCGCCAATGACAAGGCTGCGGGCTTCTCCAAGGTGTATGCCGATCAGTCCCGCGACAAGCTGCCGGCCAAGGCGGATGTGCCCAATGCCGACAAGGCGGGCGTTGCAGCCGGGGCGGCAAATGCCGGCAAGACGGCGACCGATCAGGAGCGCACTGTTGCCGACAGCGGCAATTCATTGCCTGAACAGAAGCCGGCATCGGACGAGTCGACGCCAGTTGCCGATGACCTTCAACTGCTCGATTCGAGCCTGGTGGCGGGTCAGGTTACTGACGCCCAGGCCGGCGCACAGCTGATCCAGGCTCAGGCCGAAGCGGTGGCCCCAGTGGTGCAGGCGGCTGCCGCACAGTTGCAGGCCCAGGTGCAGGCCCCGGCCGTCGCGCCGCAGCCACCGGCCCCGGAAGAACCCGCTTTCGACCCGGCCGGCGACGTGCTCGAGGACCTGCCGGCATTGCGCCTGGCCCTGGAGCAGAACGCCCAGGCCCAGGGCACCACCTCTGCACATGCCAGCAAGCCGACCACGGCGCAACCCGAAGCCACCCAGGGCCAGCCTGCCGTCAATACCCTGGCGGCCATGCTCGACCCGCGTCAGGCCGATCCGGGCGACAGCGAGCCGGGCGAGAAGGGCTTCAGCAACCTGCTCGATGACGGCCTGAAGGACCTCAAGGGCGCCTCCAGCGATACCCGTGTCGATGACTTTGCCGAGCGCCTCAGCGCGCTGACCCAGGCCGCGACGCCCAAGACCGCCAATGCGGTGCCGGTGGCGATGCCGCTGAACCAGCCGCTGGCGATGCACCAGGGTGGCTGGACCGAGGGCCTGGTCAATCGCGTGATGTACCTGTCCAGCCAGAACCTGAAGTCGGCTGAAATCAAGCTGGAGCCAGCCGAGCTGGGGCGCTTGGACATTCGCGTGCACATGACACCCGAGCAGCAGGCGCAGATCACCTTCACCAGTGGCAACGTGGTGGTGCGCGAAGCGCTCGAAAACCAGGCCAGCCGGCTCAAGGAAATGTTCGCCGAACAGGGCCTGGCGCAACCTGACGTGAACGTGGCCGACCAGTCCCGCGAGCAGCAGCAGGGCTCGCAGGACGGCACCTCGAAGCTCAGCGGCGTGGCCGCGCGTCGCAATGAAGGCGCGGGCGGCGAAGAGGCCGACGCCGACGCGGCGGCCCAGCCGGTGGAGCGACCGGTGGTGCTGGGGTCCAGCGCGGTCGATTTCTACGCCTGATTGCACGGGTAGGGCTGGGCGGTTGCGGGGCGGCTGCCCAGCCCTTCACGGATGAATCTGCCCCTGCGTTCGTCGCCTTCCTCAATCGGGCCGGTGTGGCCCGCAAATCTGGCATAACACTTGCTCAACCCTCGCCATGTGGGACAAACCTCTTGTGAGTGACGGATTATTGGCATGGCGAAGAGCGAAGCAGTGAAAGACCCCGCCGTAAAAGGCAAACTCAAGCTGATCCTGCTGCTGGTGCTGGCATTGCTGCTGGCCATCGGCTTGTCGGTGGGCGCCACCTGGTTCTTCCTGCAAAGGGGCGACAGCAAACCTCAGGTCGACCCGGCAACCGTCAGCAACGTCAGGCCTGCGGCCATCTACGAGCCGCTGGCGCCAGCCTTCGTCGTCAACTTCAACCAGAACGGTCGTCAGCGCTACATGCAGGTGAGCATCACCATGCAGGGGCGCGACCAGGCTGCGCTGGATGCGCTGAAAGTGCACATGCCGGTGATCCGCAACAACCTGGTGATGCTCTTCTCCGGCCAGCCGTTCGACTCCCTGGCGACCCCGGTCGGCCAGGAGATGCTGCGCCAGAAGGCCACCGCCAGCGTGCAGGAAGTGGCCCAGAAAGAAGTCGGCAAGCTGGTGATCGACCAGTTGCTGTTCACCAATTTCGTATTGCAGTAGGAGCCCAAGATGGCCATGCAGGACCTGCTGTCCCAGGATGAGATCGATGCCCTGCTGCACGGCGTCGACGACGGGCTGGTGCAAACCGATAGCGGCGCCGACCCCGGCAGCATCAAGAGCTACGACCTGACCAGCCAGGACCGGATCGTGCGCGGGCGCATGCCGACCCTGGAAATGATCAACGAACGTTTCGCCCGCTATACCCGCGTGAGCATGTTCAACCTGCTGCGCCGCTCGGCGGATGTGGCAGTGGGGGGCGTGCAGGTGATGAAGTTCGGTGAGTACGTGCACTCGCTGTACGTGCCCACCAGCCTCAACCTGGTGAAGATCAAGCCGTTGCGCGGCACCTCGCTGTTCATCCTCGATGCCAAGCTGGTGTTCAAGCTGGTGGACAATTTCTTCGGCGGTGACGGTCGTCACGCCAAGATCGAGGGTCGCGAGTTCACGCCCACCGAATTGCGCGTGGTGCGCATGGTGCTGGACCAGTGCTTCGTCGACCTCAAGGAAGCCTGGCAGGCGATCATGCCGGTCAACTTCGAGTACATCAACTCGGAGGTCAACCCGGCCATGGCCAACATCGTCGGCCCGAGCGAGGCGGTGGTGGTGTCCACCTTCCACATCGAACTCGATGGCGGTGGCGGCGACCTGCACGTGACCATGCCCTACTCGATGATCGAGCCGGTGCGCGAAATGCTCGACGCGGGCTTCCAGTCCGACCTGGACGACCAGGACGAACGCTGGATCAAGGCCCTGCGCGAAGACGTGCTGGACGTCAGCGTGCCGATCAGCGCCACCGTGGCACGCCGCGAGCTGCGCCTGCGCGACATCCTGCACATGCAGCCGGGTGATGTGATCCCGGTCGAACTGCCGGACGAGCTGGTACTGCGCGCCAATGGCGTACCGTCGTTCAAGGCCAAGTTGGGCTCGCACAAGGGCACGCTGGCATTGCAAGTAACCGAGCCGATCGAGCGCCGCTGATCGGTACCCTGGCTTTAACTCCGAATTGATTGCCCCGTCGAGGACAAGATGGCTGACGAAAACGATATCACCTCCATGGAAGACCAGGCCCTGGCCGATGAGTGGGCAGCAGCCCTGAGCGAGACCGGCGACGCCGGCCAGTCCGACATCGACGCGCTGTTGGCGGCTGACGGCGGCAGCAGTGCCGGCTCGCCCAACCGCCTGCCGATGGAAGAATTCGGCAGCTCGCCCAAGGGCAACGATGCAGTGACCCTGGACGGCCCGAACCTGGACGTGATCCTGGATATTCCGGTGAGCATCTCGATGGAAGTGGGCAGCACCGAAATCAACATCCGCAACCTGCTGCAACTGAACCAGGGTTCGGTGATCGAGCTGGACCGCCTGGCCGGCGAGCCGCTGGACGTGCTGGTCAACGGCACCCTGATCGCGCACGGCGAAGTGGTGGTGGTGAACGAGAAGTTCGGCATCCGCCTGACCGACGTGATCAGCCCGAGCGAACGCATCAAGAAGCTGCGCTGAGTGAAGCGTCTTCTGCAAGCGGGGCTGACCGGGGTCGGCCTGCTCTGGCTCGACCTGGCACTGGCGGCACAGCCCGCGGCCACGACAGCCGCGGCGACCACGGCAGCAGCCGGCAGTGCCAGCGGGCAGTTGGGCCGTCTGGTGCTGGGGCTGCTGCTGGTGCTGGGCCTGATCTTCTTTCTCGCCTGGCTGCTGCGCCGGGTGCAGAACGTGACGCCGCGTGGCCAGCAGGTCATCGAGATCGTCGGCACGCGCGTGGTCGGCCCGCGTGATCGGCTGCTGCTGGTGCAGGTGGGCAACGAACAGATACTGATCGGTCATACGCCGGGCAGCCTTACCGCATTGCATGTGCTGGCCGAGCCGGTGCAGGTACCGGCCAGCGCCCGCCAGGCTACGCCCGAATTCGCCCAGCGCCTGATGGAGCTGCTGGGCAAGGATCAAAAGGACAAGTCGTGATGGGCGCATTGCGCATGCTGTTGACCCTGCTGCTGATGTTCGCAGCGCCGCTGGCCCTGGCCGCCGACCCGCTGTCGATTCCGGCGATCACCCTGTCCAACGGGGCGGATGGGCAGCAGGAGTACTCGGTCAGCCTGCAGATCCTGCTGATCATGACGGCGCTGAGCTTCATTCCGGCGTTCGTGATCCTGATGACCAGCTTCACCCGGATCATCATCGTGTTCTCGATCCTGCGCCAGGCCCTGGGCCTGCAGCAGACGCCGTCGAACCAGATCCTCACCGGCATGGCGCTGTTCCTGACCCTGTTCATCATGGCGCCGGTATTCGACCGGGTGAACAAGGATGCCCTGCAGCCGTACCTGGCCGAGACCCTGTCGGCCCAGGACGCGGTGGCCAAGGCCCAGGTGCCCCTCAAGGACTTCATGCTGGCGCAGACCCGCGAGAGCGATCTCGACCTGTTCATGCGCCTGTCCAAGCGTACCGATATCGCCACGCCGGACGAGGCGCCGTTGACCATTCTGGTACCGGCCTTCGTCACCTCCGAACTCAAGACCGCGTTCCAGATCGGCTTCATGATCTTCATCCCGTTCCTGATCATCGACCTGGTGGTGGCCAGTGTGCTGATGGCCATGGGTATGATGATGCTGTCGCCGCTGATCATCTCCCTGCCGTTCAAGATCATGCTGTTCGTGCTGGTGGATGGCTGGGCGTTGATCATGGGCACCCTGGCCGGCAGTTTCGGTGGCGTCTAGCGCGCCGAGGAGAACAACATGACCCCAGAAGTTGCTGTCGACCTGTTCCGCGATGCGCTGTGGCTGACCACCATGATCGTGGCTGTGCTGGTGGTGCCGAGCCTGCTGGTGGGCCTGATGGTGGCCATGTTCCAGGCCGCCACCCAGATCAACGAACAGACCCTGAGCTTCCTGCCGCGCCTGCTGGTGATGCTGATCACGCTGATCGTGGCCGGGCCCTGGCTGGTGCAGAAGTTCATGGAATACATCCTGTCGTTGTACGGCAGCATTCCCCAGTTGATCGGCTGAGCGCGCGATGCTCCAGTTGACCGATGCGCAGATCGCCACCTGGGTGGCGAGCTTCATCCTGCCGCTGTTTCGCATTGCCGCCGTGCTGATGACCATGCCCATCATCGGGACCAAGATGGTGCCGGGGCGCATCCGCCTGTACCTGGCCCTGGCGATCACCGTGGTGGTGGTGCCGGGCCTGCCGCCGATGCCCGAAGTCAATCCGCTGTCGCTCAGCGGGCTGCTGCTGATTGCCGAGCAGATCCTCATCGGTGCGGTATTCGGCCTGTCGCTGCAGCTGTTCTTCCAGATATTCGTGGTGGCCGGGCAGGTGGTGGCCATCCAGATGGGCATGGCCTTCGCCTCCATGGTCGACCCGGTCAACGGCGTCAACGTGGCGGTGGTCAGCCAGTTCCTGAGCATGCTGGTGACGCTGCTGTTCCTGTCGATGAACGGGCACCTGGTGGTGTTCGAGGTGATCACCGAGAGCTTCACCACCTTGCCGGTGGGCACCGGCCTGATGGTCAACCACTACTGGGACCTGGTCGGGCGGCTGAGCTGGGTGCTGGGCGCGGCGCTGCTGCTGGTGCTGCCGGCGATCACCGCGCTGCTGGTGGTGAACATCGCCTTCGGCGTGATGACCCGTGCAGCGCCGCAGCTGAACATCTTCTCCATCGGTTTCCCGTTGACCCTGGTGCTGGGGCTCGGGATTTTCTGGGTTGTCCTGGCCGACATCCTTTCCCATTACCAGGCGCTGGCCTCCGAGGCCCTGCAGTGGCTGCGTGAGCTGGCGAGGGCGAGCTGAGCATGGCAGAGAGCGAAAGCGGTCAGGACAAGACAGAAGACCCCACGGAGAAAAAGAAGAAGGACGCCCGCGAGAAGGGCGAGATCGCCCGTTCCAAGGAGCTCAACACGGTGGTGGTGACCCTGGCCGGGGCCGGTGGCCTGCTGGTGTTCGGTGGTGGCCTGGCCGAAGTGCTGATGGACATCATGCGCATCAACTTCACCCTGTCGCGCGACACGCTGATCGACGAGCGCTCGATGGGCACCTTCTTGCTGGCCTCGGGCAAGATGGCCCTGATGGCGCTGCAGCCGGTATTGCTGGTGGCGCTGATCGTGGCTTTCATCGGGCCGATCTCGCTGGGTGGCTGGCTGTTTGCCGGCGGCACCCTGGCGCCCAAGTTCAGCCGCATGAACCCGCTGTCGGGGATCAAGCGCATGTTTTCCCTGAACGCACTGACCGAGCTGCTCAAGGCCCTGGCGAAGTTCTTCGTGATCCTGATCGTGGCGCTGGTGGTGTTGTCGTCGGACCGTGACGACCTGCTGGCCATTGCCAACGAGCCGCTGGAGCAGGCGATCATCCACAGCGTGCAGGTGGTGGGCTGGAGTGCCCTGTGGATGGCCGCCGGCCTGTTGCTGATTGCCCTGGTGGACGTGCCGTTGCAGCTGTACCAGTCGCACAAGAAGCTGCTGATGACCAAGCAGGAGGTGCGCGACGAGTACAAGAACAGCGAGGGCAAGCCGGAGGTCAAGCAGCGTATTCGCCAGTTGCAGCGCGAGATGTCGCAGCGGCGCATGATGGCGGCGATCCCCGATGCCGACGTGATCATCACCAACCCGACCCACTATGCGGTGGCGCTCAAGTACGACCCCGAGAAGGGCAATGCGCCGACGCTGCTGGCCAAGGGCACCGATTTCCTGGCGCTGAAGATTCGCGAAATCGCCAATGCCCACAACATCCAGGTGCTGGAATCGCCGGAGCTGGCGCGTTCGATCTTCTACTCCACCGAGCTCGAGGAAGAGATCCCGGCCGGCCTCTACCTGGCCGTGGCCCAGGTGCTGGCCTACGTGTACCAGATTCGCCAGCACCGGGCGGGCAAGGGCAAGGCGCCGGAGCCGCTCAAGGATCTGCCGATTCCGCCGGAGCTGCGCCGCGATTCCTGAACCGTTTGAGCTCTTCCCGTCGGCGCCGAGGTGCCGCCCCCTTCGCTGCAGGAGCCGGCAGTGTCGGCGAAGGTCGCGTCACTGATCCAAAGTTGGAAAGCTTCTTGCAATAGCAGCGCCAAGCGCCCGCATGGCGTCAAAAGTTTGCTTGAAGAGGAATATCGGTGGATCGCTCTCAGTTAATCAACAGCGCCCGTAGCAACCTGTCCGGGCTCGGCCGGGGCAACCTGGGGGTGCCGCTGTTGCTGCTGGTGATGTTGGCAATGATGATGTTGCCGATCCCGCCGTTCCTGCTCGACGTGTTCTTCACCTTCAACATCGCCCTGTCCATCGTCGTGCTGCTGGTGTGCGTGTACGCCTTGCGCCCGCTGGATTTCGCCGTGTTTCCGACCATCCTGCTGGTGGCCACGCTGCTGCGCCTGGCGCTGAACGTGGCGTCCACGCGGGTGGTGATGCTCCACGGCCACGACGGCCACGAAGCCGCGGGCAAGGTGATCCAGGCCTTCGGCGAGGTGGTGATCGGCGGCAACTACGTGGTCGGTATCGTGGTGTTCGCGATCCTCATGATCATCAACTTCGTGGTGGTGACCAAGGGTGCGGGGCGCATTTCCGAGGTGAGCGCGCGCTTCACCCTCGACGCCATGCCTGGCAAGCAGATGGCCATCGACGCCGACCTCAACGCCGGCCTGATCGACCAGGCCCAGGCCAAGGCACGGCGTACCGAAGTGGCCCAGGAGGCCGAGTTCTACGGTTCGATGGACGGTGCCAGCAAGTTCGTGCGCGGTGACGCCATCGCCGGCCTGCTGATCCTGTTCATCAACCTGATCGGCGGCATGGCCGTGGGTATCTTCCAGCACGGCATGACCTTCGGCGACGCCGGTCGCGTGTATGCGCTGCTCACCATCGGTGACGGTTTGGTGGCGCAGCTGCCTTCGCTGCTGCTGTCCACCGCCGCCGCGATCATGGTTACCCGTGCCTCGGGCTCCGAGGAAATGGGCAAGCAGATCAACCGGCAGATGTTCGATTCGCCCAAGGCGCTGGCCGTGTCCGGCGGCCTGATGATCGTCATGGGGCTGGTGCCGGGCATGCCGCACGTGGCATTCCTCAGCCTCGGCCTGATGGCCGCGGGCGGCGCCTACCTGGTGTGGCGCAAGCAGAACCAGGCCAAGGTCAAGGCACAGCAGGAAGTGCAGCGCCAGCAGGACCTGCTGCCGTCGCCGCAGCGTGCTCAGGAAACCAAGGAGCTGGGCTGGGACGACGTTACCCCGATCGACATGATCGGCCTGGAAGTCGGCTACCGGCTGATCCCGCTGGTGGACCGCAACCAGGGTGGGCAGTTGCTGGCGCGGATCAAGGGGGTACGCAAGAAGCTGTCCCAGGACCTGGGCTTCCTGATGCCCACCGTGCACATCCGCGACAACCTCGACCTGGCCCCCAGCGCCTACCGCCTGACGCTGATGGGGGTGATCCTGGCCGAGGCCGAGATCTACCCCGACCGCGAACTGGCGATCAACCCGGGGCAGGTGTTCGGCAACCTCAACGGCATCGCCGCCAGGGACCCGGCCTTCGGCCTGGAGGCAGTGTGGATCGATGTGGCCCAGCGCAGCCAGGCGCAATCGCTGGGCTACACCGTGGTGGACGCGAGCACCGTGGTCGCCACCCACCTCAACCAGATCCTCTACAAGCATTGCCACGAGCTGATCGGTCACGAAGAGGTACAGCAACTGCTGCAGGTCCTGGCCAAGGGCTCGCCCAAGCTGGCCGAGGAACTGGTGCCGGGGGTGCTGCCGCTGTCCGGTCTGCTCAAGGTGCTGCAGGCGTTGCTGGCCGAGCAGGTGCCGGTGCGCGACATCCGCACCATTGCCGAAGCCATCGCCAACAATGCCGCCAAGAGTCAAGATACCGCCGCGCTGGTGGCTTCGGTGCGCGTAGGATTGAGCCGCGCAATCGTGCAAAGCATTGTAGGAACTGAGTCCGAGCTGCCTGTGATCACGCTTGAGCCAAGGTTGGAACAGATTTTGCTCAATAGTTTGCAAAGGGCCGGGCAGGGTCAGGAAGATGGTGTTCTTCTTGAGCCGAGCATGGCCGAAAAGCTTCAGCGTTCGTTGATCGAGGCCGCCCAGCGTCAGGAGATGCAAGGGCAACCTGCAATCCTGCTGGTCGCAGGACCCGTTCGACAGATGCTGTCGCGTTTTGGCCGCCTGGCTGTACCGAATTTGCATGTTTTGGCGTATCAGGAAATACCTGACAACAAGCAAGTTACCATCGTTGCCACAGTAGGCCCCAACGGCTGAGGTAGTGGGATATGCAAGTTAAGCGTTTTTTCGCCGCTGATATGCGTCAGGCCATGAAGCTGGTTCGTGATGAGCTGGGGGCAGAGGCCGCCATCATCGGCAACCGACGGATTGCTGGCGGTGTCGAGCTGACGGCGGCGCTGGACTACAAGCTGTCCGCGCTTGCGCCGCGGGTGCCGAACGTCGAGCTCGAGGACGAACTGCGCAAGACCCAGTCGCGCATCGTCACCGCGCAGGCCGAGCTCAGCAGCCGGGTCGAAGGCGAGGAGGGCAACCGCCAGTTGTTCGCCGGCCTGCCGCTGACCGCCTCCGAGCCGCTGGTAGAGCCGCAGGTCGAGGCCCCCGTGCGGCCTCAGGCAGCGGCCCCGGCGCCGGTCGATCAGCGTCTGTTCGATTCCATGCGCTCGGAGCTCTCGGGCCTGCGCGAGCTGCTCGAAGTGCAGCTCGGCTCGCTGGCCTGGACCCAGCTGCAGGGCAGCAAGCCGCACCAGGCCAACCTCTGGCGCCGTCTGCAGCGCATCGGCATCGCCGGGCCGCTGGCCCGCGAGGTGCTGGACATCACTGCCGACATCGAAGAGCCCCGCCAGGCCTGGCGCATGCTGCTGGCGCACCTGGCCCGCATGATCCAGGTGCCGGAAATCGAGCCGATCGAAGAGGGCGGCGTGATCGCCATGGTCGGCCCGGCCGGCATGGGCAAGACCACCACCCTGGCCAAGCTGGCGGCGCGCTATGTGCTCAAGTACGGCGCGCAGAACATCGCGCTGGTGAGCATGGACAGCTTTCGCATCGGCGCCCAGGAACAACTCAAGACCCTGGGGCGCATCCTGAATGTGTCGGTGACCCACGTCGACCCCGGCCAGTCGCTGGCCCAGGCCCTGGACCCTCTGCTGCGCAAGCGCGTGGTGCTGATCGATACCGCCGGCCTGCAGGCCAGCGACCCGGCACTGCGCATGCAGCTCGAAACCCTGGCCGGGCGCGGCATCCAGGCCAAGAATTACCTGGTGCTGGCCACCACCAGCCAGAAGCAGGTGCTGACCGCTGCCTACCACAGCTACAAGCGCTGCGGGCTGGCCGGTTGCATCCTGACCAAGCTCGACGAAACGGCGTGCCTGGGCGAGGTGCTGAGCCTGGCCATCACGCATGAGTTGCCGGTGGCCTATCTGACCGATGGGCCGCGCATTCCGGACGATCTGCACTTGCCGCGCCGGCACCATCTGGTCAGTCGCGCGGTCAGTGTACAAATGCAGGACGATCCCAGCGAAGAGGCCATGGCCGACATGTTCGCCGATCTGTACCACAGCGACGGCAAGCGTGTCGGCTGAGGTAAATGTGTATACGTTGCAAAGTACCTACATCAATGGTCTGCCAGGCATTTTTCAGGTGTTGAAAGCGCAGCCAGTCATGTGGCCTCGGTCTAAGTAAGACAAGGTAAAGAACAAACATGGGCAGCATGCATCCCGTACAGGTGATCGCCGTGACAGGCGGCAAAGGTGGCGTCGGCAAGACCAACGTGTCAGTGAACTTGTCATTGGCGCTGGCTGAGCTTGGCCGTCGGGTCATGCTGCTGGACGCCGACCTGGGCCTGGCCAACGTCGACGTCTTGCTCGGCCTGACCCCCAAACGCACACTGGCCGATGTCATCGAGGGCCGCTGCGAGCTGCGCGACGTGCTGCTGCCGGGGCCTGGCGGGGTACGCATCGTGCCTGCGGCCTCCGGCACCCAGAGCATGGTGCACCTGGCGCCGGCCCAGCATGCCGGGCTGATCCAGGCGTTCAGCGAGATCGGCGACAACCTCGACGTGCTGGTCATCGACACCGCGGCCGGCATCGGCGATTCGGTCGTCAGCTTCGTGCGCGCGGCCCAGGAAGTGCTGCTGGTGGTGTGCGACGAGCCCACGTCCATCACTGACGCCTATGCCCTGATCAAGCTGCTGAACCGCGATTACGGCATGAACCGTTTCCGGGTGCTGGCCAACATGGCACAAAGCCCTCAGGAAGGTCGCAATCTGTTCGCCAAATTGACCAAGGTCACGGATCGCTTCCTGGATGTCGCCTTACAATACGTCGGTGCTGTGCCCTACGACGAATGTGTCCGCAAGGCAGTGCAGAAGCAGCGAGCAGTCTACGAAGCCTTTCCGCGTTCCAAGTGCGCGCTGGCCTTCAAGGCCATTGCTCAGAAGGTCGATAGCTGGCCGTTGCCTGCCAACCCGCGTGGTCATCTGGAGTTCTTCGTCGAACGGCTGGTGCAACCGACCAGTGCGGGACCAGTGCTATGAGTGCAAGCGGCTATCGGATGTACAGCAAGGCTTCGCGTGATGCCCAGTACGAGCTGATCGAGCGGTACGCACCCTTGGTCAAGCGCATTGCCTATCACCTGCTGGCGCGTCTGCCAGCCAGTGTGCAGGTGGAAGACCTGATCCAGGCCGGCATGATCGGCCTGCTCGAGGTCTCCAACAAGTACGACTCCAGCAAGGGTGCCAGTTTCGAGACCTATGCCGGTATCCGCATCCGTGGGGCCATGCTCGACGAGGTGCGCAAGGGGGATTGGGCGCCGCGTTCGGTACACCGCAATACCCGCATGGTGAGTGACGCGATTCGTGCAATTGAAGCAAAAACCGGTCGTGATGCTAAAGATCACGAGGTTGCTGCCGAACTTCAATTGAGTCTCGATGATTATTACGGGATTTTGAACGATACCTTGGGCAGTCGCCTGTTCAGTTTCGACGACCTGTTGCAGGACGGCGAACATGAAGGCCTGCACGAGGACGGCGCCAGTGCCCAGCTCGAGCCATCGCGCGATCTGGAAGACGAGCGCTTTCAGGCAGCCCTGGCGGATGCAATCGCCAACCTGCCCGAGCGCGAGCGCCTGGTGCTGGCGCTGTACTACGACGAAGAGCTGAACCTCAAGGAAATCGGCGAGGTGCTGGGGGTCAGCGAGTCGCGTGTCAGCCAGTTGCACAGCCAGTGCGCCGCACGCTTGCGCGGTCGCCTGGGGGAATGGCGGGCGCGTTGAGCAGCCGTTCCATACAGTCGTGAAATGTAGTGCCCGAATTGATTGAATGCGCGTTCAGCGCTGAGCGCGTTAAAGACTGCTTGGAGGTCTAATTGAACAAAGACATGAAAATCCTCATCGTCGACGATTTTTCGACGATGCGGCGGATCATCAAGAACCTGTTGCGTGACCTGGGCTTTACCAATACCCAGGAAGCCGACGACGGCAACACCGCGTTGCCGATGCTCGAAAGCGGTCACTTCGATTTCCTGGTGACCGACTGGAACATGCCCGGCATGTCCGGTATCGACCTGCTGCGCAAGGTACGTCTGGATGAACGCCTCAAGCACCTGCCGGTGCTGATGGTGACGGCCGAAGCCAAACGCGAACAGATCATCGAAGCCGCCCAGGCGGGCGTCAACGGCTATGTGGTCAAACCGTTCACCGCCCAGGTGCTGAAAGAAAAGATCGAAAAGATCTTCGAGCGCGTCAATAGCTGAGGTACGCCACGGGGGCGCTTATGGAGCAAAAAAGATCATCTTTGGACGACTTCGAGTCGACTCTGAAGAAACATGCCCAGGAGCTGGTCAGCAGCCTTGAAAAAGGCAGGTTCGGCGACGCGGTGCAACTGATCCATCAGCTGAACCAGACCCGTGACCTTGGCCTGTACCAGGAAGTCGGCAAGCTTACCCGCGAGCTGCACAGTGCGATCGTCAGTTTCCAGATCGATCCGCACATGCCGCAGGCCGAGGAAGTCTCGCAGATTACCGACGCCACCGAACGCCTGTCGTATGTGGTCAAGCTGACCGAGGGCGCTGCCAACCGCACCATGGACCTGGTGGAGGCAAGCACGCCGGTACTCAATGACCTCAGTGCCGAGGCGGCCAGCCTGAGTGGCGACTGGCAGCGCTTCATGCGCCGCGAAGTCGAGGCTCCGGAGTTTCGCGAGCTGGTCAAGCGCGTCGACAGTTTCCTGACGCACAGCGCCGAGGGCAACCGCAAGGTCGCCGGCCATCTCAACGACATTCTTCTGGCTCAGGACTACCAAGACCTGACCGGCCAGGTGATCAAGCGCGTCACGGCACTGGTCACCGAAGTAGAAAGCAATCTTCTGAAGCTCGTGTTGATGGCGAGTCAGGTCGACCGGTTCGCCGGCATCGAGCATGACCACGACCAGCTGCGTGCCGAAAAAGATCAAGAAAAACATCCGACTCGGGGTGAAGGACCACAGATTCATGCCGATAAACGTGAAGACGTTGTGTCCGGTCAGGACGATGTCGACGATCTGCTGTCCAGCCTGGGTTTTTAGGGAGCACGTTTAATGAGCTTCGGCGCCGATGAAGAAATCCTCCAGGATTTTCTGGTAGAAGCCGGCGAAATTCTTGAGCAACTGTCCGAGCAACTGGTCGAGCTGGAAAGCCGCCCGGATGATGCCGACCTGCTCAATGCAATTTTTCGCGGTTTTCACACTGTAAAAGGGGGCGCCGGCTTCCTCCAGCTCAATGAGCTGGTGGAGTGCTGCCACATCGCCGAAAACGTCTTCGACATCCTGCGCAAGGGTGAACGACGTGTGGACGCCGAACTGATGGACGTGGTCCTGGAAGCCCTGGACACCGTCAACAGCATGTTCGGCCAGGTGCGCGAGCGCACCGACATCACCGCAGCCACTCCGGAACTGCTGGCCGCCCTGGCGCGCCTGGCCGAACCTGCCAGTGCCGAAGCGGCGGCGCCTGCGCCGGTGGCGGCGGTTGCCGAGCCGGAGCCTGAGGCCGAGGCGAGCGGGGGTGATATCACCGACAGCGAGTTCGAGCAGTTGCTCGACTCGCTCAATGCCGCCAAGGCCCAGGCCGAGGCGCCCGAGCCGGTGGCCGTGGACGCTGCCAGCGATGAAATCACCGACGCCGAGTTCGAGTCGTTGCTGGACCAGTTGCATGGCAAGGGCCAGTTCGCCCCCGACAGCGTGGCGGCGGCATCTGCTGCTGCACCTGGCGCGGACGCGGCGCCCAGCGGTGATATTACCGACGATGAATTCGAAGCACTGCTGGACCAGTTGCACGGCAAGGGCACCTTTGCCGCCGATGCACTGCCCGGCGCTGTAGCGGCCGCCGCACCGGCCGCTGCCGCACCCGCAGCGGCGGGTGACCATATTTCCGAACACGAATTCGAGGCCCTGCTCGACGAGTTGCACGGCAAGGGCAAGTTCGCGCCCGACGCCGTCAGCGGCGCTGGCGCTGCCAACGCGCCTGCTGCTGCGGCGACGGTTGCGGCCAAGCCGGCGGCCAAGCCCGCAGCGGCACCGGCACCGGCACCGGCCAAGGCACCCGCCCCCGCGCCAGCCCGTCAAGCGGCTCCCGCTGCCGACAAGCATCCGGCCAGCGAGGCCGAGACCACCGTGCGGGTCGACACCGCGCGCCTGGACGAGATCATGAACATGGTCGGCGAACTGGTGCTGGTGCGTAACCGCCTGGTGCGCCTGGGCCTGAACAGCGGCGATGAAGCCATGTCCAAGGCCGTTTCGAACCTGGACGTGGTGACCGCCGACCTGCAGACCGCGGTGATGAAGACCCGCATGCAGCCGATCAAGAAGGTCTTCGGGCGCTTCCCGCGTCTGGTTCGCGACCTGGCCCGCCAGCTCAAGAAAGAGATCAACCTGGAGCTGGTCGGCGAAGAGACCGACCTGGACAAGAACCTCGTCGAGGCCCTGGCCGACCCGCTGGTGCACTTGGTGCGCAACGCTGTCGACCATGGCGTGGAAACCCCGGAAGAGCGCGAAGCCGCCGGCAAGTCGCGCAATGGCAAGGTGATCCTCGCTGCCGAACAGGAAGGCGACCACATCCTGCTGTCGATCTCCGATGACGGCAAGGGCATGGATGCCAATGTCCTGCGCGCCATTGCGGTCAAGCGCGGGGTGATGGACAAGGACGCCGCCGATCGCCTCAGCGAAAGCGACTGCTACAACCTGATCTTCGCCCCGGGCTTCTCGACCAAGACCGAGATCTCCGACGTGTCCGGTCGCGGCGTGGGCATGGACGTGGTCAAGACCAAGATTTCCCAGCTCAACGGCTCGATCAACATCTACTCGACCAAGGGCCAGGGCTCGAAGATCGTCATCAAGGTGCCGCTGACCCTGGCGATCATGCCGACCCTGATGGTGATGCTCGGCAACCAGGCCTTCGCCTTCCCGCTGGTGAACGTCAACGAGATTTTCCACCTGGACCTGTCGCGCACCAACGTGGTCGACGGCCAGGAAGTGGTGATCGTGCGTGACAAGGCCTTGCCGCTGTTCTACCTCAAGCGCTGGCTGGTCAGCTCGGCAGCCCACGAGGAGCAGCGTGAAGGCCACGTGGTGATCCTGTCGGTGGGTACCCAGCGCATCGGCTTCGTGGTCGACCAGCTGGTGGGCCAGGAAGAGGTGGTCATCAAGCCGTTGGGCAAGATGCTGCAGGGCACCCCGGGCATGTCGGGCGCCACCATTACCGGTGACGGGCGCATTGCGCTGATCCTCGACGTGCCGAGCATGCTCAAGCGTTACGCCGCTCGGCGTATCTGATCCCGGTGGCGTGGCCAGGTGGCCGCGCCCCGTAATGGAGTGTTTATGGTAGTCAAGGTCCTGGTGGTGGATGATTCCGGTTTTTTCCGCCGCCGTGTCTCGGAAATTCTTTCAGCGGACCCGACTATCCAGGTGGTCGGTACCGCGACCAACGGCAAGGAAGCGATCGATCAGGCGCTGTCGCTCAAGCCCGACGTCATCACCATGGACTATGAAATGCCCATGATGGATGGCATCACCGCCGTGCGTCATATCATGCAGCGCTGCCCCACGCCTGTACTGATGTTCTCCTCGCTCACCCACGAAGGCGCCCGCGTCACCCTCGACGCACTGGACGCCGGTGCGGTGGACTACCTGCCGAAGAACTTCGAGGACATCTCGCGCAACCCCGAGAAGGTCAAGCAGATGCTGTGCGAAAAGGTGCATACCATTTCGCGCAGCAACCGCCGTTTCAGCAGCTATGCCAGCCCGGCACCGGCCGCAGCGCCTGCACCGTCGCACAGCGCCGGCAGCAGCGTCCCGGCAGCGTCCATGCGCGCCGCCCCGGTTGCCCCGCAAGCCCCTGCGCGGGCCGCTGCACCCAGCTCGCCGGCGCCCAAGCGCAAGGCCTACAAGCTGCTGGCCATCGGTACCTCCACCGGTGGTCCGGTGGCGCTGCAGCGCGTGCTGACCCAGCTGCCGGCCAACTTCCCGGCGCCGATCGTGCTGATCCAGCACATGCCGGCGGCCTTCACCAAGGCCTTCGCCGAGCGCCTGGACAAGCTGTGCCGCATCAGCGTCAAGGAAGCCGAGGACGGCGACGTGCTGCGCCCCGGCCTGGCCCTGCTGGCACCGGGCGGCAAGCAGATGATGGTCGACGGGCGCGGCACGGTGAAGATCCTGCCGGGTGACGAACGCCTCAACTACAAGCCCTGCGTGGACATCACCTTCGGTTCGGCGGCCAAGTCGTATGGCGACAAGGTGCTGGCCGTGGTGCTGACCGGCATGGGCGCCGATGGCCGCGAAGGCGCGCGCCTGCTCAAGCAGGGCGGCAGCCAGGTGTGGGCCCAGGACGAAGCCAGCTGCGTGATCTATGGCATGCCCATGGCCATTGCCAAGGCCAACCTGGCCGATGCGGTGTACGGCCTGGACGAGATCGGCCGGCACCTGGTAGAGGCGTGCATCTGATGGACGTGTTGAGCCTTATCGGGATCATCCTGGCGTTCGTCGCCATCGTTGGCGGCAACTACCTCGAAGGCGGCCATCTGTCGGCCCTGATCAACGGCCCGGCGGCGCTGATCGTGATCGGCGGGACGCTGGCGGCCTCGCTGCTGCAGGCCCCCATGAGCGCGTTCAAGCGCGCCCTGCAGATCGTGCGCTGGATCCTCTTCCCGCCGCGGGTCGACCTGGCCGGTGGTATCGACCGGGTGGTCAACTGGAGCCTCACCGCACGCAAGGAAGGCCTGCTGGGCCTTGAGGGCGTGGCCGATGCCGAGCCCGACCCGTATGCCCGCAAGGGCCTGCAGCTGCTGGTCGACGGCGCCGAGCCCGAAGCCATCCGCAGCATTCTCGAGGTGGATTTCTACACCCAGGAAAGCCGCGACATCCAGGCTGCCAAGGTGTTCGAGAGCATGGGCGGCTATGCGCCGACCATCGGCATCATCGGCGCGGTGATGGGCCTGATCCACGTGATGGGCAACCTGGCCGACCCGACCCAGCTGGGCAGCGGTATCGCCGTGGCGTTCGTGGCCACCATCTACGGCGTGGCCAGTGCCAACCTGATCCTGTTGCCGATCGCCAACAAGCTCAAGGCCCTGGCCATGCGCCAGTCGCGCTATCGCGAAATGCTCCTGGAAGGCTTGCTGTCGATTGCCGAAGGCGAGAACCCACGTTCAATCGAACTGAAGCTTCAGGGCTTCATGGAGTAAGCCATGGCCCGTCGTCGTCAACCCGAGGAACATGAAAACCACGAACGCTGGCTGGTGTCGTATGCCGACTTCATCACCTTGCTGTTCGCCTTCTTCGTGGTCATGTATTCGATTTCCTCGATCAACGAGGGCAAGTACAAGGTCATCTCGCAGGCGCTGATCGGCGTGTTCAACGATCCCGAGCGCAGCATGAAGCCGATTCCGATAGGCGACGAGCGCCCCCTCAGCGTCAAGCCGGCCGAACCGCTGATCAAGGACAGCGAGCAGGTCGATGCGGGCCTGGGGCAAAGCTCCAGCGACCCGCTGCAGACCATCGCCGACGATGTGCGCGATGCCTTTGGCGACCTGATCAAGTCCGACCAGATGACCGTGCGCGGCAACGAACTGTGGATCGAGATCGAGCTCAATTCCTCCCTGTTGTTCGGCAGTGGCGATGCCATGCCCAGCGACAAGGCGTTCGACATCATCGACAAGGTGGCGCACATCATCAAGCCGTTCGCCAACCCGGTGCACGTCGAAGGTTTCACCGATGACCAGCCGATCCGCACGGCGCAGTACCCGACCAACTGGGAGCTGTCGTCGGCACGGGCGGCGAGCATCGTGCGCCTGCTGGCGATGGAAGGGGTCAACCCGGCACGCATGGCTTCTGTGGGCTACGGCGAGTTCCAGCCCATCGCCAGCAATGCCAGCCCTGAAGGGCGCGCGCAGAACCGCAGGGTGGTGCTGGTGATCTCGCGCAATCTGGAGGTGCGCCGCAGCCTGACCGGTACCGGCAGCGCCAATGCCACACCCGATGCGGCGCTCAAGCGTGCTGGCACACAAACTGCACCGCCAGCCGTAGCACCGACGGCCGGGCGCAATCCCGTCAATTCCCCGTCGTCGACCCTTTAATCGATCCCGGCAGGGTCCGACCCGACCGGGAGGAAGCAGCGCAATGAGAGTCTGGGCAGTAGCCAATCAAAAAGGTGGTGTCGGCAAGACCACCACATCCATCGCCCTGGCCGGCCTGCTGGCCGAGGCGGGCAAGCGTGTGGTCGTGGTCGACCTCGACCCGCACGGGTCCATGACCAGCTACTTCGGTCACAACCCGGACACCCTCGAGCACAGCAGCTACGACCTGTTCCTGCACAAGGGCACGGTGCCCGAAGGGCTGCCGGGCCAGCTGTTGCTGCCCACCAGCGACGAGCGCATCTCGCTGCTGCCTTCGAGCACCGCCCTGGCGGTGCTCGAGCGTCAGTCCCCGGGCCAGAGTGGCCTGGGCCTGGTGATCGCCAAGAGTCTGGCGCAGCTGTGGCAGGATTTCGACTACGCGATCATCGACAGCCCGCCGTTGCTGGGCGTTCTGATGGTCAATGCGCTGGCTGCCAGCCAGCAACTGGTGATCCCGGTGCAGACCGAATACCTGGCGGTGAAAGGCCTCGAGCGCATGGTCAGCACGCTGAGCATGGTCAATCGCTCGCGCAAGCAGGCCTTGCCGTACCACATCGTGCCGACCCTGTTCGACCGCCGCACCCAGGCCTCGATGGGCACCCTGCGGGTGCTGCGCGACGCTTATCCCGACACCATCTGGCAGGGCTACATTCCGGTCGATACGCGCCTGCGCGACGCCAGCCGTGCCGGGCTCACGCCGTCGCAGTTCGATGGCAGGAGCCGTGGTGTGATTGCCTACCGGGCATTGCTCAAGCATCTGCTGGCGCAGAATGCCGTTGCGCAGGTGGCCTGATGAACAGCCCGCAGCAGGTCACCATAAAGCCTCAACTGGCCTTGCAGTCGTACCTGGACGGCCTGTTGCAGGAGGCCACCGAAGAGCTGCAGCCATTGCCCCTGGCGGTGGCCGAACGCGTCACAGTGGCCCCGGCCCCGGTGGTCGTCACGGCGCCTGAAGCGATCGACGAGTTCCAGGCCGCCGTGCTCGAAGAACAGGCCCGTGACGCCCGGCTCAAGACCGCAGCGCCGGCATTCGCCGAGCCTACGCGGCTGGTCATGCCGGTGATGGCGCCACCGGTGGTGGCCAAGGTGGTGGAGGCGGCCCCGGTGGTCGCCCCGGTCATCGCCGACGTGCCGACCCCGGTCGAGCCGCTGGTGCAGGTGCACCTGCCCGCAGCACCGGACCAGCCGGTGCCGCCGTTGACGGGCGACGGTCGCCCGGCCTGGGCCGCCGAGCCGTTCGAATGCCTGCTGTTCGACGTGGCCGGGCTGACCCTGGCGGTGCCGCTGGTGTGCCTGGGCTCGATCTACTCGCTGGCCGGCCAGGAGCTCACGCCGCTGTTCGGCCAGCCCGAGTGGTTCCTGGGCATCCTGCCCAGCCAGGCGGGCAACCTGAAGGTGCTCGACACGGCGCGCTGGGTCATGCCCGACCGCTACCGCGACGACTTCCGCCAGGGGCTGCAATACGTTATTTCGGTACAGGGCTACGAGTGGGGGCTGGCGGTGCATCAGGTCAGCCGCTCGCTGCGCCTGGACCCGAGCGAGATCAAGTGGCGCAGCCAGCGTGGGCAGCGTCCGTGGCTTGCCGGTACCGTCATCGAACACATGTGCGCGCTGCTGGATGTCGCTGAGCTGGCCGAGCTGATCGCCAGCGGCGCCGTCAAGCAGATGCACGGTACGCATAAATAATCGGTCGCAACTGCCGCGACCGCACTGAGTACACCGCCGAGAACGGCTTTTGAGGGTTAGGGGAATGAAAAACATGACTGCGCAGGGTTCCGACGATCCGATTCTGCAGTGGGTAACGTTCAAGCTGGACAACGAGTCCTACGGCATCAACGTGATGCAGGTCCAGGAAGTGCTGCGCTACACCGAAATCGCTCCGGTGCCGGGCGCGCCGAGCTATGTGCTGGGCATCATCAACCTGCGCGGCAATGTGGTGACCGTGATCGACACGCGTCAGCGCTTCGGCCTGATGTCTGCCGAAATCTCCGACAACAGCCGTATCGTGATCATCGAGGCGGACAAGCAGGTGGTCGGCATCCTGGTCGATAGCGTGGCCGAGGTCGTGTACCTGCGTCAGTCGGAGATCGAGACCGCGCCGAATGTCGGCAACGAGGAATCGGCCAAGTTCATCCAGGGCGTGTGCAACAAGAACAACGAACTGCTGATCCTGGTCGAGCTGGACAAGATGATGACCGAGGAAGAGTGGTCCGAGCTGGAGAATATCTGAGTTGATTCTCGAGGGTGCTGTCATATTTCTGGCGCTGGTCTGGATCCTCAGCCTGTGGCTGTTCTACGGCTACAGCAAGCGCCAGCGCGAGCTGGCCTCGCAGCAGGCTCAGGGCGATGCGCTGCGTGACCAGCGCATCAAGGACCTGGCCAAGCGTGTGGACGATTACCAGAACGGTACGGTGCGCATGGGCGACGCATTGCACGAGCTGCGCGCCGTGGTGGCGCCGTTGCCGGACAAGCTGATGCAACTGGAGCAGCGCGACCCCAACAGCCTGTCGTTCGCCCAGGCGGCGCGGCTGGTGGGCATGGGCGCCAGCGTCGACGAGCTGACCCAGTCCTGCGGCCTGACCCAGGCCGAAGCCGAGCTGATGAGCAAACTGCACCGCAGCTGATGCAAGGCACCCGGCCTGCGCGGCGTCAGTCCGGCGCAGGCAGGCTGTACAGGTTCGGGGTAATGTCGCGCTCCTGCGGGGCGTTGTCCACGAACCCCTCCGGCACCTGGCCCTTGAGCTGCCAGGCGAAGGCGATGATTTCGGCGATGGTCAGGTACAGCGCCTCCGGGATCTGATCGCCCAGCTCCATGCGCGCCAGCAGGCGTACCAACTCGGCATTTTCGTAGATCGGCACTTCGTGTTCGCGGGCAATGGCCAGGATCGCCTCGGCCAGCTCGTCGTCGCCCTTGGCGCTCAAGGTCGGGGCCTGCTGGCCGTCGTAGGTCAGGGCAATGGCCTGACGTGGCGGGGTCTGGCTCATGCGTTTTCATCCACCCAGCGTTGTTCCAGATGCGTACGCGGCCCCTGTGGCGGCGTACCGTGATGGCACAGCAGTTCACCGACGTTGAGCCCGCGCTCCACCAACCGCGCGCGCAGCTTGCCGAGCTGGCTGTCGATCAGTTGCGCGGTGCTCGGCAGCTCCGCCCACAGCTGGCTGGACAGGTTGCCCTGGCTGATCTGCGCCTGCACCTGCAAGGGCCCCAGCGGGCTGAGGTCGAATGCCAGCTCCACGCGCCAGAGCATCTCCAGCGGGTCGCGCTGTTCGCGTTCCGGGTCGGCCTGCTGCTCGGGGGTTTCCTCGCGCTGCAGCTTCACTTGCAGCGGCATGAACTCCTGACCGTTGCGCACCGGTATCTCCAGTTGCCAGGTGGTCTGCAGGTTGCCGTCGGCGGTGGTGCGGGTTTGCTCCAGGCCAGCGAGCTGGTGGCTCTGCAGGCGTGAAATGGCTGCCGCTGCCAGGCGCAGCAGGTGTTCCAGGTCGCCTTCCTCGTCGCCACTTTGCAGCAGCCGCGAGGGCAGCGGAAAGCTTCCCGGGGCCGGGCGCGGGCTTACCTGGCCGAGCATGCCCAGGGCGTTGCGCACCATGCCCGGCAGCACCTGGGCCAGGGTGCTGGCGGCCACGGCCGGGTTGAACTGGGTGCTGCCGGGGAGGCCGGGCAGCAACTGCGCCACCAGCCGGATCACCTGGGCCTTGAGGTCGGGGGCGAGGGCGGCGGGGGCGCCAGCCAGCAGCTTGGCTTCCAGAAACGCGCCGCTGTTGTTCAGGGCCTGGGCCAGGCCCTTGGCCGTGCCGAGCTGTTCCATGTCCGGCAGGCTGGCCAGCAGGGTGCTCACGCTGGCCCGCACATCGGCCGGCAGGCGCTGCTCGGCGCTCATCTGTTGCAGGCTGGCGAGCAGGCCCGGCAGCGAGGCCTGGCGGCTCAGCTGCGCGCTCAGGTGCTGGGTGATCGCCAGTTGTTCCTGGCGCCCGCTCAGGGGCACGAAGCTGATCGACTGTTCACTCTGTACCCGTGCGCTGAGCAGGCTGCCCAGCGCCAGTGGCCGAGGGCTGTCGATGTTCAGGGTGGCGCCGGCCTGGGCGGTGTTGAGCAGGGTCACCAACGAGCGGAACAAGGCCGGCTGCCCGGCGGCCTGGGGCAGCGCCTGGGTGGTCAGTACCTTGCCCTGCAGCAGGGTGCCCGACGGCAACTGGCGGGTGTCGAGCTGGGTGAGGGTGGCCACGCTGCGCGCGATGGCCTGCTGCACGGTGATGCTCAGGTTGCCGGCATTGGGCTGGCTGACCGTCAGCTCGCTGCCCTGGGGCAGGGGCTGGTTGGCGCTGGTCTGTACGGTGGTCTGGCGCCCGTTGGTCTGGGTCAGTTGCAGCAGCAGCTGGAAGTCCTGACCGACCTGGCGCAACGACAGTACCTGCGCCTGCGCGGTCTCGCCCGGGGCGAGCAGGGCAGGCTGGGGTTGCAGCAGCTTGAGCAGTTCGCCGGTCATCGCCGCGCTGCGCGCCTGGGGGTTGGCCAGGGCCTGCGGGCCAAGGCTGTTGATTTCGCCTGTCATCACGTTGCAACCTGTGGAAATAGCCCTCTTTGCAGTAGGACATGCCATGTATAATGCCGCCCGTTCCTGGCGGGTGCGCACGTCCTGTGGCGTGCCCGATGCGACCGGCCATGCCGTACAGCTGTTGCTCAGTATAACGGCCAGGCCCGGACCGACTTGAGACCGAACCATAAGGCGAACCTGTGACCCCTCGACTCGAAGCTGTGGGCCTGGCCTGCGAGCGCGACTGGCGAATGCTTTTCGAACACCTCGAACTGCAGCTGGCGGCCGGTGACATGCTGCAGATCAGCGGCCCCAATGGCAGCGGCAAGACCAGCCTGCTGCGCCTGCTCAGCGGGTTGATGCGGCCCACCGGCGGTGAAATCCGCCTGGACGGCAAGCCCTTGGCCGAGCAGGGCAGCGAACTGGCCAGGATGCTGCTGTGGATCGGTCATGCGGCCGGCATCAAGGACCTGCTCACCGCCGAGGAAAACCTGGCCTGGCTGTGCGCCCTGCATCAGCCTGCCAGCCGCGAGGCGATCTGGCAGGCACTGGCGGCCGTGGGCCTGCGCGGCTTCGAAGATGTTGCCTGCCATACCCTGTCGGCCGGCCAGCAGCGCCGCGTGGCGCTGGCGCGGCTGTACCTGGACAGCCCGCCGCTGTGGATTCTCGACGAACCCTTCACCGCCCTCGACAAGCAGGGCGTGGCCCAGCTCGAAGCGCACCTGGCGGCGCATTGCGAGCGCGGCGGCATGGTCGTGCTGACCACCCACCACACGCTGGCGCAGACGCCGTCCGGCTACCGAGAACTGAACCTGGGGCAGTACGCGGCATGAGTGTGTTCGTTCATTTGCTGCGCCGAGAAGCGCAGGTGCTGTGCCGCCGGCCGGCCGAGCTTGCCAACCCATTGGTGTTCTTCGCGATCGTGATCGCGTTGTTCCCGTTGGCGGTCGGGCCGGAGACGCAATTGTTGCAAAACTTGTCCCCTGGGTTAGTCTGGGTGGCCGCCCTTTTATCCGTTCTGCTCTCGCTGGACGGGCTGTTTCGCAGTGATTTCGAGGACGGATCCCTCGAGCAGTGGGTCCTTTCGCCGCACCCCCTGGCGCTTCTGGTATTGGCAAAGGTGCTGGCACACTGGGTCTTTTCCGGTCTGGCACTGGTATTGTTGTCGCCGCTGCTGGCACTGATGCTCGGTTTGCCGGTGCAATGCCTGCCGGTACTGCTGGCCTCGCTGCTGCTCGGTACCCCGGTACTGAGCCTGCTGGGTGCAGTGGGCGCAGCCTTGACCGTGGGTTTGAAGCGCGGTGGCCTGCTGCTGGCACTGCTTATTTTGCCGTTATATATCCCGGTGTTGATCCTGGGCAGTGGCGCCTTGCAGGCGGCACTGCAAGCTATGCCGGCGACCGGTTACCTGCTCTGGCTTGGCAGCCTGACCGCCCTTGCAGTAACCCTGGCACCCTTTGCAATAGCGGCTGGCCTGAAGATCAGCGTCGGCGAATAATGAGGTCTGGGCCCCGCCCAGCAAAGACCCTGGATGTACCGTGATGAAAAGCAGCGCAATAAGCTGGACGTGGTTTCACAAGCTGGGTTCACCCAAATGGTTCTATGCCATCAGCGGCCGCATGCTGCCGTGGCTGAGCATCGCCGCCATCCTGCTGATCGGCGTGGGCGTGGTCTGGGGCCTGGCCTTCGCCCCGCAGGACTACCAGCAGGGCAACAGTTTCCGAATCATCTACATCCACGTGCCGGCGGCCATGCTGGCGCAGTCGTGCTACGTGATGCTGGCGGTGGCCGGCGTGGTCGGCCTGGTCTGGAAGATGAAGATCGCCGACGTGGCACTGCAATGCGCCGCGCCCATCGGCGCCTGGATGACCGTGGTGGCCCTGAGCACCGGTGCCATCTGGGGCAAGCCGACCTGGGGCAGCTGGTGGGTTTGGGATGCACGACTAACGTCGATGCTGATCCTGCTGTTTCTGTACTTCGGTCTGATTGCCCTGGGCCAGGCGATCAGCAATCGTGAGAGCGCGGCCAAGGCCTGCGCGGTACTGGCGATTGTCGGCGTGATCAACATTCCGATCATCAAGTACTCGGTGGAGTGGTGGAACACCCTGCACCAGGGCGCCACCTTCACCCTCACCGAAAAGCCGGCGATGCCTGCCGAGATGTGGCTGCCGCTGCTGCTGACCGTGCTGGGGTTCTATTGCTTCTTCGGGGCGGTGCTGCTGTTGCGCATGCGCCTTGAAGTGCTGCGGCGCGAGGCACGCGCCAGTTGGGTCAAGGATGAAGTGTTGGGCCACCTGGGGCGGGAGACCGCACGATGAGTTTTGCCAGCTTCAATGATTTCCTCGCCATGGGCCATCACGGCCTCTATGTCTGGTCGGCCTATGGCATCTGCCTGCTGGTGCTGGCCATCAATGTCGCCGCGCCCGTACTGAGCAAGCGCCGGTATCTGCAAGAAGAAGCGCGCCGCCTGCGCCGGGAGAAGTCCAAGTGAATCCGCAACGCAAGAAGCGTCTGTTCATCATCCTCGGCCTGCTGGTGGGTGTCGGCGTCGCCGTCGGCCTGGCCCTGAGCGCGCTGCAGCAGAACATCAACCTGTTCTATACCCCTACCCAGATCGCCAACGGCGAAGCCCCGCTCGATACCCGCATCCGGGCCGGCGGCATGGTCGAGGCCGGTTCCCTGCAACGCTCCGGCGACTCGCTGGACGTGCGTTTCGTGGTCACCGACTTCAACAAGTCGGTGCCCATCACCTACCGCGGCATCCTGCCCGACCTGTTCCGTGAAGGGCAGGGCATCGTCGCCCTGGGCAAGCTCAACGCCGAGGGCGTGGTGGTGGCCGACGAGGTGCTGGCCAAGCACGACGAAAAATACATGCCGCCCGAGGTCACCAAGGCCCTGAAGGAAAGCGGCCAGGTGTCCACCGACGGCGGAGCCAAGCCATGAATGCTGCACTGATGATTCCCGAGCTGGGCCAGTTGGCGATGATCCTGGCCATCTGTTTTGCCGGCGTTCAGGCCAGCGTGCCGCTGCTCGGCGCCTGGCGGGGCGACAGCCTGTGGATGAGCCTGGCACGCCCGGCGGCGTGGGGCCAGTTCGCCTTTCTGGCGTTTGCCTTCGCCTGCCTGACCCATGCCTTCATGACCGACAACTTCTCGGTGGCGTATGTGGCCAGCAACTCCAACAGCGCCTTGCCCTGGTACTACAAGTTCAGCGCCGTGTGGGGCGCCCACGAAGGCTCGCTGCTGCTGTGGGCGCTGATCCTGGGCGGCTGGACCTTCGCCGTGTCGATCTTCTCGCGCCAGTTGCCGCAGGTGATGCTGGCCCGGGTGCTGGCGGTGATGGGCATGATCAGCGTGGGCTTCCTGTCGTTTCTGATCGTTACCTCCAACCCGTTCCAGCGTCTGCTGCCGCAGGTGCCTGCCGATGGTCGCGACCTCAACCCGCTGCTGCAGGACATCGGCCTGATCGTGCACCCGCCGATGCTCTACATGGGCTACGTGGGCTTCTCGGTGGCCTTCGCCTTCGCCATCGCCGCCTTGCTCGGCGGGCGCCTGGACGCGGCCTGGGCACGCTGGTCGCGGCCCTGGACCATCGTGGCCTGGGCGTTCCTGGGCATCGGCATCACCCTGGGCTCGTGGTGGGCCTACTACGAACTCGGCTGGGGTGGCTGGTGGTTCTGGGACCCGGTCGAAAACGCCTCGTTCATGCCGTGGCTGGTGGGCACCGCACTGATCCACTCGCTGGCCGTCACCGAGAAGCGCGGCGTGTTCAAGAGCTGGACCGTGCTGCTGGCGATCGCTGCATTTTCGCTGAGCCTGCTGGGCACCTTCCTGGTGCGTTCCGGCGTGCTGACCTCGGTGCACGCCTTTGCCGCCGACCCCGAGCGCGGCGTGTTCATCCTGATCTTCCTGCTGTTCGTGGTCGGCGGTTCGCTGACCCTGTTCGCCTTGCGCGCCCCGGTGGTCAAGAGCCAGGTCGGGTTCGCCCTGTGGTCGCGGGAAACCCTGCTGCTGGCCAACAACCTGGTGCTGGTGGTGGCGGCCTCGATGATCCTGCTGGGCACCCTGTACCCGCTGGTGCTCGATGCACTGACCGGGGCCAAGCTGTCGGTGGGGCCGCCTTACTTCGATGCGCTGTTCATCCCGCTGATGGCCCTGCTGATGGTGGTGATGGCGGTCGGCGTGATCGTGCGCTGGAAGGACACCCCGACGAAATGGCTGGTGAGCATGCTCACCCCGGTGGCGATCGGCAGCGTGGTGCTGGCACCCATCGGCGGGCTGCTGGTGGACGACTTCGACTGGCAGGTACTGACCACCTTCGCCCTGGCGGCGTGGATCCTGCTGGCCGGCGTGCGCGACCTGCTCGACAAGACCCGTCACAAGGGCCTGCTCAAGGGCATGCGCGGCCTGAGCCGCAGTTACTGGGGCATGCACGTGGCGCACCTGGGCATCGCGGTATGCGCCCTGGGCGTGGTGCTGTCGAGCAACAACAGCGCCGAACGCGACCTGCGCCTGGCGCCGGGCGAGTCGATGGAACTGGGCGGCTACCAGTTCGTGTTCGAAGGCGCCAAGCATTTCGAAGGGCCGAACTTCACCTCCGACAAGGGCACCGTGCGCGTGCTGCGGGACGGTCGTGAAATCAGCGTGCTGCACCCGGAAAAACGCCTGTACACCGTGCAGCAGTCGGTGATGACCGAGGCCGGCATCGATGCCGGTTTCACCCGCGACCTGTACGTGGCGCTGGGCGAGTCGCTGGACAACGGCGCCTGGGCCGTGCGCGTGCACGTCAAGCCGTTCGTGCGCTGGATCTGGCTGGGCGGCCTGCTGACCGGCCTGGGCGGCCTGATGGCGGCGATGGACAAGCGGTATCGGGTCAAGGTGAAAAGCCGGGTACGTGAAGTACTGGGCATGTCGGGAGCAACTGCATGAAGCGTTGGATCATGGTGCTGCCGCTGGCGGTGTTTCTGCTGGTGGCGGTGTTTCTGTACCGGGGCCTGTACCTGGACCCGTCCGAACTGCCCTCGGCGATGATCGGCAAACCCTTCCCGGCGTTCTCGCTGCCGACCGTGGAAGGCGACCGGACCCTGACCCGCGACGACCTGCTGGGCAAGCCGGCGCTGGTCAACGTGTGGGCCACCTGGTGCCCTTCGTGCAAGGTCGAGCACCCGGTGCTGAACAAGCTGGCCGAGCAGGGCGTGGTGATCTACGGGGTCAACTACAAGGACGAGAACGCGGCTGCGATCAAGTGGCTGACCGAGTTCCACAACCCCTACCAGATCGGCATCCGTGACGAGCACGGCACCCTCGGCCTGGACCTGGGTGTGTACGGCGCGCCGGAGACCTTCATCATCGACGCCAAGGGCATCATCCGGCACAAGTTCGTCGGCGTGGTCGACCAGACCGTGTGGCGCGAGCAACTGGCGCCGCTGTACCAGGGCCTGCTCGACGAGGCCGGCCAATGAGGCGCTGGCTGGCAGGCGCGCTGCTGGGCCTGAGCATCGCCGGCGTGGCCCACGCGGCCATCGACACCTATCAGTTCGCCGACGACGCCGAGCGCGAGCGTTACCACGTGCTGACCAAGGAACTGCGCTGCCCCAAGTGCCAGAACCAGGACATCGCCGACTCCAACGCACCGATTGCCGCCGACCTGCGCCGCGAGATCTTCCGCATGCTCGGCGAAGGCAAGGACAACCAGCAGATCATCGACTTCATGGTCGACCGCTATGGCGACTTCGTGCGCTACAAGCCGGCCCTGACGGCGCGTACCTGGCTGCTGTGGTTCGGCCCGGGCATCCTGCTGCTGGGCGGCTTCGGCATGCTGGCGCTGATCGTGCGCAAGCGCCGTACCCAGGCGGCGGGCGGCACCGTCGACCTTTCCCCCGAGGAGCGTGAGCGCCTCGCCAAACTGCTGGACAAAGAACGCACCCATGACTGAATTCTGGCTTCCCGCAGGCCTGCTGTTACTGGTAGCCCTGAGCTTTCTCCTGATCCCGGTGTTGCGCGTGCGTCGTGCGCAACAGGAAGAAGACCGTACCGCGTTGAACGTGGCCCTGTACCAGGAGCGCGTGGCCGAACTGCAGGCCCAGGGCGAGGCCGGTGTGCTCACCGCCGAGCAACTGGACCGTGGCCGCGACGAGGCCGCCCGCGAATTGCTGGCCGACACCGACAACGCCGAACCCGACCGCAGTGCGCGCCTGGGCAAGACCTTGCCGCTGCTGGCTGCGGTGCTGGTGCCGGTGATGGGCCTCGGGCTGTACCTGCACTTTGGCGCCAGCGACAAGGTCGAGCTGACCCGCGAGTTCGCCCAGGCGCCGCAGTCGGTGCAGGAGATGACCTCGCGCCTGGAGCGTGCGGTGCAGGCCCAGCCAGACTCGGCCGAAGGCCTGTACCTGCTGGGCCGTGCCTACATGGCCCAGGAACGCGCCGCCGATGCTGCCAAGGCCTTCGAGCGCGCTGCTGCCCTGGCCGGGCGTCAGCCTGAGCTGCTTGGGCAATGGGCGCAGGCGCTGTACTTCGGTAACGGCAAGCAGTGGACAGCGCAGATGCAGGCGTTGACCGACGAAGCGCTCAAGGCCGATCCGGCGGAAGTCACCAGCCTGGGGCTGCTGGGTATCGCCGCGTTCGAGGACGGGCGCTACCAGCAGGCCATCGACTACTGGAACCGTCTGATTGCCCAACTGCCCGAGGGCGATGCCTCGCGTGCCGCGCTGCAGGGCGGCATCGAGCGTGCTGGCGAACGGCTCAAGGCCGCGGGCCAGGCGCCGGCCACCAGCGCACGCCTGACGGTGCGGGTCGAGCTGGCGCCGGCGCTCAAGGACAAGGTGCGTCCCGATGACAGCGTGTTCATATTTGCCCGCGCCAGTTCCGGGCCGCCGATGCCGCTGGCGGCCAAGCGCGTGACCGTGGCCGACCTGCCGATCGAGGTTCAGCTCAGCGACAGTGATGCGATGATGCCGAACATGAAACTGTCGAGCTTCCCCGAAGTCCAACTGGTTGCGCGCGTCTCCCGTGCCGGCCAGCCGACCAAGGGCGAGTGGATCGGCCGTGGCAGCCCGCTGGCCAGCAGCACCGAGGCGCCGCAGCACCTGACCATCGACAGCCCGGACCCGTAGAGAGCTCACTATGAACAGCATCGCACGCCTCACCCTGATCGCCCTGGCCGTGGGCTTGAGTGCGTGTACGGTGCATCGGCCCAGCGAGCCCACTGTGCCGCCGATCGAAACCCTGCCGCCGACCGGGCCGGTGATCAAGCCGGTGCCGGGGCCCAAGCCAGGTACCCCGGCCACGCTGCCGACGCCCAAGCCGATGCCACGCACCTCGGCAAGCTTCGCGCCGCCGCCGGGTGGCGCCAGCCACTGGGACCCGAAACTCGGGGTGTACGTGCTCGAAGGCAAGACCAACACCTTCTACCGCCAACGCACCTACTACCGCTTCAGCAATGGCTGGAGCTGGGCCACCAGCCCTGACGGCCCCTGGCAGGACACCGACAGCAGCGGCGTGCCGGGCGGCCTGGGACGGGCTTTCGCCCAGTAAGCCCAAGCCGGCATAATGCCCCTTTGCGAATGGCCAGGGGGCAGGGCATGACACACAAGGTACTGGTGCTGGTAGAAACGGTGGATGACTACCTGCCCTTGCTCGAACAGGCCGGCTTCGAGCTGATTCGGGCACAGACCCCGGCCCTGCGTGCCGAGGCCATCGCCCGCCACGGCGGCGCAATCGATGCGGTACTGACCCGCGGGCCGCTGGGCTTGCGAGCCGACGAAATCGCCGCCTTGCCCCATCTGAAAATCATCTGCGTCATCGGCGCCGGCTACGAGGAAGTGGACCTGGCAGCGGCTGCTGCGCGTGGCATCACCGTGACCAATGGCGCCGGTGCCAACGCCACGGCGGTGGCCGACCATGCCCTGGCGCTGCTGTTCGCCATCGTGCGCGATATTCCCCGTGCCGATGCCACCACCCGCCAGGGGCAGTGGAACCGTGTGATCAGCCCGTCGCTGAGCGGCAAGCGCCTCGGGGTACTGGGCCTTGGCGCGACGGGGTTGGCGATTGCCCGGCGTGCGGCGCTGGGCTTCGACATGCAGGTCAGCTACCACAACCGCCGGCCACGCACCGACGTGCCTTACACCTGGTGCGAAAGCCCGCTGGCGCTGGCGGGGGAGGTGGACTTTCTGATCGTTGCCACCCCGGGCGGGGCCGGTACGCGCCACCTGGTCGACGCGGCGGTGCTGGACGCACTGGGGCCTCAGGGTTTTCTGGTGAACATTGCGCGGGCCAGCGTGGTGGACACCGATGCGATGGTGGCGGCGTTGCGCGAAGGGCGTATTGCCGGGGCCGGGCTGGATGTGTTCGATGCCGAGCCTGAAGTGCCGCAGGCACTCAAGGCGCTGGACAACGTGGTGCTGACCCCGCATGTGGCCGGACAGTCGCCGGAAGCGGCGCGCGATACGGTGGCGCTGGTGCTGCGCAACCTGCAGGCGTTCTTTGCCGGGGAACCGGTGTTGACCCCGGTGACGGCGTAATCCGTTGTAGGAGCCGGCCTTGCCGGCGAAAGGGCCGGGGCCGACTGCTGCTAGACTTCAGCCCTACCGCTCACCGCAAGGACCCTGCACCATGTCCCAACCCCAGGAAAAACACGGCAGCTGCCTGTGCGGCGCCATTCACCTCAGCGTCAGCCTCGACAACGCCAGTGTCAGCGCCTGCCATTGCAGCATGTGCCGCAAATGGTCCGGTGGCCCGTTGATGGTGGTGCACAGCACCCAGACCCTCAGGCTCAGCGGCGACACCCCGCGCATCTACGATTCCTCCGAGTGGGCCCAGCGCGGCTTCTGCGGCACCTGCGGCACCCACCTGTTCTATCGCCTCAAGGCCGGCGGCTTCGACGCCGTGCCGGTGGGCGTGCTCGATGGCGAGAGTGACTGGGCGCTGGAACTGCAGATCTACATCGATCAGAAGCCGGGCTACTACTGCTTCGCCAACCAGACCCGGACCCTCACCGGCGCGGAGGTGCAAGCGCAGTTCAGTTGAGCGCCAGCAACCAGTCCCTGAACACCTGGGCCGCCGGCGAGCACACGCGCTGCCTGTCATGCACCAGGTAGTCGGCCTGGCCGGTGTGCACGACGAACTCCGACACCGGCCGCACCTGCCCGCTGGCGATACGCTCGCGGGCCATGAACTCCCAGCCCAACCCCACCCCCATACCCTGCATCACCGCGTCGAACACCAGGGTGATCTGATTGAATGTCACCGCATCGGCCGGCGCCTTGTAGCGCACCCCCAGGTGCGCGAACCAGTCGGGCCAATCCAGACAGTTCCAGGCCGAGGCATCCAGCTGGATCAGCGGCAGGGCCTGCAGCGCCGCCAGCGAATCGGCTGGCGGCAGGGCCCGCTGGGTGCTGACGATGGGGTAGATGCATTCATCGAACAGCTTGTCGGCCTGCAGTGAACTCCAGCGGCCATGGCCGTACAGCACGCCGAAGTCATAGTTGCCCACCACGCGTTCATCCATCTCGTTGCTGGCATGGATGTTCACTGTCAGCTCGGGGTGCTGTGCGTTGAAGCGCAGCAGCCGCGGGAACAACCAGTACTGTGCCACCGCATGGGTGCAGATCACGCTGACATTGCGGCTGCCGTGCCCGCTCTTGAGGCGCAATACGTTGGCCAGCAGGCTGTCGAGCATCGGCTCGACGATGGCATTGAAGCCACTGCCGGCGGCGGTCAGGGTGATGCCGCGGGCGCGGCGTTCGAACAGCGGCGCACCCAGGTGTTCTTCAAGCAGCTTGATCTGTTTGCTCACCGCGCTCTGGGTCAGCGACAGCTCGGCGGCGGCGCGGGTGAAGCTGCCGGTGCGTACCACCGCCTCGAAAGCGATCAGGGTATCCAGCGGGGGCAGGTGACGGCTGAAGCGGCTCATTGCGGTGTCTTCGGTTCAGGGAATGGCTGGATGGTAAACCCGGTGCTTTACGCTTTAAAGGTATTCCCCATGGGAATGCCTGCATGCCGAATGATCTTTTGCCTGGACGCCTGCATTTGGCTAGCCTGCGTGCTCTGAAAAACGAGGAGCAGGCAAGTGAAACGGGGTGTGGCGTATGCCGGCGTGGCTGGTGCGATGTGGGGCATGGTGCTGATGGTGCCGCAACTGCTGCCGGAGTTCAGCCCGGTGCTGCTGGCCTGTGCGCGGTTCGTCCTGCTGGGGGCGGTATCGCTCGCGCTGCTGCTGCCAATGCGCAAGGCGCTGCGTCAGCTCGAACGGGCAGACGTGTGGATGCTGGCGCGCCTGGCGCTGATCGGCAACCTGCTGTACTTCATGTGCCTGGTGGCGGCGATCCAGCGCCTGGGCGTGGCGCCGGCATCGCTGATCGTTGGTGTGCTGCCGCTGACCATCACCCTGTACGGGCGCAATGACAGCGGCGCGGTGGCCCTGTCGCGCCTGGCCGGGCCATTGGCGCTGATCCTGGCGGGCATGCTGTGCATCAACCTGCAGACCTTCGCGGTGGAGCCGGGGGCGGTGCAGGACAAGCTCGCCGGGCTGCTCTATGCGCTGGCCGCGCTGGCCTGCTGGACCTGGTACGCCACCTACAACAGCCGCTATCTCAAGCAGTGCCGGCACCTGGACAGCCATCAGTGGTCGGTGCTCACCGGGGTGGTGACCGGCGTGTTCAGCCTGGTGCTGGTGGCGCTGCTGTGGGTGTGGCAGCCGCAGCAGTTGCAGGTGCAGGCCACTGCTGAGCGCTGGCAGCTGTTCTGGGCGTTCAGCCTGGGTTGCGCGCTGTTTGGCTCGTGGCTGGCGGGGGTGTTGTGGAATGCGGCAGCCAAGCGCATGCCGCTGACCCTGAGCGGGCAGTTGATCGTGTTCGAGACCCTGTTTGCCTTGCTGTATGCGTTCATCTGGCGCCAGAGCGGGCCGAACCTGCTGGAGGGCGCGGCGATCGTGCTGGTGGTGGGCGGGGTGTGCTGGTCGATGCGCCAGCACGAGCCGGTGACAGCCAGCGCCACCTCATGAGCCGAGTTCGCTCCCCACAGCCTTGCAAAACCCGGCCATTGCTGCGAAAACGCATCGGCAGAAAACGTCCCATAGCCGTCAGAGATCACCCATGAGCAACGAACTTCAAATCATCGACCTCCAGTTGGGCGACGGCAAGGCGGCCGTCAAGGGGGCGCTGATCACCACCCAGTACACCGGCTGGCTGGACGATGGCAGCGTATTCGATTCCTCCCACCAACGCGGCAAGCCGTTCCAGTGCGTGATCGGCACCGGCCGCGTGATCAAGGGCTGGGACCAGGGCCTGATGGGCATGCAGGTGGGCGGCAAGCGCAAGCTGATCGTGCCGGCGCACCTGGGTTACGACGCGCGCAGCGTGGGCAGCATCCCGCCGAATTCGACCCTCACCTTCGAGATCGAGTTGCTCGAGGTCCTCACCCGCGACGATTGAGGGCTGAGTCATTCTCATTACAGTCTTTGGCCCTGATGCCGATAACAGCCTGTCTCTCACCCGAAGCAAGGACATTTTGCGTGCTGCGTACTTTCTGTTTTCTTTTCCTGGCCTGCCTCGGCCTTACCGGTTGCTACTCCTTCACACCGGTGGGCCCGATCGGCGAACCGGTCACCGTGGCCGACAACACTGCACAGCGGGGCGCCCAGATCGCCGACGTGGCCATCACCGCGCCCGACCTCAAGGATGACGTGCGCCTGAACATCAGCCGCCAGCTCACCGCACAGATCAGCCACTACGTCGACCGCGGCGAGTACTTCACCAAACTGGTGGAATTTCCCGCCACCCTGGGCGAGCAGGATGTAGTGCTCAAGTTCACCATCACCTCGCTCAAGGGCAAGCGCACCACGCACCCCGGTTACGTTCCCGGCGCGTTGGTGACGCTGACGTTCTGGATCTGGTTCAACGGCCCGATCTATGTCGACAAGTACGACCTGGCCGGCGAGCTGGTGATCGAAGACCGCGACGGCAAGCGCCTCACCCGCGTCACCGAGCAGGTCAAGCTCGACAACAATGTCGGCCTGTACGACAACGACTATGCCAACGGCAGCCTGGGGGGCGTGCAGTTGCGTCAGCTGATCACCAGGTTGCTCGACACCGCGACGGCTGCCCCGCAATTGGCCACTCACTGAAAGGAATTCAACCATGCGTCATTGCCTAATGGCCCTGTTGCTGGCCCTCAGCACGGCCCTGACCGGCTGCATCAGCTACTCCCAGCACCAGTTGCCGGTGGTCGAAGCCTGGCCGCCGCTGCCTGCCGCCGATGCGGCGCCCGCGCACAAGACCGCCTATGTGCGCTTCAATACACTGTACGAGTTCAACGGCCAGCCGCGCGCCAGCAACGCCAACCTGATGCGTTTCGAAAAGACCCTGGTGCAGAGCTATGAACAGAGCGAGCGCTTCACACGGGTGACCAGCGAGAAGGTCGACTCCGACGTGTACGCCTACGTCACGCTCAGGAACAACGAGCAAGGCAACGTGCTGGCGGCGACGCTGACCGGTGCGACGCTGTTCATCATCCCGTCCACCTTCGACAACACCCTGACCCTGGAGACGCTGTACAAGGACCGTGAAGGCAAACTCATCGGCAAGGTCAGCAAGAGCGAAACCATCACCACCTGGATGCAATTGCTGTTGATCTTCGCGGTGCCGTTCAACGATTCGGGCGATGCCATCATCGAGCACCTGAGCCGCAGTTCGGTTGAAGAAGCGATCCGGCGCAAGCTGATCTGAGCGTCATCATCGCGAAACATCCCTGCGCCAGACTGGCGCGGGCTCAAGGCAGAGCCGGCACGGATGAACCAAACGGGTTTGCGACACTCTCAAGCACGCCCGTTTCCACGGATGGAACGACAGACAGGGATCACCCCGCAGCCTCGGCTGCGGGGTGGCACAGGCGGGTCAGCCTCAACCCTATTTGTCGCAAAGAGCCCGTGCCATGAAGTTGCCCTCCTTTTTTCGGCGTTATCGCCCTGCGCTGTTTTCCGTTCCGCTGGTCGTCGGCGCCACCCTGCTGACCTTCGAAGCGCTCGAAAGCCGAGCCCAGCCGGTGGACGGCACCCAGACCCTGGTCTTCCTGCGCCACGCAGAAAAGCCCGGCGAAGGCCTCGGGCAACTGAACTGCCAGGGCCTCAACCGCGCCCTGGACCTGGCCACTCTGCTCCCGGAAAAATTCGGCCCCGCCGACTACGTGTTTGCCGCCAACCCCAGCCGCGAAGTGGAGGAGGGCAGCAACGACAATGCCTACAGCTATATCCGTCCGCTGATGACCATCAGCCCGAGCGCGATCAAGCTCGGCCTGCCGGTGAACATCGACTTCGGCGCCAACGACACCGGCGACCTGGCCGACGAGCTGCTGCAGGACAAGTACCGCAACGCCACGGTCTACACCGCGTGGTCACACGGCTACCTGCCCGAGCTGATCAACACCGTGGCCGGCAAGGCGCTGGGCGAAAAACGCACCATCACCGACGACTGGGACGGTGAGGATTTCGACTCGCTGTATGTGCTGACCCTGACCTGGCACGACGGCAAGGCCAGCCTGCTCAGCCGCAACTACAAGCAGGGGCTGGACAACGGCGACCTCGCCTGCCCGAGCTGAGGGCTAGTTCACCACCTCGAAGCGTGCGCTGGCCTCGCGCCACTCGAACGTCTTGCCCAGGCAATACGGGCTGGAAGGGATGAGCACCTGGGTGGCGCCACCCTGCAGGCGTACCTGGACGGTGTCGATACCCTTGCTGCGACAGCCCGGCACCTTCACCTCCAGCGTCTGCTGCAGCTTGCCGGTGGCCTTGTCCATCACCTGGATGGTTTCGAGGGCGGCATAGTCCATGTCCATCGGCAACTGGAAGTAGAAGCGTTCGGTGGATGCGGCCTGGGGCAGTACCGCGCCCGGCGAGGGTGTCTGCAGGCCGATGTCGGCCACCAGCTTGAGCGTGAAGGGCAGCTGCTTGCCGCTGGCGTAGGCGGTCCAGGTGCCTTGCAGCGGCTGGGCACGGCTGCTGAAATCGGCTTTCTGGAAATGCAGGCGCGCGGTGGGCAGGCCGCCGCTGTCCAGTTCGTCCATGGCGAAGTTGTAGGTGTCGGTGTTGCGCGTGGGCTTGAGCCGGATCGGCGTGTGGTAGCGCTCGTAGTAGTAGATACCGGTCACGTAGTCGTTGGTGCGCTCGATCACCAGCGTCACCGGCAACCCGCCGAGTTTGCCCTGGTACACGGAATGGTAGGCCAGGGCATTGGCGCTCAGGCACAGCAGCAGGCAGGCGAACAGGGTACGAAACGGCATCAGAAAGGCTCCACGCTGTGGCGCTGCCACACCAGTTGCTTGGGGTCGACGAAGTGGTAGTACTGCCAGTCGCTGGTCCCGGTGTCGTAGTTGCTGCCCTGGCGCTGGGCTACCCAGCCGGGGGCGGGGAACTTGAGCGCGCCCTTGTCGCCCAGCGCTTCGAGTTCGGTGTGGCGTTGGTAGGTATTGCTGGTGGGCTGGTACAGGTAGAACTGGTCCGGCTCCTGGTTGGCGCCGCCGGTGGCGCGCTGGCCGATGGGCGAGGCCCTGAAGTCGATGATGCCGTCACCGTTGTAGTCGGCGAAGGTCAGGGTCCGGGTGCCGTTGAACGCCAGCGCCAGATTGTCCAGCACCTGCAGTGTGCTGCCGCTGGCGAGGTCGATGATGGTGATGCGATCGACCTTGCCGGTGTATTCGCCCTCGGCCTTGCTGGCGTGCACATAGAAGCTCTTGCCGCGGTTCTGCGGCTGTTGCAGCAGCGCGCCTTGCCAGCTGGAGCGCTGCTCGTCGCTGAAGCGAGTCTGGCGCGTGAGGCTGAAGGGCACACGTTCCCGGGTGCGCAGGTCGATCCATTCGCCACTGAAGTCGCGATCGTGCGTGAACACGAAGGGGCGCACCCGCAATGCTGCGGCGGGCATGCGCGGGTTGTCCATGATGTTGATCAGCAGTGGCACGTCCTTGCTGTAGGGCGTCACTTCCAGTGGCTGGCTGGTGTGGTGCTCGGTGTCCAGCAGGTAGCCTTGCACGTACTCGTACTGCGAGGTGTATTGCAGGGCGACCTCGACCTTGCGCTCGCCGAGGGTGCCCTGGTACAGGTTGATCGGGTCGGTGGCGTGGGCGCTGGTGAAGGCCAGCGCCAGGCCCAGCATGCAGAGGGGCCTTGGGAAAGCGAACATGGTGACGGTGCGTCCTTGCGGGAGAGGGGCGCAAGGCTAGCATATGTGTGGAACGTGCCGTTGCTCTGCGAATCCCGCGCCGCCCGCCAGTATGGCGCTTATGCCATCGGCGGCAGCCGTCGCTTCACCGGGCTTTTCTTGACGATGGCGGTGTTGGTTTCGGCGTGGCTGTTGAGCTTGTCGAGCAAGGTGTCGAGCTGCTCCATCGAGCGTACATGCAGGCGCGCGATGAAGCAGTCGTCACCCGTGACCTTGTCGCACTCGGTGAACTCGGGGATGGCGATGATCTGGCGCTCCACCTCCTGCAACTGCCCCGGCAACGGACGAATGCGCACGATGGCCTGCAACTGGTACCCGAAGCTGCGCGGGTCGATGTCGACCGTGTAGCCCTTGAGCACGCCGCGTTCTTCCAGGCGACGCAGGCGCTCGCTGACGCTGGGCGCCGACAGCCCGCTCAGGTGCGCCAGCGCCTTGAGCGAACGCCGCGAGTCTTCCATCAGCGCCTTGATCAACAGCTGGTCGATATCGTCAGTCATGCAATCCTCGTCAGGCAGATCAATGAAATTGCCTTGATAAAAAAGGCAAGGCTTGAGTCTAGCCTTGTTTTTGCTATGGAGTGCCCTGGCTTCTCGCTCGCATAATCTGTCCATCGTCTGGGAGGTGAGAGATGGACAATTCAATACGCCGTGGGTCGTTGGAAATGGTCGCCGCGATGCTGATATCCGGCACCATCGGCTGGTTCGTGCTGGTGTCGGGGCAACCGGTGCTGGACGTGGTGTTCTGGCGCTGCGTGTTCGGCGCCGGCACGCTGTTGCTGGTGTGCGCCGTGCTGGGCTTTCTGCGGCCGGGCATCCTCACACGTGCCAGCTTTGCCCTGGCGGTACTCAGCGGGGTGGCCATCGTGGGCAACTGGGTGCTGCTGTTCGGCTCCTATTCACGGGCCTCGATTGCCATCGGTACGGCGGTGTACAACGTGCAGCCGTTCATGCTGGTGGGGCTGGCGGCGGTGTTTCTGGGTGAAAAGCTCAGTGTGCCCAAGCTGTTCTGGCTGGGGGTGTCGTTTGCCGGGATGCTGGCCATTGTGAGTGCCCACGGCAGCGGGCAGGGCAGTGGCGAGGATTACCTGCTGGGCATCGCGCTGGCGCTGGGCGCGGCGTTTCTGTACGCGGTGGCCGCGCTGATCATCAAGCGCCTGAGTGGCACGCCGCCGCACCTGATCGCGCTGATCCAGGTGAGCACCGGCATCCTGTTGCTGGCGCCCTTTGCCAATACCGGCGGCCTGCCGGGCACTGCGGGGGCGCTGGCCAGCCTGGTGACGCTGGGTATCGTGCACACCGGCCTGATGTACGTGCTGCTGTATGGCGCCATCCAGAAACTGCCGACCGCGTTGACCGGGGCGCTGTCGTTCATCTACCCGATTGCGGCGATCTTCGTCGACTGGTTCGCCTTTGGCCATCGCTTGAGCGCGCTGCAATGGCTGGGGGTGGCGGCGATTCTGCTGGCGGCTGCCGGCATGCAGCAGGGCTGGTGGTGGAGGGCGAGCGGCAAGCTGCACGCCACAAGCGACAAGTAAACAGGCGCCCGGCGCAAACTTGTCGCTTGCTGCGTGAAGCTTGCCGCTAAAATAGCCCTTTTTGTCCCAGTGAATCCTGCCATGCCGATTGCCACCCTTCACGCCCACCTGCTCGGTGCCCTGAACCCTGCGCCTGCCGAAACCCGGCGCCTGTTCCATGGGCGTGGGCGCTGCTGGCCGGGGCTTGAACAGATCACCGTGGACTGGCTGCAGGGCGTGCTGCTGGTCTCGCTGTTTCGCGAACCGCCCGAAGGGCAACTGGCCACGCTGGAGCAGATGCTGCGCACCCTGGCCGCCAGCCCTGGCTGGCCCGGGCAGGCGATCCTGATTCAGCACCGCTACCTGCCCGACAGCCCCGGCCAGTGGTTGCTGGGCGAGCCGAGCGAGCACCGCGTGATCGACGAGGATGGCCTGCGCTATCAGCTGGACCTGGGCCTGAAGCAGAACACCGGGCTGTTCCTGGACATGCGCTATGGCCGGCGCTGGGTGCGGGAGCAGGCGGCGGGCAAGCGGGTGCTCAACCTGTTCGCCTACACCTGCGGGTTTTCGGTGGCAGCGATTGCCGGGGGGGCCGAGCAGGTGATCAACCTCGATATGGCGCGCTCGGCCCTGAGCCGCGGGCGCGACAACCATCGGCTCAACGGGCATGACCTGGGCCGGGTGGGGTTTCTGGGGCATGAGCTGTTCAAGTCATGGGGCAAGGTGCGCAAGAGCGGGCCGTATGACCTGGTCATCATCGACCCGCCGACGTTCCAGAAGGGCAGCTTTGTGCTGACCCAGGACTACAGCAAGATCCTGCGCCGCCTGCCGGAGCTGTTGAGTGAAGGCGGCACGGTGCTGGCGTGCGTGAACGACCCGGCCATCGGGCCTGACTTTCTGATCGAGGGGATGGCAGCCGAGGCGCCGGGGCTGGTGTTCGTGGAGCGTCTGGCCAACCCACCGGAGTTTGCGGACAGTGATCCGGTGGGCGGGCTGAAGGCGCTGGTGTTTCGCCAGGGGTGAATCTGTTGTGCCAGTGCTGGCCTATCGCGGGTCAAGCCCGCTCCCACAAGGATTGGCGCTAACCCTGTGGGAGCGGGCTTGACCCGCGATGCGATCCGAAGGCTAGCGCCGCAAACGCCGCCACCCCATCACCACACCACTTACGCTCAGCACCAGCCCACCCAGGCTGAGCACGATCATCCACCCATCCCACAACGGCCGCCGCGTCAGCAGCGGTAGCCAGTCCCAGCTGTGCAGCAACGCGAACAGCCAGCGTGACACGCGCCGTGGCTGGTCCAGCTGCCCCAGTACTTCACCGGTGTACAGGTCCAGATGCAGCCAGGTCTGCGCCGGGTCGTCGAAGCGCACCCGCAGCACCGGCAGACGCTTTTCAAGATGCCCGAGCATGCTCTGCTCGGCCCGTGCGTAGTAGTAGAAGTCGTAGGCCTCCAACTGCTGCACCTGCATCGCCGGCCCGATCGCCCGCGCCGCCTGCTCCAGCACCGCCCGTGGCAGACGCTGCAGCACCTGGCCGTCGTGCATCGACAGTACCCGCGTGCGTCCCGCGCCGTCCTGGCCCACCACATACCCCGCGCCCCCGATCAGCCGCCACTCCAGCTCGCGGGCGGTGAAGCCCTGGTCGGCAAAGCGCGCCAGTGCCTGGGGCACCGACAGCGGGAACGCCGCCGCATTCAGCGGCCCGCCCTGATATGCCGAGGTATCCAGCGGCTGCGCACTGCTGAACAGCCGCCACGGGTTCATCGACATCAGCCCACTGAAAATCCAGGTGATGGCCAGGGCACCGAACAGCAACCCGCCCACATGGTGCCAGCGTGCCCAGCCCTTGTACGGCGAACGCGAACCGCTGCGGTAGGGCCGGCTGAAACGCCAGCGCATCACCCCCACCACCGCGCCCAGCAGCGCCATCATGCTGGCCGCCAGCGACAGGTAGATCACCAGGTTGCTCCACAGCCCGTCCACGCCGATGCCGCGCAACGGATACAGCCAGTGCAGCCAGGCGCCGATCAGGTTCCAGCCGCGCTCGCTGGCGCTGGCATCGCGCACCACTTCGCCGGTCGGGCCGCTGATGTACAGCAAGGTGCCGTCCGTATCGCTCAACTGCACGCGATGCAGCGGCCGGTGCGCATCCAGTGCGCGCGAATGGCTCCACAGGTCTTCCTGCACCGCGTCGCGATAGGTCAGCGGCGCATGCGGGTCGTATTGCCCGGCACTGGCCAGCGCCCGTTCGCGGGTGGTGGGGGCGATGCGCTGGCCGCTAGTTGCGTCCACCGCCAGGGCCTTGCCGCTGGCATAGTCGAACAGGTAAAGCGCCTGCCCCGCCACGCTGCTCAGGCGTATGCGTGCAGGTTGCGGATCGGCCACCGCCAGCGCCTCGCCCAGCGAGACGCAACAGCCCTGCGCCGACAGCGCCGGCAGGTGCGCCAGGTGCTCGCGCGGGGTCAGCTTGGGGTAGCCCACGTACAGCATCACCATGCCCGAGACGAACCACAGCGCCATGAACACGCAGGTCACGATCCCCAGCCAGCGATGCCACAGGTACAGATAACGCTTCATTGCAACGCTCCATCAGGGCCGGGGCGCGAACGCCCCGGCCCGGCCCAGTCAGAAGCGGGTCTGCACCGCCAGTTCGAAGGTGCGCGGTGCACCCAGGTAGAGCATGCTCGACGAAGTCCAGCGTGCGTACACCTCGTCGGTCAGGTTGCGCACCCGCGCGGTGATGCGCGTGTCGGCATCCACCTTGTAGCCGACGAAGGCCCCGAACAGGGTGTACGACGGCGCGTAGCGGGTGTTGGCCGCATCGGCGTACACCGACGACACATAGCGGCTGTCGCCGCCCACCTGCCACTGCGGGTCCAGGTCGTAGGTCAGCCACAGGTTGGCCACCCGGTCCGGGGTGTTGGTGGGGGTGTTGCCCTTGCGCGAGAACGACTGGCCGCCGACGTTTTCGTTGAACGCGTCGTACTGCGCATCGACATAGGCGAAGTTGCCTTCGGCCAGCAGTTGCGGGGTGACGCGCAGCGCCGCCGCCACCTCGATACCGCGTGACGACTGCTTGCCCACCGGCTGGGTGAAGCCGGGGTTGGCCGGGTCGGCGGTGGCCAGGTTGTCGCGCTCGATGCGGTAGGCGGCCACGGTGGCCGAACCGCGTCCGTCCAGAAAGTCGAACTTGCTGCCCACCTCCAGCTGCTTGCCGGTGCTCAGGTCGAAGTCGCGCACCTGGCCGAAGCTGGCGGTGGTGAGCATGCCGGCGGGCGGGTCGGCGGCGGTGCTGTACTGCACATACACGTTGGCCGACGGGGTCAGCTCGAACACCAGGCCCACACGCCCGGTGGTGGGCTGGTAGCGGCGTTTGAACTGCGCCGGGTTGGCCTCGTTGACGGCGCGGTAGTTGCGTACCTGCAGGTCGATGCTGTCGTGGCGCAGGCCGGTCAGCAGGGTCAGGCGATCGGTCAGGGTCAGGCGGTTCTCCAAAAAGCCGGCCCAGGTGTCGACCGTGTTCTGACGGTTCTTCTCGTAGCCGGGGAACATGCCTGGCAGGTCGTAGAAGTGTCCCGGGTCGAAGTGGTCGGGGTCGACGCTGCCGGCAGCGGTGCCCGAGCGCGGGTAGGTCATCTGCACGTTGTGGCTGTAGTCCAGGCCCGTCGACCACTGGCTGCGCAGGCCGAACAGCTGGCCGTCATGCAGCAGTTCCACGCGGTTGCCGTTGAGCTCCTGGTCGTGCCGTTGCAGCAGGCTGCCGGCGCGTTGCACGCGGCTGTTGTCGGCGTTGTAGGTGTAGGTCTCGAGATTGCGGAAATTGCGCTCGGCGTTGTAGTGGTAAAGCGTATTGCGCAGCGAGGTGGCGTCGTCGAAACGGTACTCGCTGATCGAGCGCAGCCAGCGCACGCGCTGCTCGTAGCGCCCGTCCTCGACGTTGTAGTTCTCGAAGCGCCGGCTCTTGTCGACCTTCATCTGGCCGCCCAGCGGGTTGAGCACCGGGCTGCCCCAGTAGGGGCTGTCGACGCTCTCGTTCTGGTATTCGAGTGCCAGGGTGTGGGACAGCTGGTCGTTGATGTCGGTCAGCAGCGAGAACGCCACGCTCCAGGCATCGCGCTCCTCGCGGTCGACGTAGCCATTGCTGCGGGTATGGCTGAAATCCAGGCGCGCATGGTTGGTGTCGTTGAGTGCGTGGTTGAAGCCGAACGAGGTCTCGCTGCTGTCGTAGCTGCCATAGCTGACGCGGCCTTCGTTGAAGTCTTCGTCGCGGTTGGCCAGCTTGGTGATGTAGTTGATCGAGCCGCCTACGGCGCCGGCGCCGAACAGGAAGCTGGACGGGCCGCCGACCGCTTCGACGCGGTCATAGATCCAGCTGTCGACCGGGCGTGCGGCGATCGAGTCGTACTGCACGCTGATGCCATTGAACAGTTGGGTGATCTGCGCCCCGGAAAAGCCCCGGTACGACACCGAGCCGGCCGAGCCGGGCGGGGAGGCGGCGTTCAGGCCGGGTACGCCGGCGAGCATGTCCTGGGTGGTCCTGGCGCCGCGCTGTTCGATTTGCTGGCGGTTGACGATGCTGATCGAGGCCGGGGTTTCTCGGGGCGTGAGGCCCAGGCGCGAACCGGTTTGCGAGGGGGTGTCGAGCAAAACGCCGTCCACCGGAATCGGCCGGTCGCTGACCAGTACATCGGGCAGCACGAGTGCCTCGTCGGCAACGGCGTTGAGCGACAGGGCGCAGAGCAGGGCAGTGCAGCCCTGCAAACGTGGGAAAGGGGTCATTGAGCGAACTCTGCAGGTGAGCCAACGGCACCCCCGCGCAGTGGCGCAGGCGTGTGCCGGTACGGGCAGCGGCAAGGCTGCCGGGTTGGATCAGGCCAGCAGGGGGGAGGCGCGCGGGTTGGCCGAGGGCCAGCAGTAGCGAGGTGGCGCCTTGCTGCGCAGTTCGCGGTGGTAGCGTCGCGTGCGGGTGAACGCCAGCAGCCAGCCGATCACCAGGCTCAGGGCCAGGCACACCACGGCCGCGGCACACACCGGGCAGGTTTGCAGGCTGTCCCAGCCGGCGATGGAGGCGTCGCTGTAATCGGTCTTGAGGGTCGGGCCCGGGGTGCCCATGGCCGAGCAGAAGGCTCCGCCGATGCCGTTGAGCTGCAGGCCCATCATCTGCCCGTGGCCGATACCGCAGGCGAACAGATTGAACAGGACGCTGAAGTACAGCGTCCAGGCAATCAGCGAGCGGTCGGCACGGGTAAATTTCATGGCGGCGACTTTAGCACCACCTTCCCATGCCGGGAAGGTTGAACGCCGCAGTGTCTACACCGTTTCGTCGCGTACGTGGGCCGGCTGCGGGTAATACTGCGCGAAGCTCACGTCGTCGGTCTGGTCCACGCGCTTTTTCAGGCGTTCGTTGAACGCCCGGTTCACCGCGTACTGCCCGCCCGAGGTGGTGCGGAACTGGGCGGTGAGGGTGATGCCGTTGAGGTTCATGGCGTCCACCCCGAACACCTGCAGCGGCCCTTGCAGGCTGTGGCGCAGCACCGGGTCCTCGCTGATCGACTGGCCCACCTCGCGGATCAGGTGCAGGGCGCTGTCGACATCGGTCTGGTAGCTGAACTGCACCGAGAAGAACGCATAGGCGAACTGGCGCGACTGGTTGGTGACGGCCTTGATCTGGCCGAACGGTACCGAGTGCACGAAGCCCTTGCCGTCGCGCAGGCGCAGGGTGCGGATGGTCAGGCTCTCGACGGTGCCGGCGTGGCCGGAGTCGAGCACCACCCAGTCGCCGATGGCGATGGTGTCCTCGATCAGGATGAACAGGCCGGTGATCACGTCCTGTACCAGCTGCTGCGAACCGAAACCGATGGCCAGGCCGACCACCCCGGCACCGGCCAGCAGCGGCGCCACGTTGATGCCCAGGTTGGCCATGGTGGTGATGGTGCAGATCACCACCAGCACGATCTTCACCGCGTTGCGCAGCATCGGCAGGATGGTGCGCACCCGTGTGCTGGGCTGGCGCGAAGCGCGCCGGCCGGCGCTGGGCTTGAGGGCTTCCTGGATGGCGGTGTCGATCACCACCCACAGCAGCCAGGTGACCAGCAAGATCAACCCGATGCTGCTCAGCGAATCGCTGATTGCCCGGCCCAGGCTGTTGCGCACGGCGAATTCGAGCACCGAAAAACCCCAGATGCGCCCCAGCAGCTCGATGAAGGCGATGGCCATGCCGATGCGCAGCAGCGCGTGGGCGAGGTTGCGCACCAGTTCCTTGTAGGGGCGCAGGCGCTGGCCGGGGTCGACCTCGCGGGACTTGAACAGGTGCTGCAGCACCGTGCTCAGGAACACCGTGCCCACCAGCAGCACCGTGGTCAGCAGGGCCTTTTGCAGGGCCTTCTGGCTTTCTTCGCCGGCGCCGATCAGGTTGATCGCCGATACCAGGATCATCATCAGGATCGGCAGGTACCACAGCCACGAGAAGATCCGCAGGGTTTCCTGCAGGGCGCGGTGCTGCAGGCGGTCGTGCAGGTCGCGGTTGCGGATCAGGTGGGCCACCGGGCGGCGCAGGCGGATCACCAGCGCGGCGAAGGCGAAGGTGGCCAGCAGGCCGGTGATCACCGCGATGCTGCTGGTGAGGTTGCCACCGATCTGGCGGGTGATCTGCGGGCTGGTCAGGGCGTCGGCCCAGGCGGCGAGAAAGCCGATCATGAACAACGGGCGTGGCGCGATCTTGCGGATGATGCGCACGGCGGTGCGCTTGTGGCCGGTGTCGAACACGGTGATCAGGCACAGGATGATCGACGTCGAGAACAGGCCGCTGCTGGTGGCGTAGGCCAGGCTCAGGCCCAGCGCGCGGCCGATCGAGGGGTCGAGCAGGCGCGTGCTGGCGTAGAGGGTGGCGGGCAGGCTGGCCAGGGCCGGCAGGGTGTAGGGCAGCAGGTAGCCGAGCAGTTTCTGCAACCGCGGACGTTCGCGCAGCGGGCGCCTGCGATTGATGTGGTGGGACAGCACGCGGCCCAGGCTGGTGAGCACGCCGAACACCACCAGCCAGGTGAGGCTGAGCAGGGCAAAGTCCACCAGCAGGTCGAAGGAGTCTTCGGCGTGGCGGTCGACCAGCTGGTTGGCCTCCTTGCTGGCGCGATTGGCGCGCAGGCGCCAGGCGTCGACCAGGTGACCGTCGACGTCGATTTCCTGGGTGACGCTGTCGAGGCTGTTGGCCAGGGCGCCGAGCAGGCCGCCCTGAACCACGGGTTCCGGGGCTTTTTCGGCGGTTTCGGCGCTGTCGGTGCCGGGGATGAGGCTGGCGGCGAGCAGTTGCGTGCTGAGCAGGCAACCGAGCAACAGGGTGAGCAATCGGGTCACTGGGCACTCCTTGAGCCGTGAATGACGGAAAGGGTAGTCCAAGGAACTGATCGGTATTTGCCGGGCAAGTTCGAAACCGAGGTGAATTCATCGCGGGTCAAGCCCGCTCCCACAGGTGCGACATCGCCCTTGAAATCGGCACATCACCTTGTGGCAGCGGGCTTGACCCGCGACAGGCCCGAACGCCGGCCACAAAAAATCCGGGGCCCGTCACAGGCCCCGGATTCGTCACCCGGCCTTACTGCCCGGTGTAGATCTGGTCGAAGATCCCGCCGTCGTTGAAGTGGGTCTTCTGCACGGTGCGCCAGTCACCGAAGGTCTTTTCCACCGACAGGAAGTCGACTTTGGGGAAGCGGTCGGTGTACTTGGCCAGCACGGTCGCATCGCGTGGGCGCAGGTAGTTGTTGGCGGCAATTTCCTGGGCTTCAGGCGACCACAGGTACTTCAGGTACTCCTCGGCGGTGGCACGGCTTTTCTTCTTGTCCACCACCTTGTCGACCACGCTCACCGGCGGCTCTGCTTCGGCCGACACGCTCGGGTAGATCACCTCGAACTGGTCGCGACCGAATTCGCGCGCGATCATCTCGGCTTCGTTCTCGAAGGTCACCAGCACGTCGCCGATCTGGTTGGTCATGAAAGTGGTGGTCGCGGCACGGCCACCGGTATCGAGCACCGGCGCCTGCTTGAACAGCTTGCCGACGAAGTCCTTGGCCTTGTTCTCGTCACCGCCGTTCTTGAGCACATAGCCCCATGCCGACAGGTAGGTGTAGCGGCCGTTGCCCGAGGTCTTGGGGTTGGGCACGATCACCTGTACGCCGTCCTTGAGCAGGTCGGGCCAGTCCTTCAGGGCCTTGGGGTTGCCCTTGCGCACGATGAACACGGTGGCGGAGGTGAAGGGCGCGCTGTTGTTGGGCAGGCGGGTGACCCAGTTGTCCGGCACCAGTTTGCCGTTGTCGGCCAGGGCATTGATGTCGGTGGCCATGTTCATGGTGATGACGTCGGCCGGCAGGCCGTCGATCACCGAGCGCGCCTGCTTGCTCGAACCGCCGAAGGACATCTGCACGTTGATCTTCTCTTTGTGCTCGGCTTCCCAGTGCTTCTGGAACGCGGCGTTGTAGTCCTTGTAGAAGTCGCGCATCACGTCGTAGGAGACGTTGAGCAGGGTGGTCGGGGCGGCCTGGGCGAGGTTGCCCAGGGCCAGGCCTGCGGCCAGAAGCGAGGCACCAAAGAGTTTTTTCACTGCGCATTCCTTGTTCGAGTTGGGAGAAAGGCATTATGCCAGCGACTATAGCGGCTCGGCCTTAGTCGCTTAAAGATTAAAAAGTGCTGTGGTTATTCCATTTTCTTGAACAGCGCATTGCCGCAGCGTGAACAGAACGCGGCGCTCTGCTCGTGGCTGCCCTTGTGGCAGGTGGGGCAGGCGTGCTGCAGCTGTTCGCCGCGCATGGCGTTGGCCAGCTCGGCAGTGAAGATGCCGGTGGGCACGGCAATGATCGAGTAGCCGGTGATCATCACCAGCGAGGAAATCACCTGGCCCAGCGGGGTCTTGGGCACGATGTCGCCAAAGCCCACGGTGGTCAGGGTCACGATGGCCCAGTAGATGCCCTTGGGGATGCTGGTGAAGCCGTGTTCCGGGCCTTCGACCACGTACATCAGGGTGCCGAACACCGTGACCAGGGTCGACACGCTGACCAGGAACACGATGATCTTCTGCTTGCTGCCGCGCAGCGCCGACATCAGGTAGTTGGCCTGCTTGAGGTACGGGCCGAGCTTGAGCACGCGGAAGATGCGCAGCATGCGGATCACGCGGATGATCAGCAGGTACTGCGCATCACTGTAGTAGATGGCGATGATGCCCGGCACGATCGCCAGCAGGTCCACCAGCCCGTAGAAGCTGAAGGCATAGCGCAGCGGCTTGGGCGAGCAGTACAGGCGGGTGAGGTATTCGGCCAGGAAGATGGCGGTAAAGCCCCACTCGATCCAGGCCAGCAGCCCGGCGTAGCCCTGGTGGACCTCGTCGATGCTGTCGAGGATGACGGTGATCAGGCTGGCCAGGATGATCAGCAGCAGAATGCTGTCGAAGCGCCGGCCGGCCACGGTGTCGGCTTGAAAGACGATGACGTAGAGCCGCTCGCGCCAGCTCGAAGGGGTGCTCATGGGCGCTTTCCATTACAAGATGGAGCAGAGCCTAGGGGCTGGCCCGCAGCTGTGCAAGCGGGCGACGTCGGGCAGCGGTACCCAGTTGCAGCAGCCAGCAGGCGAGGATGAACGGCGCGGTCAGGCCCGGCACCGGCAACAGGCCCAGCAGCGGTTGCAGCACGATGGCCAGAACGATGGCCAGCAACGGCCGCCAGGGTTGTGCGCGGGTCTGGCTGAAGGCCAGCGCGGCCAGCGCCGCATTGAAGCCGTACAGGCCGTAGTAGCCGGCGCCGGCCTCGCCACCGAGCAGCGCCACGCTGCCGCCCAGGGCGGCGCCCAGTAGCGCCCAGGCGGCGGCGTAGCGGTTGGCGATCAGCAGGCCCAGGGCAATCAGCAGGCCGGCCAGCGGCTGGTCGAGCAGGAAGATCTGGCCCAGGCCGCGGCCCAGGGCGAACAGCGGGTTGGCCGCGACCGGGGCGTAGCCGGCGCTGGAAGGCTCGGCCAGCGCCAGTACCGCCCAGCCGATCAGCACGAAGGGCGCGGTGTAGGCGGGCAGCAGGCGAGGGCTTTTGCGCTTGAGCCACTGGTGCACCAGCATGCTGCTCAGGCCCGCGGCGGCGATGATCAGCGGGGGCAGCAGGGCCGACCAGGGCAGTGCGTGGCTGAGCAGCAGGCCCAGCAGCACGCCGTTGTAGCTGTACAGGCCAGCCTGGCGGTCGGCGCGGTTGTAGCCGCGGCGCTGCGCGGTGAGCAGCCCGGCAAGGGCGCCCAGCAGCGCACCGCCGATGAGTTCGGGGGCGGTGATCAGGATGGCCAGCAGGCACAGCAGGCCGCACAGCGGGTTGCGCTGCAGCAGCACCTGACTGAAACCGTTGAGCAAGGCGGTGGCCCAGTCGGGGCACGGGTTGACGAAGTTCTTGGTGTACATGGCAGTGGGTCAGGGTGGGTGGAGTGGGGCGCCTCTTCGGGCTTTGTTGTCCCACGGTGTGGTGTGTCAGTGCGCCCATCGCGGGTCAAGCCCGCTCCCACAAGGGCCGATGTGATCCTTGTGGGAGCGGGCTTGACCCGCGATGGGCGGCGCAGCCGCCCCAATCAAATCAGAGCAGGGTTTCGATCCGCAGCGTATTGGTCGACCCCGGCTTGCCAAAAGGCACACCGGCAGTGATCAACAGGATGTCGCCACGGCTGGCCATGCCCTGGGCCTGGGCAATCTCCAGTGCCGTGGACACCACTTCGTCCACCTGGCGCAACCGATCGTTGACCACCGAATGCACGCCCCAGGCCACGCTCAGGCGCCGTGCGGTGTTGAGGTTGGGGGTCAGGTTGAGGATCGGTGCACGCGGCCGTTCACGCGCTGCGCGCAGGGTCGAGTTGCCCGACTCGCTGTAGTTCACCAGCACCGCCACCGGCAGGATGCCGCTGATGCGACGGATCGCGCAGCTGATCGCATCCGACACCGTGGCCTCGGCCTGTGGCCGGCCCACGTCCAGCTGGGCCTGGTAGTCTGGGCCGCTTTCGACCTGGCGGATGATCTTGCTCATCATCTGCACCGCTTCGAGCGGGTAGTCGCCCGAGGCGGTCTCGGCCGACAGCATCACCGCATCGGCGCCCTCGGCCACGGCGTTGGCCACGTCGGTGACCTCGGCGCGGGTCGGGGCCGGGCTGAAGCGCATCGACTCGAGCATCTGCGTGGCCACCACCACCGGGCGGCCCAGCTGGCGGCAGGTGGTGATGATGCGCTGCTGGATCTGCGGCACGCTTTCGGCCGGCACTTCCACGCCCAGGTCGCCACGGGCGACCATGATCGCGTCGCTCAACTGGGCAATCTCGCGCAGTTGCGTGACCGCCGAGGGCTTCTCGATCTTGGCCATCAGGTAGGCCCGGTCGCCGATCAGCTGGCGCGCCTCGATGATGTCTTCAGGGCGCTGCACGAACGACAGGGCCACCCAGTCCACGCCCAGCTCCAGGCCGAAGGTCAGGTCGCGACGGTCCTTTTCGGTCAGCGGGCTGAGCTCGAGCAGCGCCTGGGGCACGTTCACGCCCTTGCGGTCGGACAGTTCGCCGCCGTTGAGCACCTCGGTGTCGATGGCGTCGGCGTGCTTGGCGGTCACGCGCAGGCGCAGTTTGCCGTCATCGAGCAGCAGGTCCATGCCCGGCTCCAGCGCGGCGATGATCTCCGGGTGGGGCAGGTTGACCCGCTGTGCATCGCCTGGTGTGGCATCCAGGTCCAGGCGCAGGGCCTGGCCGCGTTGCAGTTGCACCTTGCCTTCGGCAAAACGCCCGACACGCAGCTTGGGGCCCTGCAGGTCCATGAGGATGCCCAGCGGGTAGTTGAGCTGGCGCTCCACTTCGCGGATCCATTCGAAACGCATGGCGTGGTCGGCGTGCTCGCCGTGGCTGAAGTTCAGGCGAAAGATGTTCACCCCGGCTTCGACCAGCTGACGGATGTCGTCGATGCCTTTGGTCGCGGGGCCGAGGGTGGCGAGGATTTTGACTTTCTTGTCAGGCGTCATGTTGTGCGGTCTCGAGGATCAGGATGGCGCGAAAATCGTTGACGTTGGTGCGCGTGGGCTCGGTAACGATCAAGGCGTCGAGCGCGGCGAAGTAACCGTAGCCATTGTTGTTGTCCAGCTCGTCTGCCGCCGACAGGCCCAGGGCCTGGGCACGCGCATAGCTGTCGGGGGTCATGAAGGCCCCGGCGTTGTCTTCGGAGCCGTCGATGCCGTCGGTGTCACCGGCCAGTGCGTACACACCGGGCAACCCCTTCAGGCTTTCGGTGAGGCTGAGCAGGAACTCGGCGTTGCGCCCGCCGCGGCCATTGCCGCGCACGGTGACGGTGGTTTCGCCGCCCGACAGGATCACGCAGGGCGCCGCCAGTGGCTGGCCGTGCTGCACGATCTGGCGCGCGATGCCGGCATGCACCTTGGCCACTTCACGCGACTCACCTTCCAGGTCACCCAGGATCAGCGGGCTGAAGCCGGCCTGGCGCGCCTTTACCGCAGCGGCCTCCAGCGACTGCTGGGGGCGGGCGATCAGCTGGAAGTGGCTGCGGGCCAGGGCCGGGTCATCGGCCTTGACGGTTTCGGAGGCCGGGTTGTTCAGCCACGCGGTGACGGCGGCCGGGGCCTGGATGTTGTAGCGCTTGAGGATCGCCAGCGCTTCGGCCGAGGTGCTCGGGTCGGCCACGGTGGGGCCGGAGGCGATCACGGTGGCGAGGTCGCCGGGTACGTCGGAAATCGCGTAGGTGTACACCGTGGCCGGCCAGCAGGCCTTGGCCAGGCGGCCGCCCTTGATCGCCGAGAGGTGCTTGCGCACGCAGTTCATCTCGCCGATGGTAGCGCCGGATTTGAGCAGGGCCTTGTTGACCTGCTGCTTGTCGGCCAGGGTCAGGCCTTCGGCGGGCAGGGCCAGCAGGGCGGAACCTCCGCCGGAGAGCAGGAAGATCACCCTATCGTCGGCGCTGAGGTCGCTGACCATCGCCAGCACACGCTTGGCCACGGCCAGGCCGGCGGCGTCCGGTACCGGGTGGGCGGCTTCGACCACTTCGATCTTGCTGCAGCTGGCGCCGTGGCCGTAGCGGGTCACGACCAGGCCCGAGACCTCGCCCTGCCAACTGCGCTCGACCACTTCGGCCATGGCGGCGGCGGCCTTGCCGGCGCCGATGACGATGACGCGGCCGCTGCGGTCGCTGGGCAGGTGGGCTTCGAGCACCTGGCGTGGATGCGCGGCATCGATGGCCGTGGCGAACAGCTCGCGCAGAAAGTGTTGCGGATCGACCGACATGGCAGGCTCCCAAATCTTATTGTTTTGCAGAATCGAAAACGCCCCTGGGCCTGCCTCCGTGCAGACGGGCCCAAGGGCGGGTGGTGCTCTTTAGCGCGGCAAGCTTCAGGCTACAAGCTGCAAGAGACAGCGGACCGATGCGCGGTCTGCCGGTCTTGCCGCATGAAACCTGCCGCTTGACGCTTACTTGTCGCCGCGGATCGAGAAGTTGGCCATGTGCTCAAGGCCCTTGACCAGCGCCGAGTGGTCCCAGTTGGCGCCACCGATGGCCGCGCAGGTGCTGAACACCTGTTGGGCATTGGCGGTGTTGGGCAGGTTGATGTTCAGCTCCTTGGCACCCTGCAGGGCCAGGTTCAGGTCCTTCTGGTGCAGGCTGATGCGAAAGCCCGGGTCGAAGGTGCCCTTGATCATGCGCTCGCCGTGCACTTCGAGGATTTTCGAGGAGGCAAAGCCGCCCATCAGTGCTTCGCGCACCTTGGCCGGGTCGGCGCCGTTCTTGGCGGCGAACAGCAGGGCTTCGGCAACGGCCTGGATGTTCAGGGCCACGATGATCTGGTTGGCGACCTTGGCGGTCTGGCCGTCACCACTGCCACCCACGTGGGTGATGTTCTTGCCCATGGCCTGGAACAGCGGCTGGGCACGTTCGAAGGCTTTGGGGCAACCGCCGACCATGATGCTCAGGGTCGCGGCCTTGGCGCCGACTTCACCACCGGACACCGGGGCGTCGAGGTAGGTGGCGCCGGTGGCCTTGATCTTCTCGGCGAAGGCTTTGGTGGCGGTAGGGGAGATCGAGCTCATGTCGATCACCACCTTGTTCGGGCCAATGCCCTGGGCCACGCCGTTTTCACCGAACAGCACGGCTTCGACCTGGGGGGTGTCCGGCACCATGACGATGATGAATTCGGCTTCCTGGGCCACTTCCTTGGGGTTGGCCAGGGCCACGCCGCCGGCGGCGATCAGGTCGGTTGGCGCGGCGCCGTGGTGCGAGGAAAGGAACAGGCTGTGACCTGCCTTCTGCAGGTTCTGAGCCATTGGAAGGCCCATGATGCCGGTGCCGATGAATCCGATTTTAGCCATGAGAGTTGCCTCTTGTATTTGTTGTGGGGACCCTGTGGGAGCGGGCTTGACCCGCGATAGCGGCGGTGAACGCGCTATCGCATCGCGGGTCAGGCCCGCTCCCACAGGAAATGCGTCCCGGCAGAAAGATGATTAGATCGCGTTGTGGGTCTTGAGCCAGCCAAGGCCCGCTTCGGTGGTGGTCAGCGGCTTGTATTCGCAGCCTACCCAGCCCTGGTAGCCGATACGGTCCAGGTGCTCGAACAGGAAGCGGTAGTTGATCTCGCCGGTGCCCGGCTCGTTGCGGCCCGGGTTGTCGGCCAGCTGGATGTGGTTGATCTTGGCCAGGTTGCCTTCCATCGTGCGGGCCAGGTCACCTTCCATGATCTGCATGTGGTAGATGTCGTACTGCAGGAACAGGTTGGTGCTGCCCACTTCGGCCTGGATCTCCAGCGCCTGCTTGGTGGTGTTCAGGTAGAAGCCCGGGATGTCGCGGGTGTTGATCATCTCCATCACCAGCTTGATGCCTGCTGCCTGCAGCTTGTCGGCGGCGAACTTCAGGTTGTCGACGAAGGTCTTGCGCACCGTGGCGCAGTCCGGGCCTTGTGGGCGAATACCGGCCAGGCAGTTGACCTGGGTGTTGCCCAGTACCTGGGCGTAGGCAATGGCCAGGTCCACGCCGGCACGGAATTCCTCGACACGGGACGGGTCGCAGGCGATGCCGCGATCACCCTTGGCCCAGTCGCCGGCCGGCAGGTTGAACAGCACCTGGGTCAGGCCGTTGCTGTCCAGGTGCTGTTTGATTTCAGCCGAGCTGAAATCGTACGGGAAGAGGTACTCGACCCCGCTGAAGCCGGCGTCGGCAGCAGCCTTGAAACGGGCGAGAAAGTCCTGCTCGGTGAACAGCATGGACAGGTTGGCGGCGAAACGAGGCATGGTTGTCTCCTTGCAAAAGTGGGCCCTGTGCGCGGGGCAGCAGGGCCGCTACAACAGTCAGTCGAGCAGCGAGATCGCGGTTGGCGCGTCGTTGCCGACCAGCGCCAGGTCTTCGAATTCGTTGACCGCGTTGATTTCGGTACCCATGGAAATATTGGTCACGCGCTCGAGGATCACCTCGACCACGACCGGCACCTTGAACTCTTCGGCCATCTGCTGGGCCTTGCGCAGGGCCGGCTGGATTTCTTCCGGCTTGAACACGCGCAGTGCCTTGCAACCCAGACCTTCTACAACCGCGACGTGGTCCACACCGTAGCCGTTCAGTTCCGGGGCGTTGAGGTTCTCGAACGCCAGCTGTACACAGTAATCCATCTCGAAGCCGCGTTGGGCCTGGCGGATCAGCCCCAGGTAGGAGTTGTTCACCACCACGTGGATGTACGGCAGGTTGAACTGCGCGCCCACCGCCAGCTCTTCGATCATGAACTGGAAGTCATAGTCGCCCGACAGTGCCACGACCTTGCGCGACGGGTCGGCCTTGACCACGCCCAGTGCCGCAGGAATGGTCCAGCCCAGCGGGCCGGCCTGGCCGCAGTTGATCCAGTGACGCGGCTTGTACACGTGCAGGAACTGCGCACCGGCGATCTGCGACAGGCCGATGGTGCTGACGTAGCAGGTGTCCTTGCCGAACACCTGGTTCATTTCCTGGTACACGCGCTGCGGTTTGACCGGCACGTTGTCGAAGTGGGTCTTGCGGTGCAGGCTGGCCTTGCGCTGCTGGCAGTCCTTGAGCCACTCGCCACGGTCCTTGAGCTTGCCGGCGGCTTTCCACTCGCGGGCCACTTCCAGGAACACGTCCAGTGCGGCGCCGGCGTCGGACACGATACCCAGGTCCGGGGTGAACACACGGCCGATCTGGGTCGGTTCGATGTCGACGTGAATGAAGCGACGGCCTTCGGTGTACACATCCACCGAGCCGGTATGGCGGTTGGCCCAGCGGTTGCCGATGCCCAGCACCACGTCCGACTTGAGCATGGTCGCGTTGCCGTAGCGGTGCGAGGTCTGCAGGCCGACCATGCCCACCATCAGCGGGTGGTCGTCAGGGATGGTGCCCCAGCCCATCAGGGTCGGGATGACCGGGATACCGGTGAGTTCGGCGAATTCCACCAGCTTGTCGCTGGCATCGGCGTTGATGATGCCGCCACCGGCCACCAGCAGCGGACGCTCGGCGGAGTCGAGCATGGCCAGGGCCTTCTCGACCTGCACGCGGTTGGCCGACGGCTTGCTCACCGGCAGCGGCTGGTAGGCGTCGATGTCGAATTCGATCTCGGCCATCTGCACGTCGAACGGCAGGTCGATCAGTACCGGGCCAGGACGGCCGGTGCGCATTTCATAGAAGGCTTTCTGGAACGCATACGGCACCTGGCCAGGTTCGAGCACGGTGGTGGCCCACTTGGTGACCGGCTTGACGATGCTGGTGATGTCGACGGCCTGGAAGTCTTCCTTGTGCAGGCGCGAGCGGGGCGCCTGGCCGGTGATGCACAGAATCGGGATGGAGTCGGCCGAGGCGCTGTACAGGCCGGTGACCATGTCGGTGCCGGCAGGGCCGGAGGTGCCGATGCACACGCCGATGTTGCCGGCCTTGGTACGGGTGTAACCCTCGGCCATGTGCGAGGCACCTTCCACGTGACGAGCAAGGACGTGATCGATGCCGCCGACTTTCTTCAGGGCCGAATACAGCGGGTTGATCGCGGCGCCCGGGATGCCGAATGCGGTGTCGACGCCTTCACGGCGCATGACCAGCACGGCTGCATCGATTGCTCTCATTTTGCTCATGGTTTTGTGCCTCTTAGATTTTGTAATTGTATACAAATTGCTTTTCGACAGAGTGTATTCACGGCAGGCGACTCTGGTCAATCCATTTTCATCCGCCACCGGGTGCTTTCGTCGTTACCCCGTAAAAAAGGGGTTGTGACGGGTTTTGGTCGGATGGAGTGAATTATTGTATACAAAAATATTCTTCATTGTGTTCTATTTGTTGTATTGGTTTTTCACTTGCCCACGTGGGCTTCTAACAACAAGAGGACCTTTGGATGAACGTTCTGAGCTTGAAAGTAGCGGTGAGCCTGGTGAATGGCGCGCTGGCGGCCGGCCGCAGGATCTCGGCGGCGCCGCTGACCGTGGTGGTGCTCGATGCCGGTGGGCACCTGCTGACCCTGCAGCGCGAGGACGGCGCCAGCCTGCTGCGTCCGCAGGTGGCGATGGGCAAGGCATGGGGCGCGATTGCGCTGGGCAAGGGCTCGCGCCTGCTGGCGCTGGACGCGCAGCAGCGCCCGGCGTTCTTTGCCGCGCTCAACGGGTTGGGCCAGAGCCCGGTGGTGCCGGCGCCGGGTGGGGTGCTGATTCGGGATCAGAGCGGGGCAGTGCTGGGCGCGATCGGTATCAGCGGTGATACGTCGGATATCGACGAGCAGTGCGCGATCAGTGCGATCGAAGAGGCGGGGTTGACGGCGGATGCGGGGGTAGCGGCGTAGGGCCCTTTCGCCGGCAAGGCCGGCTCCTACATGTCTGCGCGAGCCTTGTAGGAGCCGGCCTTGCCGGCGAAGCAGTCAACGCGATCAGGCGTCCGGCGCACAGCCCTTGAGCACCAGCCGGATGATGGTCTGCGCCGCCGCCTCGTAGTCGCTGTCCTCGAGCTTGGCCTTGCCGGTGACCACCGAGATCTGCCAGTCGAAATCGGCATAGGTCTGGGTTGCAGCCCAGATGCTGAACATCAGGTGGTGCGGGTCGACCGGCGCGATCAGGCCGCGTTCGATCCAGCCCTGGATGCATTCGATGTTGTGACGTGCCTGCACGTTGAGCTGCTCGACCTGGCTGGCGCTCAGGTGCGGCGCGCCGTGCATGATCTCGCTGGCGAACACCTTGGACGCGAAGGGCAGGTCGCGGGAGATGCGCACCTTGGAGCGGATGTAGGCACTGAGCACCTCTTGCGGCTCACCGTCGGCATTGAACGGGGTGGAGGCCTGCATGATCGGCTCGATGATGCTTTCGAGCACCTCGCGGTAGAGGTTTTCCTTGGATTTGAAGTAGTAGTAGACGTTGGGCTTGGGCAGGCCGGCCTTGGCCGCGATGTCGCTGGTCTTGGTGGCAGCGAAGCCCTTGTCGGCGAACTCCTCGCTGGCGGCCCGCAGGATCAGTTCTTTGTTGCGCTCGCGAATGGTGCTCATGGTGGCGCTGTTCCTTGTATCTGGCCGCGTGCGGCAACAGGCCTGGGCAGGCGGTTGCGCATGGTAGCACCGCGTTCGCGAAGCGCTCAAGGTCGCCCCTTTTGCCCATCGACAGGCTAAGCTTGGCGCCATCTCACCTCAATGGAACATGAATCATGGCTGCAAGCAGTTTGCTGGTACTGATCGACGATATCGCCACGGTACTCGACGATGTCTCGGTCATGACCAAGGTCGCGGCCAAGAAGACCGCCGGCGTACTGGGTGATGATCTGGCCCTCAATGCCCAGCAGGTCACGGGTGTGCGCGCCGAGCGGGAACTGCCGGTGGTGTGGGCGGTGGCCAAGGGCTCGTTCCTGAACAAGCTGATCCTGGTGCCGGCTGCGTTGCTGATCAGCGCATTCATCCCGTGGGCGGTAACCCCGCTGCTGATGCTCGGCGGCGCCTACCTGTGCTTCGAGGGGTTCGAAAAGCTCGCGCACAGGTTTCTGCACAGCGCCGAGGAGGCCAAGGCCGGGCATGCGGCATTGACCGAAGCAGTGGCCAACCCGGCGGTCGACCTGGTGACGTTCGAGAAAGACAAGATCAAGGGCGCGGTGCGTACCGACTTCATTCTCTCGGCCGAGATCATCGCCATCACGCTGGGCACCGTGGCCGATGCGCCACTGCCCCAGCAGATCATCGTGCTGTCGGGCATCGCGATCGTGATGACGATCGGCGTGTACGGGCTGGTGGCGGGGATCGTCAAGCTGGATGACCTGGGCCTGTGGCTGACGCAAAAAGCCTCGCGTGCAGCCAAGGCCATCGGCAACGGCATTTTGAGTGCGGCGCCCTACATGATGAAAAGCCTGTCGGTGATCGGCACCGCAGCGATGTTCCTGGTAGGTGGCGGGATTCTGGTGCATGGCATCGCGCCGCTGCATCATGCCATCGAGGCCTTCGGCGAAGGGCGTGGCGGGGCGCTGACGACGGCCTTGCTCAATGCCGGCGTGGGCGTAGTGGCGGGGGCTGCGGTGCTGGCGGTGGTTGCCGTGGTGGGCAAGCTCTGGAAGGCCATCCGGGGCTGATGGCCTCTTCGCCGGCAAGGCCGGCTCCTACAGGAGTGAGCCGTCTGTAGGAGCCGGCCTTGCCGGCGAAGAACGCAACCCGGTCAGAAGTGCACTTTCACCAGCAGGCTCGCGGTGTTCTGGTCGGTATCGAAGGCGTCGCTGTCCTTGATGCCGTACTTGTCTTTCCAGTAGTCGTATTCGAAACCGACGTACAGCTGTTTTTCGCCCAGGTTCAGGGCCTTGCCCAGGTCATACTTGATCTGCGGGTTGAAGTGCAGGTTGGAATGATAGGTGCCGCGACGCCGGGTTTCGTCGTTGTCCACCACCCAGTCCATGTAGCCGTCGATCAGGATGTCCGACTTGCCCACGGGAATGGTGTACGACCACACCGGGGTGATCTGCCATACGTTGTCACCGGCGCGGCTGCCCTCGGTGTGGCGCTGGTAGAAGTTGAGCTGGAAGTAGTCGAAGCCGGGGATGGCCAGGTCGAAGCCTGGGCCGATCAGGTACGACTCGTTGTCTCCCTCGCCAAACTCGTAGGTCATGGCCAGCAGCACATCCTTGACCGGGCCGAACTCCAGTTTCTGGTCGAAGATCTTGCCGAACGACAGGCGCGGGGTGAACTCGCCGTAGTAGGTGTTCGGGCCGACGTTGCCGTCCTTCTTGCCGTTGTAGAAGATCTTGTCGATGAACAGGAAGTTGTCGCCGTACTTCCAGGCATCGGCGTGCTCGAAAGTGAAGGTCTGCTGGATCTGCGGGTTGACCGTAAAGTCCTTGCCGTAGAGGTAGGTCAGGCTGTTGTTCTGCCACTGCAGCAGGTCACCGGCGGTGGCGGTACTTGCCGCCAGCAGGCCGCCTGCAAGCATCAGGCTGTTGGTAATGCGCATTGCGTGCTCCCTTGATTGATTCGGCACTCTGTGTCGGCGCCGTTCTGGTTCAACGTGTTGTCTTTTTGGTCAGCTTTTTTCGATCGGCCACAGCGCGTTCGCAAGAGCTGAGCCAACCTTGGCGGGTTGGCGCAACGGGCCTGCTCGACGTCTTTCTGAACAGTTGAACAAGGGGTGTGAGGCTGGCAATACGCTTACCAACCGCCCGAATTCATTGACTGAGCGGTCAGTAAACGCAGGTAGGAGGGGTCCTACCCTGAGCGAGGGGGCGCGCAGATTACTGGCTTGCGCGCCGTCCCTCAAGTGCTCCGTTATGGAGCGTGTGCGACAAAAACTGTGCGTTCGATCAGGTTTTAGAAGTGAACCTTGATCAGCGCACTGGTCACGCTCTGGTTGGTCTTGAGGCGATCGCTGTCCTCGATGCCGTATTTGTCCTTCCAGTAGCTGTATTCGATACCCACGTACAGCTGCTTGGCGCCGATGTTCAGCGCCTTACCCAGGTCGTACTTGACCTGCGGGTTGAAGTGCAGGTTGGCGTGGTAGGTGCCGCGACGGCTTTCGTCGTTGTCCACCACCCAGTCCATGTAGCCATCGATCAGCAGGTCGGACCGGCCCATGGGGATGGTGTAGGAGAACGCCGGGGTGATCTGCCACACGCGATCACCCGGGCGGCTGCCTTCGGTGTTGCGCTGGTAGAAGTTGAGGGTGAAGTAGTTGAAGCCGGGGATGGCCAGGTCGAAGCCCGGGCCGATCAGGTAAGCCTCGTTGTCGCCTTCACCGGTTTCGTAGGTCATGGCCAGCAGCACGTCCTTGATCGGGCCGAACTCCAGCTTCTGGTCGAAGATCTTGCCGAACGACAGGCGCGGGCTGATCTCGCTGTAGTAGGTGTTCTTGCCCTTGTTACGGTCTTGGCCGCCGTTGTAGAAGATCTTGTCGACGAACAGGAAGTTGTCGCCGTACTTCCATTTGTTGGCGTGCTCGAAAGTCACCGTCTGCTGGATCCGCGGGTTGACCTGAAAGTCCTTGCCGTACAGATACGTCAGGCTGTTGGTGTGCCAGAGAAGCAGGTCCTCCGCTACCGCAGGAAGCGTGGCCAGCAAGCTGCTGCCCAGCAAGAGGGAAGAGGTGATGCGTTTCATGTGGTTATTCCCGGCTATTGTTATTGTTGGATTGCGGTTTTTTCGGCGCAAACGCGCCCCGAGCGGCCCACTCCCAGGGGCCGACGGTACTGCGTGGTGCTCGGGTTGATCGGGGCGGCAGGCGCCGCCCCGTGTATCAGTGCTGGTGCACGGCGTCGTTGTGCGCGGCGCGTTCGGCGCCGCCCAATACGTTGAACAGCAGGTTCAGTACCAAGGCACTGACGGTGGCCATGGCGATGCCGCTGTGGGTGATCGGCTCCATCCATTGCGGCATCTGCGCGAAGAACTCCGGACGTACCACCGGGATCAGGCCCATGCCGACGCTGACGGCCACCAGCAACTGGTTGCGTCGGTCGCCGATGTCGGCCTCCTGCAGGATCTTGATGCCGGTGGCCGCGACCATGCCGAACATGGCGATGGAGGCGCCGCCCAGTACCGCCGGCGGGATCGAGGCAATCAGGAATGCCGCCTTGGGCAGCAGGCTGAGCACGATCAGGAACAGCCCGGCCACCACGGTCACGTAGCGGCAGCGCACGCCGGTCATCTGGACCAGGCCGATGTTCTGTGCGAACGAGGAGTGGGTGAAGGTGTTGAAAAAGCCTGCCACGAACGAGGCGCCGGCGTCCCAGAACAGGCCGCGACGCAGCATGCCCGGGGTCACTTCACGCTCGGTGACCTTGCCCAGCGCCAGGAACATGCCGGTGGACTCGACGAAGATGATCACCACCACCAGGCACATCGACAGGATCGGCGCCAGGCTGAAGGTGGGCATGCCGAAGTGCAGCGGGGTGACCACCTGTACCCAGGGGGCCTGGGCCAGGCCGCTGAGGTCGACCATGCCGATGGCGCCGGCAATGATGTAGCCCAGGCCCATGCCGATCAGTACCGACACGTTCACCCAGAAGCCACGCATGAAGCGATTGATCAGCAGGATGGTGGTCAGCACCAGGCCGGCCACGGCCAGGTAGATCGGCGAGCCGAACGGCGCGGCCGCCGCGCCGCCGCCGGCCCAGTTGACGGCGACCGGGAACAGCGACAGGCCGATGGAGGTAATCACCGTGCCGGTGACCAGTGGCGGGAAAAACCTCACCACCTTGGACATGAACGGGGCGATCAGCATGCCGAAGAAGCCGGCGGCGATGGTCGCGCCGAAAATCCCCTGCAGGCCCACGCCGGGCATGCCGGCCATGGCCACCATGCTGCCGACGGCGGCGAAGCTGGCGCCCATCATCACCGGCATGCGGATGCCCAGTGCGCCAATGCCGAGCGACTGGACCACGGTGGCGACACCGGCGACCAGCAGATCGGCATTGATCAGGAATGCGATTTCTTCACGAGAGAGCCCGGCGGCCTGCCCGATGATCAGCGGCACCGCAATGGCACCTCCGTACATCAGCAGAACATGTTGCAAACCCACCAGGATCAGTTGCAGCAGGGGCAGTGGCTGTCGTGGCGGCGCAACGGGGATGTACGCCTTGCGTGACTCGGACATGCAGCACCTCAGGTTTTGTTTTTATTCTGGGTAGCTGCAGGCTCAGGCGCCCTGCTTGCGAAGAAGCAGGAGGCCGCGCCTGGCTTGCAGCTTGTAGCTTGCCGCTTGAAGCTTGTATCAGTTGGTTGGAGCACCCTTGGCGATCCATGCACCAATCAGTTCACGTTCCTGCTGGGTCATCTGGGTGATGTTGCCCAGGGGCATGATCTGGCTGGCGACGGCCTGTGCCTGGATGCGTGGGGCCAGTTGCTGGATCTGTTGCGGGGTATCGAGCATCACGCCGGCCGGGGCGGCACTGAACAGCGGGCTGGTCGGCTTGGCCGAATGGCACACGGTGCAGCGTTCCTGGATGACGCTGTGGATCTTGTCGAAGTTGCCGCTGTCCGCCGCAGCGGTGGCAGTGGCGGGCGCTTCGGCCGGGGTGGCGGCAGGTGCCGGGTTGGCGGCCTGTTCGGCGGCTTTCTCGGCAGCGGTCTTGCCACCCAGTGCGGTTTCCGGCAGCGGCTGGTACTGGACCTTGGCAGCGGCCTGCTCAGGGGCGGTCGGCATCGGCTTGGGGCCGGTGACGTAGGCCAGGCAGATCATCGCCAGGGCGCCGACGGGCAGGGTCCAGGCGTACTTGGCGCTGTCGTGGCGGGTGTTGAAGTAGTGACGCACCAGCACCGCTGCAATCGCGATCCCGGCCAGGATCAGCCAGTTGTACTGGCTGCCGTAGGTGCTCGGGAAGTGGTTGCTGATCATGATGAACAGCACCGGCAGGGTGAAGTAGTTGTTGTGGCGCGAACGCAGCAGGCCCTTGGCCGGCAGGGTCGGGTCGGGGGTTTCGTTCTTCTCGATGGCGGCGACCAGTGCACGCTGGGCCGGCATGATGATGCGGAACACGTTGCCGACCATGATGGTGCCGATGATCGCGCCGGTGTGCAGGTACGCACCACGGCCGCTGAACACCTGGCTGAAGCCGTAGCAGGCCGCAATGATCAGCACGAACAGCACCAGGCCGAGCAGGCCGGGGCGCTTGCCCAGGGGCGAGTCGCACAGCACGTCGTAGATGAACCAGCCGGCGATCAGCGAACCGACGCCGATGGCGATGCCTTCACCACCGCTCAGGGTGCTGCCGGGGGCCAGCAGGTAGACGCTGGGGTTCCAGTAGAACACCAGGCACAGCAGGGCAATACCCGACATCCAGGTGAAGTAGGCTTCCCATTTGAACCAGTGCAGGTTCTCCGGCATTTTCGGCGGGGCCAGCTTGTACTTTTCCAGGTGGTAGATACCGCCACCGTGAATCGCCCAGAGGTCGCCCGACAGACCGTCGCGCGGGTTGGCCCGGTTGAGGTTGTTCTCCAGCCATACGAAATAGAACGACGCGCCGATCCAGGCCACGCCAGTGATCATGTGAACCCAGCGCACGCTCAGGTTCAGCCATTCCAACAGATGTGCTTCCACAGTCTTTACCTCTTGCCGGTCACCGCAGGCCAGTGACCGACCTTCTCTTATTGGTGGGGTGCGAGGATCAGTTGCTCATCCTCATTGAAGAAATGTTCGTCGCAGTTGTTGCCGGAACCGCTGCGATCAACCACCAGGAAGTCATCCCGCTTTTCGATCGTCAGCACCGGGTGGTGCCAGACGCCGCGATGGTAATTGATGCCCTGCCTGCCATTACTGACAAAGGCGCGGACAAGACCCGATACAGGTACATCGCCAACGGGCGCGACCACGATCAGAAAGGGATTGCCGAGCAGCGGGATGAAGGCCTGGCTGCCCAGCGGATGGCGCTCCAGCATGCGCACGGTCAGCGGCATGTCCTGCGCGTCGGCGCGGAAGATGCTGATGATGGCGGAGTCCTCGGGCTGGGCGGTTTCTACCGTGGCCAGCTTGTGGAAGCGCATGGTCGAACCGTTGTTGATCATGAAGTGGTCGCTGCCGTCGGTTTCGATCACGTCACCGAAAGGGGCGAAGGCTTCTTTGGTCAGGGGCTCAATCACTAAAGTGCGCATGCGGGTGTTCTCTAATTATGTGTTGTCGGGGCTTTGGCGATTGCCGGCAGGCCAGTGCCTGCCAAGGCGCGCCGGTTACAGCTGCTGCAGGCGGAACAGGGCGATCAGGTTGATCTGCGCCAGGGCTTCCTTGAACTCGGCCTCGACCGAGTTGTGGATGCGTTTCTCGAACGAGGCGAGGATCTGGTGCCGGTTGCTGCCTTTTACCGCCATGATGAACGGGAACTGGAACCTGGCCTTGTAGGCGTCGTTGAGTTCGGTGAAACGGGCGAACTCTTCGGCGGTGCACTGGTGGATGCCGGCGCCAGCCTGTTCGTTGGTGCTCGATTCGGTCAGTTCGCCCTGGACGGCGGCTTTGCCGGCCAGGTCCGGGTGAGCATTGATCAGGGCCAGCTGGCTGGCGTGATCGGCGCTGAGCAGGATGTCGCTCATGCGCTGGTGCAGGGCTTCGATCTGGTCCAGCTCGTGCAGTTGGCCCAGGTCGTAGGCTTTTTCGGCGACCCACGGCGAGTGCTCGTAGATGTCGGCGAAGGCGGCGACGAACGCGGCACGGTCCAGGGTCGAAGGCTTGAGGGTCTTGAAGTCGGTCATTTGGCGCTCTCGGCTTGGAAAGGGTGGGTGGCATGCCAGTGGCGGGCGATGTCCACGCGCCGGGCGAACCACACCTGCTCATGGCTCTTGGCGTACTCCACGAAGCGCTTGAGCGCGGCGATGCGTGCCGGGCGGCCGATCAGGCGGCAGTGCAAGCCGATCGAGAGCATCTTCGGCGCCTCGGCACCTTCGGCGTAGAGCACGTCGAAGGCGTCCTTGAGGTACTGGAAGAACTGCTCGCCACAATTGAAGCCCTGCACCTGGGTGAAGCGCATGTCGTTGGTGTCCAGGGTGTAGGGGATCACCAGGTGCGGCTTGCCGGTGGGGTTGTTGGGTTCCCAGTAGGGCAGGTCGTCGTCGTAGGTATCGCTGTCGTAGAGGAAGCCGCCTTCCTCCATCACCAGGCGGCGGGTGTTGGGCCCGGTACGGCCGGTGTACCAGCCCAGGGGGCGCTCGCCGGTGAGGTCGGTGAGAATGCGGATGGCCTCGAGCATGTGCTCGCGCTCCTGGTTCTCGTCCATGTACTGGTAGTCGATCCAGCGGTAGCCGTGGCTGCAGATCTCATGGCCGGCGGCGACCATGGCGCGGATCACGTCGGGGTGGCGCTGGGCGGCCATGGCCACGGCAAACACGGTGAGCGGCACGCCGGTGTCTTCGAACAGCTTGAGCAGGCGCCACACACCGGCGCGGCTGCCATACTCGTAAAGCGATTCCATGCTCATGTTGCGGGCGCCCTGCAGGGGCTGCGCCGAGACCATCTCGGAAAGGAAGGCTTCGGATTCCTTATCCCCGTGAAGAATGTTGCGTTCGCCACCTTCTTCATAGTTGAGCACGAAAGACAAAGCGATGCGGGCATTCCCCGGCCAGCGCGGATGGGGTGGGTTGTTGCCGTAACCGATCAGGTCGCGAGGATAATCAGCGCTCACTGCAGCCTTCCTTCTTGTACGTGAAAACGGGGGTGTGGTGTCTGAGTCAGGTCATCGGCCACAACGATGGAGTGATTGTATACAACTTTATTGACGATTTGTAAGCCTGTTTTTTCGCATTTCTTCCGCCATTTGGCCTTGAAAAAGGTTGCAAGAAACCTGCCTGATTGGTCAGTAAATGACGATAGCGTCCGCCAGGCGCGCGGCTTTGCGACTGATGGCGTATTTACAGGGCACGCTCGGCAGGCTAACAAAATCGTCGAATTTATTGTGTACAATTTTAGCTGAAAATGTCTTAATAATCCGACAGCCGCACGCTGCCCTGCTTCATCCCGGTGCCGTGCGGGTATTTTTTGCCCATAGATTGAAACGAGGCGCACGCAATGGGACGTTTGACCACGCATGTACTGGATGCCGCACATGGCTGCCCTGGCAGCTCGATCAAGGTCGAGCTGTACCGGGTCGAAGGCCAGCAGCTTGAGCTGGTGAACACGGCGCTGACCAACAGCGATGGCCGTTGCGATGCGCCACTGCTGCAGGGTGAGGATTACCGCAGCGGTGTGTACCAGCTGCAGTTCAGTGCCGGTGACTATTATCGTGCCCGTGGTGTGCAGTTGCCGGAGCCGGCGTTCCTGGATGTGGTGGTGCTGCGTTTCGGCATCAGCGCCGAGCAGGATCACTACCACGTGCCGTTGCTGATCTCGCCGTACAGTTACTCGACCTATCGCGGAAGCTAGTTGGTCGCTAGATGAATCTTCGTAGGTCCTTGCCCGCTCTCACTGGCGGGCTTTTTTTTGCCTCGGATTCGAGGGCGTGCCTGCAGGGCTGTTCGCTGGCAGAGCGGCACAGGCAACAAAAAGCCCCGCCCGAAGGCGAGGCTCCTTGAACCGACGCAGTGCTTACAGGAACACGAACTTGGCCACAAAGATCGCACACAGCACCCACAGGCTCGCCGAGATCTCCCTGTAGCGCCCGGTGCCGGCCTTGAGCACCACATAGGTGATGAAGCCCAGCGCAATGCCGTCCGCCACCGAGAATGTCAGCGGCATCATGATCGCCGTGACGATCGCCGGAATGCTATCGGTGGCTTCATCCCAGTTGATGTGCGCCATGCTGCCCATCATCAACATCGCCACATAGATCAGTGCGCCGGCGGTGGCATACGCCGGGATCATGCCCGCCAGCGGCGCAAAGAACATCGCCGCGACGAACAGCAGGCCGACCACCACGGCCGTGAGCCCCGTGCGCCCGCCGGCCGCCACACCTGCAGCACTTTCCACGTAGCTGGTTACTGGCGGCACACCCACCACTGCACCGAACACGCTCGATGCACTGTCGGCCTTAAGCGCCCGTGACAGGTTTTCGATGCGCCCCTCGGCGTTCACCAGGTTGGCGCGCTGGGCCACGCCCATCAGCGTGCCGGCGGTGTCGAACATGTGCACGAACAGAAATGCCAGTACCACGCTGATCATGCTGACGTTGAACACGCCCGCCACGTCCATGGCCATCCAGGTGGGCGCCAGGCTCGGCGGCAGCGAGAACACGCCGCCATATTCCACCAGGCCCAGGGCCCAGCCGGCCAGTGTCACGGCGATGATGCTGATCAGGATCGCGCCGAACACCCGGCGGTAGCTGAGCACGGCAATCATCAGGAAGCACGCCGCCGCCAGCAGCGGGCCAGGCTCGTGCAGCGAACCGAGCTTGATCAGGGTGGCTGGGCTGGCGACGATGATGCCGGCCGTCTTCAGACCGATCACCCCGAGAAACAGCCCCACACCCGCGCCCATGGCGTGACGCAGGCTCAGCGGGATGCTGTTGAGCAGCCATTCGCGCACCCGCGACAGCGTCAGCAGCATGAACAGCACACCCGATACGAACACCGCACCCAGCGCGGCCTCCCAGGTGTAGCCCATGGTGCCGACCACGGTGTAGGTGAAAAAGGCATTCAGCCCCATGCCGGGTGCCAGGCCCACCGGCCAGTTGGCATACAGGCCCATCAGCAGGCAGCCGAGCGCCGCCGCGATGCAGGTGGCCACGAACGCGGCGCCGTGGTCGATGCCGGCGTCGGCCATGATGTTGGGGTTGACGAAAATGATGTAGGCCATGGTGATGAAGGTGGTTACACCCGCGATCAGTTCGGTCCTGACAGTGGTGCCGTGCAGCTTGAGTTTGAAAATCCGCTCCAGCCAGCTCGTTTCGAGCGGTGGGGCAAGATCCAGCGTAGGGGCTTGGGGTTTGCGGCTTTCCACAGCGTGTACTCCTCACGTCTTTTCTTGTTGTTCAGAGCTTGTCCTGCGCATTGACTGGGGGCTCTGCGAGGGGGAGGGCATGGCGACCGGACCTGTTGTTGACCTGCGGGTCAGGAAGTTGCACGGCTGGATTATGCGTTTGTATACAAATAATGCAAATAATGTTTTTGTCGGTGTGTGCAGGTAAATTGTCGCCACGGCTATAACGTGATGGCACTCTGCAGAAATCGCCAAGCCTGTGTACAATGCGTCAATACCATGAACGTCTAATTTTCTATCCAGGACTTGCCATCGCCCTACTGGCTGGTATTACAGTCAGGGTCCGATAGGTGGATCTCCGTGCTCGAGCGCCCATGAACGAACAGCTGCAACCCCTCAAGAAACCCACGCGCACCGGCAAGGCCGGTCGTAGCGGCACCCAGGACGATATCGTTTACGCGCACATATTCGAGGCAATCCTCGAACAACGCCTGGCGCCGGGTACCAAGTTGAGTGAGGAAGCCCTGGGCGAGATCTTCGGCGTCAGCCGCACCATCATCCGGCGTGCGCTGTCGCGCCTGGCCCACGAAAGCGTGGTGCTGCTGCGCCCCAATCGCGGTGCGGTAGTGGCCAGCCCGACCGTCGAAGAGGCGCGTCAGGTGTTCTTTTCGCGGCGCATGGTCGAGCGTGCCATCACCGAACTTGCAGTGGAGCACGCCACCGCCGAGCAGTTGAACGAACTGCGCCAGATGGTGCGCGACGAGCGCGACAGCTTCTCGCGCGGCGACCGGGGTGCCGGCATTCGCCTGTCTGGCGAGTTTCACCTCAAGCTGGCGGAAGCGGCGGGCAATGCACCGCTGATCAGCTTCCAGCGCAGCCTGGTATCGCAGACTTCGCTGATCATTGCCCAGTACGAAAGCGGCAACCGCTCGCACTGCTCGTATGACGAGCACATGCAACTGATCGACGCTATCGAGGCGCGTGATGCGGCCCAGGCGGTGAGCCTCATGATGCACCACATGGACCACATCGACAGCAAGCTCAACCTCGACGAGGAGAGTGCGTCGGATGACCTGCACGCGGTGTTTTCGCACCTGCTGCAAACCAAGAAGCGCGGCAGTTCGGTGCCGGCAAAGGGCTGATACCGCGTCGCCTGCAATCGCGGGTCGAGCCCGCTCCCACAGGATTGTCTCGGTCCTTGTGGGAGCGGGCTTGACCCGCGATGCTTTCAGGGCTGCTGGCACTTGAGCCAACCTCTGCTAGATTTCTATCTGTTGCACTCCCGCAAACCTTCATCAAGCAGTTGGGCTTGCGCTTCAGGCGTACCACTTCTTGAGGACTGACTGATGTCGATGCCCATGAGCAAACGCATGGGAGCTGAATTGATAGGGACGTTCTGGTTGGTGTTGGGGGGTTGTGGCAGCGCGGTACTGGCTGCGTCTTTTCCGATCGGCATTGGCCTGGTCGGTGTCTCCATGGCCTTCGGGCTGACTGTGCTGACCATGGCATTCGCCATCGGTCATATCTCCGGTTGTCACCTCAACCCTGCGGTATCGCTGGGCCTGGTCGTGGGCGGGCGGTTTCCGCTCAAGGACCTGGTGCCGTACGTGATCGCCCAGGTGGTGGGCGCCATCCTGGCTGCCGGTGTGATCTACCTCATCGCCAGCGGCAAGGCCGGCTTCGAGCTGTCGAACGGGCTTGCCTCGAACGGCTATGGCGAGCATTCGCCGGGGCAGTACTCGCTGGGGGCAGGTTTTGTCAGCGAGGTGGTGATGACCGCGATGTTCATTCTGATCATCATGGGCGCCACCGATTCACGGGCGCCGGCCGGCTTTGCGCCGATCGCCATCGGGCTGGCGCTGACGCTGATCCACCTGGTGTCGATACCGGTTACCAACACGTCGGTGAACCCGGCACGCAGCACCGGGCCGGCGCTGTTCGTCGGTGGCTGGGCGCTGCATCAGCTGTGGCTGTTCTGGGTGGCGCCGCTGATCGGGGCAGTGATCGGCGGCGCGTTGTACCGCGGCCTGTTTCGAACGCCTTAGCGCTGGTGCACGCTGCGCCCGGCGGCAAAGGTTTCGCGAATGGTACGGTCGTCGCCCAGGGTGGTCAGCACGAACAGGGTCTCCTCGATGCTGCCGGACTGCTGGAGACGGTAGTCCAGCAGCGGGGTGGCCTTGTAATCGAGCACGATGAAGTCGGCGTCGCTGCCCGGTTGCAGGGTGCCGATGCGCTCCTCCAGGTTCAATGCCCGCGCACCGCCCAGGGTGGCCAGGTACAGCGACTTGAACGGGCTCAGGCGTGCGCCCTGCAACTGCATGACCTTGTAGGCTTCGTTCAGGGTGTACAGCAGCGAGAAGCTGGTGCCGGCGCCCACGTCGGTGCCCAGGCCGACCTTGACCTTGTGCTGCTCGGCCTGGGGCAGGTTGAACAGGCCGCTGCCCAGGAACAGGTTGGAGGTCGGGCAGAACGCCACGGCCGAACCGGTCTCGGCCAGGCGCTGGCATTCGGCATCGCACAGGTGAACGGCGTGGGCGAACACCGAGCGCTCGCCCAGCAGTTCGAAATGGTCGTACACATCCAGGTAGCCGCTGCGCTCGGGGAACAGCGCCTTGACCCACTCGATCTCCTTGAGGTTTTCGCTCAGGTGGGTGTGCAGGTACAGGTCCGGGAACTCCTTGAGCAACTGGCCGGCCAGGGCCAGCTGTTGCGGGGTGCTGGTGGGCGCAAAGCGCGGGGTCACCGCATAGTGCAGGCGGCCCTTGCCGTGCCAGCGCTGGATCAGCGCCTTGCTGTCGGCGTAGCCCGACTCGGCGGTGTCGGTCAGGTAGTCGGGGGCGTTGCGGTCCATCATCACCTTGCCGGCGATCAGGCGCAGGTCCAGGCGCTCGGCTTCCTCGAACAGGGCGTTGACCGAGGCAGGGTGCACGCTGCCGAACACCAGCGCCGAGGTGGTGCCGTTGCGCAGCAGCTCCTTGAGGAACAGCTTGGCCACCTTGTCGGCGTGAGCCTTGTCTTCGAACTGGCGCTCGCACGGGAAGGTGTAGGTGTTCAGCCAGTCCAGCAACTGCTCGCCGTAGGAGCCGATCATGCCGGTCTGCGGGAAGTGGATATGGGTATCGATGAACCCCGGGGTGATCAATGCGTCCTGGTAGTGCACCACTTCGATGTCGGCGTCCAGGCCTGGCAGCAGTTCGCTGGCGTGGCCGATGGCGCTGATCTTGCCCTGGTCGATGACCAGCAGGCCGTCTTCGAAATATTCATACGATGCTTCGACGCCCACCTCGGCAGGGTCGGCGAGGCTGTGCAGCAGGGCGGCACGGTAGGCTTTGCGGGTTGCGCTCATGTGGCTCTCGTCAAATGGCTTGGCTGCGCCGTGACGGCGGCAGCAGTTTGGCAATGGGTTGGGTGGTGGCCGAGCCGGTATGCTGGCCGAAGTTCGCGTTGTAGGTGGCGATGATTTCGGCGGCGATGGACACGGCGATCTCGATCGGCAGCTTACCCTTGACCTCGGCCAGGCCCATCGGGCAGCGCATGCGTGCCAGGCTGTCGGCGGCAAAGCCGCGCTCGCGCAGGCGGTGCTCGAACTTCACGCGCTTGGTCCTGGAGCCGATCAGGCCGAACCAGGTGAAATCGTTGCGCTTGAGGATCGCGGCGGTCAGTTCCAGGTCCAGTTGATGGTTGTGGGTCATGACGATGCAATAGCTGCCGGCGGGCAGTTCATCGACCTCGTCGACCGGTTCCTCGCTGACGACCTTGCTCACCCCCGTGGGGATGGTGTCGGGGAATTCCTGCTCGCGCGAATCGATCCAGCGTACCCGGCAGGGCAGCGCGGCGAGCAAGGGTACCAGAGCGCGGCCGACATGGCCTGCGCCGAATACCGCGATCTGCGCCTGCACGCCGCCCATGGGCTCGAACAGCAGCACGGTGGCGCCGCCGCAGCACTGGCCAAGGCTGGCGCCGAGGCTGAAGCGCTCCAGGTGGGTGGTTTCGCGGCCTTCGGCAAGCATCTGCCGGGCGATGTGCATGGCCTTGTATTCCAGGTGCCCACCGCCGATGGTGTCGAACAGCTGGGTCGCGCTGACGACCATCTTCGAGCCGGCATTGCGCGGGGTGGAGCCCAGCTCTTCGATGATGGTCACCAGCACGCAGGGTTCGCCCCGGGTGTGCAGGTCGGACAGGGCGTTGATCCAGGTGTGCATAGTCGGTTGCCTCTTCAGTGCCTGATCGGGCCTCTTCGCCGGCAAGGCCGGCTCCTACAGCAATCACGCCCTGTAGGAGCCGGCCTTGCCGGCGAAGGGCGCACTACGGTGTAACGGTTTCCACCTCGGCAGCTGCCTGCCGGCCCGCCACCACCTTGCGCATCTGCTCGCAGCCCCACAGCACCCGCTCGGGGGTGGCCGGGGCATCGATCTGCGGTTGCTCGCGATAATCCGCCAGGCTGGCCACTGCATCCTTGATCGCGCACCACGGCGCGATCCCCAGCATGAACGGCGGCTCGCCCACCGCCTTGGAATGGAACACCGTGTCCTCGGGGTTCTTGCGGTTCTCCACCAGCTTCACCCGCAGGTCCACCGGCATGTCCGCCACCGCCGGGATCTTGTAGCTGGCCGGGCCGCTGGTCATCAGCTTGCCCTTGGCGTTCCACACCAGTTCCTCGGTGGTCAGCCACCCCATGCCCTGGATGAACCCGCCCTCCACCTGGCCAATGTCGATGGCCGGGTTCAGCGAGGCGCCCACGTCATGCAGGATGTCGGTGCGCAGCATCTTGTACTCGCCGGTCAGGGTGTCGACGATCACCTCGGCGCACGCCGCGCCGAAGGCGAAGTAGTAGAACGGGCGCCCGCGCGCCTGGCTGCGGTCGTAGTAGATCTTCGGGGTCTTGTAGAAGCCGGTGCTCGACAGCGACACCTGGGCAAAGTAGGCCTGCTGCACCAGGCTCTCGAAGGTGAGGATTTCATCGCGCACGCGCACGTGCCCGTTGCGAAACTCGACGTCTTCTTCACTGACCTTGTACTGGCGCGCGGCAAACTCCACCAGGCGCTGCTTGAGGATTTCGGCCGCGTTCTGCGCCGCCTTGCCGTTCAGGTCGGCGCCGCTGGACGCCGCCGTGGGCGAGGTGTTGGGCACCTTGTCGGTGTTGGTGGCGGTGATCTGTATGCGGCTGAAGTCCACCTGGAACACTTCGGCCACCACCTGGGCCACCTTGGTGTTCAGGCCCTGGCCCATCTCGGTGCCGCCGTGGTTGAGGTGGATGCTGCCATCGGTGTAGATGTGCACCAGCGCACCGGCCTGGTTGAGAAAGCTGGCGGTGAACGAGATGCCGAACTTCACCGGGGTCAGCGCCAGGCCCTTTTTCAGCACCGGGCTGTTGGCGTTGAAGCGGCGGATCGACTCGCGGCGCTGCTGGTAGTCGCTGCTGGCTTCGAGCTCGGCAGTGATCTCCTCGAGCATGTTGTGCTCGACTGTCTGGTAGTAGTGGGTGACGTTGCGCTCGGTCTTGCCGTAGTAGTTGGCCTTGCGTACCGCCAGCGGGTCCAGTGCCAGGTGGCGGGCGATGCGGTCCATCACCTCTTCGATGGCAACCATGCCCTGCGGGCCGCCAAAGCCGCGGTAGGCGGTATTGGAGGCGGTGTTGGTCTTGCAGCGGTGGCCGTTGATGGTGGCGTCGCCCAGGTAGTAGGCGTTGTCGGAGTGGAACATCGCACGGTCGACGATCGAGGCCGACAGGTCCGGCGAGCAGCCGCAGTTGCCGGCCAGTTCCAGGTTGATGCCATGCAGGCGGCCGCTGTCGTCGAACCCCACGTCGTATTCGATATAGAAGGGGTGGCGTTTGCCGGTCATCAGCATGTCCTCGACCCGTGGCAGGCGCATCTTGGTCGGCTGCCCGGTCAGGCGCGCGATCACCGCGCACAGGCAGGCGGGGCTGGCGGCCTGGGTTTCCTTGCCGCCGAAGCCGCCGCCCATGCGGCGCATGTCCACCACGACCTTGTTCATCGGCACGTCCAGCACTTCGGCCACCAGCTTCTGCACCTCGGTGGGGTTCTGCGTGGAGCAGTACACGATCATGCCGCCATCCTCGGTGGGCATCACCGAGGAGATCTGGGTTTCGAGGTAGAAGTGCTCCTGGCCGCCGATATGCAGGGTGCCCTGCACCCGATGCGGGGCGCTGGCCAGCGCGGTGACCGAATCGCCGCGCTGGTGGGTGTGGCTGTCGAGCACGAAATGCTTCTTGCGCAGGGCCTGAACCACATCCAGCACCGGCTCCAGGTCTTCGTATTCGATGATTGCGGCCATCGCTGCGCGGCGGGCGGTGTCCAGGTCGCAGGCGGCCACGGCCAGCACCGGCTGGCCGACGAACTCGACGGTGTCGATGGCCAGCAGCGGGTCGCCCGGCAGCAGCGGGCCGATGTCCTTCAGGCCCGGGATGTCTTCGTGGGTGATGGCGATACGCACGCCCTCGATGGCGTAGCACGGGCGGGTGTCGATGCTCAGCACCCGTGCATGGGCGCGGTCCGACAAGCGAGCGTACACATGCAACTGGTTGGGGAATTCGAGGCGGTCATCGATATACACCGCCTCGCCGGACACATGCTTGTCGGCGCTGTCGTGCTTGATGCTGCGCCCGACGCCACTGGTCAGGCCCTGGGCGAACAGCTCGGCCAGTTCGGCCTGGCTCCTGGCCACGTGAGGATGGTTAGACATAGGCGGTCACCCGGGTTTCGATGTGCGGCGTGTGCAGTTCGATGAAGTACTTGCGCAGCAGGTTCTGCGCGCCGAGCAGGCGGTATTCCTTGCTGGCCCTGAAGTCCGACAGCGGGGTGAAGTCTTCGCCCAGCGCCTGGCAGGCGCGCTCGATACCGGCCTGGTTGAACGGCTTGCCGAGCAGGGCGGCTTCACAGGCGCGGGCGCGCTTGGGGATGGCGGCCATGCCGCCGAAGGCGATACGTGCCTCGGCCACCACGCCGTTGTCTATGCGCAGGTTGAAGGCGGCGCACACCGCCGAAATGTCGTCGTCCAGTCGCTTGGACACCTTGTAGGCCCGGAACGCCCAGGCCAGGTTGGCCCGCGGCACGATGATCTTCTCGATGAACTCGCTTTCCTGGCGTGCGGTGATGCGGTAGTCGATGAAATAGTCTTCCAGCGCCAGGGTGCGTGTGTCCTGACCCCGGCGCAGCACGATCTGCGCACCCAGGGCGATCAGCAGGGGCGGCGAATCGCCGATCGGCGAGGCGTTGCCGATGTTGCCGCCCAGGGTGCCCTGATTGCGGATCTGCAGCGAGGCGAAGCGGTGCAGCAGTTCGCCGAAGTCGGGGTATTCACGGCTCAGCGCGTCATAGCAGTCGGTGAGTGACGTGGCGGCGCCGATTTCCAGGCGATCGTCAAAGGCCTCGACCCGCTTCATCTCGGCGACGTTACCCACGTAGATCATCACCGGCAGGGTCTTGTGGAACTGCGTGACCTCCAGCGCCAGGTCGGTGCCGCCGGCCAGCAGGCGGGCTTCGGGGTGCGAGCCGTACAGCTCGGCCAGGTCGGCCACGGTCAGCGGCACCAGGCAGCGCTTGTCGCCGCTGTTGAGTTCGCCGGTTTCCTTGGGCGCAATCGCCTGGAGCCGGGCGATGGTCTGTGCCTGGGCGCTGTCGAACTGGTCGGGGGCGGCCTGGCAGCAAGCCTGCTCGGCGGCTGCCAGGATCGGCCGGTAGCCGGTGCAGCGGCACAGGTTGCCGGCCAGGGCCTCCTGGGCGCGGTGCAGGTCGGGGGCGTCGCTGTTCTTCTGCAGGGCGAACAGCGACATCACGAAGCCCGGGGTACAGAAGCCGCATTGCGAGCCATGGCAGTCGACCATGGCCTGCTGCACGCTGTGCAGCTTGCCCTGGTGCTTGAGCCCTTCGACGCTGATCAGCTGCTTGCCATGCAGCGACGAGACGAACGTCAGGCACGAATTGAGGCTGCGATAACGCAGGTGCTGCCGGCCGTGTTCATCTGCAGCCAGTTCACCGACCACGACGGTGCAGGCGCCGCAATCGCCGCTCGCGCAGCCTTCCTTGGTACCGGGTTTGCCCAAGTGCTCGCGCAGGTACTCGAGCACCGTCAGGTTGGGGTCCAGGGCATGCTCACTGCGCAGCTCCTGGTTGAGTAGAAACTGGATCACGGAAGGCCTCACAAGCGAATTATTGTTGTTGAGTGGACGGGGTCGACTGTAGGCAGACTTGACTTGCCGGTCAACTGCTTTCTGACTTCAAGGTCAGCTTTTTGTGCGTGCTGATCCTGTCATCCTCGATAGCCTCTGTATTCAGCATAGAACCGGGGCCGGGTTGACGATTGTTTTGCTTCAATCGTGCCAACTGCGTGCCTGTGCCGCTGCGCGAGGTGCAGGCAAGTGCGCTACAATCGGCGCTTGTGCACAGTTCAATGATTTTGAAGGAAAACCATGACGTTCAAGGCGCCGGACAGCCTCTCCGAGCAAATTGCCCATTACCTGGCCGAGCGGATCATCCGCGGTGAGCTCAAACCTGCCGAGCGCATCCAGGAACAGAAGGTCACCCAGGCGCTCAATGTCAGCCGTGGCTCGGTGCGCGAGGCACTGCTTATACTCGAGCGCCGGCACCTGGTGACCATCCTGCCGCGCCGTGGCGCGCAGGTTACGGCGCTCAACGAGCACAACGTGCGCAGCCTCTGCACCCTGATGAGCGAGCTGTACATCCTGCTGGGCAATGCCGTGGCCAGCGCGCCGCGCAGCGAAGCCGAACTTGCACCGTTTCTGGTCATCCAGCAGCGTCTGCACGCCGCCAGTGCGCGCCAGGACATCAAGGCCTTCGTCGAAGAGAGCTTCGCGGTGATGCGCGCCGCGTACCCGTTCGCCAACAACCCCTACCTGCAGGAAACCGTCGAGAACCTGCAGCCGGCCATGAGCCGCACCTATTACCTGGCGCTGGACCAGCGCAAGGCCAACATGAACGACTTCCTGGTGCTGTTCGCCCAACTGCTAGAAGCGGTGGTGGGTGGCGACCTGCCGCGTATCCGCGAGGTGCTGACGCAGTACTGCGAGCGCAGTTGCACGCTGGTGCTGTCCTCGCTGGTTGCTGGCTGAGCATGCGCCTCAAGTGCATTCGCCTGGCGGGGTTCAAGTCGTTCGTCGACCCGACTACCGTCAACTTCCCCAGCAACATGGCGGCCGTGGTCGGCCCCAATGGCTGCGGCAAGTCCAACATCATCGATGCGGTGCGCTGGGTGATGGGCGAAAGCTCGGCGAAAAACCTGCGTGGCGAGTCGATGACCGACGTCATCTTCAACGGCTCCACCAGCCGCAAGCCGGTCAGCCAGGCCAGTATCGAACTGGTGTTCGACAACAGTGACAACACCCTGGTGGGCGAGTATGCCGCCTATGCCGAGATCTCGATCCGGCGCAAGGTGACCCGCGACGCGCAGAACACCTATTACCTCAACGGCACCAAGTGCCGTCGGCGCGACATCACCGATATCTTCCTGGGTACCGGCCTGGGCCCGCGCAGCTACTCGATCATCGAGCAGGGCATGATCTCCAAGCTGATCGAGGCCAAGCCCGAAGAGTTGCGCAACTTCATCGAAGAGGCCGCCGGCATCTCCAAGTACAAGGAGCGCCGCCGCGAAACCGAAAACCGCATCCGCCGCACCCACGAGAACCTGGAACGCCTGACCGACCTGCGCGAAGAGCTGGAGCGTCAGCTCGAACGCCTGCACCGCCAGGCCCAGGCAGCGGAGAAATACAAGGAATACAAGGCCGAGGAGCGTCAGCTCAAGGCCCAGCTGGCGGCCCTGCGTTGGCGTGCGCTGAACGATCAGGTGGGCCAGCGCGAGGCGATCATCGGCGACCAGGAAGTGGCCTTCGAGGCCCTGGTGGCCGAGCAGCGCAATGCCGATGCGAGCATCGAGCGCCTGCGCGACGGTCACCACGACCTGTCGGAGCGTTTCAACCTGGTCCAGGGGCGCTTCTATTCGGTAGGCGGCGACATCGCCCGGGTCGAGCAGAACATCCAGCATGGCCAGCAGCGCCTGCGCCAGTTGCAGGATGACTTCAAGGAAGCCGAACGCGCGCGTCTGGAAACCGAATCGCACCTGGGCCACGACCGTACCTTGCTGGCGACCCTGGGCGAAGAGCTGGAGATGATCGAGCCCGAGCAGGAACTGTCGCTGGCGGCAGCCGAGGAGGCCGCCGCGACCCTTGAGGAAGCCGAGACCACCATGCATGGCTGGCAGGAGCAGTGGGACAGCTTCAACACCCGCTCCGCCGAGCCGCGCCGCCAGGCCGAGGTGCAGCAGTCACGCATCCAGCAGCTGGAGCAGAGCCTGGAGCGCGTCTCGGAGCGCCAGCGCAAGCTGGGCGAAGAACGCGACCAGTTGAGCGCCGACCCTGAAGATGCGGCCATCCTGGAACTGAACGAACAACTGGCCAGCAGCGAATTGCTGCTCGAAGACCTGCACCTGGAAGAACAGCAGGTGATCGAGCGCCTCGACGCGCTGCGCGAGCAATTGCAGCAGGCCGCCCAGGCGCAGCAGCAGGCCCAGGGTGAACTGCAGCGCCTGGGTGGCCGGCTGGCATCGCTCGAAGCCTTGCAGCAGGCCGCGCTGGACCCAGGCAGCGGTACCCTCGACTGGTTGCGCGCGCAGGGCCTGGAGCAACGCCCACGCCTGGCTGAAGGCCTGCGCGTGGAGCCGGGTTGGGAGCTGGCGGTGGAAACCGTGCTGGGCGCCGACCTGCACGCGGTACTGGTGGACGACCTGGCCGGGCTCGACCTGACGGGCTTCGAGCAGGGCGAGTTGCGTCTGCTGGAGGCCGCCGGCACCGGCAAGCGCCTTGCCGGCAGCCTGCTGGACAAAGTACAGGGCGGCGTTGACCTGGCCCCCTGGCTGGGCCAGGTCAAGCCGGTCGAGAGCCTCGAGCAGGCATTGAGCCTGCGCGGCCAGCTGGCCGACGGCCAAAGCCTGATCAGCCGCGACGGCTACTGGGTGGGGCGCCACTTTCTGCGGGTCAGCCGAGGCAACGATGCCCAGGGCGGCGTGCTGGCCCGCGGGCAGGAGCTTGAGCTGCTGGGCCTGGAGCGTCTGGAGCAGGAAGCTGCCCTGGAGCAGCTCGAAGCGCAGTTGCTGGCCCTGCGTGAACAGCAGCGCGTGCAGGAAGACAGCCGTGAACAACTGCGTCGTCGCACCCAGGAAGAAGCCCGCCAGCAAGGTGAGCTCAAGGCCCGTCTGTCGGCCGGCAAGGCCCGCGCCGAGCAGCTGACATTGCGCCGCCGGCGCCTTGAAGAAGAGCTGGCCGAGCTGCTGGAACAGCGCGCCATCGAACACGAAAGCCTGGGCGAGTCGCGCCTGCACCTGCAGGAAGCCCTCGACCTGATGGCCCACGACACCGAACAACGCGAGGCCTTGCTGGCCCAGCGCGACAACCTGCGCGAACGCCTCGACCGCGTGCGCCAGGAAGCCCGCCAGCACAAGGACCACGCCCATCAGTTGGCGGTACGCCTGGGTTCGCTGCGTGCCCAGCACGACTCCACGCGCCAGGCCCTCGAGCGCCTGGAGCTGCAGTCGGAGCGCCTGAACGAAAAGCGTGAACAACTGAGCCTGAACCTGGAGGAGGGCGAGGCGCCCCTCGAAGAGCTGCGCATGATGCTTGAGGCGCTGCTGGAAAAGCGCATGAGTGTCGACGAGGAAATGCGTCAGGCGCGCCTGCACATGGACGAGGCCGACCGCGAACTGCGCGAGGCCGAAAAGCGTCGTACCCAGGCCGAACAGCAATCCCAGCTGCTGCGCGGTCAGCTCGAACAGCACCGCATGGAATGGCAGGGGCTGAGTGTGCGGCGCAAGGCCCTGCAGGAACAGTTGCAGGCTGACGGCTATGATCTGGAAGGCGTGTTGGCGACCTTGCTGGCCGAGGCCAGCGAGCAGGAGGCTGAACTTGAGCTGGAGCGCATCGATGCGCGCATCCAGCGCCTGGGCGCGATCAACCTGGCGGCCATCGACGAGTACCAGCAGCAGTCCGAGCGCAAGCGCTACCTCGACGCCCAGGATGCCGACCTGGTCGAGGCCCTCGATACCCTGGAAAACGTGATTCGCAAGATCGACAAGGAAACCCGCAACCGCTTCAAGGATACCTTTGATCAGATAAATGCCGGATTACAGGCACTTTTCCCAAAAGTTTTCGGTGGTGGCAGCGCTTATCTGGAACTGACGGGCGAAGATCTACTCGATACAGGGGTAACGATCATGGCGCGCCCGCCGGGCAAGAAGAACAGCACCATCCATCTGCTCTCGGGCGGCGAGAAGGCGCTGACGGCCCTGGCCCTGGTGTTTGCCATCTTCAAGTTGAACCCGGCACCGTTCTGCATGCTCGACGAAGTCGATGCGCCGCTGGACGATGCCAACGTCGGACGCTATGCGCGCCTGGTCAAGGAGATGAGCCAGACCGTGCAGTTCATCTATATCACCCACAACAAGATCGCCATGGAAATGGCCGATCAACTGATGGGGGTGACCATGCACGAGCCCGGTTGCTCGCGGCTGGTGGCGGTGGACGTGGAGGAGGCGATGGCCATGGTCGACGCCTGAAAAACGGATATAACGCACGAACTTGCAGCAAATGCCCCTGTCAGTTGCGACAGACGGTGTAAAGTTATCTTTGGTCGTGCTAGCTTAATGTAAATTTTTCTATGCGTGGGTAAAACGCCTGTCAGAACATAGAGTTGGCGCCACGTTTTAAAGGGGTTTAAACCCTTTATTTTTCAGCATTTTTCACAGAGGCACGGGATTACATGGAAATCGGTCTGCGCGAGTGGCTGATCGTCATCGGCATCATAGTCATTGCCGGTATTCTTTTTGACGGCTGGCGTCGCATGCGCGGCGGCAAGGGCAAGTTGAAATTCCGTCTGGACCGCAGCTTCTCCAACCTGCCGGACGAAGAGACCAGCGCCGAAGTGCTGGGCCCGCCGCGGGTGCTTGACGACCACAAGGAGCCCCAGCTCGACGAGCACGACCTGCCGTCGATGACGGCTGCGCGCGAGCAGCGCGAGCCGAAGGTGGGCAAGGGGTCCAAGCGCGCCAAACGTACCAGCGAGCCGCAGCAGGGCGACCTGAACCTGGCGGCCGAGCCACGCGAGCCTGACCTGTTCGGCAATGCCGACGACGACTTCCCGGACGAAAGCCCCAAGAGCACCGGCTTCGGTGCCAGCGAAGGCAAGGACCTGCCGCCGGTCGAGGAAGTGCTGGTGATCAGCGTGATTGCCCGCGACGAGAGCGGCTTCAAGGGCCCTGCACTGCTGCAGAACATCCTGGAAAGCGGCCTGCGCTTTGGCGAGATGGACATCTTCCACCGTCACGAAAGCATGGCCGGCAATGGCGAAGTGCTGTTCTCCATGGCCAACGCGGTCAAGCCTGGGGTGTTCGATCTGGACGACATCGACCATTTCAGCACCCGTGCGGTCAGCTTCTTCCTTGGCCTGCCGGGCCCGCGCCATCCCAAGCAGGCGTTCGACGTGATGGTGGCGGCGGCGCGCAAGCTGGCCCATGAACTGAACGGCGAGCTCAAGGATGACCAGCGCAGCGTGATGACCGCGCAGACCATCGAACACTACCGCCAGCGCATCGTCGAGTTCGAGCGCCGCGCCCTGACCCAGAAACGCTGACAGGTATGGCCGCTCCCTGCAGGAGCTGGCCTTGCCGGCGAAAGCTGCCCCGCCGATCCACCGATTTGAACGCCAAGAGCAGCCCCGAGCTGCTCTTTTGCTTTGCAAGAGACGACACACATGACCGCCCAAACCCGCATCCTCGAACTGCGCGCCGAACTCGACCAGCACAACTACCGCTACTACGTGCTCGACGAGCCAAGCGTCCCGGACGCCGAATACGATCGCCTGTTCCGCGAGCTGCAGGCCCTGGAGGCCGAACACCCCGAGCTGGTCACCCCCGATTCCCCCACCCAACGGGTGGGCGGCGCGGCGCTCTCGGCCTTCACCCAGGTGCGTCACGAGGTGCCGATGCTGAGCCTGGGCAACGCCTTCGAGGAAAATGACCTGCGCGAGTTCGACCGGCGCGTGGTCGAAGGCCTCGACCTGCCGACCGGCGACCTGTTCGGCGCAGGGGCGGCGGTGGACTACAGCTGCGAACCCAAGCTCGACGGCCTGGCGGTCAGCCTGCTGTACCGTGACGGCCTGCTGGTGCAGGGTGCCACCCGTGGCGACGGCACCACCGGCGAAGACATCAGCGTCAACGTGCGCACCATCCGCAACGTGCCGCTCAAGCTGCAGGGCAAGGGCTGGCCGGCGGTGCTCGAGGTGCGCGGCGAAGTGTTCATGAGCAAGGAGGGCTTCGAACGGCTGAACGCAGCCCAGGCCGAGATCGGCGGCAAGACCTTCGCCAACCCGCGCAACGCGGCCGCCGGCAGCCTGCGCCAGCTCGATTCGAAGATCACCGCCAGCCGCCCCCTGGAGTTCTGCTGCTATGGCGTGGGCCAGGTGTCCGAGGCGATCGCCGACACCCACATCGGCACCCTCGAAAAGCTCAAGGGCTGGGGCATGCCCATCAGCCGCGAACTGCGGCATGCCGCCGGCATCAAGGAATGCCTGGACTACTACCGTGACATCGGCGAGCGGCGCAACGCGCTGCCCTACGAGATCGACGGGGTGGTGTTCAAGGTCAACAGCCTGGCCTCGCAACGCGAACTGGGCTTTCGTGCCCGTGAGCCGCGCTGGGCGATAGCGCACAAGTTCCCGGCCATGGAAGAGCTGACCGAGGTGCTCGACGTCGAGTTCCAGGTTGGTCGCACCGGTGCGGTAACCCCCGTCGCACGGCTCAAGCCGGTCAAGGTGGCCGGCGTGACCGTGGCCAATGCCACCTTGCACAACATGGACGAAGTGGCGCGCCTGGGGGTGATGATCGGCGATACGGTGATCATCCGCCGTGCCGGTGATGTCATCCCGCAGGTCATGCAGGTGGTCACCGAGCGTCGCCCGGCCGATGCGCGTGCGGTGCACATCCCTACCCAGTGCCCGGTGTGTGGCTCGCAGGTCGAGCGCACCCAGCTGGTCAAGCGCAGCAAGGGCAAGGAAACCGTCAGCGAAGGCGCGGTGTACCGCTGCGTCGGCCGCCTGGCCTGTCGCGCGCAGCTCAAGCAGGCGATCATCCACTACGTGTCGCGCCGCGCCATGGACATCGAGGGCCTGGGCGAGAAGAGCGTCGAGCAGTTGGTGGATGAAGGGCTGATTGCCTCGCCGGCAGACCTGTACCGCTTGAAATTCGAAGACATCGTCGACCTCGAAGGCTTTGCCGAGGTGTCCAGCAACAAGCTGCTGGCTGCCATTGCCGACAGCAAGCGCCCGAGCCTGGCACGCTTCATCTACGCCCTTGGCATCCCGGATGTGGGCGAGGAGACCGCCAAGGTGCTGGCGCGCTCGCTGGGCTCGTTGCAGCGCGTGATGGTGGCGTTGCCGCAGGTGCTGACCTACCTGCCGGATATCGGCCTGGAAGTGGCGTACGAGATCCACAACTTCTTCGAGGACGAACATAACCGCAGCGTCATCGCGCAACTGCTCGAGAACGGCCTGCAGTTGCAGGAGGAGGGCGAGCTGGCCGCCGAGTTCGCGGCCAGTACGACCCTGGCCGGGTTGATCGCCAAGCTCGACATCCCTTCTGTCGGCCCGACGGGTGCCGAGAAGCTGGTGGCCAAGCTGCAAAGCCTTGAGCGCATCATTGCCGCCGACGGCATCGACCTGCGTCAGGCGCTGGCAGCCAAGCAGGCTGATGCGGTGCGCGAGTTCTTCCTGGTCGAGGCCAACCAGGCGCTGGCGCGCAGCGTCGAGGCGCAACTGCGCGAGTTCGGCATGCACTGGGAGAGCGAGAAGAAGGTTGCCCAGGGCTTGCCGCTGGCGGGGCAGACCTGGGTGCTGACCGGTTCGCTGGAGCGCATGAGCCGGGATGTCGCCAAGGACAAGCTGGAGAGCCTGGGGGCCAAGGTGGCGGGGTCTGTTTCGGCCAAGACCCACTGCGTGGTGGCGGGCCCGGGGGCAGGCTCCAAGTTGGCCAAGGCCACTGAGCTGGGGCTCAGGGTGTTGGATGAGGATGCGTTCGTGGCGTTTCTGTCGGAGCAGGGCATAGCGGTGTAGCGGTCACGCGGCCCGCTTCTGCCCGAAGGGCGTGGGAGCGGGCTTGACCCGCGATCGAGCGCGAAGCGCTCGCAACACCTGAGCGCACGGTGCGTCAGGCACACCGCAAGCGCTGTCACGCACATGGTGTAGGCTAGGCTCCAGCCAGGAGGTGGCCCCATGTACCCATTCTTCGAACAGCTCGTCGCCCGTATCGCCGCACCCTTCGTCAGCCAGGCACGCCGCAGCACGCGCGTGTGGCAATGCGAGTGCGGACAGTCCGTGTTCTTTCGCAACAGCCAATGCCTGGCCTGCCAGGCGTCGCTGGGCTACTGGCCCGATACCCACCATGTCGGTACCTTGCTGCCGGCCGCTGTGGACGGCCAGTGGTACCTGGACGGCCAGCCAGAACTCGGCCCGCTCAAGCGTTGCGCCAACCTCGACACCCCGGCTTGCTGCAACTGGCTGCTGGCTGTCGACGACCCCGAAGTGTTCTGCCTGGCCTGTCGCCTCAACCGCACCATCCCCGACCTGTCGTTCACCGAAAACCACCTGCGCTGGCGCAAGCTGGAAACCGCCAAGCGCCGCCTGATTGCGCAACTGCTGCACCTGGGGTTGCCGGTCACGCCCAAGCAAGGCGCAGCCGGCGAGGGCATCGCCTTCGACTTCATCGGCATCGACATTGCCGGCAATCCCCCCACCACCGGCCACGCTGGCGGCCTGATCACCCTGGATATCCGCGAAGCCGACGACGACTGGCGCGAGCAGGTGCGCGTGCAGCTTCAGGAGCCCTACCGGACCGTGCTGGGCCACCTGCGCCACGAGATCGGGCATTACTACTGGGACCGACTGGTGGCCAGCAGCGCCTGGCTGCAGGACTTCCGCCGCCTGTTCGGCGACGAGCGCGCCAGCTACGCCCAGGCCATGGAGCGCCACTACCAGCAAGGTGCTCCGCTGGACTGGGCCGTCGCCCACGTCAGCGCCTATGCCACCATGCACCCCTGGGAGGACTGGGCCGAAACCTGGGCGCACTACCTGCACATGACCGATGCGGTGGACACCGCCCTTGCGCTGGGCATGGACGCCTCGGTGATGGACCTGGACTATCCGCCGTTCGATGCCCGCAGCTTGTACCAGCCCGAGCACCCTGGGGCGCCTGCGTTCCTGGCGTTCATCAATGCCTGGGTGGAGCTGTCGGCGATGCTCAACGAGCTGTCACGCAGCATGGGCCAGACCGACTTCTACCCGTTCGTGCTGAGTGCGCCGGTGGTGGCCAAGCTGCACTTCATTCACTGCGTGATCCAGGGCGATGCCCCGGCGGCAGTCACAAGTCCTTGAGCCAGAGTGGTTTTTTCACGGTACAGAGGTTGTAACTTCGCGTCAGACCGGTACAATGGCCCCGCTCGCTGCCAGGCGAGCATCGTTATGGTGACCCCATCGGTCCCCCCGCAACGATTACCCGTAAACCTGGTCAGGCCCGGAAGGGAGCAGCCACAGCGGGAACATCGTGTGCCGGGGTGTGGCTGGTGGGGTTGCCTCCATAACGCAAGCCCTTGTCTGCCAGGGGCCGCCTCTATCCAGTTCCCTTTCCCCCGAATACGCATGCAGTGCACTGCTTTCCCTTCGCGCGCACGAAAAATGCCTGCGACCTTATCACTGTCGCAGACACCTCACTCTCTTCAGCGCTATCAGCAGGGCTCGTAAATGAGCGCCTTGTAATCGCCACCCTCCCGGTAGATATAGCGCCCGATACATTCAATGTTGGCTATCTGTGCAACGTAGGTAATACGGTCCGGTTTGAATTCCCGTGCCGCGGTGAGCAGCACTTTGGACAGGTCTCTTTTGACGTTTGTCACATGTTGCTCGTTGGTCTGGCTGAAATCGTCGTACTCGATGGCCCAGACGGTATCCACATCCTTCAACTTCTTCCATTGTTGTTCTGCCAGGAAGTTGTTGAAGTTGTCTCGTTCCGATTCCTTGTTAGTGAGGTCCAGCGAAAGCAATACCCTGATCATTGAGTCATTCCTTTGTGCGGTGCGCTAAGGGACGACGCTGCCCGCTGGCAGCGCCCGGCGGGCATGATTGCAGAAGCGCAGCGCTCGCTTCAAGACGCTGTAATTGCGCAGAAACGGCACGCCTTTGAATGTTTCTGTTTATTTTAAAGTACCTGAAAGCCCTTTGTTCCATAAAAAGACTTTATAGCTCGTGTTTCTTTGCGTAGTAACTTTCCTACATGGTCTTGGTTAAGTTGTTTAGTTGCTGTTTTTTGGTAAATTCTTGAATTATTTTAACTCTCAGGTGATGGCCATTTAGCATTGATGGATGAAAAGCGAGTGACTAGGTTGCAAGGGAATTTCACTGCTTATGGGAGCCCACCATGACCCTCTGCCTGTTGTCCCTCGACCTGTCCAATACCGGCGAAGTTCAGCGCGTGGCCTTTTGCAAGGTGCTCAAGGACGATAACTGGAAGCGATTTCGCAATGCCGACGCCACCTGGGAGAAGTCATACGAACTGGCCTACGACGCCCTTGTCGAAAAGCGCGTCAAGACCCTGCTCGAAGCTGCCGCCAATATGGCGGGTATCGAAGAACTGAGGTTCGTGGTGCAAGCCGGCGAGCAGGAGGGCTGGTGTTGCCAGCTGGAGAAGATCCACGGCATCTACCACTTCACCACGTTCGAATCGGCAGCAGATCTGAAACTTGCCTGAATGTTCCATCAGTGCCCGCCGTAGCCCTTTGCCACAGCGGGCGCTCTATTTAGAGGCTATGATGGGCGCCCGGCACTCTGATCGCTTGCGAGTTGCTTTCACCGCTCCTGTTGATAAAAGCCCAATGCCCAAGACACTTGAAAACCCATGCGTCGCAAGGCGGCAGCTGTTGCGACTGGCTGCCTATGCACCGGCACTTGCGTTACTCGCACCCCTGGCCGGTTGCACCCACAAGCCGCGCTTGGACGCCACGTTCCTGCAAATCTGGAAAAGCCACTTCCAGCTCAGCCGCGATGAGTGGATGACGCGCATGGTAGGCATGCGTGAATTTGGTTGTGACGAGCTGCTGCTGCAGTGGGTGGGCTTGCACGGGGGCGACGAGCCCGACTGGATGTTGCCGGACGCGGTCATGCAGACCGTGCTCGATACCGCCGGCAGCAATGGTATGCGCGTACGCATCGGCCTGCCCTACGACAACGGCTGGTGGAAGGCCCTCTCGGCCAAGGACGAAGCTGCACAGGCGGCGTTTTTCGACCGCTCGCTGCAGGGCGCAACGCGCTACATGCGCGAGTCGCCCTGGTCCGGGCACCGGCAGTTTGCCGGGTGGTACATCCCGTACGAAATCGAGCAGTACCACTGGGCCGAGGCGCCTGCTCAGCAACGCCTGGGTACCTGGCTGGCAGATTTGTCCAGCGTCTCGCAACAGGCCGGGCATGGTGTGCCAGCCATTTCCACCTACTTCAGCACGTTGACGACCCAGGGCAGCCTGGTGCAGCTCTGGCAGTCGCTGCTCGATCGAGCCCAGCTGCGCCCCATGGTGCAGGACGGGGTGGGCGTGGCCGGTTGGCCCAACATCCAGGCCATCGAACCGCTGCTGTTGTACCTGCGCCAGCGCAAGGTGACCTTCGATGTGATTGTCGAGCTGTTCGAGCAATTGCCGTCCGAACGCAACGACGGCACCGACTTCAAGGCGCGCTCGGCCGACTATGCGCGGGTAGAGCGTCAGCTCGAATGGGCCGAAACCACCGGGGCCGAGCATGTCGTGGCGTTCGCCGTGGACCCGTGGGCACTGGGGAGCGACCCGCAGGCCCAGGGCCTGCGGCGCCAGTGGCTTCGCTCACGTTCCTGAATGGGGCGGGCGCTCAGAGCGAGCGCCCGATGATCTCGCGCATGACCTCGGTGGTGCCGCCGAATATGCGTAGCGCTCGTGCATCGGCCCAGGCGCGGCCGATCCCGTACTCGCTGCTGTAGCCGTAACCACCATGCAGTTGCAGCAACTGATCGAGAATCTGCCCCTGCATCTCGGTGGCATTGAGCTTTGCCATCGCCGCCACCGTCGGGTCCAGTTGTTCGGCCATCAGTTTCAATACGCAGTCATCGAGAAACACCCGCAGCATGGTCAGGCGCGACTGCGCGTCGGCCAGGATGAAGCGGTTGCTCTGGTGATCGATCACGCGCTTGCCGAACACCTTGCGCCCGCGGGTGTACGCCTTGGTCTCTTCCAGCATGCCTTCGGTGGACGCCGCAGCACGCAGGGCAATTGCCAGCCGCTCGCGGGCCAGCTCGCGGCTCAGGTACTCGAAGCCGGCATTGAGCTCGCCCAGCAAACAGTCGGCGGGTACGCGCACATCGTTGAAAAACAGCTCGCAGGTGTCCTGGGCATGCTGGCCGATCTTGCGCATGGCCGGGCCCTTGTCGAACCCGGCCAGGCCTTCCTCCACACAGAACAGCGACAGCCCGCGCGCGCCAAGGTCCGGCTCGGTGCTGGCCACCACGATCACCAGCCCGGCGTTGACCCCGTTGGTGATGAAGGTTTTCTGCCCATTGAGCACGAAATGTTCACCCTCGCGGGTTGCGCGGGTGCGGATGGCCTTGAGGTCGCTGCCTGCACCGGGCTCGGTCATGGCGATGGCGCCGATGATTTCACCGGCCGCCATGCCCGGCAACCAACGGTCCTTCTGGGCCTGGGTGCCAAGGCCGAGGATATAGGGCGCGACCATGTCCGAATGGATCGAGAAGCCGATGCCCAGGCAGTTGGCCCGTGCCAATTCCTCGATCACCACCACCGCATGGCCGAAGTCGCCGCCAGCGCCGTAGGGAGCCGGCAGCGCCGAGTTGAGCAGGCCCTGTGCGCCGGCCTCGCGCCACAGCTCGCGCGGGGTCAGGCCGACGGCTTCCCACTCGTCGTAGCGGGGCAGGATGCGCTCGGCAATGAAACGCTGCACCTGGTCGCGAAACATCAGGTGGTCGTCGCGAAAGATCGTACGCATCGTCAGGCCTATTGGGCGTAGGTGTCGGTGCTGCTGAGCTGGCCGCGCAACACCGGTTTCTTCGAATCGCCGGTGAGGAACAGCGCGTAGTGATCACCGGGGTTGAGTTGCGGCAATGGCCAGCGCTCGGCCAACGCTTCGCCGCACCCGGCGGTCAGCAGCGCCGTCACCGGGTTGATGGCCCGCGCCGTGCTTGTTTGCGCCGGCACGTCCTCGAACAGTGTGGGGCCGTCGGCAACGCTCAGCGTGCCCTTGGCACAATCGTCGGCCAGGTTGTAGAAGCGCAGCTCGGCCTTGAGCGCATCATCGCTGCTGGCGACGTCATCCACCACCTTCCACGTGCCTTTGTGAGGCACCAGCGTATTGAAGCTGTCGGGTGCAACCTTGAGTGTGCCGGCCGGTTTGCCGTTGACAGTGACGGTGAAGTCTTCGCCGCCCTTGACGATGGCATAGCTGCCCGCCACCTGGGCAGGGCCAAGTGTCTGCACGCTGCTGCGGGCTACCTGCACCTGGAGCGGCTGGGTGCCCGGGTTGACTACCCGCACGAATGCCGAGCCAGCGGCCGGGCGCGGGGCATACAGTTGCGCCAGGACGCCTTCGGCCTGGGCCGATCCGCTCAGACAGGCGCCCAGCAACAGGGCGGCGCGCAGGGCAGGGGAGCGCTGTTTCATGCTTTCTCCTTGGTTCGTTTGAGGCGCGCGTCCAGGTACTGGGACTCCAGGCGCTTGCGGTCGATCTTGTCCGAGCTTGTGGTGGGGAACAGGCCGCAGGCCACCAGCTCCGAAGGGATCATGTAGGGCGGCAGGTGTTCGGCCAGCTGCGCCTTCCACTGGCCCAGCGCGTCGGGCAGCGGGCCGATGAGCCCCGGCGCCAGGGTGTGCGGGGTGGAGACGAAGCCGATCATGCGGACCAGGCTGCCGTCCGGACGGCGCAGTGCCACGGTGGCTGCCGCCTGCACGCCAGGCAATCGGCCAAGCGCCGCGTCGATTTCGCCCAGCTCGATGCGGTAGCCGTTGAGCTTGATCTGATCGTCGCGCCGGCCATGGAAATACACCAGGCCCTGCGCGTCGATCTCTGCCAGGTCACCGCTGCGGTAAGTGCGTTTGCCCTTGTGCAGAAACAGGCTTTTGGCGGTCAGGTCCGGGCGCCCCAGGTAGCCGCGCATCACGTGATCGCCGGCGATGCACAGCTCGCCGTCTTCCAGAAACAGCTCGGCGTACGGCTTGGCGCGGCCGATGGACAACGGATTGCGTGCACCGTCCAGTGGCCGCACGATTTCCACCCAGGTTGTCGAACAGGTGGCTTCGGTGGGGCCGTAGGAGTTGATGATCCTTGCGTCCGGAAAGCGTGCCCAGAGTTGTTCGGCCATTACCGTGGTCAGCGACTCGGCGCCGAACACGAATACACCCAGCGACGGCAGGTGCGCCTGGTCGAATGTGTCATTGAGAAACTGCTGGCGCACGAACGCCGGGGTCGAGGCCCATACCTGCACCCGGGTGTCTGCCAGGTAGTGCACGAATGCCTCGGGGTCGGCGATGGTCTCACGCGGGCACAGCACGCAGGTGCCGCCCAGCGCCAGCGCGCCGCACAGGTCGAACAGCGAGAAGTCGAAACTGAACAGCATCTGGTTCATGAACGCCGGGCGGGGGCCCAGCGCCAGGCAATCGCGGATCCAGCCAGCGAACAGCGCCACGCTTTCGCGGCCGATCTGCACGCCCTTGGGCTCGCCGGTGCTGCCGGAGGTGAACATGATGTACGCCAGACCTGCTTCATCCAGCGGTGCTGGGCTTGCGGCGCCGGCCTCGAAGCAGTCCAGCGCGGCGTTGTAGCGCTGCGCTGCGCCAACCCGCTCGGTGATGCGCTGCAGGCGCTCGGGCGGGTTGATGCTGTCTACCGGCACATAGGTCACGCCCATGCGCAGGCAGCCGAGCATGGCCACCACGAAGTCGATCTGCTTGTGCCCGCTGATCACCAGCGCATGCCCCGGCAGCACGCCGGCAGCCTGGGCGCGCAACTGCCACGCATTGGTGGCGTGCAACAGCTCGCCCCAGTTCATCTGGCGCTGGGCGTCGCTCAGCGCGGGCGCGTCGTCGGCGTGGTCGGTTTCGGCGAATTCACAGCGATCGAAATCGAAATACATGCAGGCCCCTCAGTCTCACAGAACAGCGGTGTGCGTCAGGCCGCCTGATGCGCTTCGACGAAATCGGCCAGCGCATTTACCGACTCCAGGTGTTCCTCGATCTCGGTCGGCGGGATCTTGCAGCCGAACTTGCTCTGTACGGCCAGCACGATATCCACGGCCGTCAGCGAGTCGACCAGACCGGACTCGATCAGCAGATCGTCAGGTTCGACCGTTGTCTGGATGACGTTGCCGACGATTTCGCTCAGCTCGGCGATGAGGGCTTGGTTGGTCACGATGCAATGCTCCGGTAATCAATCATTAAAACTGGAAGTAAAGGAAGCGCGCTTCCTTGTGCAGGTTCATCAGGCACAGCAACAGCAGCGCGGCCAGAATCACCAGCCACTTGAACGTTGGCTGCCAGCGCAGGAACACGGGGCCGGTGGGTTGCGGCTTGGCCAGCGCAGGGGAAAACACGCCCATGATCTGATGCGAATTGGGCAGGCACCAGACCACGGCCAGTGCTGCCAGCACATGGAAGATCTCCAGATGGCGGCCCATGAACATCCGCCAGGCATCGCCAAGCGCAACTTCGGCCGGGTACTGCACCACAGGCAGGCTGTCAAAACCCCGCAACCCTAGCATGCCTTCTACCAGCAGCAGCGCATCCTGAGTATCGGCGGCGCGGAAAAACGCCTGCGCGATGATCACGGCGGCGAAGGTCAGCAGTACGTAGCCGGCCTTTTTCAAACGGCTGCTGGTGCGCTGGGCCAGCGGCTTGCGCCCGACCACGAAAATGCGCCAGGCATGGTTGATCGACAGGTACGCCGCATGCAACAGGCCGAAGATCAGGTATTGCAGGCCCGCGCCGTGCCATATACCCGCCAGGCCCATGGTGAAGGCCGTGGGCAGGATGATCGTGGCCGCGAAGCCGCCGGGGCTGGACACCCCCTGCGTGCCTACGGGCAAATTATGCTTGGTACGGTAGCGCGATACCGCCATGGCCACCGGATAGTACAGGTAGGCGGTCAGGTAGCGCGTCAGCGTCATGTGCCAGCGCGCCCAGAAGTCGATGATGCTGCTGGCCTTGTACGGCGAGTTGAAGTTCAGCGGAAAGCGGATGCCAAACATCTTGGCCAGGCCCAGGGCCATGTCCGAATAACCGGAAAAGTCGAAGTACAGCTGCAGCGCATAGGCCAGCCCGGTGCCCCAGGCGGCCCAGAACTGCAACTCGCCGGGCTGGGCGAAGCCGGCATCGGCATAGCCCGCGATCGGGTCGGCCAACAGTACCTTCTTGGCCAGGCCGATGACGAACAGCATGCCGCCCACGCTGAGGTTCTCGGCACGGAAGCGGTAGTTATCGCGCTGGGCGAACTGCGGCATCATTTCCTTGTGGTGCAGGATCGGGCCGGCGATCAGGTGTGGGAAGAAGGTCACGAACAGCACGTAGCTGAGCAGGCTGCGTTCCTTGACGATGCCGGCGCGGCAATCCAGCAGAAAACCGATCTGGGTGAAGGTGAAGAACGAGATGCCCAGCGGCAGGATGATGTCGTCCAGGCGCCCGCTGCCCAGGCCCCAGTCGGCCGCGAAGTTGACCAGGGTAACGAAGTACTTGTAGTGGAACAGCAGGGCGATGTCTGCCCCGACCCCGAACGTGGTCACCGCCATCTGAAGGCGCGGGCGGCTGCTGGTGCTGAGGATGACCTGGCTGATGAGGTAGTTGAATGCGATGGAGCCGATCAGCAGCAGCACGAACTGCGGGTTCCACCAGCCGTAGAACACCAATGAGGTGATGCACAGCCATACGGCGGCCATGCGCAGGCTCACCGCGCTGATCAGGTAGTGCGCAGCCAGGGTCAGCGGCAGGAACAGAAAGAGGAAGAGGTAGGAGTTAAAGAGCATGGTCGTCCTGTTGCTCAGGCAATGTGGCGAGCACGGCGCGTTCGTCGGCCGTCAGCGGCAGGGACAGGGCCATCTCGGAAAACTCCCAGATCACCAGCTTCAGGCTGGTGGGCCACGTGTCGCGTTTCTTCAGGGTGGCGAGCAGGGCGCCGCAGAACTGGCCGCCGTCCATGCTCTGGTTCCACACCTGCCGGCCGAGCTGGATGCCCAGGCGTTCGGCAAATTCGCTGCGTCGGCCATTGGAACTGCCTGCCAGCAGTACTTCCACGGGCGGTGTGTCGTCCAGCAGGCCGCCACTTCGGATTGGCGTGATGTGTACCGGGTGCTCGATATCCAGCGGCGGGCGCCAGGCGGGTGGGGCTTTTTCCAGGCCCGCCAGGCTGATCAGGTCGCCCATGCGCGCCACTGCGGCACCGGGTTCTGTGCTGCTGAAGGTTTGTGCGCCCTTGTGCCCGAGCAGGCTCAGCGCACGTGCGCCGACCGCCTCGGCGGCCGCTTGCGCACCGCTGGCCGTCATGTGCACGTCGGTGTGGAAAAACCGCGGTTCGTCACCCTTGGCCAGTGCCGGATACAGGTCGGCGTAGGCCACCCCGTTCCCGGCCAGGCTGGCCTGCCAGTGCTGCAGGCGCGCCTGCAGTTGCGCGCTTTGTTGCAGGCCGCACAGGCCTTCGGTCTGGATTCGCGACTTGTCTGGCACTGCCACCACCAGTACCTGCAGGCCCTGGGCACGCAACTCACCAACCCAATGGCGCATCAGGCGCAGGCGCGCCTCATAGGCCCCTGTCACGCCGGGCTGCGCGCGCAAGCCGTCGCGGTAGTACAGCCAGCCCGGGCAGCCCTGCACCACCTGGGCACCAAGGTTGCCGAAAAAGCGGTAGCGCACTGCGGCGGTGAGCGTGTCGGCATCTTCCTGCAGCGGCAGCTTCAAGGCCTGCCCCAGCACTTGCCCGGCCGAGCCGTCTGCCCAGGCCGAGGGTTTGAGCTGGGAAGGTTCGAGCTTGGCATGCAGGAGCATGTCCACACCCACGGCCTGGCCCACCACAAGCAAGGCGATGATCGCGGCGGCGCTCAGGCGGTGCGACGGCGGTTTTTGCACAGTGGCCATCGATCAGCGTCCCAGGGCACCGTGCAGGCGATTGCGCCAGGCATCGGCACTCATGATCGAGGCGTTGTCCCACAAGCCGGTGGCCTGAGGGCCCTGGGCATAGGTGGGCTCGAACATCTGCCACACCAGCACCTGCGGTGGGTTCTGCTTGAAGTCGGCCGACTCCAGGTACTCCAGCAGCATGATCCAGTGACCGACGTTGCCCGGCTTCCAGTTCACCGAAACCGGGCGGTCGAGTGTGTTGGAAAGTTTTTGCGGGTAGCCGAAGTACGGCTGCACCATGCTGTGGCCGGTCACGTGAACCGGTGCCGGTGCGGCATCGAGTAGCCCGCCGCCAGCAGCCTGGCGACGCACGGTAAAGGTTTCGCGGCCGGTCGCCTTGCGTTGCTCAGGGGTCAGGAAGCGCTCGGCCAGGTCGCCAAAACGCCGTTCCTTGAACTCGCTGCCCAGCGCCATGCCGGTGCCGGCGCTGCCCTTGAGGCTGGGCACGTCGCGCTTGATCTGCTCGGCAGTGGCCACGGCAGTGGCATCGGCGGCGGCCTGCGTCCAGTGCTGGTCGGTGCGGTAGAACACCTCCTGGCCGCTGTCCTTGAGTTTCTTGAGCACGGCGTAGTCGTCAAACGCCGGAATCCCGGCCTGCTTGAGCTTGCCAAGGATGGTCTGGTAGCGCTGCTGTACCTGCGGGCTGAGGGTTTTGCCGGCGGGCAGCTTGTCCTGATAGAACAGGGTCTTGTCCGGCAGCACCAGCACCTGCAACTGCACATTGCGCGCGGCCAGGGCCTGTCGGGCTTCATTGATGAGTGCGGTGTTGGCGTCGATGCCCTTGGTATCGACTTCAGTCAGGCTGCCCCAGCCGGGGAATAGCCAGCCATCGGCACCATTGATCACGATGGACGAATCATCAGCCTGCGCGGTGCCCAGCGACATGCTCAGCGCCGCGCCAAGCAGAGCGCTGCCCAGGCGCTTGAAGGAAGGGGCGAGCAACAGCGAAATCGTCATGCGTAAATCCTTGTGAATGCCGGTCTCAATAGGACAGTGTGAGGTTCATGAACAGGCCCTTGGCTCGTTCGGTCGCGCCGCCGCCAATCGGGAAGCGGTACTGCATCGACCAGTTCAGATAGGAGCGTGGCGTATTGTAGTGGTCTTCGCGGAACCAGTAGCGCACGTTCACGCCGGGGCCCACGCCCATCGACCACGAGCGTGCATCGCTGGTGAGGGAGTAGTTCTTGTCGGGCAGGCCGTTGACGATATCGCTGAACTCGCCCGTGTCGCTGGTGACTTTCAGGTCGGTGGCCTGATCTTTCTGCCAGATCCAGTCCGCCGCCCCGACGATATGCGGGAACACCACGATGTTAGGCGACAGCGCGGGAACGCGGAAGCTGCGCCCGATTCGCAGCTCATTGGTCAGGAACAGTTGCTCGCGACGCAGCCGGCCATTGGCTTCAAGCAGTGTCTGCGCCGCTTTGCCGTCGGTGGTCACATCGTGAACCGTGTACTTGGCCGAGTTGTCATCCAGTGCATAGCCCAACTGCGAATAGGCATCCAGGGTGAACCAGTCGGTCACGTCGTTGCGAAACTCGGTGCCTTTGTAGAAGCCGTAGGTCGTGTACGCCAGCCAGCCGCCGGCACTGCTGCCCAGCTTGTACTTGGTGAGCACGCCATTGATCTGATTCTGCGGGGCGCGAAGCTGATTGGCCTCACGAACAGCCTCCTGGATTGCGCAGCGATCCGCATTGGAGGCCGGGTACGCCGTGCCTTCACGCGTCGCTGAGCCGATGAAAAAGCGTCGCTCCAGGCCAAAGGTAAAGCCGGTATCGGACAACATGTAGCGCACACCCAGGGCGCCGATAGTGCTCGGGAAGCCGGTCACCGAGCGCGAGTCGTTGGTTCGCCCGCTGGTGTCGATCGCCGAGGTGCCGTCGCATGGGTTGACGATCTGTCTGGATTTGAACTTGCCGCCCTCGTCGTACAGCGTGTTGGTCAGGCGCCCATAGACTTCGAGAATGCCGTTCTGGTTGTTGAACTGGGTCGGCCGCCAATACAGCTCGGCGGTGCTGAACACCGAGTCGCCGGAGGTGGACAGGCCGGCGCCGTCGACGTTGACGGTCGGTTGCGCGCCGCGGTAACCCAGCGACACTGTCGCGCCCCATTCACGGTCCAGCCCGGCAATCGCGTTGCGCGTGTTGTAGCGCTGCTGTTCGTCGAGGTCGAGTGTCTTGGCATCGTCCATGTCGATCGCGTGCTTGAGCTGGCGCACGGCGGCCGGGTTGTCGCCCATGGCTGAGGTGGCGAACGCCTCGTCGAGTATCGCGGTGGGCGGCGCGTTGCCCGTCTGGCGCGCGGCGCGAAAATCCTGGCGAGCCCGCGCCGGCTGGCCGGTGCGCTGGCGCAGGTAGCCGCGCTGCATCAGCAGTTGCGCATCGGTGGGGGTGCGGGCAATCGCATCTGTCAGTCGCTGTTCGGCCTCGGCGGCCTGCACGGTGTCGCCAGAGGCCAGTGCGGTGGTCAGCAGGCGCTGGAAGTCGAGGTTGTCGGGGGCCTGTTCGACGGCTGTGCGGGCCTGGCGGATCGCTTCCTGATAGTCCTGGCGCGCATAGGCGGCATAGGCATCGGTGGCCGGGCCGGCGGGACCGGCCTGGGCATCCGATGGCAACAGCTCGCACTGGGTGCCGTAAGGCGTGTCCTGGCAGGACTGCAGCGGCGCCGGGTAGTTGGCCACGGTGAGTCTGGCCGGGGCGCGTTCACCCAGCTGCTCGCGGCGCTTGTGGGCGGCTTCGTCGGTTTCTTCCAGGCTGCCGAGCAGCGCCACTGCACGGGCTTGATCGCCGGCGGCCAACGCGCCGTCGGCGGCAATCAGGCGCACGTTGCGCCGCTGTTCGTCGTCCAGCCAGTCCTGCGCCAAGGCTGCGTCGAAGTCGCTGCGGGCTGCCGCAGCGTTGCCCTGCAACTGACGCAGGTAGGCGCGCATCACCAGCATCACGGTGCTTTCGTCATCTTGTTCCAGCGCCTGGTCGGCGGCCTGTTCGGCAGCGCCGAGCTGGTTGTCCTGCAGCAGGGCAGTCACCAGCAGCAGCCGGTGGCTGGCGATGTCAGGCGCCAGGCTTACGGCTTCGTGGGCCAGCGTTGCGGCATCGCCCGGTCGGTTGGCGATCAGCGCCTGGTAGGCCTGTTCGGCCGGGCGCACGGCCATGCGCCGCTTGAGGGTCTGGCGGCGAGCATTGAGGTCGCTGGCATTCGGTGCACCCAGGGTGATGGCGCTACCGGCAGCCTGCTCGGCTTCGCCCCACTTTTGCTGAGCCTCCAGTGCGTCGAGCCAGAGCATGGCCCACGCGCCCTGGGTTGGGTCGATGCGAAAGGCCTTTTCGCCGTCGCGCTCGGCACTCGGCATGTCGCCGGCGTTATAGGCGGCATAACCCTTGGTGGCCAGCGGGAAGCCACGCTGGTAGGCCGCTGACGGCGCCTTGGCGCCCGTGGCCGCCGGGGTGTTTTGCAGATTGGTCAGTGCCGTGCGCAGGCCAGGTTCCTGCACGCCGCGCTTGAGCGCCGCCTGGGCGGCCTGGCGAGCCTGGCTGATGCGTCCAAGCTTTTGCAGGGTGTACACCTGCAGCAAGTTAAGGCGGCCCACGTCGGGGCGCAGTTTGAGCGCGGCGTTCACCTGGGTCAGGGCGTCGCGGTAGCGGCCGGCCTGGTAGCTTTTATAGGCAAGGTCTGCCTGCTGCCAGGCTTCGCCTTCCAGCGGCGCTTCATACGCCGCGGCCAGGGCTGGCAGCGGCAGGAGGCTTGCGCCGCAGCACAGGGCCGCGGTGAGCAGAAGGGTGCGCGAAGTCGGCGTCATGAGAGTTCAGGGGACCGTTGTTCAGGTGTGCCGGGGGCCGCAGGCCCGCCCGTTTCCTTCTGGAAGTTGATTGCTTCGTTCAGGGTGTCTTCATCCAGGTAGCCGTGTTCCAGCAGAATCTGCCCCAGTGGCTTGTGCTCCTGGGCCTGGGCTTCCAGTGCCTTGGCCAGCGACGCCTCGTCGATCGCGCGCCAAGACATCAGCAGGTCACCCAGGCGCAGGCGCTGCTGCACCAGTTGGTCGGATGAGGGGAAGTCGTGCATGGTCTTGTCCCACACCAGCGCCTTGCCCAGAAACAGATGGCCCAGGTACAGGCGCCAGGCGCGGGCGGCGGCCATGGCATTGATGAAGTTGCCGATGATCATCCGCGGCCCGGACAGCATGGCGTGCTCCCAGCCATACAGACGGCCAACGAAGTACGCGCGCTGCAGTATCCGCAGGCTGAGCAGGATGCTGTTGACCCACATAAGGCTCAACAGCCCGCTGTTGGGGGTGAACGCGGACGGAAAGTAAAGCGTCCACCAGCCCATCGCGCCCATCAGCATGAAGGCCAGGTGCTGGAACAGCAGCACGTAGGCCAGGATCGCCACGAACGAGGTCAGCAGGCCCTTGCGGTCACGGAACAGCAGGTATTTGGTGGCCAGCGAACCGGCCCAGCCCACCTGGCTCCAGCCTTGAAGGCCGATGCCCAGGGTCCAGCGCGCCTTTTGCCGGTAGGCGGTGCGGAAGGTGTCTGGGAAGTACTCGCGCACGCCCAGTGGCATGTGGATGGCCACCATCTTTTCCGGGCCGTTGCCGAACCAGGTGCTTCGCTTGGCCACGTAGTCAACCGGGAACTTGCCGAAGATCTGCTTCATGCCGCGACGCGCCAGGCGTGCGCCGATGTCGTAGTCCTCGGTCAGGGTATCGGTGTTGAACGGCTGATTGTTGGTCTCGGCCGACAGCTCTACCAGTGCGCGGCGCGAGAAGCAGGTGCCCACGCCCGCCGAAGGCACCATCTTGGACATGCTTTCGCGCACCACCAGGTCCTTGGTGTGCCATTCGGCGAATTCGTCCATGTAGGTGCCGGCCACCAGTTCGTACCAGTCCCGTTCCAGCGAGGTCACAGGCAGTTGGATGAAGTCGATGCGCGGCAGCAGGTAGTTGAAGTAGTGCAGCTCCAGGTGGTGCAGCACGTCTTCGCTGTCATGCAGGATGACCCCGGCGAACGGCTCGGGCTGGCGTGCATCCTGGGCGAAGATCGCCTGGATGATCCAATTCAGGCAGTCGGCCTTGCAGGTGGGGCCGTCGTGGGGCACCTCCACGCGGATCAGCTGCTTGTAGCGCCGCCGCATGCGCTCCACCTCTTCGATGGTGCGCGCGTCGTTGCAGTAGGTGCCGACGAAGATGTAGTAGTTCTTGTATTCCAGCGAACCGACCATGTTCTCCAGCATTGGCGCGATCACGTCGTACTCCAGCCACGCCGGAATCATGATCGCCAGCGGCTGCTCGGGCTTGGCGCGCAACTGCTCGGCGGTCAGCGGCGCATAGCGGCGGCGCTTGACCAACAGTTTGCGATAAACCTGGCGCACCCAGTACCAGCCGTCGATGAACAGGTCATCGAGGCTGGATAGCATGATCATGATCCCGACGATAACCGTCACGATCTCCAGCACGCGGTAGTAGTCCGCCAGCAGGTAGGGCAGATAGAGCGAGGACATGGTCTGTTCCCGTAGTCGTTACTTGCCTTTGTTTTTCAGGCGGCTGCGGCGGGCAATGACACCCAGGATCAACATGCCCAGCAGTGCCGCGGCAAACAACGGTAGCGCCCAGGCCAGATACTGGCGCCACTGGTGGAACGGTGTGCCGGCCAGGCCCAGTTTCTGGCTCAGTTCCGGATCGGTGCTGTCGACCCAGGTCAGCGGGCCGTCTTCACCCAGTACCACGGCATTGCCACGGTTGAGCACGAAAGCTTCGCGCGGGGTGAGTACCTGCTCGCCCAGGGCATACCAGACCACGCCGTGCTGGCTATTGGAGTCGACCACCGACACCGCGCTCAATGGCTGCGGGCCTTGGATATCGAGCCAGGCATTGTCGTCGTTGCCTGCGCGCAGGCGCTCCAGGTCTTTGACTTCGATCAGGGGCTTGGCGCCTGCCAGGTTCACGCCCACCGACACAAAGGGCTTGCTCGGCTTGAATGCCTGCGCCGGATCGACCAGGCTCAACTCGGCATTGACCGGCGACACCGAGGCGGCGGTGCTCAGGCGAATCACCTGACGCAAATGGGCAGCGGGTGCGGCCAGCGCGGTGTTGGGCACGATTACCTGGGCGTCGCCGGCCAGCAGCGGCAGCAAGCCGACGAAGGTGCCGTCCGGCTCAGCCTCGGACGAGCGCAGGAAGCTGGTCGGCAGTACCTCCACAGGGTACCCCTGCGGAATCTCGGCGCAGTTTGGCGATACTGGCTGGCGCTGGAAGCGCACCTGCAGGTTGTTGGTCACGCCTAGAGCATAGCCTGGTACTCGCGCGGTCAGGCGTTGCGGCGTGCCATCTGCGGTCAGTTGCTTGGCATTGAGCAGAATGCCGTTCCACAGTACCGAGGCTACCGGCAGGGTGCTCGAAGCTCCCGGCGCAGCCGCTACATCCAGAACCAGTTCGCCAGGCATGCGGCCATCGACAGCTACTGCGCTGAGCGGGAACACCGCATTCCATTCACCGCGCGTCACTACATCAAAGGCGGTCTGGGAACCGCCAAGCGACGCGATACGCAGGTGACGGTCGTCATCGCCGTCGTTCTCATCGACCGCGTGCACTACCGCGTCCGGGCGGATCAGGACATTGCGCCAGTGCGAGTCGAACACACCCGCAGCCTCGGCGCCTGCATCGGAGGCCACCGCAATGACCGCCTGATGACCCAGGCTGACCAGCTTGACCTGCTGGCTTTCCAGTGGGCTCTGGCTCAGCGTGGCATGGCGTGCACGCCATTCGTCCAGGGCCTTGGCCGCATCACTGTCGCTCTGCAACTGGGTGCGCAAGGCATCCAGGGCGGTATTGATCTGTCCTGTCAGGGCAGTGTCGGCAATCGCCAGATCGGCGCGCGTGGCGGGGGCGTCAAGCACCATCAGTGCACCGATTTCTGCGCTGTTGGCGATCGTATGCCGGGCCTTGCCGACCAGGTTGGAGAAGGGTGCCATGCCGGTCAACGCGGCTGGGATGTTCAAACCATCGACTACGACCACATCGCCCACAGCCGGAAACGCGCGAACCCGGGCACGCTTGGCGGCGCGCTCCAGGGCAACGCCCACACGCCATGCACTGTCGAAGCTGGATTGCTCCAGGGTGCCGGCGGCAATCAGAATCACTGGTTTGCCGGGCAGGGTGCTCCAGGCATCGGCCAGGGTATTCATGGCCTGCATCGAATAGCGGTAGCTCAGCTCGGTCTGCGGCGACAGGGTCAGAATGTTGCTGGTCTGGCGGGTCGGCTCGCACAGGCGCTGGCCACTGGGCGAACTCCAGTCGATGGTGAAGTTTACGAAGCCGGATTCATACTGGCGCGCCTCTACCGGCAGCACTCGGGTCAGGTCGCCGTCGCGGTCGGTCACGCGTCGTGCATATAAAGGAAGGCCATCGACGGAGTACTTGAGTGCTGCGTCGGCGGTCTCGCCCTTGATGAAATTGCCTTGCACCTTGATCGATGCCGAATCCAGCGTCACGCCTTTTGGAACCGGCAGGAAGAACGCCTGGCGGTTGTCGCTCTCCTCGAGCACCACCGGGTTGGTGATACCCAGGTCGGCCAGCGAAACGCTGCGCTCTACCCAGTCGTTTTGCGCCAGGGCTCGCAGGGCTTCACTGCCAGGCGAGGCCATGGCGAACAGCGGCACGGCAAAGGGCGCAACCAACAGAATGCGTTTGATCAGGGCGGCGCGGGGCAGGCAATTCAAAAGAGTATTCATGCGTGTTAACGGCGGTCTCTGACAAAGTAAAGGTCATGGCTGTCCCATACACGCACATGCACCGGAAGGCGAGGTCGGTGTTTGCGCAGCAGGGTGCAGGCGATGTGTTTTGGCTCAGTAACGGTGCTCAACCTCGAAAGAGGCTAGCAATAGACCTTCAAAAGACGGGCCGGCATGAGCTCGAAAAGTGAACGATAGCGTACGAAGGGGTGTCGATTTAGGATCCGTCCTACAAAGGCAGGCGCACTGTGTAGTATTGCAACGCCATGTGTCAAGATTTTGTTGTAATTTTAGCCTTTGGCGCGGCTTTTTGCCGCGCCTTAGGATTTTTCGCCATTTTTTTGACTCGTGATTTGAGTTAACTGACGGAAATAAGTTGTTCGATGGGCTGTGGGTCGAACTCCTCGAATTCGCGACCGCTCAGTGCCGCGATGATGCGTGCGCTGGCATGCCCGTCCCCATACGGGTTCACGCTGTGGGCAACGTGTTGATAGTGTTCGGCATCATCAAGGAACTGATTGACCGCACGCACGATGCGTTCGCTGTGGGTGCCAACCAGGGTTACTGTGCCAGCTATCAGCGCCTCGGGGCGCTCGGTGGTGTCACGCATCACCAGTACCGGTTTGCCCAGGTGCGGGGCTTCTTCCTGTACGCCGCCCGAATCGGTAAGGATTACGTAGGCGCGGCGCATGAACCACACGAAGTCCAGATAATCCAGTGGTTCGATCAGGTGAATGTTCGGCAGGTTGGACAGCGTTGCCATCACCACGTCGCGCACCTGCGGGTTGAGGTGCACCGGATAGACGATTTGTACATCGTCGCGCTTGGCCAATTGCGCGAGTGCCGAACAGATCTGCATGAAGCCTTCACCGAAGTTCTCCCGACGGTGACCGGTAACCAGCACCATGCGCCGTGATGCATCGAGCCATGGGTAGCGTGCAGCCAGGTCGGCCTGCAGGTCCGAGCGGTGGTCAAGCTTCTGCACGCTGAGTTCCAGCGCATCGATGACTGTGTTGCCCGTGACATAGATGGTGCCTTGCAGGTTTTCTTGCAGCAGGTTGTCGCGCGAAGTCACGGTCGGCGCGAACAGCCACTTGCCCATCACATCGACTACTCGACGGTTCATCTCCTCGGGGAAGGGCTGGCTCAGGTCGCCTGTGCGCAAGCCTGCCTCGACGTGACCGATGGCTATGCGCCGGTGGAACGCCGCCAGGCTGCAGGCAGCGGCAGTGGAGGTATCACCGTGCACCAGCACGCAGTCTGGGCGGACCTCTTCGAGCAGGGCATCTACCCGCGTCATCAGGCGTGCGAACAGGCCGTTGAGTTGCTGGCCGGGGAGCATCACGTCGAGGTCATGGTGGGCCCGAATATCGAACAGGTTCATCACCTGGTCGAGCATCTGGCGGTGCTGACCAGTGGTGCAGACAATACTTTCAATCCCAGGGGTGCCGGCCAAGGCCTGCACCAGCGGCGCCATCTTGATGCCTTCGGGGCGGGTGCCGAATAAGGACAATACTTTCATGATTTTCAGTTTCGCCAGACGTGAGGATGGGCCGCAAGCGGGGGAGTGCGCGCAGCCTACCTGATCGCCGGGCCGGCTTGCCAGCGTACGGCGGATGCATTTTTGCCCCTGCTCCGCTAGGATTAGCGGTCTTTGGTCTATCTATCCGACGGTTTTCGATGAGTTATCAGGTTCTTGCACGTAAATGGCGTCCGCGCTCGTTCCGCGAAATGGTCGGCCAGACCCATGTGCTCAAGGCCCTGATCAACGCGCTGGACAACCAGCGGCTGCACCACGCCTACCTGTTCACCGGCACCCGCGGGGTGGGCAAGACCACCATCGCGCGCATCATCGCCAAATGCGTCAACTGTGAAACCGGCATTACCTCGACACCGTGCGGCACCTGTTCGGTGTGCCGCGAGATCGACGAGGGGCGCTTCGTCGACCTGATCGAGATCGACGCCGCCAGCCGCACCAAGGTCGAGGATACCCGCGAGCTGCTCGACAACGTGCAGTACGCGCCAAGCCGCGGGCGCTTCAAGGTCTACCTGATCGACGAAGTGCACATGCTCTCCAGCCACTCGTTCAACGCCTTGCTCAAGACGCTTGAAGAGCCGCCGCCCTACGTCAAGTTCATTCTTGCCACCACCGACCCGCAGAAGCTGCCCGCCACCATCCTGTCGCGCTGCCTGCAGTTCTCGCTCAAGAACATGACCCCCGAGCGGGTGGTCGAGCACCTGAGCCATGTGCTCGGGGTCGAGAACGTGCCGTTCGAAGACGACGCCCTGTGGTTGCTGGGCCGCGCCGCCGACGGTTCGATGCGCGATGCCATGAGCCTCACCGACCAGGCCATCGCCTTTGGCGAAGGCAAGGTGCTGGCGGCGGATGTGCGCGCCATGCTCGGCACCCTCGATCACGGCCAGGTCTATGGCGTGCTCCAGGCCCTGCTCGAAGGGGACGCACGAGCCCTGCTCGAAGCCGTGCGGCACCTGGCCGAGCAGGGGCCGGACTGGAACGGCGTGCTGTCTGAAATGCTCAATGTGCTGCACCGCGTGGCGGTGGCCCAGGCGCTGCCCGAGGCGGTGGACAACGGCCAGGGTGATCGTGACCGCGTGCTGGCGCTGGCCGGCGCTCTGCCGGCCGAAGATGTGCAGTTCTATTACCAGATGGGCCTGATCGGCCGGCGCGATCTGCCGCTGGCCCCCGACCCGCGTGGCGGCTTCGAGATGGTGCTGTTGCGCATGTTGGCGTTCCGCCCGGCCGACACCGTCGATGCGCCGACACCGACGCTAAAGTCGACGGGGATCAGCCAGGCCACAGCTGACTCCCCACCCGCGGTGGCAGCGGTCGCCGCGCCGGTGGTGGCTGCACCGGTCGTGCCCACGCCCGTTGCCGAACCTGTTGCCCGCCCGCAGCCCGAACCCGAGCCGCCGGTGCAGGCTGCGCCAGTGCTGCAAGCGCAGGTTGCCGAGCCGCCCGTGCCCGAGGTCGACCTGCCCTGGAACGAGCCGGCCGCGCCTGCGCCCGAGCTTGCTGCGGCGCCTGAACCCGAGCCGGAACCCGAGCCGCAGCCCGAACCTGAACCCGAGGCGATTGCTGCGCCCGTGCCAGCCGCGCCCGCGCCGGCCATCGCGCATCACGATGAGCCACCGATCGCCGACCACGCCAGCTATAGCCCGGCGGGCATGGAGCGCGACGACGAGCCACCGCTGGACGAAGATTACTACGACGCCGAGATCGACCCGGTGGGCTACAGCTACCTGGACGAGCTGGCCAGCGAGACCGCGCCGGAGCCTGCACCGGAGCCCGAGCCAGAGCCTGCTGCGCAACCGGCCACCGGCCTGGCGTTGCAATGGCTGGAGATGTTCCCGCTGCTGCCGATTTCGGGCATGACCGCCAGCATCGCCGCCAACTGCACGCTGATCGCGATGGACGGCGACAACTGGCTGCTGCACCTGGACCCGGCGCACAGCGCCCTGTTCAACGCCACCCAGCAGCGGCGCCTGAACGATGCGCTCAACCAGCACCTTGGGCGTACCCTGAACCTGAGCATCGAGCTGATCCGCCCCGAGCAGGAAACCCCGGCCCAGGCCGCGTCGCGCAAGCGTGCCGACCGTCAGCGCGAGGCCGAGGCGTCGATCGAGAACGATCCGTTCATCCAGCAGATGATCCAGCAGTTCGGCGCCACCGTGCGTCACGATACTATTGAACCTGTCGACGCCCTGGTGGCCCAGGGCGAATAACCCGTTTACCCCAGCACCGCGGTCTGCCGCGGTGTGCCAAGTAACTTGATACCGAGGTGATTCCCATGATGAAAGGTGGCATGGCCGGCCTGATGAAGCAGGCACAGCAGATGCAGGAAAAAATGGCCAAGATGCAGGAAGAGCTGGCCAACGCCGAAGTGACCGGCCAATCGGGCGCCGGCCTGGTCAGCGTGGTGATGACCGGTCGCCATGACGTCAAGCGCATCAGCCTGGACGACAGCCTGATGCAGGAAGACAAGGAAGTGCTGGAAGACCTGATCGCTGCGGCCGTGAACGATGCGGTGCGCAAGGTCGAGGCCAACAGCCAGGAAAAGATGGGTGGCATGACCGCCGGCATGCAACTGCCGCCGGGCTTCAAGATGCCGTTCTGAGGCATTGCCTGCGTGACCCTCGGTGGGAGCACAGCCAGTCGGTTGTCGCTCCCATCGTCGTTTTTCCGTTCAACCGATGATCTGCCAGGCCTTTTACCATGAGCTTCAGCCCCTTGATTCGCCAACTGATCGACGCCTTGCGCACGCTGCCGGGTGTGGGTCAGAAAACCGCCCAGCGCATGGCCCTGCAACTGCTGGAACGTGACCGCAGCGGCGGCGTGCGCCTGGCCCAGGCGTTGAGCCAGGCCATGGAGGGGGTGGGGCATTGCCGTCAGTGCCGCACCCTGACCGAGCAGGAGCTGTGCCCGCAGTGCGCCGATCCACGGCGTGACGACACCCTGCTGTGCGTGGTGGAGGGGCCGATGGACGTGTACGCGGTGGAGCAGACCGGTTATCGCGGCCGCTACTTCGTGCTCAAGGGGCATCTGTCGCCACTGGACGGCCTGGGGCCGGAGGCCATCGGGATTCCGCAGTTGCTGACGCGTATTGCGGAGCAGGGCAGCTTCACCGAGGTGATCCTGGCCACCAACCCCACGGTGGAAGGGGAGGCCACGGCGCATTACATCGCGCAGCTGCTGGCGGACAAGGGGCTGGTGGCTTCACGCATCGCCCATGGTGTGCCGCTGGGCGGGGAGCTGGAACTGGTGGATGGCGGAACGCTGGCGCATTCGTTCGCGGGGCGCAAGCCGATCACGCTGTGACCGTGCCGGCCAATCGCGGGTCAAGCCCGCTCCTACAGGGGTTGCGTAACACCTTGTGGGAGCGGGCTTGACCCGCGATTGGCTGCGCAGCGGCCCCATCAATATTCGCTAAGCGAAAACTCGGTCAGGCAGAACGTCTGCACCCCTGCCGCCTGCAGCTTCTGCGAGCCGCCCAGCTCCGGCAGGTCGATGATCGCCGCCGCCTCGAACACGGCCGCCCCCATGCGCCGTATCAGGCTGGCCGCTGCCAGCAGGGTGCCGCCGGTGGCGATCAGGTCATCCATGATCAGCACCGCATCGCCCTCGCACAGGCTGTCGGCATGCACTTCCAGAAACGCCTCGCCATATTCGGTCTGGTAACCCTCGGCCAGCACATCGGCCGGCAGCTTGCCCTGCTTGCGAAACAGGATCAGCGGCTTGTTGAGCTGGTGGGCAATGATCGAGCCGATCAGGAAGCCGCGCGCATCCAGCGCCCCGACATGGCTGAAGTCAGCCTCGACATAGCGTTCGATGAATTGGTCGGCAACGTGGCGCAGGCCCCGAGGGGACTGGAACAGCGGGGTAATGTCGCGAAAGATCACCCCCGGCTTGGGAAAGTCCGTTACCGGGCGGATCAGGGATTTGAGGTCGAACGCATCGGTCGGCATGGGGCAGGTATCCTGAAGGGCAAACGCCAGCCAGTATACCTGCTGCGCCAGGTGTCAGCTGTCCAGCGAGCCGCCCGCCAGGGCGCACAGCTGGATCGGGTCGATGATGCGTACTTCCTTGCCTTCGGCTTCGATCAGGCCGTTCTGCTGGAAGCGCGTGAACACCCGTGACACGGTTTCCACCGCCAGGCCCAGGTAGTTGCCGATTTCGTTGCGCGACATGCTCAGGCGGAACTGGTTGGCCGAGTAGCCGCGTGCGCGAAAGCGCGCCGACAGGTTGACCAGGAAGGTGGCGATGCGCTCGTCCGCAGTCTTCTTGGACAGCAGCAGCATCATCTGCTGGTCGTCGCGAATCTCGCGGCTCATCACCCGCATCAGTTGGCGACGCAGCTGCGGCAGTTGCACCGACAGCTCGTCCAGGCGCTCGAAGGGGATCTCGCACACCGAAGTGGTTTCCTGGGCCTGCGCCGATACCGGGTAGGCCTCGGTGTCCATGCCCGACAGCCCGACCAGCTCGCTGGGCAGGTGGAAGCCGGTGATCTGCTCCTCGCCCGCGTCGCTCAGGCTGAAGGTCTTCAGGGCGCCGGAGCGCACGGCGTAAACCGAGCCGAAGTTGTCGCCCTGGCGGAACAGAAACTCGCCTTTTTTCAACGGACGCCCGCGCTTGACGATTTCGTCCAGCGCGTCCATGTCTTCCAGATTCAGCGAAAGAGGCAGGCACAAGGGCGCCAGGCTGCAATCCTTGCAATGGGCCTGGTTGTGAGGGCGCAGTTTAACTGGCTCGGACATTTTCATTCGATCCTTCTGGGGAAAGCACACATAAGCCGTAAGGGTAACTCAGACGGCCGGGTTCAGGCCAGCGTGCGCGCTTTTGGTGCGTGCTGGGCTCAAGATCGGCGATGTTTGGCCGATGACCTGGAATAGTGTCCTTAACAGGAAAGACTGTCCATGCTCTCTATCGATTCAAATCCTCTGAATAGCGCTGCAACCCAGCTCAAACCCCCTGTCGCCAAGACCAATGTCGACGGTGCCCAGAGCGCCCAACCGGCCGAGGCTCCTGCCAAGGAGGGGGTCAGGGTCAACCTGTCCCTGGCGGGCCTGCAGGCGTCCAAAAGCAGCGGCGGCAACAAGGACATCGAGGAAAGCGGTCTGCCCCAGACCATCCAGCAGACCCTCAAGACCATCCGCAAGCTGCAGCAGCAACTGGCTGAAAAGATGCAGCAGATGCAGGCCGTCATGCGAGACAACTCCCTGACCCCCGAGCAGATGCGGCAAAAGGTCTCATCGCTGCAGGGTGAGATCGCCACGCTGACGGGGGCAATCACCACCGCCACCGCCAACCTGAACAAGGCCATGAAGCAGGAGAACCTGAGCCTTGATCAGGTCGCGAAGGTGTTCGAGTTGATGGGCTGATTCAAATCACCCGCGAAAACCGCTGGCGGTTGTGCAGGTCCAGGTAGGCATCGAACACCATGCATACCGAGCGTACCAGCAGGCGCCCCGCCGGCAACACCTTGATCCCGTTGGCATCCAGGCTGATCAGGCCGTCCTTGGCCATGCCCAGCAGGGCAGGCCACTGCGCGTTGAAGTAACCGCGAAAATCGAGGGTGAAGGCGCGCTCGATGGTCTCGAACTCCAGTTCGAAATGGCAGATCAGCTGCTGGATCACCGCGCGGCGGATGCGGTCGTCCTCGTTGCAGATCAGGCCGCGACTGGTGGGCAACTGCGAGGCGCCGAGGGTGTTCTGGTATTCGTTCAGATCACTGCTGTTCTGGCAGTACAGGTCGCCGATCTGGCTGATGGCCGACACGCCAAGGCCGATCAGGTCGCAGTGGCCGTGGGTGGTGTAGCCCTGGAAGTTGCGCTGCAGGGTCGACTCTTCCTGGGCAATGGCCAGTTCGTCGTCGGGCAGGGCGAAATGGTCCATGCCGATGTAGCGATAGCCTGCCTCGGTCAGCTGCTCGATGGTGTTGTGCAGCATTTCCAGTTTCAGCGCAGGCGCCGGCAGGTCGCTGCTGTCGATGCGCCGCTGGGGCATGAAACGCTCGGGCAGGTGCGCATAGTTGAACACCGAGAGGCGGTCGGGCTGCAGCTTGATCACTTCCTCGACGGTGCGTGCAAAGCCTTCGGTACTCTGCTTGGGCAGGCCGTAGATCAGGTCGAGGTTGATCGAGCGAAACTGCAGGGTGCGCGCGGCCTCGATGATCGCGCGGGTCTGCTCCAGGCTTTGCGGACGGTTGATGGCCCGTTGCACCACCGGGTCGAGGTCTTGCACGCCCAGGCTGACACGGTTGAAGCCCAGTTCGCGCAGCAGCCCCATGGTCGACCAGTCGGCCTCGCGCGGGTCGATCTCGATGCCGTAGTCGCCCGAATCATCATCCAGCAGGTTGAAGTGCTGACGCAGGTGCGTCATCAGCTGGCGCAGTTCGGCGTGGCTGAGGAACGTCGGTGTACCGCCGCCCAGGTGCAACTGCTCCACGGTCTGGCGCGGGTCCAGGTGGCAGGCGATCAGCTGGATTTCCTGCTCCAGGCGCTGCAGGTAGGGCTGGGCGCGACCGCGGTCCTTGGTGATCACCTTGTTGCAGGCGCAGTAGTAGCAGATGTTGGCGCAGAACGGCACGTGCACGTACAGCGACAGCGGGCGCGCGGCGCGGCGGCTGTCACGCAGGGCGTGCAACAGGTCGAACGAGCCGACCTGGCTGTGCAGTTGCACGGCGGTCGGGTAGGAGGTGTAGCGCGGGCCCGCCAGATCGTAACGGCGAATAAGGTCGGGGTCCCAGTGGAGGGCGTCGAGCATGGTGGCAGTCCCTGGAATGGCGGCAGTGTCCGGAGTCTAGGGAGCGTTGTGTCAGGGCGTGTTGATTTGTATCAACGGGTGTTCAGTGCCCCATGAGCCAGTGCTGGTGCGGCCCCGGCAGGGTCCACAGGCCGAACAGGATCACCAGCAGGCCCCCTGTCACGCGTACCCCGCGCTTGCGCAGCAGGGCGCTGGTGCGCTCGGCAGCCAGCCCCGTTGCCAGCAGCACCGGCCAGGTGCCCAGGCCGAAGGCCAGCATCAGCAGGGCGCTGTGGGTGGCGTTGCCCTGGCTGGCGGCCCACAGCAGGGTGCTGTAGACCAGCCCGCACGGCAACCAGCCCCACAGCGCGCCCAGCAGCAGCGCGCGCGGCAGGCTCGACACCGGCAGCAGGCGATTGGCCACCGGCTGTATGTGCCGCCACAGGCCGCGCCCCAGGCTTTCGATGCGGGTCAGGCCGCTCCACCAGCCGGCCAGGTACAGGCCCATGCTGATCAGCAGCAGCGCCGCGAGCACGCGCATGCCGGTGGCCAGCGGGCCGCCCGCCACCGCCCAGCCGGCCAGGCCCAGCAGCAGGCCGGCAGCGGCATAGCTGAGGATGCGCCCCAGGTTGTACGCCAGCAGCAGCTGAAAGCGCCGGCTGCGCTGCGCCTTGGGGATGGCCAGGGTGAGTGCGCCCATCAGGCCGCCGCACATGCCCAGGCAGTGGCCGCCCCCCAGTAGGCCGAGGATCAGCGCCGAACTCAGCAGCGGCAACAGGTCAAGCATGGGGCGGGGCGCCGCTGTCGTCGGGCTTGCGCGGCTCGGCCTGGTCCAGGGCGGCCTGGTGCTTGGGGTCCTGGTCGTCGAACAGGATACTGTGGGCCGGGCCTTCGAGGTCGTCGTACTGGCCGCTGTCCACGGCCCAGAAGAAGATGTACACGGCGATCGCGACGATCAGCAGCGCGGCGGGAATCATGACGTAGAGCGCGGGCATGGGGTCTCCGGGTCAGGCCGTCGCGGGGTGTGCGGCGTCGACGATAGGGGCGGTGGCAGGCAGCTCGCGGATGCGCGTAAGGCGCAGGGCGTTGAGTACCACGATCAGCGAACTGACCGACATGCCGACCGCCGCCCAGATCGGAGTGATCCAGCCCAGTGCGGCGAACGGCAGCATGAGGCCATTGTACAGGCCAGCCCACAGCAGGTTCTCGATGATTATCCGGCGCGTGCGGCGCGCCAGGCCGAAAGCCTGCACCAGTGCCTCCAGGCGGTTGGACAACAGCACCGCATCGGCGCTGGTCTTGGCCAGGTCGGTGGCCGAGCCCATGGCAATGCTGATGTCGGCCGCGGCCAGCACCGGCACGTCGTTGACCCCGTCACCCAGCATCAGCACCTTGTGTCCCTTGGCCTGCAGGGCCTTGAGCCGTTGCAGCTTGTCGTCCGGGCGCAGGCCGCCGACGGCCTGGTCGATGCGCAGCTCGGCGGCGACGCTGGCCACCATCGGCGAGCTGTCGCCCGACAGCAGCAGGGTCTGCCAGCCGCGGGCACGGCAGGCTGCCAGCAGGTCGGCGGCGTCGTGGCGCAGGCGGTCGTCGAGCACGAACCAGGCCAGCGGCCCGTGGCTGTCGCCCAGCAGCAGCCACTGCCCGGGTTCGTCGGGCATCGCCGGCACTGCGCTGTGGCTCAGGGCGCACACGAAGTCGGCCTGGCCGATGCGCAGGCGGCGGTTCTCCACCTGCCCCTCAAGACCCAGCCCCGGCGTGCTCTGCACGTCGTCGGCGACCGTGATGGTGCGCCCGAAGGCGCGGGCGATCGGGTGCTCGGAGCGGCTTTCGAGGGCGGCGGCGAGGGTCAGGCACTGGTCGGCGTCCAGCGTCCCCAGCGGGCGGATGGCGCGCAATGTCAGGCGCCCCTCGGTGAGGGTGCCGGTCTTGTCGAAAATCACCGTGTCGATCTGGTTCAGGCCCTCCAGCACATGGCCGCGGGTGAGCAGCAGGCCGAGCTTGTGCAGCGTGCCGGTGGCCGCGGTGAGCGCGGTGGGGGTGGCCAGCGAGAGTGCGCAGGGGCAGGTGGCGACCAGCATGGCCAGCACGATCCAGAACGCCCGCGAGGGGTCCAGTTCCCACCACAGCAGGCCGATGGCCGCGGCGGCCACCAGCGAGAACAGCAGGAACCACTGTGAGGCACGGTCGGCGATCTCGGCCAGGCGAGGTTTTTCCGACTGGGCGCGTTCGAGCAGGCGCACGATGGCCGACAGTCGGGTGTCCTGGCCCAGGGCCTGCACCTGCACGGTCAGTACGCTCTCGATGTTCAGCGTGCCGGCCGTCACCGCATCGCCGCGCTGGCGCGGTTGCGGCAGGTACTCGCCGGTCAGCAGCGATTCGTCGACGCTCGACTGGCCGTCGATGATGCGCCCGTCGGCGGGCAGCACCGCGCCCGGGTGTACCAGGACCCGGTCACCGGTCTGCAGCTCGCGCAGCAGGATGCGCTGGCTGTTGCCGTCGGCATCCAGGCGCAGGCACGAGGCCGGCAGCAGGTTGACCAGTTGCGCGGTGGCTGCGGCGGTGCGCTCGCGGGCACGGCGTTCCAGGTAGCGCCCGGCCAGCAGGAACAGCGCGAACATGCCCACTGCATCGAAATACAGCTCGCCGCTGCCGGTGATGGCGGTCCAGATCCCGGCGAAGTAGGCCAGGCCGATGGCCAGCGACACCGAGACGTCCATGGTCAGGTGGCGGGTGCGCAGGTCGCGGGCGGCGCCCTTGAAGAACGGCGCGCAGCTGTAGAACACGATGGGCGTGGTGAGAAACAGTGCCACCCAGCGCAGGATGGTGTGCAGCTCCGGGCTCAGGTCGATGTTGAACTCGGGCCAGGTGGCCATGGTTGCCATCATGGCCTGGAACCACAGCAGGCCGGCCACGCCGAGCTGGCGCAGGGCGGTGCGGTTCTCGCTGGCCAGCTGCTCGGCGGCGCGGTCGGCCTGGTAGGGGTGGGCGGCGTAGCCGATATGGCGCAGTTCACCCAACAGTTGCGAGAGCGGCAGCTGGCTGTCGGCCCATTGCACCTGCAGGCGATGGTTGGACAGGTTCAGTCGCGCCTCGGCCACCGCCGGCAGGTTGCGCAGGTGCTTTTCGATCAGCCAGCCGCAGGCGGCGCAGCTGATGCCTTCGATCATCAGGGTGGTTTCAGCGAGTTCGCCGGTGTGGCGCACAAAAGGCTTCTGCACGTCGCTGCGATCGTACAGGGCCAGTTCGTCGACCAGTTGCACGGGCAGCGCGTCGGGGTTGGCGCTGGCTTCGCTGCGGTGCTGGTAGTAGCTTTCCAGGTTGCCGGCGACGATGGCTTCGGCCACGGCCTGGCAGCCGGGGCAGCAGAATGCACGGGGTTCGCCGAGTACCACGGCGGTGAAGTGGCTGCCGGCCGGGACGGGCAGGGCACAGTGGTAGCAAGGCGTGGGGCTGGTCATTGTTATCTATCGCAGATGGGTGGTGACCTTGTCGCGGGTCAAGCCCGCTCCCACAGGGTGTCTGAGCACCGAAAACCCTGTGGGAGCGGGCTTGACCCGCGATTGCAGTCGACTCATTTCTCGAGGTGTTCAGCCCCTTGCAGCGCCTCGTCACCCAGCATCAGCGTGGTGTCGTGCGCCACTTGCTCTTCTTCGAACAGGCGCCATACCTGGCCCTTTTCGGTACCCAGCAGCTCGACGAAACGCCGGCCCTCGACCTTGTCGCTCAACTGCCCCAGGTAACGCCCGGGCTCGCTTTCGCTGCGGGTCAGCATGATCTTGCGGTCCTTCTCCGGCTGGGTCGGCGAGATCAGGTTCAGCTCCAGGGTCTGCGGCTGGCTGTCACCGCTCAGGCGCAGGTCCACTTCGCCGGTCAGCTCGTCCAGGTGCACGCTGGCCTTGAGCTTCAGGCTCTGCCCCAGCAGCTCGCGGTCCAGCGAGCGGTTGATGCCCTTGCCAGCCTCGTAGTAGTTGTCGTTGACCAGGTTGTCCGGGTTGTTCACCGCGATGGTCACCATGGTCAGGCTCAAGGTCACCGACGTGGCCAGCACGCCGATGATGATCCACGGCCAGAGGTGGTGGTGCCAGGGGCTGGAGGCGTTTGCAGGCATGTCTCTACTCTCTTAGCGAATGTTGGGGCCGATGAAACGGCTCTTGGCTTCGACCTGGGTGCCGTTGTCGTCGGCGTCCTTGAGGGTGAAGGTGACTTCGTTGGCAGTTGAAGGCAGATCTTCCGGTGCCATCGACAGTTGTACCGGCAGGCTGACGATATCGCCGGCCGCCACGCGGATCTCCCGCGCGCCTTCGAGCTTGAGGTCCGGCAGGCCGGAGGCATCGAGCACGTACACGTGGTCGCGCTGGTCCTTGTTCATCACCTTGAGGCTGTACACGTTCTCGATGCGGCCCTGGGCGTTCTCGCGGTACAGCACGCGGTCCTTGCTCACGTCGAAGCCCACCAGCGGGCGCATGAGGAAGGCGGTGGCCAGCAGGCCGATCATCACCAGCAGCACCACGAAGTAGCCGATCAGGCGCGGGCGCAGCATGTGTGTCTTCTGCCCCGACAGGTTGTGCTCGGTGGTGTAGCTGATCAGCCCGCGCGGGTACTCCATCTTGTCCATGATGGTGTCGCAGGCATCGATGCAGGCGGCGCAGCCGATGCACTCGATCTGCAGGCCGTCGCGGATGTCGATGCCGGTCGGGCACACCTGCACGCACATGGTGCAGTCGATGCAGTCGCCCAGGCCCTTGGCCTTGTAGTCCATGTCCTTCTTGCGCGGGCCGCGGGTTTCGCCGCGACGCGGGTCGTACGACACGATCAGCGTGTCCTTGTCGAACATCACGCTCTGGAAGCGCGCATACGGGCACATGTAGATGCACACCTGCTCACGCAGCCAGCCGGCGTTGCCGTAGGTGGCCAGGGTGAAGAAGCCGACCCAGAAGTAGGCCCAGCCGTCGGCCTGGCCGGTGAAGAATTCGATGCTCAGTTCGCGAATGGGGCTGAAGTAGCCGACGAAGGTCATGCCGGTGACGAAGCCGATGCTCAGCCACAGGCTGTGCTTGGCCAGCTTGCGCAGCAGCTTGTTGGCGCTCATGGGCGCCTTGTCGAGCTTGATGCGCTGGTTGCGGTCGCCTTCGGTGACCTTCTCGCACCACATGAAGATCCAGGTCCACACGCTTTGCGGGCAGGTATAGCCGCACCACACGCGCCCGGCGAACACGGTGATGAAGAACAGGCCGAAGGCCGCGACGATCAGGATGCCCGAGAGCAGGATGAAGTCCTGGGGCCAGATGGTGGTGCCGAAGATGTAGAACTTGCGCTCGGGCAGGTTCCACCACACGGCCTGGTGCCCGCCCCAGTTCAGCCAGACGGTACCGAAGTACAGCAGAAACAGGAGGGCCCCGCCGGCCATGCGCAGGTTGCGGAACAGGCCGGTGAAGGCGCGGGTGTAGATCTTTTCCCGTGCGGCATAGAGGTCGACGCCGCCGGCATCTTTCTTGGCAGGTGGGGTGACGTCATGTACTGGAATCTGTTTGCTCATCATTGAGTCCCACGGCAGTGGAAAAGTGCCGCGGCCAGTACATGCCGACCGCAGTCAGAAGTTGTTGCTGCTCTAGGGCGCATGATACGCCTGTCATTGCGGTACAGGGTGCAGTGCGACCTTTGGTCGCGTTGGTTAGTGGCGGGCGATAGTGTAGTGGAGCTTGTCAATTGACCTGAGTCACGTGGGTGGCAGATCCGGCCCCTTGGCCGGCTTGCCGGCAGAAGGGGCCTGCGCCAATAAAAAGGCCCCGCCAGCAACACTGGCGGGGCCTTTTCACAGCCGGGGCATGATCACTGCGCTTCGGCGGTTTTCTCTGGCTGG
>NZ_QLAD01000010.1:176837-179070 GCF_024355235.1 Pseudomonas sp. S12(2018)
GCGGCCGTAACGGATGGTCTGCTGCAGCTGGGCGTAGCTCGAGCCGTAGATGAACGCCTGCGGATGGGTCAGGTTGGGCGCGCCCATCGCCGGGGTGCCTTTGCCTTCCGGCCCGTGGCAGGCCACGCAATTGGCGGCGAACAGCTTCTTGCCGTTTTCCACGTCGGCCTTGGCGTCCTTGGGCAGGGTGCGGCCATCGAGGTTGGTCAGCACGAACCCGGCCACATCGGCCACGCCCTGCTCGCCGATCACTTCGGCCCACGCCGGCATCACGCCGTGACGACCGCCCATGATGGTGGCCTTGATGGTCTCGGGCTCGCCGCCCCAGCGCCAGTCGTCGTCGGTCAGGTTGGGGAAGCCGTAGGAGCCCTTGGCGTCGGAGCCGTGGCATACCGAGCAGTTGGAGGCGAACAGGCGGCCACCCATCTTCAGGGCTTGCGGATCCTTGGCCACTTCTTCAATTGGCATCGCTGCAAATTTGGCGAAGATCGGCCCGAACTTGGCATCCGAACGCGCCATTTCCTTTTCCCACTCGTGCACGCCGGTCCAGCCCGACTCGCCGTTGGCAAAGGCCACCTTGTTTTCGTTGTCCAGGTACTGGTAGCCCGGCAGCAGGCCTTTCCAGTTGCCCAGGCCCGGGTACAGCACCAGGTAGCCCAGGGCGAACACGATGGTGCCCACGAACAGCATGAACCACCACTTGGGCAGCGGGTTGTCGTATTCCTCGATGCCGTCGTAGGCGTGGCCCACGGTTTCTTCGGTGGTTTCGCTGCGCTGGCCCTTGCGGGTGGACAGCAGCAGCCAGGTCAGGGCAAAGATGGTACCCAGACTCAGAACGGTGACGTACAGACTCCAGAAGGTAGTCATTCTTTGTTACTCCTAGAAGCGCTCGCTTGCGCTTGCTCGACGTGCTTGCTGGCTTCGGGATCATCCGCGAAGGGCAGCATGGTCGCTTCGTCGAACTCGGACTTGCGCCGAGAACTGAATACCCACAACGCCAGGCCGATGAAGGCCACCATCACCACGACGGTGCCCAGGCCACGAATCATCCCGATATCCATCAAGGTCACCGTTTGCTTTTGATGATGGTGCCCAGCCCTTGCAGGTAGGCAACCAGAGCGTCCATTTCAGTCTTGCCCTTGACCGCGTCGCGGGCACCGGCGATGTCCTCGTCGGTGTAGGGCGTGCCGAGGGTACGCAACACTTCCATTTTCCTGGCGGTCAGCTTGCCGTCGAGGGTGTTCTCCACCAGCCACGGGTACGCCGGCATCTTCGACTCCGGCACCACGTTGCGCGGGTTGTACAGGTGCGCGCGGTGCCAGTCGTCGGAGTAGCGGCCGCCGACGCGGGCCAGGTCAGGCCCGGTACGCTTGGAACCCCACAGGAACGGGTGGTCCCACACGCTTTCACCGGCTACCGAGTAGTGGCCGTAACGCTCGGTTTCGGCGCGGAACGGACGGATCATCTGCGAGTGACACTGCACGCAGCCTTCACGGATGTAGATGTCGCGGCCTTCCAGCTCCAGCGCGACGCGGGGCTTCATGCCCTCGACCGGCTTGTTGGTGACGTCCTGGAAGAACAGCGGGACGATCTGGGTCAGGCCGCCGATGCTCACGGCGATGACCATGAAGAAGGCCAGCAGGCCGATATTCTTCTCGACTACTTCGTGCTTCATCAGTGAGCTCCAACGACAGCGATCTGAGCGGCGGCTTCAGCTTCGGCCGGCTGCGAGGCGCGGACGGTGCGCCAAACGTTGTAGGCCATCAGCAGCATGCCGGAGGCGAAGAACGCACCGCCCAGTGCACGCACGATAAAGCCCGGGTGGCTGGCCTGCAGCGCTTCGACGAAGGAGTAGGTGAGGGTGCCGTCGTCGTTGATGGCGCGCCACATCAGGCCCTGGGTGATGCCGTTGACCCACATCGAGGCGATGTACAGCACGGTGCCGATGGTCGCCAGCCAGAAGTGCGCGTTGATCAGGCCCACGCTGTGCATCTGCACGCGGCCATAGATTTTCGGAATCATGTGGTACAGCGCGCCGATCGAGATCATCGCTACCCAGCCCAGAGCGCCGGCGTGTACGTGGCCGATGGTCCAGTCGGTGTAGTGCGACAGCGAGTTGACGGTCTTGATCGCCATCATCGGGCCTTCGAAGGTCGACATGCCGTAGAACGCCAGCGATACCACCAGAAAGCGCAGGATCGGGTCGGTGCGCAGCTTATGCCAGGCGCCCGAC
>NZ_QLAD01000010.1:179647-180957 GCF_024355235.1 Pseudomonas sp. S12(2018)
GCGCGGTGTAGTGCAGGTGGTGGGGGCCTGCCCAGATGTACAGGGTGATCAGCGCCCAGAAGTGCACGATCGACAGGCGATACGAGTAGATCGGGCGTTCGGCCTGCTTGGGTACGAAGTAGTACATCATGCCCAGGAAGCCGGTGGTCAGGAAGAAGCCCACGGCGTTGTGGCCGTACCACCACTGGATCATCGCGTCGGTCGCGCCCGAGTAGGCCGAGTACGACTTGAACAGGCTGACCGGCAGCGAGGCGTGGTTGACGATGTGCAGCATCGCGGTCACCACGATGAAGGCACCGTAGAACCAGTTGCCCACATAGATGTGCTTGGTCTTGCGCTTGACGATGGTGCCGAAGAACACCGCACCGTAGGTAACCCACACGATGGCCAGCAAAATGGCGATAGGCCATTCCAGTTCTGCGTATTCCTTGGTCGTGGTGTAGCCCAGCGGCAGGGTGACCAGCGCGCCGACGATCACCGCTTGCCAGCCCCAGAAGGTGAAGGCCGCGAGGCTGTCGGAAATCAGTCGCGTCTGGCAGGTTCGCTGCACGACATAGTAGGAAGTGGCAAACAGTGCGCACCCACCGAAGGCGAAGATCACCAGGTTGGTGTGCAGGGGGCGCAGGCGTCCAAAGCTCGTCCACGGCAGGTCCAGGTTCAGCTGAGGCCAGACCAGTTGCGAGGCGATGAAGACACCGAGGCCCATGCCAAGGATCCCCCAGACCACCGTCATGATGGCGAACTGGCGGACGACCTTATAGTTATAAGCAGTCGGACTGATTGCTGTGCTCATTCTAAGGTTCCACGGTTTGGGTGTTTTTGTTGGTTAAAAAATCGGCGCAAGTATGTATAAACCGTGTGGTTATTGCAACGCGATGGAAATCGCGCCGCACCTTGCGAAGGCCGATTTTACGGCGTTTCCAGCCGATTGGCGGTGGGAAGTGTACACAATCGCAAGGCGATAATGTGCACCATTATTCCGCTTTCGTTGTGCACGCATTAAGCTGCCTTGGCACTATCGTCCTGCGTGGTCAGGGCAGGCAATTCGCACTTGGGCCGGGATCCATCAGCCTTTGGTGGTGGCTCGCGAACAGAAAGTGCGCCAAAAAGGTGCATTCAGGTGCAAGACTTCAAGCCACTGTGGCAACAAGCTTAGTCTCGATCAGGGGGGGTGCAAGGCGGGTGTGCGGCGGGGTGCGACACTTGGTCGCAAGGGGCGGTGGGAACCGCCGCACCGTTGTCGATGCGGCGGTTTGAGTCAAGGCTCAGTTACATCATCGTTTCACTTGGCAGTTACGTTCTCTGCCGGT
>NZ_QLAD01000010.1:181650-183681 GCF_024355235.1 Pseudomonas sp. S12(2018)
ACGGCCGTAACGGATGGTCTGCTGCAGCTGGGCATAGCTCGAACCGTAGATGAATGCCTGCGGGTGGGTCAGGTCAGGTGCGCCCATCGCCGGGGTGCCTTTGCCTTCCGGTCCGTGGCAGGCCACGCAGTTGGTGGCGAACAGTTGCTTGCCGTTTTCCACGTCGGCCTTGGCGTCCTTGGGCAGGCTGCGGCCATCGAGGTTGGTCAGCACGAACCCGGCCACATCGGCCACGCCCTGCTCGCCGATCACTTCGGCCCAGGCCGGCATCACGCCGTGACGACCGCCCATGATCGAAGCCTTGATGGTTTCCGGGTCACCGCCCCAGCGCCAGTCATTGTCGGTGAGGTTGGGGAAGCCGTAGGCACCCTTGGCGTCCGAGCCGTGGCACACCGAGCAGTTGGAGGCGAACAGGCGACCGCCCATTTTCAGCGCCTGCGGGTCCTTGGCCACTTCTTCCACCGGCATGGCGGCGAACTTGGCGAAGATCGGCCCGAACTTGGCGTCGGCGCGGTCCATTTCCTTTTGCCACTCGTTGGCGCCGGTCCAGCCGTTCTCGTAGCCGGGCAGGATGCCTTTCCAGTTGCCCAGGCCCGGGTACAGGATCAGGTAGCCCACCGAGAACACCAGGGTGCCGACGAACAGCCAGAACCACCACTTGGGCAGCGGGTTGTCGTACTCCTCGATGCCGTCGAAGCTGTGGCCCATGGTCTGGTCGGTGGTGCCCTTGCTCTGGCCCTTGCGGGTGCTGAGCAGCAGCCAGGTCAGGCCGATCAGGCTACCGATGGTCAGTACGCAGATGTACGTACTCCAGAAGGTGGTCATTGCCCGTTACTCCTCGATTCGGATTCTTTGGCGGCAGGTACAAGGCGATCGTCGGCGAACGGCAGCAGGCTCGCTTCGGCGAACTCGCGGTCACGCCGGCCGCTGAACACCCACAGCGCCAGGCCGATGAAGGCGATGGCTACCAGCAGGGTGCCCAGGCCGCGCAACTGGCCGATATCCAGTGTGAAGTCCATGGCGCTTACCTCTTGTTCTTGATCGCGGTGCCGAGCACCTGCAGGTAGGCGACCAGCGCGTCCATCTCGGACTTGCCCTTGAGCGAGGCCACGGCGCCGGTGATATCGTCGTCGCTGTAGGGCACGCCCAGGGTGCGCATCACGCGCAGCTTGGTCTCGGTATGGCTGCTGTCGACCGGGTTGGCCACCAGCCACGGGTAGGCCGGCATCTTCGACTCGGGTACCACGTTGCGCGGGTTGTACAGGTGCGCGCGGTGCCAGTCGTCGGAGTAGCGGCCGCCGACGCGGGCCAGGTCAGGGCCGGTACGCTTGGAGCCCCACAGGAACGGGTGGTCCCACACGCTTTCACCGGCTACCGAGTAGTGGCCGTAGCGTTCGGTTTCGGCGCGGAACGGACGGATCATCTGCGAGTGGCACTGTACGCAGCCTTCACGGATGTAGATGTCGCGGCCTTCCAGCTGCAGCGCGGTGTAGGGCTTCATGCCTTCGACCGGCTTGTTGGTGACGTCCTGGAAGAACAGCGGGACGATCTGGGTCAGGCCGCCGATGCTGACGGCAAACACCATCAACAGCACCAGCAGGAAGACGTTCTTCTCGATTACTTCGTGTTTCATCAGGTTCTCCTCAGGCCAGCTGCGCAGTGGCGTTGGCGGTCTCGCCCGCTGGGGCACGCACGGTGCGCCAGGTGTTCCAGGCCATCAGGAACATGCCGGTGAGGAAGATCGCACCGCCCACGAACCGCACGATGAAGCCAGGGTGGCTGGCCACCAGGGTTTCGACGAAGGAGTAGGTCAGGGTGCCGTCGGCGTTGACTGCACGCCACATCAGGCCCTGGGCGATGCCGTTGACCCACATCGAGGCGATGTACAGCACGGTGCCGATGGTGGCGAGCCAGAAGTGCGCGTTGATCAGGCCCAGGCTGTACATCTGCTCGCGGCCGAACACTTTCGGGATCATGTGGTACAGCGCGCCGATCGAGATCATGGCTACCCAGCCAAGGGCGCCGGCGTGT
>NZ_QLAD01000010.1:184482-227106 GCF_024355235.1 Pseudomonas sp. S12(2018)
GGGCGCCAGCAGGATCAGCGACATCACCATGCCCAGCGACTGCGCCCAGTCGGGCAGGGCGGTGTAGTGCAGGTGGTGCGGGCCGGCCCAGATGTACAGGGTGATCAGGGCCCAGAAGTGCACGATCGACAGGCGATACGAGTACACCGGGCGCTCGGCCTGCTTGGGCACGAAGTAGTACATCATGCCCAGGAAGCCTGCGGTCAGGAAGAAGCCTACGGCGTTGTGGCCGTACCACCATTGCACCATCGCGTCGGTGGCGCCGCCGTACAGCGAGTACGACTTGGTCAGGCTGACCGGGATTTCCAGGTTGTTGACGATATGCAGGATCGCCACGGTGATGATGAACGCACCGAAGAACCAGTTGCCCACGTAGATGTGCTTGGTGGTGCGCTTCATCAGGGTGCCGAAGAACACCACGGCGTAGGCCACCCAGACGATGGTGATCAGGATGTCGATCGGCCATTCCAGTTCGGCGTATTCCTTGGAGCTGGTATAACCCAGCGGCAGGCTGACGGCCGCGAGCACGATCACCAGTTGCCAGCCCCAGAAGGTAAAGGCGGCAAGGCGTGGCGAGAACAGCACGGTCTGGCAGGTACGCTGTACCGAGTAGTAGGAGGCGGCGAACAGTGCACAGCCCCCGAAGGCGAAGATCACCGCGTTGGTGTGCAAGGGGCGCAGGCGCCCGAAGCTGGTCCACGGGAGGTCGAAGTTGAGTGAAGGCCAGACGAGCTGCGCGGCGAGAAAAACGCCGAGCCCCATCCCGACGATTCCCCACACCACCGTCATAATGGCGAATTGGCGGACCACCTGGTAGTTGTAGGCGGTACTGCTGGTTGTGTTCATGTATGGGTTCCCATCCACGGTTATAGGCAGGCTAAACAGCGAGGCAAGCATGAGTAATGGGCAAGTGGCCGGTATTGACGGGGATCAATGGGCGCAGTGGGTCGAACAACGCGGCTGGTTGTACGATGCCCCGCAAAATCAGGCAGATGCGTCGCCCCTGGGGTGCCTGATCCTGGCCCACGGCGCGGGCGCACCCATGGACAGCGCGTTCATGACCGACATGGCGCAGAGGCTTGCCGCGCAAGGGCTGGCGGTACTGCGCTTCGAGTTTCCCTACATGGCCCAGCGCCGGCTCGATGGTGGCAGAAGGCCGCCAAACCCCCAGGCTCGCCTGCTCGACTGCTGGCGCGAAGTGGTGGCCCAGGTGCGACCATTGGTCGCTGGGCCACTGGTGATCGGCGGCAAGTCCATGGGCGGGCGCATGGCCAGCCTGGTGGCGGACGAACTGGGGGTGGATGCGCTGGTGTGCCTGGGGTATCCGTTCTATGCCGCAGGCAAGCCCGAGAAGCCGCGGGTGGCGCACCTGGCCGAACTGAAGACGCCAACCCTGATCGTGCAGGGCGAGCGTGATGCGCTGGGCAATCGCGAGACGGTGGAGGGGTATGCACTGTCGTCAGCCATCGAGCTGTGCTGGCTGGTGGCAGGGGATCATGACTTGAAGCCGCTGAAGGTCTCGGGGTTCAGCCATGCGCACCACCTGGGGGCGGCGGCGGACAGCATCGTGGCGTTTTTACGCTGATGGCCGCTTCGCCGGCAAGGCCGGCTCCTGCAACGACCGCAGTCCCCTACAGGAGCCGGCCTTGTCGGCGAAGCCTTTGAATCAGTCGCGGTATTCGCACAGGTAGGCGGTATCGACCTTCACCTGCAGCTGGAACTTGCTGTCGGCCGGCACATTGAACTGGCTGCCGGCGGTAAAGGTTTCCCAGTTGTCGCTGCCCGGCAGCTTGACGATCAGGGCGCCGGACACCACGTGCATGATCTCGCGCTTGGCCGTACCGAACTCGTACTCGCCCGGGGCCATCACGCCGACAGTGGCCGGGCCTTCGGCGCTGGTGAAGGCGATCGACTTGACCGTGCCATCAAAGTACTCGTTGACCTTAAACATGGGCGACTCCTGAAAGGGGCAAAAAAGGGCTGGCCAGTATGCCCAAGCCTCCCGGTGGCGTCATCCGCTTTCAGGCGCCCTGGGCCGGCAGGCTCAGCGGCAGCAGGCGTGCGGTATTGCGCGCATCTTCCAGGGCGCGGTGCTGCTGCCCGACAAACTGCAGCCCGGCCAGGGCCAGCGCGCCCTTGAGCCCGGGCGGGCGTTTCAGGTGGCGGGCCTTGGCGAAGCGCTGCTTGAGGTTGAGGTGGCAGGTGTCGGCCAGCAGGCTGTGCACCTGGTGCACCTGCCATTCCTGCAGCAGCTGGCGGCGATCGTAGTCGCCCCAGCTGACCCAGCCCTGCAGGTGCGCCTGCTGATGCTGCAGCCAGTGCTCGAACCCGTCCCACACCTTGGCAAAGGAGGCGGCGGCGTCGATGTCCGCCTGGGCGATATGCGTCAGCTCACGGCAAAAGGGAGTCAGCAGCGGGCGCCGCCGGGGTTTGACGAAGCGCTGGAAGTGGTCCACCTCGCGGCCTTCGCGGTTGACCAGGCTGGCGCCGATCTCGATGATTTCCATGTCTTCGATCGGCCAGCCACCCTCGTCGGTGGTAGCTTCCAGGTCGATCACCAACCAGTGGCCCATGGCAGGCTCCTTGACAGATACTCGCCTGAGCGTAGCCAATCTGTGGCCTGTGCGGTATCCCGTGGCCATTTGCCTGATGGTTCTGCCAGTTGTGCAAGCGTAGGAAAACGCCTAGTTTAGGCGCGAACCCGTTAAGAGTGTGTTGCCTTGAGTTCAGCGTCACTGCCACAGGTCGTGCTCTCCCTGTCGATGCTCGCGTTGGCGTGGCTGACCACACCGGCGTGTGCCCAGGAGCAGATCAGGATCGGCGCAGCGCACTTTCCGCCGTACACCGTCAATCCCGAACGCGATACCGGCAGCGGCCTGCTGGCGCAGTTGATCCAGGCCTTGAACGCGCTTCAGGACACCTACCATTTCACGCTGGTGCCCACCTCCATACCGCGACGCTTTCGCGACTTCAACGAGGGTCGCATCGACATGGCGATCTTCGAAAACCCTGACTGGGGCTGGAAAGGCATCGACTTCGTCAAGGTCGATCTCGGCCTCGAAGATGCCGAAGTCTTCGTCACGCACAATATCGAAGGCCGCGGCCAGGGTTACTTCGACAGCCTGCAGGGCAAGCGCCTGGCGTTGTACAGCGGCTATCACTACGCCTTCGCCGGTTTCAATGCCGACGCCAGGTACCTGCAGCAAACATTCGGCGCCACCCTGACCTATTCCCACGACAGCAACCTGATGATGGTGCAGCGCGACCGCGCCGACGTGGCCTTGGTGACCCGTTCGTACCTGTACGACTTTCTGGCGCGCCACGAGGATTACCGAGGCCAGTTCCTGGCCTCCGAGCGTACCGACCAGACCTATCACCATTACGCACTGCTGCGTCCCCAGGCACCGATCAGTGGCGAGGCCTTTGCCCGTCTGTTGCAGCAACTGCACGAGAACGGCCAGTTGCAGGACATCTTCGGGCCTTACCAGATCGGTGTCAGCGCGGCCCATTCGCCCTAAATTCGCCCACGGTTTTCACGTCAACAGCAGTGAGATTGTCTCTTCCACTTCGTGAGCCCAAGACCATGCCTTCCGATACCGCACCCTGCGCGTTGTCCCTGCCGCGCTGGCGCAGCCTCAGCGCCGATGAAACCGACTGCCACCTGAGCCTGGTGCTCGAAGACACGCCATTGGTGCGCCTGCGTCTGGAGCGCGGTGATGACCTTGACGTGCACCTGCAATACACCTGCCCCGAGCGCCCACAGCAGGCGTTGTGGGCCGCGTGCTACTGGCTGTTTTCCCGCGATCCGGGGTGTCAGCGCCTGTGCTGGCATCTGGCGCAGGTGCCCGAGGCGGCACTGGCCAGCGGCCTGCTGGTGGCCGACGAACAGGCGGGGCGCTACCGCTGCGAGCGCACGCTGTTCTGGCAGTTGCCGCAACCGTGGCTGGGCGAATCGCTGTCGGGCGTGTACCCGCAGCAGATGCAGATCAGTGCCGGCAAGCGTCATCCGCGCCGTGCGCCCAAGCCGCGGGGGGAAGTGTATCGGCGCTTCGATGCGCGGCTGGGGGCGTGGATCTCGTTACGGACCCTGGAAATCGACCACGACCTGGAGCGCTTCAACCGTTGGCAGAACAACCCGCGGGTGCTGAGCTTCTGGCAGGAGGGCGGCAGCCTCGAACAGCACCGCGACTACCTGAGCAAGCTTGAGGCCGACCCGCACACACTGACCCTGATCGGCTGCTTCGACGACCAGCCGTTTGCCTACTTCGAAGCCTACTGGGCCAAGGAGGACCGGATTGCACCGTTCTATGCGGCCGACGACTACGACCGCGGCATTCACATGCTGGTAGGGGAGCAGACGCACCGCGGGCCGCACAAGGTGGCCAGCTGGCTGTCGGCGCTGGTGCACTACCTGTTCCTGGACGACCCGCGCACCCAGCGCGTGGTGGCCGAGCCTCGGGCCGACAATGCCAAGATGATCGGCTACATGCACGACCAGTGCTTTCACTGCGAGAAGGAATTCGACTTTCCGCACAAGCGTGCGGCGCTGATGATCCTGGGACGCGAGCGCTTCTTCGAGCGCTGCAGGCTGGTGTAGGCCGGCACCCGATCCTGGGGGAGCCGGCGTTGCCGGCGAACCAGCACAAGGCGCTCGTGCTGCCGGACACCCGGCATCTGGCCTGGAGGGAGGATCGCCGGCAACGCCGGCTCCTGCAGGGCAGCAGCGGTGCAGGGTGGCCCCTTCAGGCCACCTCACCCCGCGCCAGCGACACCTTGCGGCAATGCACCAGCGCATCGCGAATCATGAAGTTCACCAGGGTCGGCGACACGCCAAGCTCCTTGGCGATGTCTTTCTGCGGCACGCCATGCAGGCGGTACATCTCGAACGCATAGCGGGTGCGCTGCGGCAGCTCGCTCAGCGCATCGGCAATGTGCTCAAGCGTCGCGAAATTGATGTGCGTGGCTTCGGGCGAGGCACCATGGATGACCACATTCAGACCTTCCTCTTCGCTGCCGGAATACTTCAGCTCCATCGCCTGCTTGCGGTAATGGTCGATGGCCAGGTTGCGCACGATCTGGAACAGGTAGCTCAACTGCGCCTTGAACGACGAGGTGATCTGCGGGGCTGCACTGAGCCGGAAGAAAGCGTCCTGCACGACATCCTCGGCGCGTGAGCGACACCCGGTGATCCGGGCGGCAATTTTCACCAGAATGCTGCGATTGTCGACGAACGCTTGGAGTAACGGTGAATCGCACTTACTTGTGGACAGTTGTTCCGCCATGGAAATTTCACCTTGTTCTCGAAGAGGGAAGCGAAGCACTCCGCGAGGAGATGCTTCCTACGACGTGCGACAAGCTATTCTTAATGATAATTATTGTCAAATGCGAAAAGTAATACTTCAAACTGTTTTTTGGTTCTAAGCACCACCCCGTGATCCGCTTCGAAAATCACCTGTCGCCGCGCCACAGTGGCGCCTAATTATTTCACCCGTTCATCCGTTCCCCTGTGTACATCCTCGGCCCCTGAAGGGCGTGTGCCGGTGCCCGAACACCCGGCTCCCTGCGCCCCGCGATGCCGATTTTCACGTACAGACACTGGCAGGAACTTTCCATGACGGACGCCTTCGAACTCCCGGTTACGCTGGTCCAGGCCCTCACCCAGCGTGCTGCGCTGACCCCTGAGCGGGTGGCCTTGCGCTTTCTCGCCGAAGACGCCCGCGACCAGGCCGTGCTCAGCTACCGTGACCTGCACCTGCGTGCATGCAGCATCGCCGCCGCATTGCAGGCGCGTGCGGTGCCGGGCGACCGCGCGATCCTGCTGTTCCCCAGTGGCCCGGACTACGTCGCCGCGTTCTTCGGCTGCCTGTATGCCGGGGTGATCGCCGTGCCGGCCTATCCGCCGGAATCCTCGCGCACCCACCACCAGGCCCGCCTGCTGTCGATCATCGAGGACGCCCAGCCGCGCCTGCTGCTGACCGTCGACAACCTGCACAACAGCCTGCTGGCCCTGGATGCACTCAAGGGCGAGGATGCGCCGCAGCTGCTCAGCGTCGATTACCTCGACGCCGGCCTGGGCGAGCAGTGGCAGGCCCCGTCGCTCAAGCCGGACGACATCGCCTTTCTGCAGTACACCTCCGGCTCCACCGCGCTGCCCAAGGGCGTGCAGGTCAGCCACGGCAACCTTGTGGCCAACGAAGTGCTGATCCGCCACGGCTTCGGTATCGACGTGAACCCCGACGACGTGATCGTCAGCTGGCTGCCGCTGTACCACGACATGGGCCTGATCGGCGGCCTGCTGCAACCGATCTTCAGCGGCGTGCCCTGCGTGCTGATGGCCCCGGCCTACTTCCTGGCGCGGCCGCAGCGCTGGCTGCAGGCGATCAGCGATTACCGCGGCACCATCAGCGGCGGGCCGGACTTCGCCTACCGCCTGTGCAACGAGCGCGTCAGCAGTGCGGCGCTGGCCAGCCTCGACCTGAGCTGCTGGCGCGTGGCCTATTCGGGCTCCGAGCCGATCCGCCAGGACAGCCTCGACAGCTTTGCCGACAAATTCGCCGCGTGCGGTTTCGTGCCCTCGAGTTTCTTCGCCAGCTACGGCCTGGCCGAAGCCACTCTGTTCGTCAGTGGCAGCGTGCGCGGCGGCGGTATCCCCGCGCTGGCGCTGGACAGCGCGGCACTGGCGCACAACCGCGCCGAAGCAGGCGAGGGCAGCGTGCAGATGAGCTGCGGCTTCAGCCAGCCGCTGCACGCGGTGCAGGTCGTCGAACCGCACACCCTGGCTGTGCTGGGCGACAACCAGGTGGGCGAGATCTGGGCCGCCGGCCCGAGCATCGCCCACGGTTACTGGCGCAACCCCGAGGCCAGCGCAAAGACCTTCGTCGAGCACGGCGGGCGCACCTGGCTGCGCACCGGCGACCTGGGCTTCATGCGTGACGGCGAACTGTTCGTCACCGGGCGCCTGAAGGACATGCTCATCGTGCGCGGGCACAACCTCTACCCGCAGGACCTGGAAAAGACCCTGGAGCGCGAGGTCGACGTGCTGCGCAAGGGCCGCGTGGCGGTGTTCGCCGTCGACGACCAGGGCGAGGAGGGCATCGGCATCGCGGTAGAGATCAGCCGCAACGTGCAGAAGGTCATCGAGCCGGCGAGCCTGATCCGCACCCTGCGCCAGGTCATCGCCGATGCCTGCCAGCAGGCCCCGGCGGTGGTGCTGCTGCTCAACCCCGGTGCGTTGCCCAAGACCTCCAGCGGCAAGTTGCAGCGTTCGGCCTGCCGCCTGCGCCTGCACGATGGCAGCCTGGACTGCTACGCCCGCTTCCCGGAGGCCCAGGCGCCTGCCGCACGCCACGCGGCGCCGAGCGGCGACGGGTTGCAGGCGCTGATCGCGCGGCTGTGGTGCGAGCAACTGAACGTGGCCGAGGTGGGCGACGACGATCACTTCTTCCTGCTCGGCGGCAACTCCATCGCCGCCACCCAGCTCACGGCGCGCCTGCGTGACGAACTGGGGCTGGAACTGAGCCTGAGCCTGCTGTTCGAAGCGCCGACCCTGGCAGGCTTCACTGCCCAGGTGGCCCGCCTGCACATCGACGGCGGGGTGGCCCAGGGCGCCATCGCGCAATTGCCCCGGGAACAGGCGCTGCCGCAATCGCTGGCCCAGGCCCGGCTGTGGCTGCTGTGGCAACTGGAGCCTGGCAGTGCGGCCTACAACATCCCGGGTGGCCTGCGCCTGCGCGGCGAACTGGACGAGGCCGCGCTGCGCAGCAGCTTCCAGGCGCTGGTGGCCCGCCATGAAGCGCTGCGCACGGTGTTTGCCGACCACCACGGGCAACCGGTGCAGCGCGTGCTGGCGAACCTGGCGTTGCAGGTGCGCAGCCTGGACCTGGGGCACGAAACCCCGGCCCGCGTTCAGCAGTTGCGCGAAGACGAGGCGCGCCAACCCTTCGACCTGGAGCGCGGGCCGCTGCTGCGGGTCACCCTGGTACGCCAGGACAACGAAACCCATCAGCTGTGGGTGACCCTGCACCACATCATCGCCGACGGTTGGTCGATGAACATTCTGCTGGACGAATTCGCGCGCCTGTATGCCGCCGCCTGCCAGGGCCAGCAGGCGCGACTGAATACGTTGCCGGTGCATTACGCCGACTATGCCAGCTGGCAGCGCCAGTGGCTGGCCCAGGGGGAAAGTACCCGCCAGCTCGCCTACTGGAAGGCCTTGCTCGGCGATGCGCAGCCGGTGCTCGACCTGCCCACCGATCACCCGCGCTCGGTGCAGCAGCGCAACAGCGCCACGCGCCTGAGCCTGCGTCTTGAGCCGGCGCTGGGCACTGCACTGCGCCAGGTGGCCCAGGCCCACGATGCCAGCCTGTTCATGCTGTTGCTGGCGGCCTTGCAAACCCTGCTGCACCGCTACAGCGGCCAGCGCGACATCCGCGTCGGCGTGCCCAATGCCAACCGCCCGCGCCTGGAAATCCAGGGCCTGGTCGGCTTCTTCATCAACCCCCAGGTGCTGCGTGCCGAGCTTGACCCGCGCCAGCCCTTCAGTGCCTTGCTGGCCCAGGTGCGCCAGCGCACCCTTGAAGCCCAGGCCAACCAGGACCTGCCGTTCGAGCAGTTGGTCGAAGCCTTCCCCGAGGCCCGCGAGCAGGGCCTGTTCCAGGTCATGTTCAACCACCAGCAGCGCGACCTCGGCGCCTTGCGCCGCCTGCCGGGGCTGTTGGCCGACGAACTGGCGTGGCACAGCCGCGAGGCCAAGTTCGACCTGCAACTGCACAGCGAAGAAGACCACCAGGGCCGCATCAGCCTTTCCTTCGACTATGCCGACGAGCTGTTCGACGCTGCCAGCATCGAGCGCCTGGCCGCGCAACTGGTCAGCCTGCTGCAGCAGGTGAGCAGCGCGCCGCAGCTGCCGCTGGCCGAGCTGAACCTGCTCGACGCCCCGGGCCGCGCCCAACTGCTCGACTGGGGCCAGGCCCCGGCAGCGGCCCCCGGCCAGTGGCTGGTGGAGCAACTCAACGAACAGGCGCGCAGCACCCCGCAGCGCACCGCGCTGGTATGGGCCGGCGGCAGCCTGGACTACGCGAGCCTGCACACCCAGGCCAACCGCCTGGCCCATTACCTGCGCGACAAGGGCGTGGGCCCGGACGTGTGCGTGGCGATTGCCGCCGAGCGTTCGCCGCAGCTGCTGGTGGGCCTGCTGGCGATTCTCAAGGCCGGTGGTGCCTACGTGCCGCTGGACGTCGACTACCCGGCCGAGCGCCTGGCCTACATGCTCGCCGACTGCGGCGCAAGCCTGCTGCTCAGCCACAGCGAGGTGCTCGAACGCCTGCCCCAGGTCGAGGGCGTGAGTACCATCGCCATGGACACCCTGCACCTGGACAACTGGCCCAGCCAGGCGCCGGGCCTGCACCTGCACGGTGACAGCCTGGCCTACGTGATCTACACCTCCGGCTCCACCGGCCAGCCCAAGGGCGTGGGCAACACCCATGCGGCCCTGGCCGAGCGCCTGCACTGGATGCAGGCCACCTATGCGCTGGACGACCACGACGTGCTGCTGCAAAAAGCCCCGATCAGCTTCGACGTGTCGGTGTGGGAATGCTTCTGGCCGCTGGCCCAGGGCTGCACGCTGGTGCTGGCCGGCCCCGGCGAGCACCGCGACCCGCAGCGCATCGCCGAACTGGTGCAGCAGCATGGCGTGACCACGCTGCACTTCGTGCCGCCGCTGTTGCAGGTGTTCGTGCAGGAGCCCCTGGCGGCCGCCTGTACCAGCCTGCGCCGGGTGTTCTCCGGCGGCGAGGCGTTGCCGGCGGCGCTGCGCGACCGTGTGCTGCAGGTACTGCCGCACGTGGCACTGCACAACCGCTATGGGCCGACCGAAACCGCGATCAACGTCACCCACTGGCACTGCCGCCGTGAAGACGGCCTGCGCTCGCCCATCGGCCGGCCCCTGGCCAACGTGCAGTGCCAGGTGCTCGATGAGGAACTGGCGCTTTCGCCTGTGGGGGTGCCCGGTGAGCTGTGCCTGGGCGGTGCGGGCCTGGCCCGTGGCTACCTGGGCCGGCCGGGCCTCACCGCCGAACGCTTCGTGCCCGGCGCCGACGGCCAGCGCCTGTACCGCAGCGGCGACCGTGCGCGCTGGCTGGCCGACCTGGGGGCACTGGAATACCTGGGCCGCATCGACCAGCAGGTCAAACTGCGCGGTTTTCGTGTAGAGCCCGAAGAGGTGCAGGCCTGCCTGCTGGCCCAGCCGGGCGTGGAGCAGGCCGTGGTGCTGGTACGCGACACGGCGGCCGGCCCGCAACTGGTCGGCTACTACACCCACGCGCACGACTGCGGCGAAGCATTGCTGAGCGCACTGGCGGCGCAATTGCCGCCCTACATGGTGCCCGCGCAACTGGTGCACCTGGCGCAGATGCCGCTGGGCCCCAGTGGCAAGCTCGACCGCAAGGCGCTGCCCGAGCCGAGCTGGCAGCAGCGCGTGCATGTTGCCCCGGTCACGCCGCTGCAACAGCAGATCGCCGCCATCTGGTGCGATGTGCTGGGCCTGGCGCGGGTCGGCCTGGACGATGACTTCTTCGCCCTCGGCGGGCACTCGCTGCTGGCCACCCAGATCATCGCCCGCACGCGCCAGGCCTGCGACGTCGAACTGCCGCTGCGCACCCTGTTCGAAGCCAGCGCGCTGGGCGCCTTCGCCGCGCGCATCGAGGCCCTGCAACTGGCCGGGCAGCACAACCTGCAAGGCGAAATAACGCGCATCGACCGCAGCCAGCCGGTGCCGCTGTCGTACTCGCAGCAGCGCATGTGGTTCCTCTGGCAGATGGAGCCGGACAGCCCGGCCTACAACGTCGGCGGCATGGCGCGCCTGTGCGGGGTGCTGGACGTCAGCCGCTTCGAACAGGCCCTGCAGGCGCTGATCGTGCGCCACGAAACCCTGCGCACCACCTTCCCGAGCATCGATGGCGTACCGTACCAGGCCGTTTCGCCCGACACCGGGCTGGTGATGAACTGGCTGGACTTTTCGGCCCACGACCAGGCGCAGCGCCAGCAGCGCCTGCAGGCCCTGGCCGACGAGCAGGCGCACCAGCCGTTCGACCTGGAGACCGGCCCGCTGCTGCGTGCCTGCCTGGTCAAGGCCGGCGAGCAGGAGCACTACTTCGTGCTCACCCTGCACCACATCGTCACCGAAGGCTGGGCCATGGACATCTTTGCCCGCGAGCTGGGCGAGCTGTACGAAGCGTTTCTGGACGACCGCGATTCGCCGCTCGAACCGCTGCCGGTGCAGTACCTGGACTACAGCGTGTGGCAGCGCCAGTGGCTGGAGGCCGGCGAGCGCCAGCGCCAGCTGGACTACTGGCGCGCACAGCTGGGCGATGAACACCCGGTGCTGGAATTGCCCGCCGATCGCCCGCGCCCGGCGGTGCAGAGCCACCGCGGCGAGCTGTACCGCTTCGACCTGAGCGATGAGCTGGCCGCCAGGGTGCGCGCCTTCAATGCCGAGCATGGCCTGACCCTGTTCATGACCATGACCGCCACCCTGGCGCTGTTGCTGTACCGCTACAGCGGGCAGACCGACCTGCGCATCGGCGCACCGGTGGCCAACCGCATCCGCCCGGAAAGCGAGGGGCTGATCGGCGCCTTCCTCAACACCCAGGTGCTGCGTTGCCAGCTGGACGGGCAGATGCGCGTGGCCGACCTGATCGAGCAGGTGCGCCAGACCGTGATCGACGGCCAGTCGCACCAGGACCTGCCGTTCGACCACCTGGTCGAAGCCTTGCAGCCACCGCGCAGCGCCGCCTACAACCCGCTGTTCCAGGTGATGTGCAACGTGCAGCGCTGGGAATTCCAGCAGAGCCGCCAACTGGCCGGCATGCAGGTGGAGTACCTGGTCAACGACGCCCGGGCGACCAAGTTCGACCTCAACCTGGAAGTCACCGACCTCGACCGTCGCCTGGGCTGCTGCCTGACCTACAGTTGCGACCTGTTCGACGCGCCGCGCATCGCGCGCATGGCGGCGCACTGGCAGCGGTTGCTCGACGCCTTGCTGGCCGACCCGCAGCAACGCCTGTGCGAACTGCCGCTGCTGGGCCAGGGCGAGCGCCAGGCCCTGTTCGACAACCTGGCCGGCGACCCCGCAGCGCCGGGCCTGAACCGCACCGTGCATGACCTGTTCAGTGCACAGGCCCAGCGCACACCGGATGCACTGGCACTGACCTTTGCCGGCGAACACCTGAGCTACGCCCAGCTCGATGCCCGGGCCAACCGCCTGGCGCGGGTGCTGCGCGAACGTGGCGTGGGCCCGCAGGTGCGGGTGGGCCTGGCGCTGGAGCGTTCGGCGCAGCTGGTGATCGGCCTGCTGGCGATCCTCAAGGCCGGCGGCGCCTACGTGCCGCTGGACCCGGAATACCCCCTCGAACGCCTGCAGTACATGATCCAGGACAGCGGCATCGGCCTGCTGCTGGGCCAGCGCGCGCTGTTCGACAGGCTGGGCGAGCTGCCGCCCGGCGTGGCCCGCTGGTGCCTGGACGACGACGCGGCGGCGCTGCACGGCTACAGCGCCGAGGCCTTGCCGTCACTCAGCCTGCCGGGCCATCAGGCCTACCTGATCTACACCTCCGGCTCCACCGGCAAGCCCAAGGGCGTGGTGGTCAGCCATGGCGAGATCGCCATGCACTGCCTGGCGGTGATCGAGGCGTTCGGCATGCGCAGCGACGACTGCGAGCTGCACTTCTATTCGATCAACTTCGACGCGGCCACCGAGCGCCTGCTGGTGCCATTGCTCAACGGCGCACGGGTGGTGCTGCGCGCCCAGGGGCAGTGGGGCGCCGAGGAAATCTGCACGCTGATCCGCCAGCAGCAGGTCAGCGTGCTGGGATTCACGCCGAGCTACGGCAGCCAGCTGGCGCAATGGCTGGCCAGCCGCGACGAACAGCTGCCGGTGCGTCTGTGCATCACCGGCGGCGAAGCCCTGACCGGCGAGCACCTGCAACGCATTCGCGAGGCGTTCAAGCCGGCGCAGTTCTTCAATGCCTACGGCCCCACCGAAACCGTGGTGATGCCGCTGGCCTGCCTGGCACCACCGGCCCTTGAAGCGGGCGCCGGCAGTGTGCCGATCGGCCGGGTGATCGGCGCCCGCGTGGCGTACATCCTCGATGCCGACCTGGCGCTGCTGCCGCAGGGCGCCATTGGCGAGCTGTACATCGGTGGCGCAGGCCTGGCCCAGGGCTACCATGATCGACCTGGGCTGAGCGCCGAACGCTTCGTCGCCGACCCTTTCAGCCAGCGGGGCGGGCGCCTGTACCGCACCGGCGACCTGGTGCGCCAGCGCGCCGACGGGCTGGTGGAGTACATGGGGCGTATCGACCATCAGGTGAAGATCCGCGGCTTCCGTATCGAACTGGGTGAGATCGAAAGCCGCCTGCTGGAACATGCCGACGTGCGCGAGGCCGTGGTGCTGGCGCTGGACATGCCCGGCGGCAAGCAACTGGCTGCCTACCTGGTGTGCGAGCAGGCACAGGCCGGCGCCGAACAGCAGGCGGCGCTGCGCGACAGCCTCAAGGCGCAACTGCGGGTGAACCTGCCCGACTACATGGTGCCCGCCCACCTGGTGCTGCTGGATCAGATGCCGCTGACCGGCAACGGCAAGCTCGACCGTCACGCGTTGCCGCTGCCGGACAGGGAGCAGGGCCGCGAGCACTACGAGGCGCCGCGCAGCGAGGTGGAGCAGCAACTGGCCGCGATCTGGTGCGATGTGCTCAACGTCGAGCGCGTGGGCCTGCAGGACAACTTCTTCGAACTGGGCGGCGACTCGATCCTGTCGATCCAGGTGGTCAGCCGCGCCCGCCAGCTGGGCCTGCACTTCAGCGCCCGCGACCTGTTCCAGCAGCAGACCGTGCAGACCCTGGCCACGGTGGTCAGCCGCAGCCAGGCCACGTTGATCGAACAGGGCCCGCTCAGCGGCGCCGCAGCGCTCACGCCGATCCAGCACTGGTTCTTCGACAGCGACGTGGTGCAACCGCAGCACTGGAACCAGGCCGTGCTGCTGGCGCCTGCCGAACGCCTGGCCGGCGACGCGCTGGAACAGGCCCTGCAGGCGCTGGTGGCGCATCACGATGCACTGCGCCTGCGCTTTTGCGAGGGCCGCGCCAGCTACGCCCCGGCCGATACGCGCGCACTGCTGTGGCAGGCTTCGGTGGCCGATCTGCAGGATTGCCAGGCCCTGTACAGCGATGTGCAGCGCAGCCTCGACCTCGCCGACGGCCCGCTGCTGCGTGCGCTGCTGGTGGAGGACGGGCAGGGCGCCCAGCGCCTGCTGCTGGCGATCCATCACCTGGTGGTGGATGGCGTGTCGTGGCGCGTGCTGCTCGAAGACCTGCAGGCGCTGTACCGTGGCCAGCCGCTGGCAGCCAAGACCAGCGCGATGAGCCACTGGGCCGCACGCCTGGCCACCTATGCCGGCAGCGACTCGCTGCGTGACGAGCAGCACTGGTGGCAGGCGCAGCTCAGTGCCGCCACCCGCGAGCTGCCGTGCGACCACCCCCAGGGTGCCAACCTGCACCGCCAGGCGCACACCGTCAGCGTGCAACTGAGCCAGGGGCAGACGCGCCAGTTGCTGCAGCAGGCCCCCGCGGCCTACCGCACCCAGGTCAACGACCTGTTGCTGACCGCGCTGGCCCGGGTGCTGTGCCGCTGGAGCGGCGATACCTCGGTGCTGGTGCAGCTCGAAGGGCATGGCCGCGAGACCCTGTTCGACGAGATCGACCTGAGCCGCAGCGTCGGCTGGTTCACCAGCGCCTACCCGCTGCGCCTGAGCCCGCTGAACATCGAGGAGGCCGCCGGGCAGGCGGCCTCGATCAAGGCGATCAAGGAGCAACTGCGCAGCGTGCCGCACAAGGGCCTGGGGTATGGGGTACTGCGCTACCTGGCCGATGACGCCACCCGCGAAGCCATGGCTGCGCTGCCCCAGGCGCGCATCACCTTCAACTACCTGGGCCAGTTCGACCAGCAGTTCGGCAGTGCGGCGCTGTATCAGCCGGTGGACGAACCCGCGGGCCTGGCCCACGACCTCGACGCACCGCTGCCCAACTGGCTGAGCGTCGACGGCCAGGTGTACGGCGGCCAGTTGCAGCTGCGCTGGAGCTTCAGCCGCGAGCGCTACGACACCCAGACCATCGAAGAGCTGGCCCGCGCCTACCTCGGCGAGCTGGCGAGCCTGATCGTCCATTGCCTGGATGACGCCAACGGCAGCTTCACGCCGTCGGACTTCCCGCTGGCGCGCCTGACCCAGGCACAGATCGACAGCCTGCCGGTGCCCGCCGCGCAGATCGAGGACGTGTACCCGCTGACCCCGATGCAGGAGGGCATGCTGCTGCACACCCTGCTCGAACCGGGCACCGGCATCTACTACATGCAGGACCGCTACCGCATCAACAGCGAGATCGACCCGCAGCGCTTCGCCCAGGCCTGGCAGGCGGTGGTGGCGCGGCACGAAGCCCTGCGCGCCTCGTTCTGCTGGAATGCCGGCGAAGGCATGCTGCAGATCATTCACAAGCCCGGCACCACGCCTATCGACTATCAGGACTGGAGCGCCGACCCGCAGGCCGATCACGAAGCACGCCTGCAGGCCCTGCACAAGCAGGAGCGCGAGGCCGGTTTCGAGCTGTTGCAGCAGGCGCCGTTCCACCTGCGCCTGATCCGCGTGGGCCAGGCGCAGTACTGGTTCATGATGAGCAACCACCACATCCTCATCGATGCCTGGTGCCGCTCGCTTCTGATGAACGACTTCTTCGAGCTCTACCTGGCCCTGGGCGAGGGCCGTGAGGCGCAGCTGGCGACGCCGCCGCGCTACCGCGACTACATCGGCTGGCTGCAGCACCAGAGCCTGGACGAGGCGCGCCAGTGGTGGCGGCAGAACCTGCAGGGCTTCGAGCGCACCACCTACCTTCCAAGCGACCGCCCGCTGCTGCGCGAGCACGCGGGCGATCACGGCGGCATGCAGGTGGGCGACTGCTACACGCGCCTGGCGGTGGAGGACGGGGTACGCCTGCGCGAGCTTGCCCAGGCCCATCAGCTGACCGTCAACACCTTCGCCCAGGCGGCCTGGGCGCTGGTGCTCAGCCGCTTCAGCGGCGAGCGTGACGTGGTGTTCGGCGTGACCGTGGCCGGGCGCCCGGTCAGCCTGCCGCAGATGCAGCACACCGTGGGCCTGTTCATCAACAGCATCGCACTGCGTGTCACCCTGCCGGCCCCCGGCCAGCGGTGTTCGGTGCGCCAGTGGCTGCAGGGCCTGCTGGAACGCAACATGGAGGTGCGCGAGTACGAGTACCTGCCGCTGGTCAACATCCAGGAATGCAGCGAACTGCCCAAGGGCCAGCCGCTGTTCGACAGCCTGTTCGTGTTCGAGAACGCCCCGGTCGAAGTGGCGGTGCTGGACCGCGCCCAGAGCCTGAATGCAACCTCCGACTCGGGCCGCACCCACACCAACTTCCCGCTCACGGCGGTGTGCTACCCCGGCGACGACCTGGGCCTGCACCTGTCGTTCGACCAGCGCTACTTCGACCGCGCCACCGTCGAACGCCTGCTGGGCGAATTCAAGCGCCTGCTGCTGGCGCTGATGGAGGGCTTGCACGGCGATGTGGCGCAGCTGGCACTGCTGGGCGAGCAGGAACAGCGCTTCCTGCTGCAGGACTGCAACCGCAGCGAGCATGCCTATCCGCTGCAGCAGAGCTACGCGGCGTTGTTCGAGGCGAGGGTGGCGGCGCATCCCGATCGGGTGGTCGCACGCTGCCTCGAACAGCAGTGCAGCTACGCCGAGCTGAACTGCCAGGCCAACCGCCTCGGGCATGCCCTGGTGGCGGCCGGGGTGCAGGTCGACCAGCCGGTGGCACTGCTGGCCGAGCGCGGGCTGGCGCTGCTGGGCATGATCGTCGGCAGCTTCAAGGCCGGCGCCGGCTACCTGCCGCTGGACCCGGGCCTGCCCGGCGCGCGTCTGCAACGCATCGTCGAGCTCAGCCGCACCCCGGTGATCGTCTGCACCCGGGCCTGCCTGGCCCAGGCACAGGCCCTGCTCGACGAACTGGGGTGTGCCGGGCGGCCGCGCCTGCTGGTGTGGGAGGACATTCAGGCCGGCGACGGCAGCGAAGCCAACCCGGGCATCTACAGCGCGCCGGAGAACCTCGCCTACGTGATCTACACCTCCGGCTCCACCGGCCTGCCCAAGGGCGTGATGGTCGAGCAGCGCGGCATGCTCAACAACCAGCTGAGCAAGGTGCCGTACCTGCAACTGGGCGAAGCGGACGTGATCGCGCAGACCGCCTCGCAGAGCTTCGATATCTCGGTGTGGCAGTTCCTTGCCGCGCCGCTGTTCGGCGCGCAGGTGGCGATCGTGCCCAATGCCATCGCGCACGATCCGCAAGGGCTGCTGGAGCATGTGCAGGCCGCCGGCATCACGGTGCTCGAAAGCGTGCCGTCGCTGATCCAGGGCATGCTGGTCAACGAGCGCCAGCACCTGAGCGGCCTGCGCTGGATGCTGCCCACCGGCGAGGCGATGCCGCCGGAGCTGGCCTGGCAGTGGCTGGAGCGCTACCCGCAGGTCGGCCTGGTGAATGCCTACGGCCCGGCCGAGTGCTCCGATGACGTGGCGTTCTTCCGCGTCGATGCGGCCTCCACCCAGGGCAGCTACCTGCCGATCGGCACGCCGACCGACAACAACCGCCTGTACCTGTTCGGTGAAGATCACGAGCTGGTGCCGCTGGGCGCGGTGGGCGAGCTGTGCGTGGCCGGCACCGGGGTAGGGCGCGGCTACGTGGGCGATCCGCTGCGCACGGCCCAGGCGTTCATCCCGCACCCGTTCGGCGCCCCGGGCGAGCGTCTGTACCGCACCGGCGACCTGGCACGCCGGCGTGCCGACGGGGTGCTGGAGTACGTGGGGCGCATCGATCACCAGGTGAAGATTCGCGGCTACCGCATCGAACTGGGCGAAATCGAGGCACGTCTGCATGAACAGGTCCAGGTGCGTGACGCGGCGGTGGGCGTGCAGGAGGGTGCCAACGGCAAGCACCTTGTCGGCTACCTGGTGGCGGCCGACAGCCGTGCCGACACGGCGCCATTGCTGGAACAGGTTCGCCAGCGCCTGCGCGCCGAACTGCCGGAGTACATGGTGCCGCTGCACTGGGCGTGGCTGGCCGAGTTGCCGCGCAACGCCAACGGCAAGCTCGACCGCAAGGCGCTGCCGGCCATCGAGTTCGGCCAGCAGCACAGCCAGGCCTACCTGGCGCCGCGCAGTGAACTGGAGCAGCAACTTGCTGACATCTGGGCCGATGTGCTCAAGGTCGAGCGGGTGGGGGTGCGCGACAACTTCTTCGAGTTGGGCGGGCATTCGCTGCTGGCCACCCAGATTGCTTCGCGGGTGCAGAAGGTGCTGCAACTGAACGTGCCGCTGCGGGCCATGTTCGAATGCAGCAGCGTGGAGGAACTGGCGATCTATGTGGAGGGCCTCGAGGCCACGGTGCTGAGCGACGACAAGGTCGACCGGCTGAGTGACCTGATGGCTTCGCTGGAGGCGTTGTAGGCAGCCGAGCGGGGCATTTTGGTTTAGCATCCATGCTTCGCTCATGCGCGCCAGCCTTCGGGCTGGCGCGCTGCTGTTCATCTGCACACGGTCGGTATCGATGCGCCTTTTCCCTGCTTTGTTTCGTGGTTGTTCCTGTCTGTCGCTGCTGGCGGCCCTCTTGTTGCTGTGCCTGCCGGGCATCGCCAGCGCCGCCGAGGTCGATGGCGCGCGCATGGGCCTGCTGTGGGGCGTGCCGTTTGCCGGCATCCTGCTGAGCATCGCCTTGCTGCCCATCGTGGCCGCACCGCTGTGGCATCACCATTTCGGCAAGATCACCCTGGGCTGGACGCTGCTGTTCGCGCTGCCGTTCTGCTTTGCCTTCGGCTGGCACGCCAGCCTGGGGCTGGGCGTGCACGTACTGCTGGCCGAGTACCTGCCGTTCATCATCCTGCTGTTTGCGCTGTTCACCATTTCGGGCGGGATCGTGGTGGAGGGCAACCTGCATGGCTCGCCGTGGCTCAACACGCGGTTGCTGGCGCTGGGGGCGGTGCTGGCCTCGGTGATGGGCACCACGGGGGCGGCGATGTTGCTGATCCGCCCGCTGCTGCGTGCCAACGACAACCGCAAGCACACCGCGCACGTGGTGGTGTTCTTCATCTTTCTGGTGGCCAACGTCGGCGGCGGCCTGACCCCGTTGGGCGACCCGCCGTTGTTCCTGGGTTTTCTCAAGGGTGTGAGCTTTGCCTGGACCCTGCAGCACATGGCCTTGCCGGTGGTGCTGCTGGCGGTGCCGTTGCTGGGCGTGTTCTACCTGATCGACCGCTACTACTATCGCCGCGAAAACGAGATGCTGGCCGAAGACCCGACGCCGGATGCGCCGTTGCGCCTGCTGGGCAAGCGCAACTTCCTGCTGTTGGCGGGCGTGGTGCTGGCGGTATTGATGTCGGGCCTCTGGAAACCGGGGATTGGCGTCGAGCTGATGGGCACTCGGGTCGAGGTGCAGAACCTGTTGCGTGACGGCCTGCTGGTGGTACTGGCCTTGCTGTCGTTGTGGTTCACCCCGCGCGGCCTGCGGGTTGCCAACGAGTTCGACTGGGGGCCGATCGTCGAGGTGGCCAAGTTGTTTGCGGGCATCTTTCTCACCATTGCCCCGGTGATTGCGATATTGCGGGCCGGCAGTGACGGCCAGTTGGCGTGGTTGGTGGCGAGCGTGAGTGGTGCGCAGGGCGAGCCGATCGACAGCATGTACTTCTGGTTGAGCGGGACCTTGTCGAGCTTCCTGGACAATGCGCCGACCTATTTGTTGTTCTTCAACATGGCGGCTGGGGATGCGCAGGTGTTGATGGAGCGCATGCCGCAGACCTTGCTGGCGATCTCCATGGGTTCGGTGTTCATGGGTGCGATGACCTACATTGGCAACGCGCCGAACTTCATGGTCAAGGCGATAGCCGAGCAGCGCGGGGTGAAGATGCCGAGCTTCTTCGGGTACATGGCGTGGTCGTGTGCGGTGCTGTTGCCGTTGCTGGTGGTGTTGACGCTGGTGATGCTGTAGCGCCACCCCAACCCCCAAAGGCCATGATGGCCCTACTGCGATCTTCGGCCGAACATACAAGGCTGACAACACCGATCCTGCAGGCCATGGCCTGTGGGATTTGCATCGCCAGCCCTGGTGCCCGGCTTCAGATATCTGTTGGCGTGGTGAGTCTCAGCGCTTGCCCAGTATCTTCCCCAACATCTCTGGCCGCGGCGCACCCTGCTGGGTCTGCAACTGCCCCTTGTCATCCAGGTAGAAGATCGCCGGCGTAGCCGACAATCCCAGCTCCTCCATCAGCGCCAGGTTCGCATCCAGCTTGGCCTGCACCTGCGCCGGAATCTTCGCCAGCGGCTTGAGGGTGCTGGCCTTGCCCGCGCTTTCATGGGCCTGCAAGGCCTTCTGCGGGTCGGCGCTGGCCAGCAACGCGGCCGACTTGGCCGGGCTGTCGGCGCGGATGATGCCGACCATGATGTGGCGCAACTGCACCTTGTCCGAGTCCACCCACGGCCGTGCCTGCTGCCAGAACATGTTGCAGTACGGGCAGTTGGGGTCGCTGAACAGGTACACCACCCGCGGTGCATCGGCCTTGCCATCGGCAATCCACGCGGTCTTGTCGAGCTTGGCCCACACCTGCTTGGCCATGGGTGCATACACCAGCTTCTCCAGCGGCGCCTCGCTCAGGTCCTGGCCCTGTTCGTCGAACAGGCTGCCAACCAGCACGTGCTTGCCGTCCGGGGTCAGGTACAGGGCCACGCCACGGTTCTGGAACTGCGCGGCATAGCCTTTCAGGCCATTGGGCGCATCGAAGCTGCCGGTGACCTTGGCGCCCTTGGCCTCGATCTGCTGCACAGCCTTGGGCAATTCTTCGGCGACGGCCAGTTGGGTGGCGAACATGCCCAGGGCGAGGGTAATGGCGGAAACTTTCATGGTGTCGTCCTTGCTGGAACGGTGGGAGCGAGCGCGGTATCGCGGTCGAAGGATTCGAGGGCATGGCGCAGGCTGGCACGGGACAGCTCCCCCAGGTGGCTGCCCACCAGGCGCCCCTCGGCGTCGTAGAACAGGGTGGTGGGCAGCGCCATGGAGCCGACCTGCTGGGCCAGCTGGCCACCGGTATCGAACAGTACATGGGACAGGTTCAGGCCGGTGGTGGCCAGGAAGTTGGTGACGATCTGCGGGGTTTCGCCCTGGTTGACGAACAGGAAGGTCACGTCCGGATAATCATGCTGGGCCTGTTGCAGCACCGGCATCTCGCGCCGGCACGGCGGGCACCAGGTGGCCCACAGGTTGATCACCAACGGCCGGCCGCGGTGGCTGTGCAGCGCCACCGAATGGCCCTGGGCATCGCGCAGGGCCAGGTCCGGCAGTTGCGTGCCCTGTTCGTAGAGGTGGCTGGCCCAGCTGGCCAGCAGCCAGAACAGCGCGCCGCTGAACAGGCCCCAGCCCAGTGGCCGGCGCAGGCTCGCCTGGCGCCAGGCGTACCAGGCCGCCCCCAGCAGCACCGCCACCAGGCCGGCCCAGGGCAAAAAGCCGCCATCGCGGATGTCGATGATCTGCACCGGGTCTTCGGCATACATCGACCAGTAGCGCGCCACGAACCCCAGCCGGGCGCACAGCAGGCCGAGCAGGAACAGGCGAAACAGTGCGGCCTCGGGGTTGTCGCCGCCGCGCCTGGCCACCCGCCAGCCCACCAGCGTGGCCAGGCCCAGGGCGCAGAGCAGCAGCAGGTGGTCGAGGGCGATGGTCAGGGGGCCCAGGTTAACGGTCAGCATCAGCCTTGGCTCCGGGTGGCGGTCCAGTGTTGCAGGAAGGTGGCGGCGTTGACTTCACCGGTGATGCGCCTGGCCCGGCGCTCGTCGCCCTCGGGGCCGATCCACAGCATGCTCGGCGGGCCGGGCACCTGGTAGCGCTGCAGCAGCTGCTGGCTGGCCGGGGCATCGGCGGTCACGTCCAGGCGTACCAGGCGCACGCCTTCCAGCGCGGCGAGCACGTCGGGGCGGGCGAACACCTGTTTTTCCATGACTTTGCACGACACGCACCAGTCGGCGTAGTAATCCAGGAACACCCACTGCCCCTGGGCCTTGGCGGCGTCCAGCTGCGCCTGCAGCTCGGCCGGGGTGCGCACCGTGGTGAAGGCGTCGGCGTGGGGCGCAGCCACGGCATTGCCGGTGCCACCGGCATAGGGTTGCAGGGGCTGCAGCAGGTTGCTCGCGCCACCGGCCGCGCCCACCACCAGCAAGACGCCCCACAGGCCCGCCAGCAGCACGGCCGGTTGCAGGGCGCGCAGGGTGTGGACCGCGGACCAGGCGCCCCAGGCCAGCGCAATCAGCCAGGCCCCGCACAGGCCCAGCCACAGCGCAGGGTCGAGCACCGCGCGCAGGGTGTACAACGCCATGCCCAGGAACACGAAGCCGAACACCGCCTTGACCCGGTTCATCCAGGCCCCCGGACGTGGCAGGTAGCGGTTGCCCACGGTCACCAGCAGCAACAGCGGCAGGCCCATGCCCAGCCCCAGGCTGAACAGCACCAGCGCGCCATGCACGGCATTGCCGCTCTGCGCGATGTACAGCAGCGCGCCGGCCAGCGGGGCGGTCATGCACGGCCCCATCAGCAGGCCCGACAAGGCCCCCAGCAGTACCGCGCCATACAGATTGCCGCCACGGGTGTTGCGGCCTGCGCGCTCCAGGCGGTCGCGCACGAAGGTGGGCAGCTGCAGCTCGAAGGCGCCGAACATCGGCAGGGCCAGCAGCACGAACAGCGCGGCCAGGCTGCCCAGCAGCCAAGGATGCTGCAGCCATGCCTGCAGGCTGGCGCCAAGCAGTGCGGCGACCACGCCCAGGGCGGCATACACCAGCGCCATGCTCAGCACGTAGGCGCCTGCCAGCACCAGCCCGCGGCGGGTGCTGGCGCCGTTGCCCATTACCAGCCCGGCCAGGATCGGCAGCATCGGCAACGAACAGGGGGTAAAGGCCAGCAGCAGTCCCAGGCCGAAGAATGCCAGCAGGCTCCAGGCCAGCGGGTGTTCGCCGAGGCTGCCGGCCAGGGCCTGGTCGCTGGCCTGCTCGGCGCCTGCGGCCTGCCCGCCCAGGTCGACCGGGCTGGTTTGGGGCGGGTAGCACAGCCCCGCGTCGGCACAGCCCTGCCAGCCCATGCGCAACTGGCCGGTGGCGTTGGCCGGTATCAGCAGCTCGAGTTCGCCGCGGTACACCTGGGTTTCGCCGAAGTACTCGTCGCTGTGGGGCAGGGCCGGCGGCAATGGTGGTACCGCCTCGGGGGCCAGGCCATCGAACTTCAGACGCTTCTGGTACAGGTAGTAGCCGTCGCTGATCTGCCAGTGCAGGCGCATCTGCCCCGAGGGCAGGCGCTCGCTGCTGAACACGAAGGCCTTTTCCACGGGCAGGAATTCGCTCTGGGCAAAAGGGTTGTTGAAGGGCTGGGCCTGGCTCAGCGAACTGAACAGCCACAGCAGGGCTAGCAGAAATACGCGCATGTCGACGCCTTGGCAGTGCGATAAGCCCGCAAGACTGACCGGCATGGATTAACCCAGGGTTAACCGATGGGCAGCCGTCGCCTCGCAGGCGACGTGTGCGCCTGGGCGCGGCATAATCCCCGGTTAATCCGCCTGTGGCCCACTGGGCCTTTCTGCCAACGACCGAGCCCGCCCCATGCACGTACTGCTCTGTGAAGACGATGACCTGATCGCCAGCGGCATCATTGCCGGCCTGAGTGCCCAGGGCCTGACCGTCGACCGCGTGGCCAGCGCCAGTGCGGCGCGGGCGATGCTGCAGGCCGCGCATTTCGACGTGATGGTGCTGGACCTGGGGCTGCCCGACGAAGACGGCCTCAAGCTGCTGCAACGCCTGCGCCAGCAGGGCCACAGCCTGCCGGTGCTGATCCTGACCGCGCGCGATGCGGTCACCGACCGGGTCGACGGGCTGCAGGCCGGCGCCGACGACTACCTGCTCAAACCCTTCGATCTGCGCGAGCTGGCCGCGCGCCTGCACACCCTGCTGCGCCGCGTGGCCGGGCGCTGTGTCAACGTCATCGAACACGGCCCGCTGAGCTTCGACCCCTCCAGCTGCGAAGCGCACCTGGCCGGTCAGCCGGTGGACCTGTCGCGCCGCGAACAGGCGCTGCTCCAGGCCCTGCTGCAGAACCGCGGCCGGGTGTTGTCCAGCGAGCAGCTCAAGGACAGCGTCTACGGCTTTGGCGACGAGGTCGAAAGCAATGCCCTGAACGTGCACATCCATCACCTGCGCCGCAAGCTGGGCAACGGCATCGTCGAGACCGTGCGCGGCCTGGGTTATCGCCTGGGGCCGGCCCAGGTGCCGCAGGCGTTGCAACGATGAGCCTGCGCCTGCGCCTGAGCCTGATTCTGGGCACTGCCTTCATCCTGATCTGGGCCCTGGCCGCGACGTGGATGCTGTGCGACCTGCGTCAGCAGATGATGTTCTCCCTCGACCAGCGCCTGGTGGCGTCGGCGCGCATGGTCGCCGGGCTGATCGACCAGTTGCCGCAGCCGCTGACCAGCAAGGGCGAGGGCACGCGCCTGAGCACCGACCAGTTCAGCATCCCCGATGGCATGGCCTGCCAGGTTAGCTCGCTGCGCGGCGAGATCCTGGCGCGCAGCCACAACCATGCCGACCAGACCCTCGACGATCAGCGCAGCGGCTTTCACGACCAGATGATCGATGGCGCACTGTGGCGCAGCTTCACCTATGCACGCGGTGATGTGCGCATCACAACTGCCGACCGGCACCTGGAGCGCGAGGCGCTGAACCGCTCGATCCTGCTGGCGGCCTCGGCCCCTGTGCTGGTGGCGTTGCTGGGTAGCCTCGGGCTGCTGTGGCTGGGGGTGGGCAAGGGCCTGGCGCCGCTCAACCGCATGCGCGACGCGCTGCGCAGGCGCAGCCCCGACTCGCTGGAGCCGTTGCAGGTGCGTGCCCTGCCCAGCGAATTGCAGCCATTGCTCGAAACCCAGAACCAGCTGTTCCAGCGCATCGGCCAGACCATCGAGCGCGAACGGCGCCTGACCGGCGATGCCGCGCATGAGCTGCGCAGCCCGCTGACGGCGATCAAGACCCACCTGCAAGTGGCCCGCATGACCGATGGCAAGGTGCGTGAGCAGGCCCTGGAGCATGCCGAGCAGGGCGCCGATCGCCTGCACCGTACCCTGGAGCAGCTGCTGTTGCTGGCGCGGGTGGAGGGCAGCCTGTCGTTCGATGATGGCGTGCAGTACAGCGCCGAGCAGATCGCCCGCCAGGCCATCCAGGATGCGGGCCTGGGCGACAACCGGCGCATCGTGCTGCAGGCTGCGGCGCCGGCGACCCAGGTGTTTCCCGACATGCCCGCGGCGCTGGCGGTGGCGGCCTTGCGCAACCTGCTGGACAACGCCCTGCGCCACAGCGCCGCCGATGCGCCGGTGGAGCTGCAGGTTCAGGTCGAGGCGAACACCGTGGGCTTTCTGGTACGCGACCATGGGCCGGGCATCGATGCACAGAACCTGCAGCATGTGACCCAGCGTTTCTGGCGCAATGGCCACAGCGAAGGCTGTGGCCTGGGCCTGGCGATCGTGCAGGCGATCGTGCAGCGCTGCGCCTGCTCGCTGACGTTCGACAGCCACGCCGACGGCTTGCGCGTGTTGCTGCAGATGCCGTTGCGTGCACATCAAATGTAACCCCGCCGGCCTCGTCAGGCGCCGGTCGCCCCCGTAAGGTGTGGACCGCACAGCACCAGGGAGCACTCATGGACGAACGGATTCGCATTGCCAGGGCCCGGCCGGCCGAGGCCGCCCTGATCGAGCGGCTGATGCAGCAGAGCATCGCCACCGCAGCCGACCAGGACTATCACGGTGACCTGCAGGTGATCGACGCCTGGTCGCGCAGCAAGCAGCGTGCGCAGATCACCGACTGGCTGGGCGACCCGGCCCTGTACCTGAACCTGGGGCGCTGGCAGGGTCGCCCGGTGGCTACCGCGCTGGCCTTGCGCAGCGGCGAGATCTGCCAGTGCTTCGTGCAGCGCGACTACACCGGGCATGGCATCGGTCGGGCACTGGTGCTGGACCTGGAACACGCCTTGCGCCGCTGGGGCTGTACCCATGCATCGCTGTACAGCACCGCCTCGGCCCAGGATTTTTTCGCACGCCTGGGTTATTCGCCCAGCGGTGAGGCGCTGGGATTTCATGGCCTGCACCTGCAACTGATGCACAAAACCTTCTAGAAGACCGCCCCGCGCGCTAAATCCGCAGGGCGTCGGTGCGTCTTTCAAGCGAGTACACATCCCGACACAACGCTGGCCATCGGCGCGTGGCGGGACCATCCGCTTGCTTGCGAGGGTTACTTCCGATGTCAGTCGCTACCTGCCTTGCCCAGGCACAGCCGGCTTCTTCAGCCGACGAGCCTGGCGAAACGCTTTATCACTTCGAAGATTCGCCGCTGCTGACGCGACAGAAGCAGCAAGAGTCCAATGCACGCAGTTACCCGCGGCGCATTCCGCTGGCGCTCAAGCGTGCCCAGGGGCTTTACGTCGAAGACGTCGAGGGCCGCCAGTTCATCGACTGCCTGGCCGGCGCCGGCACCCTGGCCCTGGGCCACAACCACCCGGTGGTGATCGAGGCGATCCAGCAGGTGCTGGCCGACGGCCTGCCGCTGCATACCCTGGACCTGACCACGCCGGTTAAGGACCAGTTCGTGCAGGACCTGTTCGGCCTGCTGCCACCGGCCTTCAGCGCCCAGGCCCGGATCCAGTTCTGCGGGCCGACCGGCACCGATGCGGTGGAGGCCGCGCTCAAGCTGGTACGCACTGCCACCGGGCGCAGCACGGTGCTGTCGTTCCAGGGCGGCTACCACGGCATGAGCCTGGGCGCGCTGAGCCTGATGGGCAGCCTGGGGCCGAAGAAACCGATGGGCGCGCTGCTGGGCAACGGCGTTCAGTTCCTGCCATACCCCTACGACTACCGCTGCCCGTTCGGGCTGGGCGGCGAGCAGGGCGTGCAGGTCAACCTGCGCTACCTGGAAAACCTGCTGAGCGACCCCGAAGGCGGCGTGCAGTTGCCGGCGGCGGTGATCGTCGAGGTGGTGCAGGGCGAGGGTGGCATGATCCCGGCCGACCTCGACTGGCTGCGCGGCGTGCGGCGCATCACCGAGCAGGCGGGCGTGGCGCTGATCGTCGACGAGATCCAGAGCGGCTTTGCCCGCACCGGCAGGATGTTCGCCTTCGAGCACGCCGGCATCGTGCCGGACGTGGTGGTGCTGTCCAAGGCCATCGGCGGCAGCCTGCCGCTGGCAGTGGTGGTGTACCGCGACTGGCTCGACACATGGCTGCCGGGCGCCCACGCCGGCACCTTCCGTGGCAACCAGATGGCCATGGCTGCAGGCTCGGCGGTGATGCGTTATCTCAAGGAACACGACGTGGCTGCCCACGCCGAGGCCATGGGCGCACGGCTGTGCGAGCACCTGGCGGTGCTGCAGCGCGACTTCCCGCAACTGGGCGACATTCGCGGTCGCGGGCTGATGCTCGGCGTCGAGGTGGTGGACCCGCAAGGGGCCGCCGATGCGCTGGGGCATGCGCCGGGGTTCGGCAAGCTGGCCTCGCTGATCCAGAACGAATGCCTCAAGCGCGGGCTGATCATCGAACTGGGTGGGCGCAACGGTTGCGTGGTGCGCTTTCTGCCGCCGCTGATCATTACCGCCGCGCAGGTGGACGACGTGGCCGAGCGCTTCGCCCGCGCCGTGCCGGCGGCCCTGCAGCGTCTGTAAGGCGCGCGGGTGCGATCAGCCCTGGCCGGTGCGCAGGGCCTCGATGTAGCGCATCACCGCGGGCGCCTTCTCGAAACGCCGATGCAGCACGGTGAGGCACGAGGTGGGTTGGCTGTCGGCGATGCGCCGGTAGCTGACCTGCGGCAGGGTGATGTGTTGCAGCACCGACTCGGGCACCAGCGCCACGCCCTGGCCCAGCGAAACCAGGGTGATGACCGCCACCAGGCTACCCGGCTGCGGCCCCAGGCGCGGCACGAAGCCACCCTGGGCGGCGACGGCCAGGGTGCCGGAGATCTGCTCGGGCAAGATGAAGGTTTCGGTGGCCAGGCGTGCGGCCATGATCTGCGGCAGCTCGTTCAACCGCGAGCTGGCCGGCAGGGCCAGGACAAAGCCTTCTTCGTGCAGGTCCATCGCGACCAGTTCGTCGGGCAGGTCCATCGGCGTGCGCACGTAGGCGATATCCAGCACACCGTCACGCACCAGCGCGGGGGACTCGGCCATGGGTTGCTCGCGGATGTTCAGCACCACCCCCGGGTGCGACTGGCTGAAGCGCGTCACCTGCTGCTGGAGCAGCCCCGAAAAGGCCGCCGAGGCCACATACCCCAACTCGATACGCCCCACGTCACCGCGCCCGGCCCGTTGTGCGCCCAGCTGCGCGGCATCGAACTGGTGCACCGCCTGTTCGGCCTCGGGCAGCAGCGCCTCGCCGGCGGCGGTCAGGCACACCTCGCGCTGGCTGCGCTCGAACAGGCGCACGCCCAGCTGCCTTTCCATGTCCTGGATCTGCCGGCTCAGGGTCGGCGGGGCGATGCCCAGTTGCTCGGCGGCGCGGGTGAAGTGGCCGAGGCGGGCGACGCTGAGAAAATAGCGGAAATGGCGGATTTCCATGGGGTCTCGTTAGCTGCAGGCTAATGACGCAGGCGATCCTGGCTAACAAGGCCAGGCCGTTGCGGCGGTAATGTGTAGTAACACTACAAGATGCGTGACGTGGCGGCAAAGCCGCTGCGCCTATGAGCATCCGGTGGCTACACCGGCCCTGTCGCGGCAGCCTGCTCGGACACCGCGACACTGGCCCCAGATCGCCTTGCACGGGAGCCTTGCAATGTCCTCCGCCCGTTTCACCCTGTTCACGGCTTCGGCCGTGTGCGCCCTGATCATTCTCGACACCAATATCGTCGCCGTCAGCCTGCCGAGCATCGCCCGCGACCTGTCCGGCTCGTTCGCCGACATCGAATGGGTGGTCAGCGCCTACCTGCTGGCCTTCGCCGCGCTGCTGCTGCCCGCCGGCAGCCTGGCCGACCGCTTCGGGCGCCGGCGCATGCTGCAACTGGGCCTGGGCCTGTTCGGCCTCGCCTCGCTGGCCTGCGGCGCGGCGCCCACCCTGGTGTTCCTCGACATCGCACGGGCCGCCAAGGGCGTGGGCGCGGCGTTGCTGCTGACCTCGGCACTGGCTGCCATCGGCCACCGCTTCCACGAGCCCGAGGCGCGCATGCGGGCCTGGGCGTTCTGGGGCGCGTGCATGGGCGCGACCATCACCTTCGCGCCGCTGCTGGGCGGGCTGATCGCCAGCACCCTGGGCTGGCGCTGGATCTTCTACATCAACCTGCCGCTGGTGGCGGTGCTGGCGGTGATGGTGCGGCGCAGTGTCGAGGAGTCCCGCGACAGCGCCGCTGCGCGGCTGGACCCGTTTGGCAGCCTGACCTTCGCCGGCAGCCTGGGCTACCTGATCTGGGCGCTGATCGATGCCAACCAGGTCGGCTGGGGCAGTGCCCAGACCCTGGGGCGCCTGGTGATCGCAGCGTTCCTGTTCGGCCTGTTCATTCTGGTGGAGCGCAACCAGGCGCGGCCGATGATCGACCTGCAACTGATGCGCAGCGCACGCTTCATCGGTGCATTGCTGGGCATGTTCGCCTACGCCGCCTGCGCCCAGGTGATGATGACCCTGCTGCCGCTGTACCTGCAGAACGGCCTGCAACTGTCGGCCCTGGCCGCCGGCGCGGGCATGCTGCCGTTTGCCCTGGCGATGCTGCTGACCCCGCGCCTGGGCATGCGCCTGTCGGCGCGGCTGAGCAGCGCCCATGTGTTCGCCCTGGGCCTGCTGCTGGTGGGCGCGGGCAACCTGCTGTGCGGCGCGGCGGCCAGCTATGGCGGCTACCTGAGCTTCGCCCTGGCCAGCATCGTGCTGGGCGCCGGGGCCGGGCTGCTCAACGGCGACACGCAGAAGAACATCATGGCCTGCGTGCCGCGCGAGCGCACCGGCATGGCCTCGGGCCTGAGCACTACCACGCGCTTTGGCGCGATCGTGCTGGCCATCGGCATTCTGGGCGGCATCCTGGCGGCGCGCAGCGGGCAGTTGCTGCGCGAGGCGGTGGCAGGGGTGGCGCCTGGGCAACTGGACAAGGTCGGCGACATGGCCACCCGGGTTGCCGCCGGTGACCTGCCGGCAGCGCTGGCTATGGTCGACCCGGCACTGCGCGAAACCCTCGCGCCGCTGGCGCAGCACGCCTTCATCGGCGGCTTCGAGACGGTGCTGCAAAGCGCCGGGGTGGCGGCGCTGGTGTTCGCCGTGGTGGTCGGTGTGCTGCTTGGCAGGCCGCTGCCGGTGCCGCAACCGCTGCCGGCGCGCTGATCGTGCGCACGCTGGCGTTCGGCGCAACTGAAAAGCCCCAGGCGTTGCGCACTGGGGCTTTGTTTTTGCCGACCTTCAGGCCTTCGCGGCGAGTGCCTTGATCACTTCATCGATACTGCCCTGCAGTTCGCTCACCGGGTTTTCGCCCCCGCCCTCCAGCACCAGCAGGCGGCTGCCGGCCTTGGCGACTGCCGCAGCTACCGCCTCGCTCGGCTGGCGGTGGTCGAGCACCAGCGCCACGTCGTTGTCCTTGAGCAGGGCGGTCAGTTGTTGCAGTGCCTCGGGGGTCCACTGGTCTTCGGCGGGTACGCTGTAGGCCACCTGCTCCAGGTTCAGCCCGCCGATCAGGTAACCGAAGCGCTCCGACAGGCTTACCACGCTGAGGTTGTCGACTTCGCCCAGGCGCGCTTCGCTGTCGGCACTGAGCTTGAGCAACTGCTGCTTGAGCGTGGCCAGGTTGGCCTCGATTTTCGGCTTGGCGGCCGGCGCCAGGCGCACCAGGTCGGCGGCGGTCACGTCGGCCATGCGCCCCAGGTTGTTGCTCGACAGCCACGGCTGGCTGTTCAGGCCGTCCTTTGGCGCCCCCGGCTGCACCGCAATGCCGGGCAGGCTGCCATCCACCGGGCGTGCGGCATCCACTTCAACGATGCGGATATTGCTGCGCCGCGCCATCGGGTACAGCGGGTCGTCCGCCCATACCGAGCGCAGGCCGATCACCGCATCGGCGTTCACGGCCAGCTTCTGCAGGGCCGGCGCCCCACGCCCGCTGAAGTAGGCGGTCTGGCGCGAGCCGGGCAGGTTGGCCGCGGCGGCGCGTTGCAGCTTCACCTCGCTGCCGTTGAGCAGCAACTGGCCAAGGCCGTAGGTGATGGGCAGGGACGCCAGTACCTGCACCGGGCGCGCGGCTTCGGCGGCCTGTGCGGCAACACTGAAGGCGCCGCTCAGGGCCAGTACCAGGGTCAGTTGGCGAAATGTCGGCTTCATCCGATGTTTCCTTTCAGGCTGGGCAGGGTGCCACGGGCGATGGCGGCCAGGGCGAAGGCCATGCCGGCGACCAGGATGATCGCGGCGCCCGAAGGCAACGGCAGGTCGAACACGATCGGCAGCAGGATGCCGCTCAGGGTGCTGAGGGTGGCGATCACCACCGAGGTCCAGAAAAACCCCTTGAGCGACTGGCTCAGCAGGCGGGCGGCAGCGGCCGGGATCACCAGCAGTGCGCCCACCAGGATCGCGCCGATGACCTTCACCGCGGCCACGGTGATCAGCGTCACCAGCACCACGAACAGGTAGTCCAGGGTCTTCACTGCCACCCCGCGCACTGCCGCCAGCTGCGGGTTGAAGCTGGCCAGCATGATGCGGTTGTACAGCGGCAGGCTCAGGCCCAGCACCAGCGCGCCGACGATGGCCAGCACCAGCAGGTCGTTGCCGTTGACCGTCAGCACCGAGCCGAACAGCACGTTCTCCAGGATGTGCACGTTGATCTTGCCCGCCAGTATCAGCAGCAGGCTTGCGCCCAGCGCCAGCGACACCGACAGGAACACCCCGATCAGGGTGTCCGGGGCCAGCCCGGTGCGGTTGCGCAGGTAGTTGAGCAGCACGCCGAACAGCAGGCAATAGCCGAACAGGCTGCCGTAGGGGCCGGTATAGGGTTCGCCGAGCAGGATGCCGATGGCCACACCGGTCAGGGCCGCGTGGCCCACCGCCTCGGAGAAGAACGCAAAGCGCTTGACCACCACCAGCGTGCCCAGCCCGCCCAGCACCGGCCCGATCAGCAGGCCGGCGAGCAGCGCGTTGACCACGAAGCCATAGGCCAGGGCTTCGGGCAGGTAGCCCGAGGACGCCAGGCCCTGGATCATCAGGCGAAATTCTTCATAGTTCATCAGGCGTGGCTCCCGGTCACCGCAGCGCTGCGCGGGTGGGTGGAAAACAGTTGCAACAGCGCCTCCGGGCGCAGGGCCTGCTCGGGCGGCGCGTCGAACAGGATGCGCCGGTTGAGGCCGGTGACGTGGTCGGCCAGGCGTTTCACCGCCTCCAGGTCGTGTTCGATCCACAGCACGGTGGTGCCGCTGGCGCGCCAGTCCAGCAGCAGTTGTTCGAAGATGCGGATGCCGGCTTCATCCAGCGCCGACATCGGTTCGTCCAGCACCAGCAGTTGCGGCGCCGGAATCAGCCCCTGGGCCAGCAGCACGCGCTGGCGCTCGCCGCCGGAGAGGGCGCCCATGCGCCGCTTGCGCTTGTCCTGCATGCCCACGCGCTCCAGCGCCTGGCCGATGCTCGCTGCGTAGTGGCGCGACAGCCCCAGGAACGCCGGGCGGCGCTGGCACATGGCGGCCATGAAGTCGTCCACGGTCATCGGCAGGCCACGGTCGAATTCCAGGGCCTGCGGCACGTAGCCGATGCAACCGGGGGCGCCGGCCCAGTGCAGGTTCAGGCGGCCGTGGTGGGGCATCTGGCCGAGCAGGGTCTTGATCAGCGAACTCTTTCCGCCGCCGTTGGGCCCCACCAGCGCATGCACGCTGCCAGGGCGCACCTTGAAGCTCACCTGGTCGAGGATGGTGGTGCGGCCCAGGGTCAGGCCCACGGCGTCGAACTCCACGCCGGGGCCCTGGCTGGCAAGGGTGATCGGCTCGATGGCGCTCATGCCCCGGCCTCCTGGATCGCGCGCACCACGGTATCGAGGTTGCTGGTCATCTCCTTTTCGTACTTTTCGGCGCTGTAGTCGCCGTAGGAGATGTGCGACAGCGGGTACAGGCGCACACCGGACTCACGCTGGATGGTGTCCACATAGGTGGACGGGAAGTCGAGCTCCGAGAAGATCACCTTCACGTCCAGGTCGCGCAGCTGGTTGATGGTCTTCTTCAGCTGGCTGGGGCTCGGTTCGATGCCATGGGCGGGCTCGACCACGGCGGTGACTTCCAGGCCGAATTCACGCAGCAGGTAGTCGTAGGCCGCGTGCACGGTGGCCACGCGCAGGTCGGCATTGGGCGCGCTGGTGAGCTTGGCCAGGGCCTCGGCACGCAGCTGGCGCAGGCGCTTGCCATAGGCGCGGGCATTGGCGGTGTAGGCCTTGGCGTTGGCCGGGTCGAGCTTGCCCAGCTCGCGGGCGATGTTGTTGACCTGGGCGATCGAGGCGCTTATCGACAGGAAGGTGTGCGGGTTGACCACCTTGCCCGCGCCGCGTGCGGCGATGCCGGTGGCCGCCAGCAGCGGCACGTTGGCGTTGGCCTCGATGGTGGCCACGCCAGGCTTTTCGCTGGCCTCGATCATGCGGTCGGCAAAATCGTCATGCCCCACGCCGTTGAGCACCACCACGTCCAGCGTGCCGATGCGCTTGATGTCCTCGGCGCGTGGCTCGTAGGCGTGCGGGTTGAAGCCTGCCGGAATCAGCGGCACCACCTCGGCCTTGTCGCCGACGATGTTGGCCACGTAGCTGTAGTAGGGGTGCAGGGTGATGCCGATACGCAGGCGCTTGGCCTCTTCGGCGTGCGCCAGGGGCGCCAGGCACAGGGCGAGCACGCCGGCCAGGATGCGTCGGCGGTTGACCAGAAACGATGAAATAGACATGGGCAGGCGGTCTTCTCTCAGGTGTATCCGTGGGTTCAGTGCCGATGCTGGCGAGTGACCCCGGCATCGAATTGCGCGACGACCTGTTGCCAGCCCGCAGCGCTCAAGGCGGCGTCGCTGAGGTCGTGGGGGGCGGTGAGGTCGGTGCTGCGGTTGAGCCAGATATCGGCCGGGCTGTCGGGCTGTGCGCCCAGGCGCATCAGGAACGAGCCGGCCACTTCGCTGGCCTGGCTGAGCCCCAGGTAGGCGCCGCCTTCGAGCAACTGCCAGGTGTGGCCGCCACGGCTCACGGCGCTGGCGTCGCGGGCGAACGGGGCGTAGCCCTCGGCATCCAGCTCGGCCGGGGTGGGCAGGCGCTGTTCTTCCTGCTGACGCAGCTGGATCTCCTCCAGGGTAACCCGCAGGTCGGCGTACACCCCTTGCTCGCCGGCCGTGAGGTCGCGGCGCGCATCGAACTGATGGGCCGCCACTTCGCTGGTTTCGGTGGTTTCGCCGCGCCAGCTGACCACCGCGCCGGCCACCAGCAGCACCAGGGCGCAGAACAGCAGCACGTACAGCGTTTCATGGCCGGCACCGGCCGGGCGGATGGTCTGGGTCGTGGTCGGGGTGCTCATGGTGCCTCGATGTCGGCCTGGTCGATTTCCACCACATGACCGGGGCCTGCGTCGAACAGCACGTAGAACTCGGCATCGGGGCGCTTGAAGGTGAGCTTGGAGTCTTCGCCCAGCTTGCCGGGCACCAGGATGCTTTCGTCGTAGCCGATCACGTCGAGGGTTACGCCGGGGGCGCCGCTGCCGTCGGAAAAGCCGCCGGTGCACTGGATCTGGCCGCCTTCGATCTGCTTGCATTCGCAGATCGGGTTGTGGGCCAGCGCCAGGTTGCTGAAGGTGGCGAGCGAAGTGAGCAGTGCCGCGCCACCCAGGCGACGCAGCAGGTCAGAAACAGGCATCATTTGCCTCCTTGTTTTTGAAGCCAGGCGACAGTGCTTGGCGAGGCCTTGCTGAGCGGGACCGAACCCTGGTGCATGCTGCCGTCCCAGCCTTCCATGGTCACCCACAGTTCGGCGTCGGGGCTGGTCTTGAGCGGCACCGGCACCGTGGCGCCCATGCGGTAAGGGGAACCGAAGAAGATTCCGCCGGCGGCGCGCAGGCTGCGCGGCTTGCCGATACGCAGGTAGGTGGCCTTGACCTGTGGGATACAGGCTTCGCACAGGCTGGCGTTGAAGCTCTTCATGTAGCCGGCCGGCCCGTCCTGGCGCGGCGCCTCGTTGCGCAGCTCGGCCAGCTTCAGGCTCCAGGGGCCGACCTGGACCTCGCCGATCTCGCGCTCGCCCAGGCCCACGTCGCCGCGAAACAGCGCCGCATCGGCAAAGTACTTGGGCATGAAACCCAGCGGTACCAGCAACAGCAGTATGTTGATGTGAAAACGCCATTTCAGCCAGAACTGGCGCAGGCGCGAAGGCGGTTGTGCAGCAATTGCCTTGCTCATGCCTGGCTCTCCGAAGGGGTAGGGGTGGCAGCGGCGGCGCGCTTGGCGCGTGCCGGTTTTTCGCTGCGCTTGAGGGCGGTGGCCGTGGCGATGGCGGTGCGCTTGGTCCAGATCAGCAGGCCGCTGAGCACCATCATGCTCAGCAGCAGGCCGAACACGAACCAGATCAGCTTGATCCAGATACCGCCGAAATCGCCGGTATGCAACGGGCGCATCGACTCGGTGACGAATTCGAGCTTGCTGCGGTCGGACAGCAGCTCATGGGCCTCGACCACGCCACTGTAGGGGTTGACCGATGCGGTCTGGAACATCAGCGGGTACCAGCTGCGCCCACCCACTTCGGTGTGGCTGTAGGCGTTGCTCGGCAGGCTGATGAAGCTCACGTCCAGCCCCGGGATCTTGTCGATGGCGATCTTTTCGATGGCATCCAGGCTCAGCACCGGGGCCGGCTGGCCGGCGGGCGCGGTGGGCACGTTCTCGCGGGCGATCACCGGCAGCACCTGGTTGCTGGAAATCGAGATCTGGTTGTCGAACAGAATCGCCTGGATCAGGAACCAGGTACCGGTGATCGAGATGACCGCGATGAACCAGATCGACCAGATCCCGCTCAGGCGGTGGAAGTCGCCCCAGAAAATCCGCGCACCGTGCTTCAGGCGCAGGGTCGGCTTGAGAAAGCCCTTCCAGAAGCGCTTGTACACCACCAGCCCGGTGACCAGCGAGGCCAGCATCGGCAGCCCCAGCAGCGACACCAGGTACCAGCCCCAGCTGTAGCCATTGGTGAACGGCACCAGCCACCAGCCGTGCAGGGCGCGGGTAAAGGCCTGGAAGTTGAACTGCGCCGCCTCGCCCTGGACCACCCCGGTGTACGGGTTGACGTAGAGCGTGGTGGAGCGCGAGTCGGGGTAGGTGACGCTGACGGTCAGGGCGAAATGCGATTCGTCCGGGCGCACGATGGTGCTGACATACACCCCCGGCTGCGCGGCCTCGACGGCGGCGCGCACCTGGTCGAAGCCCAGCATCGGCGGGTCGCCGTCGGGTTTGGAGGCGCGGACCTCGGGCTGCGCCAGCCAGACGATTTCCTGGCTGACCACGGCCAGCGTCCCGGTGAAGCAGACGATCAGCACGAAGAACCAGATCGGCAGGGCTAGCCAGCTGTGGACCAGAAACCAGAGTTTTGAACGTGACTTTTTCGACATTGGGCAGGCAACTTCGATTCGGAGTGTGGTGAGCATGAGGTTCCGGAGCACGGGGTGTCTGGGCTCAGGCTCGCTCGAAAGGGTGCAGTGGTAATTGTTAGGACGAATGAGAAGCAGAAATCCTGCACTAAAAAATGCAAGCAAATGTTTCCAAGGCTCCCGGCCTGCCGCCCGGAGCCCTGGAAAACGCCTGCGGTCCTACTCGAACGTGCGGCCGGCGCGCCAGTAGCCCATCAGGGTCAGCGCGTTGCGGTCCAGGCCCTGTTCATTGATCAGAAAGCGCCGGATCTGCATCACCGCAGCCGATTCCCCGGCCACCCAGGCGTAGAAGCTCTGGTGGCTGGCGCTGGCACGTTCCCAGAGGATCTGCTGGTCGATGTCCACCTCCTCGAGGCGCGTGTCGGCGGGCGGGCGTCTGGCGGGCAGGGTGGCCAGCTGGGTCACGGCATGCACCATGGCCTGGCCCTGGATACGCTGTTGCTGGTCGCGTGGCAGCCAGTGCAAGGTGGTGCTGGCATTGCAGCGCAGGGCCAGGCAGTCCTGTTGCAGCGGCACCTCTACATAGGCTTCGACCTGGGGCGGGTCATCTTGCCCGGCGAGGGTTTCGAGAATGCCGGCAATGGCTGGCAAGGCGGTTTCATCGCCCACCAGCAGAATGTTGCGCACCCCAGCGGGCGGGTTCCATTCGTAGCCCCCGGGGTCGCCGGCGAAGTCCAGGTTGGGTGCCAGGATCTGCAGACGGTCGCCCGTGCGGGCGTGGGTGGCCCAGGCCGAGGCGGGGCCGTTGACCCCGTGCAGTACGAAATCGATATCCACCTCGGCCTGTTCGCGGCGCAGGGCACGGATGGTGTAGGTGCGCATGGGCGGGCGGCTGGCCTCGGCCAGGGCGCGGCGGGCTTCGTTCCAGTGCAGGTCGTTGGGCAGTTTGGGCGGGCTGCCGTCGGCGGCGGGGAAGAACAGCTTGACCCGTTGATCGGCAGCCAGGGTGTGCATCCGGGCCACGTCCGGGCCGGTGAACACCAGGCGGCTCAGCGACGGGCTCAGTTGGATGCGTTGCTTGAGGGTGACATCGAACAGGCGGTAGGCGCGCTCGGGCTGTGCGCCGGCCAGCTTGCGCAGGCCGCGCCCGACGGCGCGGGTCAGGGAGGAGGCGGAAGTCATGGCATGCACCTTCTTGCTACGGGTTCCATAGATAGACGGCTAGCGGCACGGCTGATTTAGCCGCGAGCAATGAACGGGGGCCGTGGCGGTGTTTAATTTTTCCTGGGGTGTATCCGTTTCGTAGGGATAACCGGGGCGCTGCCCGCTATCCACCCTGCACGGAAACCATTCGATGAATGCTGAGAAGTCCCTCCAACTGGCCTGTCGTTTCATCGAGCTGGCGCCGGAAAAGCGCAGCCTGTTTCTGCAGGCCCTGAGCAAGGAAGGCCTGGACTTTTCGCAGTTCCCGATTCCTGCCGGGGTCCAGGTGCCGGACCGCCAGGCGTTGTCCTATGCGCAGCAGCGCATGTGGTTTCTGTGGCAGCTGGACCCGCACAGCGGCGCCTACAACCTGCCGGGTGCGGTACGCCTGAACGGCGTGCTGGATGTGGCGGCCCTGGAGCGTGCGTTCAGCCTGCTGGTGGCGCGTCACGAGGTGCTGCGCACGGTGTTCCGCTCGCAGACCGATGGCAGCGTGCAGCAGGTGCCGTTGGAGCATGCGGTGCGCCTGGAGCAACTGGACCTGAGCGCGGTGCCGGCCGCTGCGCGTGAAGCGCGGGTGCAGAACGAGGCGCAGCAGGAGTCGCTGCGTGCATTCGATCTGGCACAGGGCCCGCTGCTGCGCCTGCGCCTGCTCAAGCTGGATGAACAGGCGCACGTGCTGTTGCTGACCTTGCATCACATCGTCGCCGATGGCTGGTCGATGAATATCCTGATCGACGAGTTCGCGCGCAGCTATGACGCCTGTGCCCAAGGCCTTGCGCCGCAGTTCGAGGCGCTGCCGATCCAGTATGCCGACTACGGCCTGTGGCAGCGTCGCTGGCTGGAGGCCGGCGAGCAGGCTCGGCAACTGGCGTACTGGCGTGAAAAACTCGGCGACGAGCATCCGGTGCTGGAACTGCCGCTCGATTGCCCGCGCCCCTCGTCGCCCAGCTTCGACGGCGAGCGCCATTGCCTGACGCTGGACGCAGGGCTGGCCGAGCAGGTGCGTGGCTTTGCCCGGCAACACAACGTGTCGTTGTTCATGGTGCTGCTGGCGGTCTTCAACGTGCTGCTCTATCGCTACACCGGGCAGACCGACGTGCGCTTCGGCAGCCCCGTGGCCAACCGCAATCGCAGCGAGCTGGAAGGCCTGGTCGGCTTCTTCATCAATACCCAGGTGTTGCGCACCCCGCTGGCAGGGCACATGAGTTTTCTCGAGTTGCTGCAGGCTACCCGCGACACAGTGAGCGGCGCGCAGTCGCACCAGGACCTGCCATTCGAGCGCCTGGTCGAAGGGTTGCAACTGGAGCGCAGCCTGAGCCATTCGCCGTTGTTCCAGGTGATGTTCAACCACCAGCCGCACGTGGCCGATGTGTCCGCGCTCAGGCTGGCTGGGGGCCTGCAACTGTCGATGCTCGACTGGCGCAGCCGTACCACCGAGTTCGACCTGAGCCTGGACACCTACGAGCAGGGCGGCCAGTTGCAGGTGGCCTGGACCTATGCCAGCGACCTGTTCAAGGCCGCGACCATCGAGCGCATGGCACGCCACTGGGTGGCCCTGCTGCAGGCCGTGGTCGCCACCCCGACGTGTCGCCTCGACGAACTGGCGTTACTCTCGAGCGAGGAGCGCGAGTGTCTGCTCGAGCAATGGGGGCGTGCACCGCTGACCTGTCCCGACCTGCGCGTGCACCAGCGTTTCGAGGCGCAGGTGGCGCAGCGCCCGCAGGCCCTGGCGCTGATCTTCGAGTCGACGCAACTGAGCTATGCCGAGCTCAACCAGCGTGCCAACCGCCTGGCGCGCCACCTGGTGGCGTGCGGGGTAGGGCCGGAGGTGCCGGTCGGCATCGCGGTGGAGCGCGGCATCGACATGATCGTCGGGCTGCTGGCGGTGCTCAAGGCCGGTGGCGCCTATGTGCCGCTGGACCCGCAGTACCCGCAGGACCGCCTGCTGTGCATGATCGAGGACAGCGCCACGCCGCTGGTGCTGACCCAGACCCCGTTGCTGGCGCGCCTGGGCCTGCCGTGCGGGGTGCGCAGCCTGTGCCTGGACCAGGATGCGGCCTGGCGCCAGCTCGACGCCAGCGACCTGGCCAATACCGCCCATGCGCACAACCTGGCGTATGTGATGTTCACCTCCGGCTCCACCGGGCGCCCCAAGGGGGTGGGCATCAGCCACCTGGCGCTGGCCGGGCATGCGCAGGTCGCGCGTGAGTTCTCCAGGCTCGGGCCGGACGACCGGATCCTGCAGTTTGCCACCTTCAACTTCGATGCCTTCGTCGAGCAGTTCTACCCTGCGCTGATCTGCGGCGCTGCCGTGGTGCTGCGCGGCCAGGAACTCTGGGACAGCGAACGCTACTACCACGAGGTCATCGACAAGCAGGTCAGCGTTTCCGACCTGTCCACCGCCTACTGGAACCTGCTGGCCAAGGACTTTGCCGCCGCTGGCCCACGCGATTACGGCAAGCTCAGGCGCGTGCACATCGGCGGCGAGGCAATGCCACCTGAAGGGGTGGCAGCGTGGCGCCAGGCCGGATTGTCGCAGGTGGCGCTGCTCAACACCTATGGCCCCACCGAGGCCACGGTCTGTGTCACCACCCTCGAATGCGATGATTATGTCAGCGGTGTGCGCAGCACCCCGTTGAGCATGCCGATCGGTCGGGTGCTCGGCGGGCGCAGCCTCCATGTGCTGGATGCAAGCGGCGCACCGACGCCGGTGGGGGTGGTGGGGGAGCTGGTGATCGGCGGCGAGTTGCTCGCCCGTGGCTACTTCAACCGCCCGGGCCTGACGGCCGAGCGTTTCATCCCCGACCCGTTCGCCGCGCAGCCGGGTGGGCGCCTGTACCGCAGTGGCGACCTGGCCCGCTTCAATGCCGAAGGGGTGCTCGAGTACGCCGGGCGTATCGACCATCAGGTCAAGATTCGCGGGTTTCGCATCGAGTTGGGCGAAGTCGAGGCGCGCCTGCTCGAACAACCGGGCATTCGCGAGGCGGTGGTGCTGGCCCAGCCCGCTGCCGACGGCCTGCAGCTGGTTGCCTATGTGGTGCCCGGCGACAGCCGCCAGGCACTGGAGGCGCAGGCCCAGGCGGCGTTGCGCGAAGCGATCGGCGTACACTTGCGCGCGGTGCTGCCCGCCTACATGGTGCCGGCGTACCTGCTGTTTCTTGAACGTTTGCCGCTGAGCCCCAACGGCAAGCTGGACCGCAAGGCCCTGCCACCGGTCGATGCCAGCCAGGCCCAGCACACCTACGTGGCGCCGCAAAGCGCGTTGGAACAACAGGTGGCGGCGATCTGGCAGGACGTGCTCAAGCTGGAGCGGGTAGGGCTGGACGATGCGTTCTTCGAGATCGGCGGGCACTCGTTGCTGGCCACCCAGGTGGTGTCGCGGGTGCGTCAGGTGCTGGGGCTGGAGGTTGCCTTGCGTACCCTTTTCGAGCGCAGCCGGCTGGGCGACTTCGTGGCAGCGCTGGGGGGGCGGCAGGCCGCCGGCGAGCCCCCGTTCACCTGTGTCGAGCGCGGCCGGCCATTGCCGCTGTCGTATGCCCAGGAGCGCCAGTGGTTCCTCTGGCAGCTGGATCCGCAGAGCAGTGCCTATCACCTGCCGGCCGCCCTGCGCCTGCGCGGGGCGCTGGACGTTGCGGCGCTGCAGCGCAGTTTCGACAGCCTGCTGGCGCGGCACGAAAGCCTGCGCACCACATTCGTCGAGGTGCAGGGCGAGCCGCGTCAGCTGATTGCCGAGCAGGCCCGTGTCGATATCGACCTCCAGGTGCTGTATGCAGGGGACGATCCGGCGGCGCAGATCCAGGCTTGTATCGAGGCCCAGAACGGCCGCCTGTTTGCCCTGGACCAGGGGCCGCTGCTGCGGGTCAGGCTGCTGCGGCTGGCGGCGCAAGACCATGTGTTGGTACTGGTTCAGCACCATATCGTTTCCGATGGCTGGTCGATGCAGGTGATGGTCGACGAGCTGATCGCCTTGTATGCGGGCTACAGCCAGGGGCGCGAAGTTCAGTTGCCGGCCCTGCCGATCCAGTACGCCGACTTTGCCCAGTGGCAGCGCCAGTGGATGGAGGCCGGCGAGCGCGAGCGCCAGCTCGATTACTGGTGCCGGCAACTGGGCGGCGAGCAGCCGGTGCTGGAGCTGCCGAGCGATCGACCGCGGCCGGCCACGCGCAGCTTCAAGGGCGCGAAGCTGGATATCGTGCTCGATGCCGCACTGGCCCGTGGCCTGCGCGCGCTTTCCCAGCGCGAAGGAGTGACCCCGTTCATGCTGTTGCTCGCTTCGTTCCAGACCCTGCTGCACCGCTATAGCGGCCAGGCGCAGGTGCGGGTCGGGGTGCCGGTGGCCAGCCGCAACCGTCTTGAAACCGAGCGCCTGATCGGCTTCTTCGTCAATACGCTGGTGCTGGAGGCGAGGATTGGTGCCGATCTGTCGTTCGCCGAACTGCTGCAGCAGGTGCGCCAGACCACCCTGCAGGCCCAGGCCCACCAGGACCTGCCGTTCGAGCAACTGGTGGAAGCCCTGGAACCGGGCCGCAGCCTGTCACACAGCCCGCTGTTCCAGGTGCTGTTCAACCACCACAGCGAAGATGCCGGTGAACTGCGCGCCATCGAGCGACTGCCGGGCCTGGAGGTGGAGCGTCTGGACTGGGACAACCACACTGCACAGTTCGACCTGACGCTGGACACCACGGAAACGGCCGATGGCCTTTCGGCGATTCTGGTCTACGCCACCGACC